>CAVRHW010000001.1:0-11124 GCA_963721085.1 uncultured Gammaproteobacteria bacterium
ATACGAAATGGAAGTGGTGCGCGATAACAAGGACAACTGCATCATCATCTGCTCGATCGAAAATCTGGACCCCATGGGTATTCACACCGGTGATTCGATCACCGTGGCGCCCGCGCAGACTCTGACCGACAAAGAATACCAGCGCATGCGCGATGCCTCGATCGCGGTGCTGCGCAAAATCGGTGTCGATACCGGCGGTTCCAATGTGCAGTTTTCGGTTTGTCCCGATGACGGTCGCATGACCATCATCGAAATGAATCCGCGGGTTTCACGTTCTTCTGCACTGGCTTCGAAAGCGACCGGTTTTCCCATCGCCAAGGTCGCTGCGAAACTGGCCGTCGGTTATACGCTGGATGAATTGCAGAACGAAATCACCGGCGGCGCAACACCGACTTCGTTCGAACCGACGATCGACTATGTCGTTACCAAGATTCCGCGTTTCACCTTTGAAAAATTCCCGCAGGCCGAGAATCGACTGACCACGCAGATGAAATCGGTGGGCGAAGTCATGGCGATTGGCCGTACCTTCCAGGAATCATTGCAAAAAGCACTACGCGGTCTTGAAGTCGATATCGATGGTTTGACGCCGGTGCTCGATGATGCTTTATCGGACGACGAAGCCGAAGCGGTGCTCAACCAGGAAATCAGCCTCGCCGGTGCGGATCGTCTGCGTTATGTCGGCGATGCTTTCCGCCGCGGTTATACCCGCGAGCGCATGTTCGAACTCAGCAAGATCGATCCCTGGTTTCTGATTCAGATCGAAGAGCTGATTACCATCGAGCAGGGCCTCATGGGTAAACAACTTTCAGACATCGATGCTGATCAACTCAGAATACTCAAGCGCAAAGGATTTTCCGACTCGCGCCTGGCCACCTTGCTGGGAACAAAAACGGGCGAGGTGTACACAGCACCGTCATCAGCTTGGTGTTGTGCCCGTGTACAAGCGTGTCGATACCTGTGCCGCAGAATTTTCTACTTCGACCGCCTATATGTATTCAACCTATGAAGAAGAATGCGAATCGCAACCCACCACGCGCGAAAAAATTGTGGTGCTGGGTGGTGGCCCAAATCGTATTGGTCAGGGTATCGAGTTTGATTATTGTTGCGTGCACGCAGCGATGGCGATGCGTGAAGATGGTTATGAAACCATCATGATCAACTGCAATCCGGAAACCGTATCGACCGATTACGATACGTCTGATCGTCTGTACTTCGAACCCCTGACACTCGAAGATGTGCTCGAAGTGCTGGACAAAGAAAAACCCAAAGGCGTGATCGTGCAATACGGAGGCCAGACACCGCTGAAACTGGCGCGCGCGCTGGAAGCGGCGGGTGCGCCGATTATTGGCACCACACCCGATTGCATTGATCTCGCCGAAGACCGCGAGCGTTTTCAGAAAGTGGTCGACGAGCTGGGACTGAAACAGCCGCCGAACCGTCTGGCGCGTTCCACTGAAGAAGCGGTGATGCGTGCGGCTGAAATCGGTTATCCGCTGGTCGTGCGTCCATCCTACGTGCTCGGTGGACGCGCCATGGAAATCGTCTACGATGAAACCGATCTTAAACATTATATGCGCACCGCAGTTAGCGTTTCCAATGATGCACCGGTATTGCTCGATCGTTTTCTCGATGATGCAGTTGAGGTGGATGTCGATGCCATCTGCGATGGCAAGGATGTATTGATCGGCAGCATCATGGAACACATCGAACAGGCCGGTGTGCATTCGGGCGATTCCGCATGCTCTTTGCCGCCTTATTCATTATCGGCCGCGGTGCAGGATGAACTTCGCGTGCAGACCCGTCAGCTGGCGCTGAAGATTGGTGTGGTCGGACTGATGAATATTCAGTTTGCGATACAGGGTGAAAATATTTATCTGCTCGAAGTGAATCCGCGCGCTTCACGCACCGTGCCTTTTGTTTCGAAAGCGACCGGCGTACCGCTGGCAAAAGTGGCTGCGCGTTGCATGGCGGGCACCAGTCTGGCGGAACAGGGGCTGACGCACGAAATCATACCGTCGACCTATGCGGTCAAAGAATCGGTGTTCCCGTTTGTAAAATTCCCCGGTGTTGATCCCTTGCTCGGCCCGGAAATGAAATCGACCGGTGAAGTCATGGGCATAGGTAGCAGCTTTGGCATGGCCTTTGCAAAAGCCCAGCTCGGTGCCGGCATGGTGTTGCCGACTTCGGGAAATGTATTTATCAGTGTTCGTGACCGCGACCGCGCGCATGCGGTGGAACTCGGGCGATTGTTGATTGCCCAAGGCTTCAAGCTGATCGCGACGCGTGGTACCGGCAAGGCCTTGAATGACGCCGGTCTCGAATGTGCGCTGGTGAACAAGGTCTATGAAGGCCGGCCGCATATTGTTGACATGATCAAGAATGGCGAGATTAAACTGATCATCAATACCACCGAAGGCAAAAAAGCGATCGCAGATTCTTATACTATCCGTGCATCAGCGTTACAGCATAAGGTAAGCTATACCACAACCATCGCTGGTGCCCGTGCAACTTGCAGGGCGCTGGACTATCTTCAGCAAAATGAAGTCACCCGTTTGCAGGACTTGCACGCGAGAATCCGGAAAGAGGATGCAGCATGAACAAAGTTCCTATTACTGCGCGAGGCGCAGACAAACTCCAGCAGGAGTTACAGCAGCTGAAAACCGTCGACCGGCCACGTGTTATCGAGGCGATCGCAGAAGCGCGCGCCCACGGTGACCTTAAGGAAAATGCCGAATACCATGCGGCGCGTGAGCAGCAGGGGTTTATCGAAGGCCGCATCAAGGATATCGAAGGTAAACTCAGCAATGCCACGATTATCGATGTCACCACCATGCAGGCCAATGGCAAGGTGATATTTGGTAGTACGGTGAGTGTTTCTGACGAAGAGACTGGTGATGAGCTGGAATATCAGATCGTGGGTGAAGATGAGGCCGACATCAAGGCCAATAAAATATCCTACAGCTCACCAATTGCGCGCGCACTGATTGGTAAGGAAGAAGGTGATATCACAGAAGTCCACACCCCGGGCGGCATCCGCTCACTGGAAATCGTCGAAGTAAAATATATTTAATATTCAAAAGCGAAACCACAGAGGCACAGAGAGCACAGAGGAAAACAATAGTTACTTTATTTAAAACAATTTTTACTTTACGGATTCTGTCATAGTTTTTATACAAATAAAGCTTTTCTCCGTGTACTCTGTGCCTCTGTGGTTCAGTCTGTAGTTTTTAATCTTTAAGCGCTTTCTTTTGACAAGTTATTTAGGTAATTCAACCACAGGTTTTTTCGGGTTGCGGCGAAATATTGAAATGGTTTTGCCGATCGCCTGCACGCATTCGGCGTTGGTGGTTTCACAAATACTATCGGCAATTTTCTGGCGTTGTTCGCGGTCATCAATACCGAGTTTTATTTTCACCAGTTCATGATGGGTGAGGGCGATTTCGAGTTCATCCAGCACTTCCTGGGTCAGGCCTTTCTGGCCGAGCATGACCACCGGATTTAATGCGTGACACAAACCGCGCAAGTGTTTAATCTGATTTTTATTGAGCGACATGTGAACACCTGCGAGCGACTACTGAACAGCAGCGAATGGTAGCACGAGACAATCGGCATGAGTAAATCCGGAAGAAGTAAATCCAGCAAACAGTGGCTCAAGGAACACTTCGATGACGAATATGTTCTGCGCGCGAAGCAGGAGGGTTATCGTTCGCGCGCGATCTACAAGCTGATCGAAATCCAGCAAAAAGACAAAATTCTCAAGCCCGGTATGACGGTGATCGATCTGGGCGCGGCCCCGGGTGGCTGGTCGGAATACGCGGTGACCCAGCTGGGGGGGAAAGGCCGCATTATTGCTCTGGATATTCTGCCGATGGAACCGATGGCCGGCGTGGAGATCATCGAAGGCGATTTTCGTGAAGAGGCGGTTTTGACCGAATTACTGGATCTGATTGGAAAAGACCGGGCAGACCTTGTTATTTGCGATATGGCACCCAATATAAGTGGCATGGGCGTGGTCGATCTGCCCCGCGCCTACTACCTGAGCGAGCTGGCGCTGGATCTGGCCCAGCAGGTGTTAAAGCCTGGCGGTGGTCTGCTGGTGAAGCTGTTTCAGGGTGAGGGTTTTGATGCCTATCTCAAACTTCTCAAGCAGCATTTTTCACGGCTGGTGATGCGCAAGCCGAAGGCTTCGCGTACCCGCAGTCGGGAAATCTACGCCCTGGCCACGGGTTATACTGGCCAGCCCAGATGAACTATAGTAATGTTAATGAAGTCTTCTCTAATATTGATTTGCGAATAATCGCGGAGCGCTAACTTGAACGATCTCGCCAAGAATCTCATCCTGTGGGCAGTGATAGCCGTTGTTCTGCTGTCTGTTTTCAGTAATTTCAGCAAACAGGGCACTACTGCTTCGCAGACGCTCGCGTATTCAGCTTTTATGGACGCGGTGCAGCAGTCCGAGGTGAAAGAAGTCACCATCGATGGCCGTGATATCCATGGACTCATGAGTAACGGCACCCCTTTTAAGACCTACAGCCCGGAAACCAGCAACAGCGTGATGGTGGGCGATCTGCTCAAGAACGGCGTGACGATCAAGGGCACCCCGCCTGAAGGTCAGTCGTTGTTGATGACCATCTTTATTTCCTGGTTCCCGTTCCTGTTGCTGATCGGTATCTGGATTTTCTTCATGCGCCAGATGCAGGGCGGGGCCGGTGGCCGCGGTGCGATGTCCTTCGGTAAAAGCAAGGCGCGCATGCTCGGCGAGGACCAGATCAAGGTCACTTTTAATGACGTGGCCGGTGCTGACGAAGCCAAGGAAGAAGTCGCCGAGCTGGTCGAATTTCTCAAGGACCCCGGCAAGTTTCAGAAACTGGGCGGCATGATCCCCAAAGGGGTGCTCATGGTGGGTTCTCCGGGTACCGGTAAAACCCTGCTGGCACGCGCCATCGCGGGTGAAGCCAAGGTGCCGTTCTTCACTATTTCCGGCTCTGATTTCGTCGAGATGTTTGTCGGTGTCGGTGCTTCGCGCGTGCGCGATATGTTCGAGACCGCGAAAAAACACGCACCCTGTATTATTTTCATCGACGAGATCGATGCCGTGGGTCGTCACCGCGGCGCAGGCCTCGGCGGTGGCCATGATGAGCGTGAACAGACGCTGAACCAGCTACTGGTCGAAATGGATGGTTTTGAAGGCTCCGAAGGCGTGATCGTGATCGCCGCCACCAACCGTCCCGATGTACTCGACCCGGCGTTGTTGCGCCCCGGTCGCTTCGACCGCCAGGTCGTGGTGCCTCTGCCAGACGTTCGTGGTCGTGAACAAATACTCAAAGTGCATGTGCGCAAGGTACCGGAAGCTACCGATGTGAATCTGGCGATCATTGCGCGTGGCACCCCGGGTTTTTCCGGGGCCGATCTTGCCAATCTGGTGAACGAGGCCGCGCTGTTTGCTGCGCGTGAAAACAGCAAGCAGGTCGAAATGTCGCATTTCGAGCGCGCCAAAGACAAGATCATGATGGGTGCGGAACGCCGCTCCATGGTGATGTCGGAAGACGAGAAAAAACTCACTGCTTACCACGAAGCCGGTCACGCGATCATCGGCCGTCTGGTGCCGGATCACGATCCGGTCTACAAGGTCAGCATCATCCCGCGCGGCCGTGCGCTGGGGATTACCATGTTTTTGCCGGAAGCGGACCGTTACAGTCATACCAAGAAACATCTGGAAAGCATGATTTCCAGCCTGTTTGGTGGGCGTATCGCCGAAGAAATTATTTTTGGTCCCGATAGCGTGACCACGGGCGCTTCCAATGACATTGAGCGCGCGACCGATATCGCACGCAACATGGTCACCAAGTGGGGCCTGTCAGAAAAACTGGGTCCGCTGGTATACACCGAAGATGAGGGCGAAGTGTTCCTCGGTCGTTCGGTGACCAAACATAAGAATATGGGTGACGATACTGCGCGTATTATCGATGAAGAAGTACGCAATGTGATCGACCGCAATTATGACCGCGCGTACAAATTATTGACCGACAATATCGATATTCTGCACAAGATGGCCGAGACCCTGATCAAATATGAAACCATCGATATCAGTCAGATCGATGCTTTGATGGAACGGCGTGAGCCACCACCACCGGCTGACTGGGACGATAGTCTGGAACCACCGGGGGGTCCGAGTGGCGGTGCAGGTGCGGATACTGGTGCCAAACCGGCTGACAATGCCAAGACTGGCAAAGGCAGTATTGGTGGTCCGGCGAACCAGCACTGATAAAGCAGTGAATAGTGAATAACGAATAATTAATAATTTTAAGAAGGGAGCTTTGCTCCCTTTTTTCTTGGATTGTGTTGACCTTTGAATATTGTTGAGCGGACAATCGAACTGCTGCATTCGAATCGGCCGGTGATTATGGGCATTTTGAATGTCACGCCGGATTCGTTTTCCGATGGCGGTCGCTTTATTGCGAAGCAACAGGCTGTCGAGCACGCGATGGAGATGCAGCAGCAGGGCGCGGATATCATTGATGTTGGCGGAGAGTCCACCCGGCCGGGTGCCGAGTCGGTGAGCATGGACGAAGAACTGGATCGGGTGATCCCGGTCATCGAAGCGATTCGCCAGCACAGCCAGATCCCGATATCGGTGGATACCAGCAAGCCCGAAGTGATGCGTGCTGCGGTGGCGGCAGGTGCCAGTCTGGTGAATGATGTTTTTGCACTGCGCGCACCCGGTGCGGTCGAAGCCTGCGCCGAGCTGGCCGTGCCGGTGTGTCTGATGCACATGCAGGGTGAGCCGCGCAGCATGCAGCAGCATCCGCAGTATCAGGATGTGGTCGCCGAGGTCAGCGAGTTTTTGCTGCAGCGCGCCCAGGTCTGCATCGATCACGGCATTGCCAGACAGCACATTATGCTCGACCCGGGTTTTGGTTTTGGTAAGACAATCGCGCATAATCTGCAAATGCTGGCTAATATCAGGGTATTCTGTGATCTGGAATTTCCTGTATTAGTGGGTATTTCGCGCAAAAGCATGCTTGGCGCTATCCTGGATCGACCCGTTGAGGAACGCCTAAGTGGCAGTATTGCTGCGGTGGTGCTGGCCTAGCAGCGAGGGGCGCGGTTTTTTCGGGTGCACGATGTGGCTGAGACGGTGGATGCTTTGAAGCTGTGTGTGGCAGTTGCGTGAAGCAATGAATAATGAAAACGAATGATTAATAATGAAAAATTTAACTACAGAACAAGATATATGGCGCGTAAATATTTTGGTACTGATGGCATTCGCGGTCGCGTTGGCGAAGGCATGATGACCGCAGATCAGGTGCTCAAGCTGGGCTGGGCGGTGGGTAAAGTACTCGCCAGCCAGGGTGAGCGTCTGGTGGTGATCGGCAAGGACACGCGAATTTCGGGTTATATGTTCGAATCTGCGCTGGAAGCCGGGCTGTCTGCGGCGGGCGTGGACGTCCGTCTGCTCGGTCCGATGCCGACTCCCGGGATTGCCTATCTCACGCGTACCCTGCGCGCCTCCGCCGGTATCGTGATCAGCGCCTCGCACAATCCGTATTATGACAATGGTCTCAAGTTTTTTTCAGCCCAGGGCACCAAGCTGGATGATGAAATAGAACAGCGCATCGAAGCCATGTTCGAGGCGACCATGGAGACTTCTGACTCGGCTGATCTGGGCAAGGCCGAGCGCGTGAAGGATGCGTATGGCCGTTATATCGAAGCCTGCAAGGCCAGCATCCAGATGGGAACACGATTCAGCGGGCTTAAAATTGTGCTCGATTGCGCCCACGGTGCCACCTATCACATCGCGCCCAGCGTGTTTGTCGAGCTGGGTGCAAAAGTCATCACGATTGGTGATGAGCCGGATGGTTTGAATATCAATGCTGAATCATGGCTCGACCTCGCCTGAAGTGCTGCGTCAGAAGGTATTGTCTGAAAAGGCGGATCTGGGCATTGCTTTCGATGGTGATGGTGATCGGGTGATCATGGTCGATGCGAGCGGCGCGATTGTGGATGGCGATCAGCTGCTTTATATCATCGCCTGTTCGCGCCTGCGCTCGGGTGTCCAGCTCGGCGGCGTGGTCGGTACCCTGATGACCAATATGGGCATGGAGCTGGCGATCAGAGCACTGGGGCTGGAATTCGAACGCGCCGCGGTCGGTGATCGCTATGTGCTGGAATGCATGAAACAGAAAAACTGGGTACTGGGCGGCGAGTCTTCTGGTCATATTATTTGCCTCGACCGCACCACGACCGGGGACGGCATTGTTTCCGCGCTGCAGGTGCTGGAGCATCTGGTCGAAACCGGGCAAAGTTTGCAGCAGGCCTGTGCGGGGATGCGCAAAATGCCGCAGTGCATGATCAATGTGAATCTCACCGGCCAGGGCGATCCGCTCAACTCGGATCAGGTGAAAAAAGCTGTGATTCAGGCTGAAAAAACCCTCAATGGCAGTGGCCGTGTGCTGCTGCGTCCTTCGGGTACCGAGCCGCTGGTGCGGGTGATGGTGGAAGGCGAAAATGAAACCATGGTCAACGAACTCAGCCAGTCGATTGCTGATTCGGTACGTGCCGCGCTCTGAACGAGTGTAAAACTACTTATCTAAGTCATTGTTTATTTGAGCCCGGGCCAGCGCTGTGCGTGGCCTGGGCGGGCGCTTATAATGCGCCAATATCATTGATTTATTTGGTTTCCACAGGTATCCTTGCCCACCTTTGAATCAGGTGGAGTAAGTGATGCGGCAGGTGATGGTAGCTGGGAACTGGAAAATGAACGGTTCCAGAGACAGTGTGAAACAGCTTATCGAAGGGATAAAAGCCGGGGTTGGTGCTGTCGAAGCGGAAGTGGTGGTGTGCCCGAGCTATGTGTTCATCCCTGAAGTCGCCGACAGTATTTCTGGTGCAGGCATCAAACTGGGTGCGCAGAACGTTTCCGATCAGGATTCGGGTGCATTCACGGGTGAAGTCGCAGGCCCGATGCTGAAAGATTTCGGTGTTGAGTATGTCATTATTGGTCATTCTGAACGCCGCAGCCTGTACGGCGAAAGCAATGCAGTCACTGCTGTGAAATATGCAGCCGCATTAAGGCATGGTCTGAAACCCATATTCTGTATTGGCGAGACCCTGGAAGAACGCGATTCAGGTGTTACCGAGACCGTCATCGCGCGTCAGCTCGACGCCATCCTGGAAAGCTCAGGTGTGGCTTCGCTGGCCAATGCGGTACTGGCCTACGAGCCGGTCTGGGCGATCGGTACCGGCAAAACAGCTTCTCCGGAACAGGCGCAGGAAGTACATAGCTTTATCCGCAACAAAATTGCGGGTCTAGATGGGGATATTGCGGCCGGTCTGCGAATCCTTTACGGTGGCAGCATGAACCCGGGCAATGCTGCAGAGCTGATCGCGCAGCCGGATATCGATGGTGGTCTGATCGGCGGCGCTTCACTCAAAGCAGACGATTTTTTAACAATATGCAAAGCGGGCGGTTAATTAAGTGGGTATAGGTATAGTTCTGCTGATAGTTCATGTCTGCCTTTCGCTGGGGATAATCACTCTGGTGCTGTTGCAGCAGGGTAAAGGTGCAAGTGAAGGCGCCACATTTGGCGGTGGTGCAACCTCGGTGTTCGGTGCCAGTGGTTCGTCCAACTTTTTAAGCAAGACCACGGCTGTTCTCGCTGCCGGCTTTTTTATCAATTGCCTGGCGCTGGCTTATATTGCTGCGAATCGTGATGCTCCGACCAGCGTTATTGATAAAGTTGAGCAACAGATACAGCAACAACAAAAAGCGCCGCCGAAACAGGAAACGCCTTTGTTTAATGGTCAGGACGAAAATGTACCGCAGCCAGCAGAGTCCCCCAAGACCAAGTCTGCGGATACTTCGACACCACCGGCTGCAAAAAAATAGTCAGGCCTGAAAAAGATATAGCCGACGTGGTGGAATTGGTAGACACGCTATCTTGAGGGGGTAGTGGCGTAAGCTGTGCCGGTTCGAGTCCGGCCGTCGGCACCAAATATTGGGGAGTCTGTGAAATATCAGGAATTCCCATGCAGTACAGGATGTACTGTTATTCCGACTCTAACCATAAGAGTGGAAAAAAGAGAACACGGGAATGTACTCAACTGGTTTTATGCTCTGGAAATCATTCATACGAAATGATCGGGCGTAGCCAGATGCATAATAAATATAAGTTCTGGCCACAGAACTGCTTCCAACGAGGAGCAAAATAATGACCTGGTATAGCAATGTACTGTACCGGGCCGAAGAGGAGTTAGAATGCTCGAAAATTATTTGCCAGTCCTGGTGTTTTTGGCCATTGGCGTGAGCGTTGGTGTGATCGCCATGTTTATGGGTGGATTCGTGCTGGCGCCCCACCGTCCGGATAAGGCCAAGAACTCACCGTTTGAATGTGGCTTCGAAGCTTTCGAAGATTCCCGCATGAAATTCGACGTGCGTTATTATCTGGTCGCCATCCTGTTCATTGTCTTCGATCTGGAAATTGCGTTTCTGTTTCCGTGGGCTATCGTGCTCGGCGATATTGGTATCTTTGGTATTCTTGCGATGGCGCTTTTCCTCGGCATTCTGGTCATCGGTTTTATCTATGAGTGGAAAAAAGGAGCGCTGGAGTGGGAGTAGAGGGCGTATTTGAAAAAGGGTTTATGACCACCTCTGCCGACAAGCTCATAAACTGGGCGCGTACCGGTTCGTTGTGGCCGATGACCTTTGGTCTGGCTTGCTGTGCAGTGGAAATGATGCAGGCCGGTGCTTCGCGTTATGACCTTGACCGTTTCGGCATTATTTTCCGGCCCTCACCGCGCCAGTCGGATGTGATGATCGTTGCCGGCACGCTGTGCAATAAAATGGCACCTGCATTGCGTAAAGTCTATGACCAGATGGCAGAACCACGCTGGGTGATTTCCATGGGTTCCTGTGCCAATGGCGGTGGTTATTATCATTATTCATATTCAGTCGTGCGTGGCTGTGATCGCATCGTACCGGTCGATATCTATGTGCCCGGTTGCCCACCGACGGCCGAAGCGTTGCTCTATGGTATTCTGCAACTGCAGAACAAGATTCGCCGCACCAACACCATTGCTCGTTAGTTTGGGATTCCATTATGTCGAGCAGAAATCAGCAACTTT
>CAVRHW010000002.1:0-28101 GCA_963721085.1 uncultured Gammaproteobacteria bacterium
CTTGACGCTGGCAAGGTTTACGCGCACATGGCGATTCATCCCTATCCCACGCATCTTGTTTCGCTGTGGCAACTTGCGGATGGTACGAACATCAAAATCCGTCCAATACGCCCGGAAGATGCTTCGATCGAACAAAGCTTCGTACACGAACTTTCACCACAGTCCAAGTATTTCCGTTTCATGCAAAGCCTTAATGAATTAACGCAGCAGATGCTGGTACGCTTCACACAGCTGGATTACAGTCGCGAACTCGCATTAATCGCCGTGCTAGAAGATCATGAGGTGGAAACAGAACTGGGCGTAGCGCGTTATGTCATGAACCCTGATGGGGAAAGTTGTGAGTTCGCCCTGGTGGTTGCCGATAAATGGCAGAACAAAGGCATCGGTTCACACCTGATGTCGTCATTGATCGAAGCGGCTCGTCTTCGTGGCATCGAAACAATGGAAGGCGAAATTCTGACTACCAACGATAATATGTTAAAACTAACCGCAAAACTTGGTTTCAGTATGCACTCAAGCCCCGACGACCCGGGAATCCAGGTAGTCAGGAAGCAGCTTTAGAATTTAAATAGCAACAGAACGAACATCGGTACGCTCTATTTAAACACGCTGATTCCACTTCGGATATTCCTATACTCTCTGTGCATTTCTGCCCGATCGCTTTTCAAAGTGTTTAGATATTTATATTTACTCAGGTCCACTTTGCTCTATGTATATACCTGCTGAAGTATATGAAGTGTATGGCATTAACTAGTCAGCACCTTCCGTGATGATGTGTAATACCGTACCACAATGTTTACAGTGAACTGAATCCGGGTCATGGCGGTTGAGCCCGCAGGTCGGACATTCATAGCGTATCTTGCCGGGACGGAAGATGGTCTGGATCAAACGCAAGAACAGTGAAATACCAAAGATCATGATCAACACTGCCAGGATGCGCCCACTGGTGCCTATCATGGTGATATCGCCGAAGCCGGTCGTCGTGAGAGTCGCGATAGTAAAATACAGGGCATCAACATAGCTCTTTATTGCCGGATTGATACCGACCTGGCTAACATAAACGACCGCCGTGATTACGAAAATGAAGACCAGCAGGTTAACAACGCTGAAGATAACATCTTCATGCAAACGTACAAAATCCGATTGTGTGCGTAGGCTTTTCAGCATGTGATAGGAGCGCAGTAATCGCAGCGCACGTATCACGCGCAGGAAACTGAAATTTTCTGCCAGCGTGGGCGCAAGCAACGATGCGATCACGATAAGATCCGCCAGCCCCACCGGATGAAAAATTGTTCGTAGACGTGACTTACTGATAAACAGGCGGGCGCTGAATTCGAGCAGATAGATAATACCAATGCCTTCTTCTACTATATGCAGATCATCTACGTGGTGAAAAAACGAGGCTATTATGAAATACAGGATAGTAACGCCATCAAACGCCAGCAGGCCCCAGCGAAAATAGCGCGCCTGTACGCTGTCACCGTTATAGAGGTGGTCAATTCTCTGGTGAAGTCGTTGCAAAATGCCGGTGCCGGATTGCTGTGTTTGAGCCATGCGGCTGATTATAAAGGAATATGATTGCAAAGGGGCGGGTTCACACCCGCCCCCTTACGACTCCCTGCTGAAATCCAGGGTGTTCTATTTTTCAACTTACTGGACGTATTTCAGAATCGCTTTCAGCTTGTCTGGCGGCGGTGAGCCCTGAATTAAATATGGCTGGCCGTCATTGGCCATAAAAAGAAGACTGGGTACTGCATCAAAACCGGTGAGCCTTAACAGTTTTGTATTCTCTTTCAGTGCTTTTCTGGTTTTGTCCGTACCTTCCAGGGCTTCGTCAACTCCGCCACCATTTTCCCCTGAAAAATTGTTTTCATCGTGGTAAAACGCTTTCAGCGGGTCTTTGGACTCCAGTATAGTCACTGCCTTGCCATGACTGGTTGCGGTTAACACACCCACGGGTATCCAGCGTATCTGAATCGCGTTTTGTTTAACCTGATCGCGGGTATTCACATATACGCGATGACAATACGGACAGTTCGGATCAAAAAAAACATAAAGCACATGCGGGCTCTTACCCTCCTCGATCCATGTCGCCCTGTGAATACCGTCCATCATCTTTTTCGCGACAGCCGCCATGTGCGCGCTATCATCCGCCGCTGATGCGACTGGCACTATAAAATTCAGGCCGAGGAAAGCACACAGCAACAGCGTGCTGGTCAATATTTTACGCATAGGGTACCTTTAATTTATGGATTCAGTGGCTGGAATACTGGATTGACCACGCTGGCCATCAATAGTTTTCAAAATAGATCGAAGCCAATATGGCTGAGGCGATTACTTGTCCGGTTTATTCCGCCCGAAACACAGCCCTGACAAACCGGATCTGGCCTTCACTAAGACTTCGCTGGGCGTTCTCGGCCTTTTGTGCAAGATTATCTACGTAGGTCGACAGACTCAGCTGCGGCTGCTGCACAGCCTGGGGGGCCGGGGCCGAACTCGGACGGCCCCCACCCAGCTGAGCCTCACTGGCGTCCTCGAAGAGTTCGGGCACAAACCCGATAGCCCCCAGAACCGAGTGCATATCCTCGACGGATATAAGACAGTTGTCATCAGGGATGGTGGCCCACGGAAGCGGGAAGTAGGCGGTACTGGTTTCGCCAGCCGCCATTTCCTGAAATGCAAAGCGGCCGCCCGGTTTGAGTACGCGGTAGATTTCAGAATAGAGCGTTTGCTTGTCCGCGATGTTCATACCCACATTCTGCATCCACACCGCATCGAATGAACTATCGGGGAAAGGCAAATCAAGCGCACTGCCCTGGTACACGCCGACGAAATCTTCAAGCCCGGTCAGTCGATTCAACAGTGCTGCGCCGGTGCAATAATCAGACGATAATTCTATGCAGTCCACACGACAGCCAAGCTCGGTAGCCATCATACGAGCAGCACCGCCCAGCCCGGCACCGATATCGAGCACCCGATCATCAGACCGGATCTGCGCCTGTGCCAGCATGTCCAGTGAAGAACGGTATCCACCAGTGTGGAAATGGTCAAGCGCCCCCAGTGCCTCCGGTGACAGGCGCTCCTCGGGATCCAGACCTGCTTCGCGTAGCGCCGCCAGGATCCGTGCCTCGATATCACTCGCAGAATAATGTTCTTCCAGACTCGCCATGAGTTGTCCTCGTCAGGCCTTTTATCTGTCAGGTGCAGGATGTATTGTACCGTCAGATGACCAGGGCTGGACAAAGTGTATAGAAAGCGTTGACGTGTATCAATGTATTAAAACAGAATCCGTGGCAATAAAACATCTTTACTGTAACCAGAGTTTCAGATTTAAAATGTTGTTCTTTGACTATATAGCTACCACCCGATTTTATGACTATGTGGCACGCCCACAATTATTTTATTTCTGGTTACGATTGGCTTGAAAACGATGAAACATTTGCTAGATATCACGAAAACAATGACGGGTAGAACAAGATGAGCACTAACGATATCTGGTATGGCGTACTCGAAGCAGGCAGCAAGACCTCCCCCGTGGTCCGCGACCTGTCATTGCAGGCGAGCAACAATAGTATCTGGCTTTACAACCACGCCAGAAAGACATTCGTGCAGTACACGCTGGCAATCGTGGAACCCAAACTACGCGAACTGAAGGCCGGCGATATCAACCGTGATGAACTCGACCAGGCGTTCAGGGCTGCCAGAAAGGACTTTGCCGCCGCGCGCAAAATCCGTCAGTGGGAAGATAAGGCCCCGGCCCCGAGCCCTGCCAGAAAAAAAGACGAAGCCGAGTTTGAAATCACCGATGATGACACAGAAGAATTTATCGACGATGTAGAAGACGACGATTAAGTTAAGCCTGCAAAATACGGGCCGCACCCTCATTATGCGGGTTTTCCCTGAATCGCATTACGGAAAACTCTGGATCTGGTTCATCTGTGCCGCGGTCAGGTCAGCGGCCACCGGGGTACCTTTGAAACAACCAAGTGTATACGGGTATTCCTCTGTCAGAACATAGTGATACATACTGACCTGCTTGCCGTTCCAGATAACCATGCTGGTGGTGCCATGACAGGCATCGAGATCAGTATCGTGTAAGGTATTGCTGGTCACCAGGTCCTTTTCACCGTAAATCCCGAAACCGTCTAGCGCATACCCGACCAGGTCCGAGGTATTCACATTTGGCATACAGGGCGATGGGCCGTGGTAATGATACTGGCCGATGCTTTGCGGATGTGCATCACAGCTGTCCTGGGTCTCATGCGCAACGGCATCATCTCCGGCTTCATCCAGCGCATTGTAAATAGCCACGCCGTTGACCGCAAAACCGATCATGCCCATGGGCACACAGGTCGGTGAGGCTGCTACCTGCGGATCTGATGGCAGCGTAATGCTGATACTTTGTGAAGCGATGGCATTGGGGTTGGTGTCGTATGAATATGCCGGGTCTGTATTCTGGATCGGAAAAATACCCGAAGGCTCATCCGGCAGGTTGTTCGAAACAATCGTGGTGCTTGAACCGGAAGTGTTCACCGTCGTACTTCCGACCCAGTTCACACTGCCCTGCACTGCCACTTTCTGCGCCGGATACCAGTAACTGCCCTGGATCCACGGGCCGGTGTGCGATGCGCTCTTGTTGAAAGATGTAACGCAGGACATCACTTTGCCCTGTGTCGGTGTCAGTGCTGTCAGGCCGTCACCCACAGGCAAGCCACCGGCAGGCCATTGCGATCTATCCATGGTAATCGGCACTGAAGCGCTACTACTACTGCTACTGCTGTTGCTACCACTACCGCAGGCGGACAGCAGCAGGCTGCAGGTACAAAATAATATTGGCAAAATGATTTTGTGCATGAGTTTCGCGACCGATTTATACAGGAAGCATATAAATACTAGCTCGCTTTTCTCTGAATACCAGAAGTCTGGTGGTATGCGTCTGTAAAACAGTAAAAAGGCCCTGTCAGCAGGACCCATGCTATTACTGCTAATGTGAGAAAATGTTTTTTGGTCCTGGCAAAAGCTGGCACAGACCGGGGCCTGTGCCAGAAATTTTATGCAGATTCTAGACTGGAACTAATTTTGCTTTGATTACATTCGTGAAATATACGAGCAGTACAGGTTTCACAAATGTTCGCATCTAGCCGGGCATAAATTGCCGCGATGGCGTCCTTTTTTTCGGCAAAAAAGTTTTCGGGTCCGATCTCATCGATGACATGTGCATTTCTGAGAGATTCGGTAACCGCTTTCCTGTTATTGCAGAAATACAGACCACCGCCCATTTCGTGCAAACGCTCCGCTTCCTGTACCAGCATTTCGGCACCGGCAAGATCCACAAAACCAATGCCGGAACCGACGATCAGGATATGTTTAATCCCTTCCTTATCCACAATCCTGTTCAGGGCCTTTTGCACATGCGTGATCGAACCGAAATAAATCGACATATCGATGCGGATAATTTTCAACTGTGGGCACTGTGCTAATGGCTTACGCGCAATATTGGTAAACGCATTCTTGGCTGTCTCCGGGTCCGGCGCCAGACTGATGATGTCAGGCGTCGAAGTACGGTTAAGGAACAACAGCAATGATGACAGTACGCCCATGTAAATCGCGAATTCCAGTTCCAGGAACAGCGTAGAGAAAAAGGTAATCAGCAAAATGACCATTTCATGCTTGCTGACTTTGAGGATCTTGCTGATATGATGAAAATCGATGAGATTGTAAGCCACCAGCAGAATGATCCCGCCCATGGCCGCAATCGGCAGATACGCCATCAGAGGTGCTACCAGCAGAATGATCAGCATCAACATGACCGCAGCAAAAATAGCGGACAACGGGGTTTTGGCGCCCGCGGTGTAATTGATACCCGAGCGCGTGAACGAACCCGAACCGGCATAGCTTGAGAAGAAACTGCCGACGATATTGGACAGCCCCTGGCCGATGAATTCCTGATTACCATCGATACGCTGATGCGACTTGGATGCAATCGCGCGTGAAATCGAGACCGCCTCGATCAATCCCAGCAGCGCGACCGCAAACGCATTCGCGCCGATCTCGCGCAGCAAATCCAGATCCACATTCGGGACTGAAAACGGGGGTAACTGTGACGGAATCGCACCAATCATTCTCAGACCGGCCGCTTCACCACCCAGCGCATGCGCCAGCCCACCGCCAGCGACCATCCCGATCAACAGATTCGGCCACATGGGAAAGCGTTTTTTGATCAGCAGCGCGACGACCAGAGTCACCATGGCAACCGCAAACACATTGAGATTGACCTGCCCGATTTTTTCGAACACCACCACCCAGGTCTCGGCAAACGAGTGGCCGTGTGGAATCTCAATCCCCAGCACATGACGCATCTGGCTGGTGCCAATCAGAATCGCGGCGCCGGCGGTAAAGCCAATCACCACGGTGTGCGAGACAAAATTGACCAGGCTGCCCAGGCGCGCCAGGCCAAATACCAGCTGGTAAACACCAGCGAACAGGGTCATGGTCAGGGCCAGCTGGATAAATTCAGGAGACCCCGGCGCTGCATGCTCGCGAATTGTGGAAAACACCACAATCGAAATCGCGGTAGTAGGCCCGGAGATCAGATGCCGCGATGACCCGAACAGCCCGGCCACAATAGGCGTTACCATGGCGGTATAGAGGCCGTATACTGGCGGCAGGCCGGCGATGGTGGCAAAGGCCACACCCTGTGGCAAGACGATGACCGCACCGGTCAGACCCGCGATAAAATCCGCGCGCAGGCTCTGTCTATTGACCAGCGGCCACCAGTTCAGAAACGGAAAAATCCGCGATAGTGCAAATTGCATTGGCTTCTCGTTCAAAAAGGGTACAAAGAGATGGGTAGAATCTCGGCTCAGGCCGGCATTTTATACTGAAATCCACCGATAATGGAGCTGGCAGCCACGAAATACAGGGATCGACAAAATATTCCCGGAAAAATGAGGAACCTCGCTCTAAACTCGCCATCCACAACCGGAACCTTATGCAGACTACACACCACCATCTCCAGCCGCACGCCGCACAGCTCGCGCTGGCATTTTGCCTCGTCATCAGCAGCAGCCTCGCGGTTGCCAGCACATCTGCGGAAATGACCCGATGCGCAGCGATTCAGAACGCCAGCGAACGGCTCGACTGCTACGACACCGTCAGTAAACGAAGTGCCCAGCCTGCCGGGCCATTACAGCAGCTGACTACCAGAACGCCTGGAACGACCGCAGCAGTGACTCCGCTTTCCTCGCGCTGGGAACTGGATCTGGAAAGCAAACAGGGGCTGTGGGTCATCCGTCCCTACGAGCCGATGTATATACTGCCTGTCAGCTACACCAGCCATAAGAATGGTTCGCCCTGGTCACCCACACATCCTGCAACATCGATGCCGCCGCTGCGTAATACCGAAGCGGAATTTCAGCTCAGCATGAAAACCAAGGCTGCGGAGAATATACTGGGCACGGGCGCTGATTTCTGGTTCGCCTATACCCAGCAAAGCCAGTGGCAGCTTTATAACCCACAGCATTCTTCACCCTTTCGTGAAACCGACTACATGCCGGAAATGTTCCTGCTGTTTCCCATGAACTATTCACTGTTCGATTTCAGCGCGCGTTTTATTCGCTTCGGCGTATTGCACCAGTCCAACGGTCTGGCCGACCCATTGTCGCGCAGCTGGAACCGGGTCTACACCCAGCTCGGTATCGAGCACGGCAACTTCACCCTGCTGGTTCGTCCCTGGATGCGGATACACGAAAAACTCAGCACAGACGATAATCCCGATATCACGCACTACATGGGCCACGGCGATATCACAGCCATCTACCAGATGGCCCACTCGGAAATCACGATCCTGGCGCGCTATGGCGCAAACACTTTATCGACCACCACCACATGGAATTTTCCAATCAATGGACGCCTCAAGGCATACGTCAAAATCACCACCGGCTACGGCGAAACCCTGATCGACTACAACTGGCGCCAGAACACGATCGGCCTGGGCATCCTGCTCGTCGACTGGCAGTAGCGCGATAGAACCATAATAATCAGCAGCTGATCGCCATTCATCCTGAATCCGGGCCCGTTTTGCTGTTTTTGGTTTATTCTCTATTAATATCAAGAATAATGGCCAAGAGGAAAATTGAGTGAGCGATGCCAAAATACTCGTGGTTGATGATGTTACATCGATGCGAAACGTCACCAAGTCAATATTAATGGTGGCCGACTACACCAATGTCACCCTGGCAACCGATGGCGACAATGCACTCGAACTACTCGAAAAAGAGCCTTATGACCTGATTATCTGCGACTGGGAAATGCCCAATATGAGCGGACTGGAAGTATTAATAAAAATAAGAAAAAACGAAAAACTAAAAGACATCCCATTCCTGATGCTGACCGGCGTCAGCGACCAGACAAAAGCAGATGTTGCCATTAAATCCGGCGCCACCGACTATGTCATCAAGCCCATTCAGGCGTCAGCACTGATAGAAAAAATAAATAAATGTCTGGCATAAAAACGGCCTTTTAGAAACACACGACCTTTAAGCATTCAACCTGTTTACCGTTAACAGGACGGGTCTTCAGATCCTGTAATGAATCCTCCAGGTTTTTATCATCTGGCGCAATCTTTAAACCGCATTGAAGTGCCTGCTGTGCCTGTGTAACACAACCAGCATCATGCAGCGCATAGGCGAGATTATTCCAGCTAGCAAGCGATGTCGGTTCAATACTCGCTGCGGCGTTGAATGCATGAATGGCCTCCTGCCAACGGTGTTTTTGAAAAGCCATATTGCCCAGTGTTAGCCATGTAGCAGCAACATCTGGCCATTGTCTGGTTGCCGACTGATAGGCAGTAAGTGCAAGCTCAGTATGGCCGGTCTCCTCGAAAGCAAAAGCTGTCTTCAGGTAAGGCTGAGGTTTAGCTGTTTTAGGTATTTCACCAACAGGCACAATCACCAATGCCCAGAAATCAGCGCGCTGCCAGGTGCGCTCAAATACTTCGAATGTAGTAATCCAGCGTCGGGTTGTTCCTGAGCGCAGAATGATTTCATGCCTGGGGATGTCATAACCAACCACAACCGCATAATGCCATTGCGGATACCATTGAAAACTGAGATTTTGAAAAACCAGCACAGGATTGTCAGCTGCTATTTCAGTGAACAGATCGAGCAGCTTTGGTGCTAATCTATAGGGCAGCATTCCATGACGGCGCGCAGCGGCCGTCATTTCTATTTGCAGACTGCCCTTACGGGCAGGGATATAAATCTCATGGCTTAATTCATCGAGGCTGGTTTTATCGCCCTGAAAATCCAGCACTGTCGCCAGCGCAGCAGGACCGCACTGGTACTCTAATTGTGGATAAAACGGCACATCGACCAGCTCCACGGCCAAAGGCAATGAAGTCGGCGGTTCATCCAGAATTTTCCTGCTTTGCGGGGTTGATGCACAGCTGCCAAGCACCAACAAACACGTTAGCAGAAAAAATATTTTCATCCTCTGTAAGTAATTAATGAACAGGGTGAATAAATGGAAAAATATCCGTTGCACCAATGACATCAGTAATCACAAAAACCAGGAACACAAGAACAACAGTGCCAAGCACGCCGGCACCTGCGGGCAGTTCACTCATCTGTTGATTGAGCTGCGCAATTTCTTCGTGGGTCATTTGATTAATACGGCCCTCAATATCAGCAGGGTTCACACCCATACCTATCAGTTGCTGCCGCACATCATCACGTTTGATAGTTTGCAGCAGGGCTTGTTTATCATTAGATTGTTGGGAATTATGAATAATTTGCTGATTTGAAACTATGGCCGCCTGCGCGCCACCCACAGAAAGGCCGGTTAGCGAAATAGCTAGCGCGATTGCCAGAGTACGTTTGAATAATTGCATGGTAAGAAGGCCTCTTCTATGTTTAAAGTTTTACGATTGTGATTTCTGCGATGATACTTACCTGCACGATACGGGTGCAGGTAAGTATATGTTCTGATCCTGCAAGTATTCAACACTTCTATACGATAAGAATAACCAGAATAATAATCAGAAGTAACTGAACCGTACTAACACCTGCGCCAGCATTCAGTTCACTGATGTGGCCATTGAGCTGCGCTATTTCCTGGTCTGTCATTTGATCTACACGTGCAAGCGCTGCTACAGGATCAACGCCCATCCCTGTTAATTGTTTCTGAACGTCTTTACGTTCCAGCAGACTCACTATCTGGGTACGATCCAGATGCTTCACGATTTCGGCATTACTCACTATCGCTGCCTGAGCAGAGCTCATCTGTATGAACAGAACACACAAAATACTCAACCATATACCTGTTTTTCTTAGCGCTTTCATCCTGACACCCATATTCGTAGTTATTTTGCTTATAGTAGGAAATAGCAGCTATTCGGTCAGTGCGCTAACACACATAGCTCTGCATATCTGATGACATGCTCAATGCAGGCTTCTGTGGTCGTGACAGGGTTACAGCGGTCTTTAGGTGTTGTGGGGTTGCTGGATAGCATACGCATTGGCTAAACATGCGTCAAAACACGAGCGAAGCGAGACTTATATTTTGTGTTTGCAGACCGGGAAAAAAGCAGGGCCCTGATTCTTCAGGCTATACCGCCCCTTTCAGTATTTTTAGCAGCGTAGGCCTGATTTTCTCGGGTAGCAGACGATCATATTCTTTTTTTACCACCGCATAACATTCACAGACCCGCGATTCTATTCCTGCTCGATCCTCAACTTTAATATGTCCACGGCTATAGTGGATCAAACCGAGATCCTGCAACTTACCTGCGGCCTCTGTCACCCCTTCGCGACGCACTCCTAGCATGTTGGCAATTAATTCCTGAGTCATAGTGAGTTCATTGTTTGACAGGCGATCCAGGCTTAACAACAGCCAGCGGCACAGTTGTTGATCGACCGAATGATGCCGATTGCACACCGCTGTCTGCGACATCTGCGCGATCAGCGCCTGGGTGTATCGCAACAACAAATATTGTAACTCGGTGTGTCTTTCGAATTCCTTTTTCAACATCGCACCATTCAATTGATACGCCTGCCCCCCGCTTTGCACCACCGCCCGACTGGTTGTGCTATCGCCGCCCATGAACAGAGCAATACCCACCATCCCCTCTTTACCCGATACAGCTATTTCTGCTGAGGAACCATCCTCCATAACGCAGAGCATGGAGATAATACAGCCAGGCAGAGGAAAATAGACTTGCTTCAGTTCCATACCAGGTTCATAAATGACCTGACCCAATGGCAGATCTACCAGTTTCAGATCTGGCAACAGACGAGCAAGCACCTCATCGGGCAAGGCTTCGAGAAGTAGATTAAGTTTTGGGTTAAGTTTTTGATCAGGTTCCAACGCTATTACTCGTTCGTTCAGTATTAAGAAGATATGGCCGTGATGAATGCATCCATGTGTATCAGATCTGTATATAACTCGGTATATATCAGGAAAAATGGTGAAAATATAGAACCATTCTCGAATATGACTCACTTTAAGCCATGAACAATCAATTAATCAACAGGTTATGATTAACGTAGTAAAGAGCTGAATATTTATCGTAACAAAAAAAAGGACCCAATCGGGTCCTTTTTTCTTATCGCTGTGTCTTCACACAGCATATGGCATGCCTTATGGAGCCGGTTGTGTAACCGTATTCTGATCAACGTAATCCGGTCTGCGATAACAGTCTGCCATCAACAGTTGCACCTGTATTTAAATTAATGGCTTTTTCAGCAAGTATTACGCCTTTGAAGACAGCAGTGGTACCAATGGCTACACCGGTGCCGCCGCCCACTTGCCAGAAGATGTTTTTGGCTACTGCGCCACCTGTCAGGTTGATGTGAGCACCATTGGCTTCGGTAAGATCACCAGCTATCTGGAATATCCAGACATCATTCGACCCACCCGAGAGAGTGACATCAGTATTGATCAGAACACCTGTACCCCATTTATAAAGACCGGGGACCAGTGTCAGGCCACTAATATCACCTGCGCCCAGTTCGCTGAAATCAGGCGTTGTTCTGCCTGCTGCATCGGTATAAGCAGTTCCCATATCGAGCACCGCATTGGCGACCAGCGTATTGTCTGCTGAAGCGCCCGCAAAACAGGTGATAGCGCCGCTGCCGGTATAGGCTGCATCTGCCCCGTAGATCGTGCCTGTCATTTCAGTACAAAAAACATTATCCATCGCCGCAGCAGTGATCGGGCTGGCACCAATGTTACCGGTGATAGCAGATGTCGGAACGTTTGTGATACCGGTTTTTGTCAGCATCACAAAATCTCCCGCTGTTCTGAGATTTACCGCAGCAGGTCCTGAAGCAAGAGCCGTGCCGGTGGTAAAACTCCACACAACATTCGCCGCCAGTGGATTATCAGCAAGGTCAGTAATGCCCGTTGTCAGCGTAGCGGTATAGAGAGTGCTGGCCGCAAGGTTGCTGTTCGGGTTAAAGCTGGCCACCCTGTTGCTATAGCTAATAGCGCCTGAAACTGACACGCTACCAGCGCTTAAGGTAAAGGTCGATGCGTTAACGGTAGCAGGATCAATACCTTCACTAAAATTGGCACTAACATTGCCGTTAAGAGCATAACCAGTGGACGTATCAGCGGGGTTGGTAGAGCTTACAGCAGGAGCCACCACGTCTGTTGTCGTTCCACTGGTAAAACTCCAGACATCATCAGCTGCCAGTGCGACGCCTGCCGAACTTTTTACATTACTGGTCAGTGTTGCGGTATAGACTGTGCTGGCGGTGAAGTTACTGCCAGAGACAAAACTCACAGTTCTGGATGCTGCGTCATAGCTCACGGTACCGGTTAGAGCGGGCTCGCTGGCACCAATGACCGTAAAGCTTGTGGTGTCAATTGTGGTGGCATCCATCGCTTCACTGAAGGTGGCGACCACTTTACTATTGAGCGCCACAGCTGTGACGGTGTCAGCAGGGCCGGTTTCGGTTACCGTAGGCACGGTACTGCTAGTGCTACTGTTTGAATTGCACCCCGCCACAAGGACGGTGAGTAAAAGCGCGGCCAGCCATAAAACTCGGCCAGTGTATTTGTTGATCGTATTCATTGTGGTTCTCCTGGATATTTTCGAGCGACAAAAGTCATGCTTTTGCCAAAGGTCTTGCTCATTTATTCACGCCACAAAAAACGATTTTATGTTCCTGTCATTGTTAGCGTTGTTGTGTCAGTGGGTGCTTGCGAGCAATATTCCGCCTGGTACTGGGCCTCAGGCGGGAGGGAATGAGATGATCATACGCCTTAAACGTGTTTCATTATGTTCGGTAGCGTACCAAGTGCCGTTCAAGAAAGTTCGGTAGTCTGCTCACCTAACACAGCGTCTGAAAGCAAGGGCTCGGTTTGTTTTGCAGTGCTTGCAAGGGTAATGTGTAATTAGTTATTGAACCATAATGTAAAGAAATCCAGACATTCGCTCCCTCTCAGAGCAATTTTTTACGGCGTTTTTTACACATCGGCAGCGCACAAACAATCGTCGGTATATAAGCTATTGAAATGTAGTCACATTTTATTTAGGCATGAATATTGCTCGCTTTAACACATTAATTGTAATAACAAATGTGCAAAAAAGCATGAGGGAACCATGAATCTCAAATCCATAAAATTACTCGCCACGCTGTTCGTTCTGGCCTTTTCAATCAGGGCAAATGCCAGCGTGATACTGGACCAGAGCAACAACCCTGCGTCCACCTTCGGTGCATTTCTCGAAGACGTCTCTTCTGTGTATGGTGACAATGCTTACCAGACCCAGACGTTCACGGTCGGTGTGGATGGCATACTGGACCACGTCGATGTACTGCTTGGCGCGGCCGATCCGACTGCAGGCAGCTTTACTTTCGAATTATTCGCGACCACCGCTACCGGTGCTCCCGATTACTTTTCAGCACCGCTTGCCACAGTGAATGCCAGTTACGATCTGACCTCCTCCAGCTACGCATTTTCGACGCTTGATTTCAGTTCAGATAATATCGCGGTATCCGTGGGTGATACCCTGGCCGTGGTCGGCGTCACAGGCAGCGGTGTCGCCACCACAGGACTGCCGATAGCCAACTGGATCGGCGCTGATGGAGATCCTTATAGCGGCGGTGCTTACTACGCTGCCTATATCGGTGATCCGGGTACGCTACTTGCCAATGGCACCGAAGGTTATGACCTCAACTTTCGTACTTACGTAGACACATCCGTCGTACCCATACCTGCAGCAGCCTGGTTGTTTGGTAGCGGCCTGCTCGGCCTGGTTGGCGTCGCACGACGTAAATCATAGTTCGCATTCACATGCAAAAAACACGGCAGCCCCTTTATGGCTGCCGTGTTTTTGGAAAACGAATAATTGCGGCTCTTTAAATATTAACGAAAACGGCTATCGGACCCGAGTTTCAGCATACGCCGCAGTGAATCGACCAGGCCTTGCAACCAGCCTGCAGGCTTTACGGTTTTCACAGCGCTCCAGGCAAAACGTTCTCTGCGATCAGACATCCAGTCCTGTTTGTAAGCATCGTTACCCACGAGAAAATCGACCTCCTCCACCTTATCGATATCGATCACGTATTCCATCAGGTAACTGGTAAGGATCGAGCCCGGTGAATACTGCTTCCACACCTGATCATACGAAAGTCTGAATATACTCGCCTTGCCATGGTGTACAAACCAGAGCTGTGCAGCAGCAGGCCGTCCTGTGATGTAAAGCACTGCCAGTCGGGTCCAGCCAGATTTCGAAAAGCGCGCCACCATATCATCCACCAGCTCGGCATACTGTTCATTGGCTTTCCAGCTGGCATTGTAAACCGCATAATAATCCGGCATCTTTTGCGGGACCTCATCTTCGACAAATAAACGAATTTCGTAACCGTGCTCGCGCTCAAGCTTGCGCTGCTTACGAGCAATGGTATTGCGCAGCCTCGCAGGTCGGGCTGCCAGGTAATCGGCATAGCACTGTCCCTGCACACGCAAAAACCAGTTATAAAAGCGAAATACACGATCACAGTGATACCCGGCTGCTTCCATGGCATTCTGCAAACTATTTAGCCTGCCATCGTTGTCAGCAACCGGCTCCAGTATCAATGCATTGAGTCGTAACTGACTCAGCCCCTGAACCAGGCAGGCGAGCACCCGCTTCTGATCATCATCCGCAAGCAACAAACTGTAAAGGGAGGTATAACGATGCCTGAGCGCATAGCCGGTATTCCCGTCGCTCTTCAGCAACGGCAGAATAGCCAGCACTTTGTTTTCAGCCTCCACGCAGGCCAGAGCCATAGATTCATCAACTGCAGCGACCAGACTCTCAAACCACGGACGCGAAAAAAACAGACTGTCTCTCTCCGCCTGCTCGAAAAGTACATTCGCACTCTCGGGCAGCTGATCCCAGTCGGTGTAGCATACAAATTTCATCGACAATCTCTGTGTAGATCCCTGACCGAAAACGCTGGCAGCTAAGCCGGAATTTCAGGATAAAAACGTACCGGTTATGATTACCGTACCCGGAGCGTGGTAATCCATGCATTTATAAAGCGCTATAGCTAGCAGAATTTCATGCACCAGCGTTACTATATAACCAGTTGCTTATAAACACCATAATGGACAAGATTAAAAATAGGCATTCATATCATACAGTTATAAAATGATAGTCATATATCAAGTGTGCTATCAATAAAACAGGCACTTGAACACAGTCAGCCAACACTCCTATCTATAACTTTATGTGCCGCAATACATGGCACTCGCAGCTTTGATACCTTCGTATAGTATTAAATATAAAAATGTAATATATTGTTTTACCCACTACACGCCGATCGGTGTTCATATCGAAAAATATCAATTATTAATAAAAGAATAGTTCGACTTTTACATAAACCACTATCTTGGCTTTTCATGATAAGCATCAGAAAAGACCTTGTTCGTTCAGACAAGAGAAGAGGATAATAATGGCTAAAAAAGACAACGATTCAACAGATATTTCAAGAAGAAAGATTTTAAAAGGTGGTGTTGCCCTGGCTACTGCCAGTGCGATGCCGATGTTCTTCGTCAAAAATGCATGGGCTGCTAAAGATTTTCGCAATAACCCAGGCAAATCAAAAAACCTTGTTCTAGGATTTAATGTTCCCCAGACCGGCGCCTATGCTGATGAAGGCGCTGACGAACTACGCGCATTTAAACTGGCTGTTAAACATCTTAACGGTGAAGGCGATGG
Organism: uncultured Gammaproteobacteria bacterium; assembly: GCA_963721085.1. Lineage (GTDB taxonomy): Bacteria > Pseudomonadota > Gammaproteobacteria > SZUA-229 > SZUA-229 > JASBSR01. Next base: position 16,211 of record CAVRHW010000002.1, read on the forward strand.
CGGTATGTTACACACCATGAAACCGCTTTCGCTGAAAGGCAACGGTGTGCTTGGCAAGAAAGTCGTTTATGTCACGGGTGACACCCAGACCAAATCGGATGCAGCACGCTCTTCAGCAAAACGCATGATTGAGAAAGAAAATGCGCTGATGATCTCGGGTGGCTCCTCTTCCGGTGTGGCGATCGCCGTGCAATCGCTGGCGCAGGAGATGGGAATCATCTTCATGGCCGGTCTGACACACTCAAACGACACCACCGGTAAAGACAGACGGCGCTACGGCTTCCGTCACTTCTTTAATGCCAAAATGACTGGCATGGCACTCGGCCCTGTATTGAAAAAAGAAATGGGTACCGACCGTAAAGCCTACCACCTGACTTCAGATTACACCTGGGGCTGGACCCAGGAAGAGTCCATCAAGGAAACGACCGAAGCGCTGGGCTGGAAAACAGTCAAGACCGTCAGGACCCCCGTAGGTGCCGGTGACTTCTCGCAGTACATCGCGCCTATTCTCAACTCGGGCGCCGATGTCCTGATTCTCAATCACTATGGTAAGGATATGGTGAATTCACTCACCCAGGCCGTTCAGTTCGGACTGCGTGACAAGATGGTGAATGGCAAACAATTTGAGATTATCGTTCCACTGTATTCACGCCTGATGGCACAGGGTGCTGGTAAAAACATTAGAGGTATTCTCGGAACCACCAACTGGAACTGGTCGCTGAAAGATGAAGGTTCCAGGGCCTTTGTTAAATCCTTTGGTAGTGAATACGGTTTCCCACCATCACAGGCTGCACACACCTGCTATGTGCAAACTTTGCTCTATGCCAATGCCTGTGAAAAGGTTGGAACATTCTATCCACCTGAAGTCATCAAGCATCTTGAAGGTTTCAAGTTTGATGGTATGGGCAACGGGCCTACCGAGTACCGTGCTGCAGACCACCAATGTCTCAAGAACGTACTGGTGATGCGTGGCAAGGAAAAACCCACTAGCCAGTTTGACCTGCTCGAGATCGTTCAGGAAGTTCCACGTTCCCAGGTTGAATATGACCCTTCAATCTTTGGCGGAGAGCTTGGCCCGTACGTAGTCTGATTCTTTCACCCTCATATAAACCGCGCCCGCCGCCGCCCGGGCGCGGTTTACGTGTTTATGTCTGGCTGGCAATATGTCAGTTACGTAAATATCGGTTTAAACGAAACGATTTATATTGAGATAAACAGCTAACGATGGAATCGATATTCATTCAACTACTCAACGGTCTCGACAAGGGCGGCGCCTATGCACTGATAGCGCTGGGCCTGACCCTGACCTTTGGTACGCTGGGCGTTGTTAACTTCGCCCACGGTGCCATATTCATGCTGGGTGCATTCTGCGCTGTTAGCTTCCATCAACTGCTTACTATTTCAAAAAGAGTAGCGGACCCGACCATCACATTTTTTACAGCTTACAAGGACCAGCCCTACCTGGAAATATGGTGGGGTAAGACTGGAACAACAATCATCGACTACGCTGTTCCACTTTCTATTCTGTTTACCATACCTATTATGCTGTTCATCGGCTTTGCGCTGGAACGCGGACTGATTCGTTTTTTCTACAAGCGCTCGCACGCAGAACAGATCCTGGTGACCTTTGGCCTGGCCATCGTGTTGCAGGAACTGATACGCACGTTCTTTGGTGCCAACCCGATTCCAACACCTGCGCCAGCCATGTTCGCTGGCAGCGCACCGATTGGAGAATTACTCGGCATGAGCGCCGACATAGTGTATCCCTGGTGGCGCCTTATTTACCTGGGCTTTTCGGTGTCCATCATCGCCATGGTCTTTGCTTTTCTGAAGTACACCACTTTTGGCATGGTGGTTCGTGCCGGTATGCGCGACAGGGACACGGTAGGACTGCTTGGCATCAATATCGAACGACGCTTTAGTATTGTCTTTGGCATTGCCGCAGTGGTGGCCGGTCTTGCCGGTGCGATGTACACCCCTATCCTGTCACCTGATTACCATATGGGCATGGATTTTCTTATCCTCTCCTTTGTCGTCGTTGTGGTCGGCGGTATGGGTTCACTCGAAGGCGCGGTTGCCGCCGGATTTCTGCTAGGCATTCTGCAATCACTCGCATCAATGAATGTATTCAAGGCCATTATTCCCGGCATCGATCAAATCATCATCTACCTGGTCGCTGTCATCATTATCCTGGTCAGGCCGCGCGGTCTGATGGGGCGCAAAGGGGTGATGGAAGAATAACGGATGGGAAACATGAAAGTATTTTCAATACAAAGCAACCTGACTATCATGGTCATGTTTTCTATCGCGGTGCTCACGTATGCCACTGTGGTTATCTCCGATTGGTGCATCGTATCCGGATTTGCTACAGAAGTTTGCCATCTTCGGAATTCTGGCCATCGGCTACAACATTCTATTTGGCCTCACCGGCTATCTCTCGTTTGGCCATGCCGCATTCCTCGGCATTGGTTCCTATGCAGCGATGTGGTCATTCAAACTGTTAAGCATGAATGTGATCCCGGCCATCATACTTGCGATATTGATCGCAGGCGTGTTTTCATTGCTTATCGGCATACTGACCTTACGCCGCTCGGGGATTTATTTTTCAATCCTGACACTTGCGTTTGCCCAGATGTTTTATAACCTGGCCTATTCTGTACTGACACCCATCACCAACGGTGAAACAGGTTTACAACTTTCGCAGAATGATCCACGCATTATTGACAGTCACTTTGTTGCTGCCAGCACTGGGCTTCCATCGACCAATCTCTTTGGCATTGAAATGATCGGTTATTCCGGTTTCTATTTTTGTGCCGTGCTGTTGATTGTTGCTTTTTATATTTCACTGAAGATATTCCGCTCTCCTTATGGAATGAAGTTGCGCGCTATCAGATCGAACCAGACCCGCATGTCCTATACCGGTTACAACACCCGACCCTATCTGATCTCTGCATTTGTCATCTCTGGCATGTTTGCCGGACTCGCTGGTGCACTGATGGTGGTGACGGACCCGCTTGCCGGTGCGGAACGGATGCAATGGACCGCATCGGGCGAAGTGGTATTAATGACCATCCTGGGTGGCGCTGGCACACTCATCGGGCCACTCATCGGTGTCGGGGTGATCAAATACTTTGAAAATATTTTCTCTTCATTTAACACGCAGGTGCTACACCACGCATTCTCGGTTCTTCCCGACTGGTTAGAAAATATTTCCGTTTCGGTCGCCTCATACTTTGTAGGTGAAGGCTGGCACCTGACACTTGGCGTTATATTTATGATTGTCGTGATTTTCCTGCCGGGCGGCATTATGCAGGGTGTGCAACATGTAATGAATCGATTCAATAATCGTAACAATATACAAGGTCAATCATCGGAACACAGTGATAAGCCTGTATCACCCCGGCAGAATCAGGAAGGCTGATGCCATGGAAAATGATATCGTCCTGAATATTAAAAATGTAAATAAGACCTTTGCCGGCCTGCACGCGCTCAATGATATCAACCTGGTTATTGAAAAAGGCAAGGTGCACGCCATTATCGGCCCTAATGGTGCGGGTAAATCAACCCTGCTCAATGTCTGTATTGGACGCCTCCATCCCGATAACGGCACGGTTTCTTTTAACGGCGAAAACATCATTGGCAAAACACCGTATGAAATCAACCAGGCGGGTATCGCACGCGTTTTCCAGACACCGGAAATTTTTTCAGACCTGTCACTGCTACACAATGTCATGATCCCCGCCTTTGCCAGACGTGATGGCGCGTTCAAACTTAATCCATTCAAAGCGATGTCTGCAGAGCGCGATATCAGGCTCGAAGCCGAGCAAACGCTGGAGGAGATGGGGTTGATCGATCTAAAGGACCACCACGCCGGCAGTATATCGCGTGGTGACAAGCGGCGACTGGAAATGGCCATGTGCCTGATTCAACATCCACATCTACTACTGCTTGATGAACCAACCGCAGGTATGTCCCGTCACGATACCAACAAGACGATAGAAACGATGATGAAAATCAAAGAAGGCGGCATGACAAAAATAATCATCGAACATGATATGCACGTGGTATTCAGCGTGGCCGATCACATCTCGGTACTGGCACAGGGCGCTATTATCGCCTCGGGTACACCAGATGAAATAAAAGGCAGTGCCATAGTGCAGGAAGCCTACCTGGGAGGCGCGCACCTGTGAGCAGGCGGCACGCAAAACCACATGCGCCAGGAGTCCCCGCGGTAAAAAACCGTGGCGGTGCACCCGCCTTCTTTTCATGCTGGGACATGCACGCTTACTACGGTGAGAGTTACATTGTACAGGGCATCAGTTTCGATATACGCGAAGGTGAAATTGTCGCCCTGCTGGGCAGAAACGGTGCGGGCAAGACCACTACGCTGCGCTCGATTGCACGCATGGACTCGCCCCAGATGCATCATGGTGAGCTGTGGCTGGATCATCAGCCCTTGCACACCATGAAATCGTACCAGGCAGCACGACTCGGCGTAGGCCTGGTACCGGAAGATCGCTGTATCATTCCTGGTCTGACGGTAGAAGAAAACCTGCAGCTTGCCCAGATCGAAAAACCGACTGGCTGGTCGATCGAACGCATTTATGAACACTTCCCAAAACTGGGAGAACGTCGCAGCCAGGAAGGCGTTACCCTTTCAGGCGGCGAGCAGCAGATGCTGGCGATTGGCCGCGCGCTTGCACGCGATATCAAATTACTGTTACTCGATGAACCCTACGAAGGCCTGGCTCCGGTGATTGTCCACGACATTGAAAAAATACTGGAAAGCATCAAGGCACTGGGCATGACCACGATCATAGTAGAGCAGAATGCTATTGCCGCGCTTCATCTTGCCGACCGCGCCATCATCCTTGATATGGGACACATCGTGTTTGATGGCGACGCTCAGGAAGTGCTCGATAACGAAGAACTGCGTCAGCAATACCTGGCGATTTAATGCACGTTTACATGGCTCAGGGCTGACCCACATATAAAACAATCTTACCAACACTATGTCCAGTCTCGCTGAGAGCGTGCGCTTTAGCTATATCCTTCAGTGCGAATTCAGCACCGACTATGGGTCTCACCTTTCCTTCATCGACAAGCCCGGCCAGTTGCTCAAGAATGGTCGCACTCGGCTCGATAAATACAAACGCGCTTCTGACACCCAGCTCCTTTGCTTTATCAGCAGAAGGCGGACTGACAATCGAAACCAGGATACCGTTCTGCTTCAGAACCGACCAGGATGACTCCTGAACATCACCACCAAGCGTATCGAAAACAACATCAACATCGTGCAGTACATCAGTGAAATTCTCTTTCTTATAGTCAATGACCTGATCAGCCCCCAGTGATTTCACCAGCGCACTGTTTTTTCCGGAAGTCGTTGCGATAACATATGCGCCACGCGATTTTGCCAGCTGAATTGCCAGTGAGCCTACACCGCCGGAACCGGCATGGATTAATACCTTTTGCCCGGCTGACACATTAGCCGTGGTTATCAGCACTTCCCAGGCGGTAATGCCCGTCAAAGGCAAAGATGCTGCTTCGGCATGAGATATAGTCTGAGGTTTGAATGCCAGCTCATCCTCTCGAACGATTACGTATTCAGCATAAGTGCCATTGCGCTTAATATCGGGACGGGAATAAACAGCATCACCCACTTTGAAGCGAGTGACATCAGCGCCGACCGATTCAACCACTCCGGAAACATCCCAGCCTAAAGTGAGTGGCATTTCATAGGCAATCATCTCCTTTAAATAACCTTCTCTAATTTTCCAGTCCACCGGGTTAACCGAAGCAGCGACCACTCGAATGAGAACCTCATTGGGCTTAGCAGACGGCACCGGTGCGTCTTCAAACTGCAAAACGTCTGAATTACCGTATTCGTGAATTCTAACTGCTTTCATTCTGTTCTCCTGTCAGTGTCCCGCGGATTGAGTTAAATGCCTATAGACACTTATTACCATACACCCGGCTTTATATTCATCATTAGTGACTGTGAGTTAATCCTGAGCATGGTCGCACTCACAGTTACACTTCGACGCATTATCAGTACATCGGTTCAATGTTTCGCTTTTTATTAAAATAATTGTGGGAAAACCAGCACGTTTATCTGGTTAAATGTTGATTCCGCACGATTGCAGATTTGTTTCCTTAAGCTGATTTAGCTGAAACACCATATTTATAAAAAATATACCGTTGAACATACACCACAGGACTCTTTAACTGAGCAATAGTCAGGTATTATCGACAGGTGAATAAATTAGTCATTAAACAATACCTGCCCTGGGTGGTTGCCGCAGCACTGTTCATGGAGCAGCTGGACTCCACCATCGTCAATACCGCGGTACCGGCGATGGCGGAAAGCCTGCAGGTAACACCGCTGAGTCTTAAAGCGGTGGTGGCAAGTTATATTCTAAGCCTGGCCGTTTGCATCCCGGTGAGCGGCTGGATGGCTGACCGTTTCGGTACGCGACGTGTGTTTGGCAGCGCGGTGACCATTTTTACACTGTCTTCGATTCTGTGCGGTCTGTCGATCAATGTACCCATGCTGGTAGTCGCGCGGATTCTGCAGGGCATAGGTGCAGCAATGATGATGCCGGTGGGCCGGCTGACGATCGTGCGGACCTTTCCCAAATCCGAACTGCTGGCCGCGATGAACTTTGTGATCATCCCCGCCCTCATCGGCCCCTTACTCGGGCCTACGGTCGGCGGGCTTATCGTACACTGGTTGAGCTGGCGAAATATCTTTTTTGTGAACATACCGGTTGGGCTGGTTGCATTATGGCTGACCTACCGTTACATGCCAGACTATCGAAGTGACTCACCAAAGCCGCTGGATATTATCGGTCTTATTCTGTTTGCCAGTGGTGCGGCATTACTATCATGGTTACTGGAAATCTTTGGCGAGCATAACCTCGACGCAATGTCAGCGATGCTGATGTTACTGCTTGGTATCGGCCTGCTCATTGCTTACGCCATTCATGCCCGTCAAATGGCTTATCCGTTATTGCGGCTGGCGCTGTTTCGCATTCGTACTTATCGTGTCTCAGTAATCGGCGGTTTCATTACTCGCCTGGGCATGAGCGGATTACCTTTTCTGCTCCCGCTGCTCTACCAGCTCGGCTTAGGCATGCCGGCATGGAAATCGGGCCTGCTCATGATGCCCACCGTGTTTGCCGCGATCGGCATGAAAATGATCTCGGTGCGCGTACTGGCGCGCTTCGGTTATCGCCAGATATTGATTGTGAATACAGTGATGATCGGCATTACCATCGGCCTGTTCACGCAGGTGGATGCTGGCACGCCGCTCACCCTGATCGTGATACTGTCATTCGTCATGGGTTTCTTTAATTCACTACAGTTTTCCAGCATGAACTCGATAGCCTATTCCGATATCGATACAAACGATATGAGCATGGCCAGCACACTCGCCAGTTCGCTGCAACAGCTATCAAGAAGCTTTGGCCTGGCCTTCGGCTCCCTGGTGGCCGCGGCGTTCCTTGGTGATATACCACAAAGCAATCAGGCAGCTGTCACCACTGCCCTGCATTATGCATTCATTACGCTGGGCGCTCTAACCATCCTGTCATCAGTATCGTTCTGGACACTCCGCGCCAACGACGGTGAAAGCATCAGCCGCGGCACACCTGACAAAGTGGAAGTATAGAGAAATTGAACTTCGATTCGTTTTTTGCAGCATTGGTTCTTTATCAGCCAGCACCAGGATCAATTACTATAACTAGAGGACGTCGGAATATAGGGAGGATAGCGCTCTAACAACATAATATTAGCTATAATAATCTTTTTATAATCAAAAAGAGCCTGATGTTTTCTAATAAATTAAAGCCCGCACAATCCGGTTTTACTTTAATAGAACTGATTGCAATGATTCTTGTACTAGCAGCACTTTCTGTTAGCGTCCTGCCTCGTTTTATTTCTATTGATGATGAAGCTGATAATGCGCAGATTAGTAGCGTGCTGGCCGCACTGAAGACCGGTGAGCAATTTGTAAAAATGAAATTTTATACAGCAGGATCGCCAGGCCTTGGTCAAAATGTGAATACAACTTTATTTATTGGAAACATTCCTGTTCGTTTCAGAAACGGACAAATTCGCACAACCTTAAATTCGAATCATGTTCCTACGGTACCTCAAAACAGAAATGCAGCTTATACCAGGCTATTCTTTTTATTCCTTCAAAATGCACCAGGCAACATTGTAACAAGAACCTCACCAAATCAAGGCTGGGCAATGTTAGGGAATAATGCTAGTTGCGCTGCAGGCCCCAATCCCAGGCGTTGCTGGGAATACAGGAAAGGTGGGGCACGTGTAGCAAGAATCACCTATTTCACAACAACTGGAACATTTTTAAAAGATTAAAATAATCCCACTGGTGCTTTTTTCACTGGCGATATCCGTTATCTGACCCCCATGTCCCGGCATTTACTACCTGAACCCACTTCGATAAACGACACATCCGGTGGCGCCGCAGGCAAACAATATACCGAGACACTCAGCCGTGTAAAGACCCCTTAATATGCAAACTCAATCAACGTAGAGCTGTATCGAGCAAATCAACAACAGCACACCAGTCAGAGTCTTTGTCTTTCATTTCTTTTAAAAATGATGCTTGTGATCTGGTCCAGAAATCTGCTTCATACAGCTCTATATGACCAGGCAAAGGCTTGTGCTTGCTTATAAAAGCCTCAATAGCTTCTTCGCTACTGTCCAGTCCAAGCTGATCAAATAACGACACTATAGAATGGAAAGGTGTTTCCATGGTCTCCACCTGTCTAACGGTTTCAGATATTGAAATAGTTTACAACGAACGAATAATCTTCTGGCAACGGCACGAACAAAAGAGTGCCGCTCCCTGGAACTATACTGCTGTCATCCTTTATGATTACAGGCTTACTGTTTTGCCAGTTTGCGAATATATAACACCAGTTGCCATATTTCAGTATCATTGAATTTCAGGTGATTCGGCATCGCCGTACCGGGTGAACCGTTTTTGATTATCCAGAACAGCTGGCCATCGGGGATTGAATTCACCGTTTTCGCACAGGCAAAATTGCGTGGCGGCGGATCGAACTGACTGGCGAGAGAACCATTTCCCGCGCCTGTTATGCCATGGCAAATCGCACATCCAGCGCCTTTTTCTTTGCCTTCATAATAACGTTCACCTGCAGCCAGGTTCTTTTTATCAGCCGCCAGAGGGTTTTTGTAACTGTAAACGGGCTCGGGTGCACGTCCGGTAAAGCGTGGCTGTGGACATTGCTCGGGTGGCGGAAGTGACTCCATGGCGACTGCTGTCACGAGAAAGCAACTGAGGCCAATGCCTGTGCAAATTTTCAGAAAATTAATCATATCTTTGCCCCTCTACTGTCTATAGGTGTCAATATTGGTGATGTTTTGGGTCAGAGTCAAAACTATATGCTCAGCAGTTCTTTATATTACGCAGAGGAATCCATATCTGCTAATAAGCAATTGCCAATGGTCATACGAACGATATTAGCTTATTTAATAGTTCTGACACCACTTGCCATCTCTGCCGGCTCAGCCTCGACAAAGATACGCTTCACGACTTCATGCTTAGCCTTGATAGCTGAATCGATTTCCTGAATAACGGCTTCTATCTCGCGTGTCAGCTGTCCTCGCCTGAAGCGAATACTGATATTAACCAGGATAAAGTCGGGGCCCATATGCATGGTCAGCAACTCGTTAACATTTTCGACCTCATCAAAAGATTCGGCGATCTGGCGAATACTGGCGATGACACTCCGGTTGGCGCCTTCACCAATCAGAAGCCCCTTGGTCTCTATCGCCAACCAGATAGCGGTGACGCCAAGGATCAGGCCGATCACGATAGACGCAATACCGTCGAATACAGCAGCCCCCGTTACCTGTGTCAGCCAGATACCGAGCATCGCGATCATCAGACCAGATATGGCTGCAGAATCTTCAAACAGCACCACGAACATAGAGGGATCTTTACCGCGCTTGACCGCTTCGATGTAACCGCGCTGGCCTTTGACCTTACCAAATTCCCTGAATGCGTAGAACCAGGCGGAGCCTTCGAACACCAGCGCCAGCCCGAGAACAATATAATTGACCATCGGGTTTTCAATCTCAACAGGATGGAACACGTGGTGAATACCTTCATAAATAGACACACCTGAACCCACCGCAAAGATCAATATCGCTACCACAAAACTCCAGAAATAGATCTCTTTTCCATGGCCGAAAGGAAATGCTTCGTCTGCCGGCTTCTTTGCCTGCTTCATGCCGTATAACAGCAATATCTGGTTACCCGTATCCACCAGTGAATGTATTCCTTCAGACAACATCGCCGAACTACCGGTAATAAATGCAGCAAAAAACTTGGTGATAGAGATGGCAGTATTACCGATCAAGGCGGCAATGATGACCCTGTTTGAAGCGTTAGCTGACATATTAATCCTGATACTTACAATGGCAGTGCCGAGGAATCTGACTCGTTAATCTTTAAACCTTTTTACTTATGTATTGATTATCATTTGTCACCGACCCCTTTAATCCTTGCAAATACCCGGAGGCTATAATTTTTTAACAAATTCCGATTTTAATTTCATTGCGCCAATGCCATCAATCTTGCAATCAATATTATGATCACCTTCTACCAGGCGAATATTTTTGACTTTTGTCCCGACTTTCACAACTGACGACGAGCCTTTGACTTTAAGGTCTTTGATCACAGAAATGGTATCGCCATCGTTGAGCGTATTACCATTGGCATCGATGACGACTAACACATCCCCCACATTGCTCGCCTCATCCTCTTTCGACCATTCGTGCGCACATTCAGGGCAGACATACATATTGCCGTCCTCATACACATATTCAGATTGACATTTCGGGCACGCTGGTAGCTCACTCATACTATTATTTCCGGTTAGGCGTAGATGACATTGGGATCAATCGCAGCATTATATAAGATTAGTGAAGCCTGTGCTCAGATCCAGATGGCGTTTGACCACGCAGCAAGCTTTTTATCGAAGCTCAGGCTTGCAAGTGATATGGGGTCAGATACCAGTTTCTTCTAATACTAGCGAAAACTGATATCTGACCCGGGTTTGCGGTAAGTATGAGGCTCAGTTTGTGGTTGAGCGACTTATGGCAAGGTCTGGTAGCTTGTCGATATATTTTGCTGTTTTCCGCCCAGGATAGCGCTGTACGTACCACCACTGGTGATGAGATTGTTATATCCGGCGAAGACGCTGCTCCAGTCAGCCTGGGCAAAGTTGCTATAACCGCCACTGATGCTACTGTACTGACCGCTTGCTTCGTTATACTGTCCGCCAGTGACACTGCTATATGTGGCTGATGCAGTATTCGTATCACCACCACTGACACTGCTATACGATCCCGACGTGGTATTCGAATAGCCACCGCTAATACTGCTTATATCAGCAGTGGCAGTATTATGCTGTCCGCCACTGATACTGCTGTCATAACCACTGGCAGTATTAACATTACCTCCGCTAACGCTGCTGCCAGGACGAGCGGCAGTGTTCGATGCGCCACCAGTGACACTGCTAAATGAACCACCAGCCGTATTATTGTATCCACCGGTAACACTGGCATAATCATAATTACTGGTATTGTTTTCACCGGCCACAATTCCGCCCCAACGCGAATAGTTATTCTGTGAGCCGACAACCAGATAATGCGAGCCGGACTTGAAACCGGCCGTGGTCCAGATACCACCGGCTGTGCCACAGCTGCCTGAATCGGTAACGGGGCTATCACCGCTCGTGGATCCGAGAGTACAACGAGAATTACCTGACATATCCACTTCGTCATAACCGATAATGACATTACCCAGGCCATTTGCGGTTGCGGTACTC
>CAVRHW010000003.1:0-7417 GCA_963721085.1 uncultured Gammaproteobacteria bacterium
TTGATCACGAAATCCTGGACCGGTGGTGCGGGTGCGGCTGCCTTATGCTGTTGCCGAATCACCTGCGGGTACTATAGCTGTGGTATCGGGCCGGTGATAGACCAGATCGGTGTATAGATGCAGATAACGCTCGAGCACGATTTTAACAGTACCGGTGAGGCTGCCAACAGCGCCTGCAGACTCGGGATCATTCGCTGAATTCATATCGATATTAACCGCGTCCTTGCTATCCAGCCCGGGCTGTATCCAGCTTTTTCTGACCAGGATGTGATAGCGAGCGCTGTTGGCCAGTCTTTTCACAGCATCATTGAGCAGGTCATATTTACCGGGATCGATGTCGTGAATATCCGGATTTTGCGCCGCGTCTGCCGGGCCGGTCGGGTTCGCGGCTGCTGTCGGTGTTGTTGCTGGTGCTGTCGTTGAATCAGGCGAAGCATCCGCTGGCATCGCTTGCTCGTTCGTGACGGGTGGCGGTGATGGCCATTGCTCACTGTTTATATACTTCCCTTCGCTGTCTTCAAACACCACGATATCGACCGCGTAGTCGGTTCGGGTTTCTGCTGCACGCAGCACGGGCGCCACTGCAAACTGTAATCCAGTGAACAGGCAGAGACTTATAAACAGTGAACGTAAAGGCATGGTGTACTCAGGCGGCGTTTTCTAATGTGAGTGTGTCCAGTAGCTGGCTGATGGCAGTGGCGCGCTCGTCTTCTTCCAGTTCTCGGGTCATTCGCAGTGTTTCCTTGCCGTTAAACTTGTATTCGTCGGAACGCGTCTGGATGAGTTCGATGAGTCTGGCCGGGTTGATGTTCGGGGTGGCGCTGAAAATAATTTTCGCTCCGCTTTCGTTAGCTTCGATGCGTTGAATGCCGATTTGTTCAGTCGTGAGTTTGAGCTCGGTGATCCTGAACAGATTTTTCACCGCTTCCGGCAACAGCCCGAAACGGTCGATGAATTCTACCCGTAATTCGTCGAGTTCGGCAGGAGTTTTTGCGCTGGCGATGCGCTTGTACAAAATCAGGCGCAAATGGATGTCGTACACATAGTCATCCGGTATCAGCGCTGGAATACCCAGATCGATTTCGGTGCCTGTATTAAGGTCGGCGTCGACATCGGGGATGTTACCGGCCTTGAGTGAGGCCACGGCTTTTTCCAGCAGTTCGGAATACAGGGTAAAGCCGACTTCGGAAATCTGGCCGCTCTGGTTTTCGCCCAGCAGTTCACCGGCGCCACGAATTTCCAGATCGTGGGTCGCCAGGCTGAAGCCGACACCCAGATCTTCCAGCGACTCGATCGCGTCGAGACGTTTTTTGGCATCGCCCGTGAGCAGGCTTTCCGGCGGTGTAAACAGATAGGCATAGGCGCGATGGTGCGAACGGCCAACGCGGCCGCGAATCTGGTGCAGCTGGGCAAGACCGAGTTTATCGGCGCGGTTGATGATGATCGTGTTCGCAGTCGGCACGTCGATCCCGCTTTCGATAATCGTGGTGCACACCAGAATCTGGAAGCGCTGGTGATAAAAATCCAGCATCACCTGTTCCAGCTGTTTTTCCGGCATCTGGCCGTGGGCGAATTCGATCCTGGCTTCGGGCACCAGGGTTTCCAGATCGCGCACGACTTTTTCGATGGTTTTGACTTCGTTGTGCAGAAAATAAATCTGGCCGCCGCGTTTCATTTCGCGCTGGCAGGCTTCCTCGATCAGCGCATCGTTCCACTGGGTGACAAAGGTATTGATCGAATGCCGTGCTACCGGTGGCGTTGAAATAATCGACAGATCACGAATCCCGGCCAGCGACATATTTAATGTGCGCGGAATCGGGGTGGCGGTCAGAGTGAGAATATCGACTTCGGCGCGCAGCGCTTTGAGTTTTTCCTTGTGGCTGACGCCAAAGCGATGTTCTTCATCGATGATGGTGAGACCGAGGTCGGCAAACTTGACCGATTTCTGCAGCAGCTTGTGGGTGCCAATCACAATATCGACCTTGCCTTCAGCCAGCTGATCCAGAATCGCCTGCTGCTGTTTCGCGGAATTGAAACGCGACAGACATTCGACCCGGATCGGCCAGTCGGCAAAACGGTCGCTGAAGTTCTGAAAATGCTGTTGCGCGAGCAGGGTGGTCGGCACCAGAATCGCCACCTGTTTGCCATTGCTGGCGACCGCGAAAGCCGCGCGCATCGCGACTTCGGTTTTGCCGAAACCGACATCGCCGCAGACCACGCGATCCATCGGCTGAGGCGAAGCCAGGTCTTCGAGAACGCTGTTGATCGCTTTGGCCTGGTCCGGCGTTTCTTCGAATGGAAAACTGGCGACAAAGCTGTTGTATTCGTCCTGGTTCACAGCATAGCTACGGCCCTGGGTGGCCGCGCGGCGCGCATGGATCTCGAGCAGCTCGGCCGCGACATCACGCGCCTGAGCCGCCGCCTTGCGCCGGGCTTTTTGCCACTGATCGCTGCCCAGGGTGTGCAGCGGCGCGTTTTCCGGTGAAGCGCCGGTGTAACGGCTGATCAGGTGTAACGAGGTGACCGGCACATAGAGCTTGTCGCCACGGGCGTATTCCAGCGCGAGGAATTCGGTATCAAAACCTGCGCCGCTGAGCTTCTGCAGCCCCAGATAGCGGCCGATACCGTGATCCAGATGCACCACCGGCGAGCCCAGGTGCAGATCGGTGAGGTTTTTGATAATGGCATCGGCGTCGACACCGCGTTTTTTACGCAGCCGTTTCTGCGCCGCGTGCTGGCCGTAGATCTGCTGCTCGGTGAGCACCGTGATCGTCGGCGTATCGGTCGTCGATTCCAGCAGCAGGCCCTGTTCCATGTCAGCCACGGTGATACAGAGCGCTTCTTCGGCATCCAGAAAGCTCTGCCAGGATTCACACTGTCTGGGAAACAGGTGGCGCTCGTGCAGCATGCTGAGCAGGATTTCACGTCGCCCCGGGGTTTCCGCGATCAGCAGGCAACGGCCCTGGTAGCCCTCGAGAAACTGCTGCAGCGCGTCACCCTGCGAGGCATGAGGATTCTGTAGATGCGGTTCGGGCGGTGCCTTGACCGGGAAATTGTCTTCCGGGTGTAACGGGCTGCTGTGGCGGTGGCATTCGATTTGCGCCAGCCCTGCTAGCGTGTCTGCAATGGTCTCGGCTTCCAGATACAGGCTGGCCGGGGGTAACAGCGGGCGTTCGATATCGTGGCGGCGTTGCTCGTAGCGCTCGTTCAGATCCTGCCAGAAATGATCGATGCTGCCGCTCAAGGTATCAGGACTGATGTATAAACTATTCTCAGGTAAATAATTAAAAACAGTCTCTAACTCACTAAAAAATAATGGTAAATAGTACTCGATTCCATTCGGCATCCGGCCTTCGCTGACGCTGGTGTAAATCTGGCTGGCCAGTGGATCACCTTCGATGCGCTGGCGATAACGCTCGCGAAAACCCTTGATCGCTTCTTTATCGGTCGGGAATTCACGTGCCGGCAGGATTTCGATGCTATCGACTTTATCTTCGGAGCGCTGACTGCCCGGATCAAATCGGCGGATGGTTTCGATCTCGTCATCGAACAGATCGATGCGGTAAGGCACTTTGGCGCCGGCCGGGTACAGATCGATAATTGCGCCGCGCACGGTAAATTCACCGTGTTCCATCACCTGGGAAACATTGCTATAGCCACCGGCTTCCAGTGATCTGCGCACTTCATCCAGATCCAGCTTCTGACCGACACTATATAACTGTACCTTGCCAGCGATATAGCTGCGCGGACACAGGCGCTGCAGCAGGGTGTTGACCGGCACCAGAATGATGTCGCCCGATCCGGTCGAAGGCAGGCGGTGCAGGGTTTTCAGGCGCTCGGAGATAATGCCCTGGTGCGGTGAAAACACATCGTAGGGCAGGGTTTCCCAGTCGGGCAGGTGATAGATGTTCAGCTGGTTCGAGCTGTAAAAACGAATTTCAGCTTCCAGCCGGTCGGCATGGGCGATATCGTCGACCACCACCACGACCGGGCCTGAGGTATAGCTACGCGCTTTTTCCGCGATCGCCAGCGCGAGCGTGCTGCCGTAAAGCTGGCTCCAGCGTCGGGCATTATCGAGCAGGGTAGATGGCAATAAAGGAGCAGACAAAATGTTTCAGGCCGGTGGATTGATCAGGGTGGGCTATTATCCAGTGCACAGGCTCAAATACAAGCAAGACGCTGGCGGTGTATAGTTTATTTCAGTGGTATTAACGACTTCTTAACACTGTGACATTTAACATTAGAATTATTATGTATCTAATTGTTAAATAATAATATTATGACTACTGCGTTGGTCAGAAGTGTAAAAGGCGCACAGTATAAACAGCTCGGGTATTTATTTCCTTTTCGACACCAGCGCCTTTATCCGGGATTCCATTTCATCACGGTCCTCACTCTTAAAGCCTCTGTGAACGTATCTGATCATGCCTTTTCGATCGATCAGGAAAGAGGTCGGCATCACAGTCAAACCGTAACGCTGTGCGATCTCTCCTTTGGGATCATAGGCGACGGTGAAATCGGCAGGTACCTTGTGTAAAAACTGACTGGCGTTACTGGGCTGATCATCGAGGTTGATCGCAATAATATCGAAGCCCTGATCGTGATAGCGCGACTGCATTTTGTTCATCCATGGAAACGATGTTTTACACGGTTGACACCATGAAGCCCAGAAATCCACGTACACCACTCTATGTTTATGCCGGTAGTGACTGAGCTGGATCGTTTTATGGCCGCTGGGTAGCTTGAAATCAGGTGCTTTGACTTCGCGGGCCACGGCTGAGCCAAAATTCAGAAGTGATAGACAGAGACAGAGCAACAGAATTTTACTGGTGGTTTTCATATTAAGTCATAATTTCGTTTATGGTCTGCTGCGTACATTAGCCGATTACTATGTACTCGACAATATGCAGCTGATTTTCCAGGGCTCCGTTTTTTTCTAATCGTCCTGCGTCTGCAGCGTGCCTGGTGCACGCTTTTTGAAGCGCTCACGAATAACAACGAAGAACAGCGGCACGAAGAAAATGCCGAGCAGGGTTGCCGCGATCATGCCCCCCAGCACGCTGGTGCCGATGGCGTTCTGACTGCCTGAACCTGCGCCGTTGCTGATCGCCAGCGGCAATACGCCAAAGCCGAACGCCAGCGAGGTCATCAGGATAGGGCGTAGTCGCATACGGGTGGCTTCCAGTGCGGCTTCGATCGGGCGTCTGCCGTGCTCGCACAGAGTGGTGGCAAACTCGACGATCAGGATCGCATTTTTCGCTGCCAGCCCGATGGTAGTGAGCAGACCTACCTGGAAATAGACATCATTCGGCATACCGCGCAGCATGGTGGCAAGAATGGCGCCGAGAACGCCCAGCGGTACACCGAGGATCACCGAAAAAGGTATCGACCAGCTTTCGTACAGCGCAGCCAGGGCGAGAAACACAACCAGAATGGATAGCGCGTACAGCGCCGGTGCCTGAGAACCGGCCAGTCGCTCCTCGTAGGAAAGCCCGGTCCAGGAATAACCGATACCGGGGGGCAGTTTGTCTGCGCCGTTCGGCCCGCCGCAGCAGATGCGCCGGATGGCTCGCCTCGTCCCACCACCCGGCACGCCGACCGTCGTCGTCGGCGACCACAACTTCTGGGGCCCCGGCGTCGTCGCCTGCATGCGCGGTTGGAAGCGCGGCGTCACCGGGCGCACGTGGCCGGCGCACCGCCCGCACAGCCAGATCGATCACGTCCTGTACCGACCCGGCGACCTGGAGATCCTCGAGGGGCGTGCCTCCCGACATCGGTTCTGACCACCGCCCCGTGCGCGTCGTGCTGCGCGTCGAGCCTGCCAGACCTCAGGCAGCCAGACCTCAGGCGGCCAGACCTCAGGCGGCCAGACCTCAGGCGGGAGGAAGACCGTTGAAGGAGCGCGCCTCGTTGTAGAGGCGAAGGATCGACTGGACGCGTAGGTCGTCGACGACGCCCAGTTCCCGTTCCCCATCACGTTCCAGGTCGGGGCCTTGCCCTTCGGCGCCACGAGGTTGAACCTCGGGTCGACGCACGGGTTGTGCAGCGGCGGGATCGTGCACGATCCCGCGCTCGCATCTCCGTACGCGGCAGGTGCTGGATCTGGGCCCGCACGCCGGTGCGCGCGTCGGGGAAGGACGCGGGCGCCGGGTTGGTGTCGGTGGCGCCGATGCCGGCGAAGTTGTTCTTCCACGCGGGCACCGAACCGGTGAATCGGTACCAGCCGGTCTCGACGATCCCCTGGATGAACGCGACGTCGCCGGCCACGCCCTCGGCGGCGCCTTCGGTCACGTAGAGATGGGCCAGGGTCGCGGGATCGACCGACGCGGCGTACGGTCCCGACGGTTGCGGCGAACGCCCGGTGAACCATGCCCACAGCTGGAGTGGGGTCAACGCGGACGCACCCATGATCGGCACGCGGCCGCGCCGGCGCGGCCGGCGGGACGCATGCCGCGCCCACCACGACGAGCGCGGCGAGCGCGCACGACAGGAGGAGGTGACGCCGACGGTGCTTGAGCATGGTTCGGGTGATCGACCGACCTCCGGGCGAGGTTGAGCGGGATTTCCCCACTCCCCGGGCTCGGTCTCAGTGGCTCCGGCCCGAGCCGACGGGCTCCGCGTCCGGCTCCGGATCGAGGTGACCGCTCGGGAGCCTGGCGGTGCTCGACGGTCGTGTCGTCGAAGTGGCGGTGCTCGGGACGACCAACGGCACCGAGACGGGCACGCCGGGGAACGCAGGGTTCTCGGTCACACCACCGGGGACCGGATCGGCCGCGGCAGCGTCGGGCGGCGCCGAGCGGAGGCGGAGCCGGCCCGAGTCGACGAGCGCTTCGATGCCCGGACCGAGGTCCACGTCGCCGGCCGAGCAGCGACCGTTCGGCCCGGTACGGACGACGGTGCCGTCGGGCAGGTCCAGCCCTCGGGCGCCGGTGACGAGACTCCCGTCGGGGAGCTGGACGGTGGTGTCGACCGCGACGGCGAGCGCGAGGGCCCGGTCCTCGGCGCCTCGGCCGTACACCCCCGCTGAGCGCGCCCACGAGCACCGCTGCTGCCGCGGCTGCCGCGACACCCGCTCGCTACTGCCAGGCGCGTGACCGGCTCATCGGATTCGAGCGCCAGGGCGGCAAGCACGCGCCCGGCGAGATGCGAGGGCGCGACGCCGTTGCCGGAGAAGCCGAGTGCATAGTGGGTATGGCGCCCGGGGAGTGAGCCGAAGCGCGGCAGATGGTCCGCGGAGACATCGATTGGACCGCCCCACGCATCGGTCAGCCGAACGTCCGCCAGTTGGGGAAAGAGGAACCGAAAGGCGGCAGCCGCTCGGCGCGCGGACGCCACGTCATCGGTGAAGACCTTGTCGATCCGGCCGGCATAACGCGGACGGCCTCCCCCCGAGCCAATCGCGATCCGTCCGTCGCGG
>CAVRHW010000004.1:0-122517 GCA_963721085.1 uncultured Gammaproteobacteria bacterium
ATGATTTCGTTAACTGGGAGATTGATGAATATAAAGCGGGATACGGAAAAACTTTAATAACTGCTTATGCAAGAATTGATGGATGGTCGGTTGGAATTGTTGCTAATCAAAGAAACATAGTTAAAACAGAATCAGGTGAGATGCAGGTTGGAGGAGTTATTTATTCCGATAGTGCCGATAAGGCTGCAAGATTTATAATGAATTGTAATCAGAAAAAAATTCCTTTACTTTTTTTGCAGGATGTTACAGGATTTATGGTTGGCAGCCGTGCAGAACATGGCGGAATAATTAAAGATGGGGCGGAAGATGGTTAACGCTGTAGACATCGCTGATCTCAGGCATTGCGCAGTTCCTGTTTATATTGCAGATAGATCGCGATCATTTTACGCCACACCGGGCCCGGCTGGCCATCGGCCACGGGCCTGCCATTGAGTTCCAGCACCGGTGCGATTTCACGGATCGAACCTGTGAGCCAGATTTCATCAGCGCTTTCGAGCTCTTCCAGATGAATATTCCGCACTTCACAGGGCAGACCGTTCTGTTCGGCCAGGTCGAGCACAAGATCACGCGTGATGCCAGGTAATAAATGATTGCTTTTCGGCGGCGTCACAATCACACCCTGCTTCACGATAAATACATTGCTCGCCGTACCTTCGGTAACCTCGCCGCCCGGGCGCACCAGAATGGCATCGCTGACCTCGCTTTCACTGGCCTGCTGCCGCAACATCACATTTGCGATCAACGAGGTCGACTTGATATGACAGGCGTGCCAGCGAAAGTCTTCGATGGTGACCGCGCGCAGGCCTTTTTCAATCTCCGCCATCGGCATCGGCGTGGTATGAATCACCATGGCGAACACGGTTGGCTTGTATTCGGGTTTTATGCCCAGGTCGCGTTTAGGGTACACCCCGCGCGATGACCTGCAGATAAATCGCGCGATCGTCGCCCGGGTTTTTTTCCAGCAGTGCTGTAAACAGTTGCGTCCATTCTTCCTCGTTCATCGGAGGCTGCATGCTGGCCAGTGCCAGGCTATTGTTCAAACGCTGCAAATGCTCATCAAGACGAAGCATGTGCCTGCCGAACACAGGAATGACTTCATACACAGCATCACCGAACAGAAAACCTCGATCCATCACAGAAACAGAGGCCTGCTCAATCGGCAGATACTGGCCATTCAGGTAAACAACGTTATCACTCATGCATGCGCTCTGGACAAGTCGTTAATGAAATACTGAAGCAATCAGTGTTTCTTAATTAAATAATCTAAGCACATAATCACGTGCACGCTGAAACAGGCTACCTTTGTCAATGTTCTGCAATGCAACCAGCGGCGCTTTTTTAATTTCTTTGCCACCCAGTTTTACGTCGACAGCGCCGAGTGGAGCACCCTTGTGTACTGGCGCATCAATTCTGGAATTAACATCGAGAGAAGCATCAAGACTCTTATAGGAACCGCGCGGTATCGTGACATACATATCATGATCGAGGCCCAGGGAAACTTCCTTATCTTCACCATACCAGACACGCGTGCTGCTCAGCTTATCACCCGCGCCATATAATTTATGCGTTTCGAAAAAACGGAAACCATAATTGAGCAGCGACTGGCTCACACTGGCGCGCTCATTATCACTGTCGGTACCAAGCACCACCGAAATTAAACGCATATCACCACGCTTGGCCGATGCCACCAGACAATAACCGGCAGAATCAGTATGACCGGTTTTTAAACCATCGACCGAGCTATCACGCCATAAAAGCTTGTTACGGTTGTACTGCTTGATATGGTTATAGGTATAAACTTTTTGCGCGTACCAGTTGTAATAAGCCGAATGATTTCGAATAACCGCTGCCGACAGGGTCGCAATATCGCGCGCCGTGGTCAGATGTTGCGGATTCGGCCAGCCCGTCGCATTCACAAAATGCGTATTGGTCATCCCCAGCTTTGCCGCATAGTGATTCATTAATTGCACGAAGGCGTCTTCGGTTCCAGCCACGTGTTCCGCCAGCGCAACCGCAGCATCATTGCCCGACTGAATAATCAGGCCCTTGAGCAAATCTTCCACAGTCACCTTACTACCCACATCCACGTACATACGTGAACCGCCCATACGCCAGGCTTTTTTACTGATCGTCACCTTGTCGCTCATCTTCAGACGACCAGCAATCACTTCTTCATAAACCACATAAGCCGTCATCAACTTGGTGATACTGGCGGGCTCAATTTTCTCGTCGGCAGCTTTTTCTGCCAGCACTTTTCCGCTGTCATAATCAACCAGATATGTAATTTCTTGCAGGCACCTGTGGTGGCGCAGGAACTGGCATAACATCCGCCTGAACAACAGGTGTCGCGATAAATAATATAGAAACAACGAGTATTAGTAATTTATTTAGATATGTCATTTGAATGCCAGTTTTTATGGTTAATGTCTTAGTTGTAACTTACTATCTTTGCGTTTTTATATTTAATTTCTTTTAATTCGACCAACAGTTTTTCCGCAACATCGCGAGTCGGCACAGGACCAATACGCACACGATAAATCAGTTTGTTGCCAATTTTTTCAACATGAATCCTTGCGCCAGAAAAATTCTGGTCGCGCAATTCTTTAAGCATTTTCAAAGCAGCGTCTTCAGTTGAGAAAGCAACCACCTGAACGAACAGCTTGCCTTCATCACTGATCAGACCCGCATCTCGCGAGACTTCGTGCGGCTTAACGGTGGCAGTGTGCCTGCGCGGCGCCATCATCATTACCGTATCAGGCGTCACCACACGAATGGTCACCGGCGCGGTACCTGTTTCAGTAACACCTAACTTGGCCGCAGCGGCATAGGACAGATCAATAATTCGGCCTTTATGGAAAGGCCCGCGATCATTGACTCTGACGATAATTTTACGACCATTGTTATGATTAGTGACTTCGACATAGCTCGGCAGAGGCAATGTTTTGTGCGCCGCCGTCATCTTATGCATGTCATACACTTCACCATCAGAAGTGCGCTGACCATGAAACTTGCTGCCATACCACGAAGCAATACCCTTCTGGGTAAACCCTTTCGCGCTCTGCATTACATGGTATTCCTTACCCAGCACTTCATAACTCGCCGGATTACCGTATCGACTTTTGGGCTCAACTTTCGGCGTCGCGTCGGGTATTTTACTCCAGTCGTAATCAGTATTGTCTGGCGGCCCATCTCTGACACCCATACTGCACGCCGCCAGAACACAGCTGAACAGTATCACTCCATAACGTCGCTGCTGACATCAACATGACAAGTGCGAGCAATAATCCATTTAACCCTGTCCTCCGCCCTGGGCAATCAATTTCTGACTCAACTGATGCACAGCCATGGCATACAGGGCGCTGTGGTTGTAACGCGTAATAACGTAAAAGTTTTGCAGTCCTACCCAGTATTCTTCCCCTTTCGCGCCATCAAAACTCAGCAGGGTCACTTTTGTATTGTCTGGTAGCTTTTTATCCACAATCACGCCTTCAGAACGCAGTTTGGCTATCGTGGTATAAGGCTTGAGTCTTTCCTCGACCATCGATCCTGAATTTTTTTATCTGTTTTTGCTTGCAACGCCACCGGCTGATTCGGAACCCAGCCATGAATTTTAAAATAATTAGCCACACTACCTATAACGTCTGCTTTACTATTCCATAGATCGCGCTTGCCATCGCCATCAAAATCGACCGCATATTCACGATAACTACTGGAAATAAACTGCGGCATACCCATGGCGCCTGCATAAGAGCCATGGATCTTAGTAACATCAATATGCTCTTCACGCGCCAGCAACAGGAACTGTTCGAGTTCTCCACGGAAAAACTGTGCGCGTGGCGGGTAATCAAAACTGAGTGTTGTCAATGAATCAAAAACCGAAGTGCCGCCACTACGCTTGCCATAATAGGTCTCAACACCAACAATAGCAGCGATCACCTGTGCGGGGACACCGTAGGTCTTTTCTGCGCGTTTTAGCAAATCGTGGTTTTTGCGCATAAAACGCACACCTTCCTGTATGCGTCTGGCGGTAATGAAGATGGGTCGATACTGTTTCCAGGTCAGAACCTCTTCGGCAGGCTTACTTATCGAAGCGAGCACACTATCAAGTCGAGTAGCGCCAGCAAACCAGTGGGTAAGTTTGGCTTTATCAAACTGGTGCTTGCTCACCATCATGTCGATAAACTGTTTAACATCAGCTCGTTGACTGTAGTCAGTCGCCGTTTTGCTGCTGCTCACTACTGGTGCCGCCAATACAGATACCTGCGGCACTGCGCTTATCAGTAAAGCTGCAAACAGGTTTGTGAAAATCTTCATTATTTATGTCACCTATCAGTCTCGTGCTGATTTATCGGTTATGGCCGGCGGCCAGAGCACATCCTGCTTTTGAGTAATAACACTGCAATTGGTTTCACTCTAATTTATTATCTGGACAACAACTTACGATCTGAATTAATCGCCATCAACATGCCAAACCCGGCCATCAAAGTCACCATTGAGGTGCCGCCGTAGCTCACCAGGGGCAAGGGCACACCCACCACAGGCAAAATCCCCGAAACCATGCCCACATTCACAAACAGATAAACAAAAAATGTCAGGCTCAAACTGCCTGCCAGCAGACGGCTAAAATTGTCCTGAGCATGTATGGCGATGTAAAGCCCGCGGTATATGATGAAGGCGTAGAGCGAAAGCAGCACAATGGCGCCCATCATACCAAATTCCTCGCCAAATACCGCAAAGATGAAATCGGTTGAACGCTCAGGCAAAAAGTCCAGCTGTGACTGAGTACCATTGAACCAGCCCTTGCCATAGATGCCACCAGAACCGATGGCAATTTTCGACTGAATAATATGATAGCCCGCGCCCAGCGGGTCACTTTCCGGATTGAGCATGGTCAGCACACGCTGGCGCTGATAATCATGCATGAAAAATTTCCAGAACACCGGGACCATGCCCAGCATGGCGAGTGCGCTACCGATCAAAACTCGCCAGCGGATCCCGGCAAGAAACACAACGAAAAAGCCCGCTGCAGCAACCAGCATTGCAGTACCCAGATCGGGCTGACGCACAATCAGCACCGTGGGCACCAGCACCAGCAGGACAGAAATACTCAGTGATTTAAAATCCGGTGGCATCGGTCGCTCTGAAAGATACCAGGCCAGCATCATCGGTGTTGCCAGCTTCATCATTTCCGATGGCTGAAATTTCACCACATAAAAATCCAGCCAGCGCTGCGCACCTTTACCGATCTCACCGGCCAGCAACACCAGTACCAGCAATAAAATACCGAACGCGAATACCCAGGGCGTCCACAAATACAGCTTATGCGGCGATATCTGCGCCAGCACCAGCATCACCAGAAAAGCCAGCATCAAACGTAAACCCTGCCTTTCCAGCAAAACCAGAGAGCCATCACCCGCGCTATAGAGCACACCCAGCCCTGCTGCAGTGAGCAAAACCAGGCCCAGAAACAATGCCGGGTCTATATTCAAATTATTGAGAAACCGCACAGCGCGGCCAGTGCTTTCTAATTCGATGACTTATGCCTCTCAGCTATTTTGTTTTTGTTGGCCGGTTTATCAACGAGCAAATAATGGTCAATAATTTTGCGCGCGATCGGCGCTACAGCACTACCATGCTCACCATTTTCGACCACCACAGCAACCGCAATCTGTGGATCATCGAGAGGAGCAAAAGCGATAAATAAACCATGGTCTCTAAGTTTTTTGGTCACGGTTTCTTTATCGTATTCCTCGCCCTGTGCAATACCAAATACCTGGGCGGTTCCGGTTTTACCCGCCATTTTATATTTCAGACCATAGCCTGTGAGTCGCGCCGTACCCCAGGTACCACTGAGCACAGTCGCGCATACCCGCAAATATGACATCCCAGCTGGATTTCTTGTGCAGTTTAATTCGAGATTCTTCGGGTTTAATGATGACATTGTATTCACCCCTGCTATTGCGAATCTCGTGCACCAGATGCGGCTGCCGTCTGACACCTCGTTCCGCAAGGGTCGCGGTCGCCGACGCCAGCTGCAACGGTGTTACCAGCATATAACCCTGACCAATCCCTGAGATCAGAGTTTCGCCCGGATACCAGACCTTATGGTGCACCCGCGCCTTCCATTCCGAAGACGGCGACAGGCCACTGCGCTCACCCAGTAAATCAATGCCTGTTTTTTGACCAAAACCAAACTTGCTGAGGAAATCATGGATGGGATCTATACCCAGACGATGTGCCATTTCATAAAAATACACATCACACGACTGCTCAATCGCCTTATGCATATCGGTAGTGACCATGGCTTTTCCAGTCACGATACTTGTGTATTGTCTTATCACCGGGCAACTGATAATAACCATTACAGTAAATATCGTCGTTCGGGCCGAC
This sequence comes from uncultured Gammaproteobacteria bacterium, assembly GCA_963721085.1. Lineage (GTDB taxonomy): Bacteria > Pseudomonadota > Gammaproteobacteria > SZUA-229 > SZUA-229 > JASBSR01. The sequence goes on from CAVRHW010000004.1 coordinate 6,391, forward strand.
AACACCGTCATCGAGCGCGGCCAGCCCAACGAACGGCTTCAGTGTCGAGCCTGGCGGGTATTGCCCATACAGCGCACGATTGAACAAAGGCTTGTAATCACCGTGTGACAGCGCATCGTAGTCATCCTGACTAATGCCTTCGACAAACAAATTCGGGTCGTATGAGGGCTTGCTGACAAATACCAGCACTTCACCGGTCTGGGGTCGTATCGCAACGACCGCACCCGCATGATCACCCAGCGCTTTTTCAGCGATTTGCTGCAGCCCAAGATCGAGTGAAAGAATAAGGTCACTGCCCGGAACCGGCGGAACCTTGTCAATCACGCGCAGGATGCGACCTTCTGCATTCACCTCAACGTTCTGCTGGCCGACAACACCATGAAGATCGTCTTCATAATATTTTTCCAGCCCGGTCTTGCCAATATAGTTTGTGCCCCGGTAATTACCCACATCGATAACATTCAGATCTTTACCGGTAATGCGACCAACATAGCCCACCGCCTGCACCACATCTTTGCCGTGCGGATAATATCGACTCAGGCGCGCAGTGATATCCATTCCCGGGAAACGGTATCGGTTCGCTGCCAGCCGCGCCACTTCGTTCATCGTTCAGCCGACTGCGTAGCGACACGCTTTCAAACGGGCGATGATTACTCAAATCAGCATAAAACCGTTTGATATCTCGCTCATTGATTTTAACCAGCTTGCCCAGGCCCGCTATCGTCGCCTTGAGATCGGGCACCTGCTCAGGAACCAGCTCAAGATGAAAGGCGGGCTGGTTCTCGGCCAGCACCACGCCATTGCGATCGTATATCAGCCCACGCGTTGGCGGCAGCGCCATCAGGCGTACACGATTATTTTCGGACAGGTCGGAAAAATGTGCGTTTTCAATGATCTGCAAATACCCGAGGCGGACCATCAGCGCAATCAGCAGGAGCAGGCAAATAACCGCAGCAAAAATCACACGGCTGCGAAATAAACTCGCATGATAGTAATGATCGGTGACAGGGGTTCTACGCGCCACGATCTACACATTCGCAACAAGGGAACGAGGAAACAACTGGCTATGACCAACAAATATTAGCAAAATCTGTATTTTTTCCACCATGACAATCATAATTCGAGTAATTATATAGGCATTAGTGCGAACAAGACTCGACAATCTCTCAACAAACGATACAATCCACCCCAATATCTCAGCGGCTCAGGAGAGCTCTGACATGAAAATTGTTCTAATCGGCGCCCCGGGTTCCGGCAAAGGTACCCAGGCCAAATTTCTTACCGAGAAATATGGCGTTCCACTGATCGCCACTGGCGATTTGTTGCGCGCGGCTGTGACCGCGCAAACCCCGCTGGGCCGACAGGCCAAAGCAGTGATGGATGTCGGCCAGCTGGTGCCCAACGATATCGTGATCGGCCTGATCCGCGAACGCATCACTCGCCCCGATGCCGACAATGGCTTCATCCTCGACGGCTTTCCACGCACCCTGGTACAGGCCGATGCCGTGGATGATCTGCTGTTCGAGCTTGGCCGCCCGATTGATGCTGTGCTCCAGTTCAAAGCCGATTTTGACCTGCTGATGCAACGCATGGTCGGCCGCCTCACCTGTGTCAGTTGCGGTGCACTGTATAATATTTATACACACCCGCCGACCATGGACGGCGAATGCGACGAATGCGGCAGCCGGCTTCACCATCGCGCCGACGACAACGAAGAAACCATCGACCGCCGGCTGCGAATCTATGAAATGCAAACGCAGTCGATTACAGATAAATATCAGCAACAGGGAAAATTGCACATCATTGATGCCAGTGGCACGATCGAAGATGTCACCCGTGGAATTAAATCCGCGCTGCGCGGCCTTCGCCCAAAGCGCTTCAATCTGAAAGCGACCCAAACGATACAGAGCCAGTCACCTGCATCAACAAAAAAACTCGAGGTTATTCGCACCCAGGTTGATGAGAGCGCCCGCACACCAATAAAACCCAGGCGCGAAGCACTGGCGATACCGGATGAGTCCGCCTTTACCAAACGCCCGAAACCCGCACCTGCTCCGGAAAAAAAACAGAAGCCCGTAAAAAAAGCGGCGGCAAAAACCACGGGTAAAAAAGATAACAAGGCACAGCCACCTGAGGCCAGTGCTCGATCAGGAACTGAAAACCCTGCAGGATGAGCTCAAGGCGGTACAGGACAAGCTCAAACAGGAAGCTGCGCTAGAGAAAAAACTGATCGAGCGCGAGAAAAAAGCCGCTGCAAAACTGAAAAAACAGAAATCCTGAGAGATTGGCCGCTAAGGAAAACATTTCAATCAAAGGCTGAACCACAGAGACACAGAGAACACGGAGAATAAATCAGGTTAAAACATCGATTACCTTCAATCCCAATGCTCACGACGAACCCTGCTTTAAGCTTTTTACAAAAAAATTGTTTCCCTCTGTGTTCTCTGTGTCTCTGTGGTTCCGCCTGTAGTTTTTTCTTAGCGCCTTTACGAAAAAGAACCAGAACCTTATTAATTAACCCTGCTTGGCCTGTTCCTGGCGTTCAGCGATTTCGCGTTTGACGAGTTCCATATCCAGTTCTTTGGCCTTGCCAATAAGCTCAACCAGCGCATTCTCAGGCAACATACCCGCCTGCGAAAAAATCACGATCTGTTCGCGAAAAATCATCAAGGTAGGAATCGAGCGAATCTGAAAACTGGCCGCCAGCTCCTGTTCTTCCTCGGTATTTACCTTGGCGAACACAACATCGCTGAAACTCTCTGAGACTTTTTCGTAGATGGGTGCAAATGATTTGCACGGACCACACCATGATGCCCAGAAATCGATGAGCACGATGTCATTATCAGTAATCGTGCTTTGCAATGTGTCTTTAGTTATTTCAACAGTAGCCACAATAGTCTCCAGATGTATTCGCGAATGTTATCACCTGCATTAAAACTTCGGCCGTTTCGGTGATAACAAAGATAGCTGGCCACGCACCCAACCAGCCGCAGATCAGGCGTCAGCTGATGCATCACATTATACAAAATTAGCGCATATTAGAAGACCCTTATTCTCTGTGGTAATCTACCGTCTATCAGATCAGCGCTATAGCGCTATCGACAATACCAGCTCGGGATAACTGTTTGAGCAATCGTTGAATATAGTGTTGTCGCAATTCTGATATTGCTCATATACATAACCAATACTCAGATTGTAATTGCTATTGCTGCGCAAATAGACACCCGCGCGCCCGCCCACTGATGCCAGATTATCGAAATTCTCGATATACGCCTTACGATAAAACACACCAACATAAGGTTGTAACGCACTGCCGGTATCGAACACATATCGCGCCTGTGGGCTCAATTTATAGATCGAACGATCGCCCCCTGTCCAGAACTGCGCATCCAGCCCCAGTTGCAGACCATCGATCACAAAATAATCAATGCCGGCACCAATCACCGTGTAATTCTGGTTGAATGCGGTGCCCGCGCCTGCGATCAGTGAAAAGCTCATCCTGCCCTGATCAAAAGGACCGGCGTGGACGGTCGTGGCAAAACCCAATGCACTGGCGATGACTAAATTTCGAACCCATTGATATTTCAACATGAGAGTTACCTGTGTTGTTTGTGTGATGGCCCTGGTCTATAGCAACCCAAACTTACTTCCAAAAAAACATAAAGGCTGAACCACAGAGACACAGAGAACACGGAGGAAAAACATGTTCTTTGTTTTTAAAACATTAAGCTTTCTCCGTGTTCTCTGTGCCTCTGTGGTTCCGCTTTTGTATTTAATGTTTTCATCTGCACTGCCCGGACTTTTAAAGGCGGCCGTATAAATCTCGATACAGACCGTCGCGTAATATCAGTTCATCATGCTGGCCTTCATCGATAATTTTGCCGGCATCGAACACCAGCACCCGGTCGGCCTGCTTCACCGCGCTCAGGCGATGCGCAATAATCAGCGTGGTCCTGTCCTGCAAAAACGCATGCATCGCCGTGTGCAAACGCGCCTCGGTATCGGTATCAAGTGACGAAGTCGCCTCATCAAGTATCACCACTTTGGGATCCGCCAGGATCATGCGCGCAATCGCAATACGCTGGCGCTGTCCCCCGGAAAGCCTGACGCCACTACGACCAATGACAGTATCCAGGCCCTTTGGCATCGCAGTGATCACTGATTTCATTTGTGCGATTTCTAACGCGTGCCAGATACTTATATCATCCAGCTCACGTCCCAGGGTCAGGTTTTCTCGCACCGTATCGTTGAACATCGCAGGATGCTGCAATACTGTCGCTACGTGTTCGCGCACCACATCTAAACCGATGCGCTTAATATTGACTCCATCGAAATAAATATCGCCTTCGCCAGACGGATACATACCCAGCAACATCTGCACCAGCGTCGACTTGCCGCCACCACTGGCACCTACCAGCGCCACTTTTTCACCCGCTTTTATCTCAAGACTAACACCGTCGAGCACATTGAGGCCATCTGCGTAAGCGAACTTCAGATTTTCGACACGAACACTCACCGTATGTTTGCCGGTGAACGGGTTTTCATCGTGCGGGTATACCGGTTCGCGTTCACGTTCGAGCAGACGATCAATACGCTCCATCGCTGCATTTGCATTGTATAGACTGTACTGGATACCCAGTATTTCCTGCACCGGTGCCATCATGAACCAGAGATAAGCATAGACCGCAAACATTTCGCCAATCGTCAGATTAGTGAACACGACCAGCACCATGCTGATCGCACGGAACAGCTCAAAGCCCATCAGGAAAATAAAAAATGAAAACCGGTTTGCCGCGTCGCTTTTCCAGCCAAAAGCGGTCATGTGTTTTCTTAGATGCAGCGCCCGCCCCTGAACTCGCTGAAAATAATGCGCTTCACGGTTACTCGCGCGAACCTGCTGGATGGCATCGAGAGTTTCGGTCAGCGATTGCTGAAACAGTTCAAAAGCACTGTTTTCATTGCGCTTGAGTTTTTTCACTTTCTTGCCCATCACCATGGTGAAATAAATCACCACAGGATTCATCAGCAAAATGAACAGCGCGAGCTGCCAGTGCATCCACAACAGTACTGCTGCAATACCGATGACGGTCAATACCGACACAATGAACTTGCTCAGCGTGCTGCCGATGAATTCATCAATCGCGTTTACATCCGTGACAAAATGCGAAGACACCGCACCCGAGCCCATGATTTCGTATTCGGCCATGGAAATTTCCTGCAGATGAGACAGCAGGCGCTGGCGTATGCGGTAGCTGATATCTTTGGAAACGATGGTGAACTCGCGCGTCTGCCAGACCGCAAAAGCCATCGATAAAAAACGCAGCAGCATCGAAGCCAGCACCACGGCGCAGATCACCAGCACCGGGCCATGCCAGGCGAGCGGAAATATTCTGTCGACGAATCGCACAATCGGCCCTGATTTCCCGAGCAACACCTCATCGACCAGCAGTGGCATTAACAATGGAACCGGAACACTGAGCAGGGCCGAAATAATCGCAATCAGATGCGCCAGCACCAGGGTGCGTCGATGCTGTTTGGCAATCCTGAAAACAAATGACCAGTTCACAAAAAACCCATTGTCGGTATGGAAAGCAGGAGAACACCGAGCGTAACTCATTAGAGAAAACACCAGCAGTATTCGCCAAAAAATGCCCTGCTAAAACAGGCCTGCCATAAAGCTTGTTACCCCGTACTGCATATTCACCCTGTATTTTACGCTGAATAAAGCTTATCTGATTTGCTACAATCCGTCGCCATGAACTCAAGCACCCTGCAAGCACTTATTTTTGATGTTGACGGTACCCTCGCCGACACCGAGCGCGATGGTCATCGCGTGGCTTTCAACGCTGCGTTTGATGAATTCGGCATCAACTGGCACTGGGACGTCGATACCTATGGTCAGTTGCTGGCGATCACCGGCGGCAAGGAGCGCATGCGACATTATTATGAGCATTTCCCTGAAGCCCGGAACATATCTGATGATTTCAAACAGCGTATGGACGAGCTGATCCCGGAACTGCACAAGGCCAAAACCCGGCATTACACCGAGCTTCTGGCCAGCGGCGCGATTCCTCTGCGCCCTGGCGTGAAACGCCTGCTGGAAGAGGCGCGGGCACGCAAGCTGCGGCTCGCGATCGCCACCACGACCACGCCGGAAAACGTCACCAGCCTGCTCGAACACACGCTGGGCAAAGAGGCGATCGACTGGTTCGAGGTCATTGCGGCCGGCGACGTGGTGCCAGCAAAAAAACCTGCACCCGATATCTATACTTATGCGCTGGAACATATGCAGCTGGCTGCCAATGACTGCCTCGCCTTTGAGGATTCACATAATGGCATACGTTCGGCACAGGGTGCAGCGCTGACCACCATCATCACCACCAATGGCTACACCCATGATCATGATTTCAGCGGGGCCGCGCTGGTGCTCGACCAGATGGGCGAGCCGGAAAAACCCTTCGAAGTGCTGGCGGGCAATGTCTATGGTAATACCCTGCTGAACTGCGACCTGTTAGAGCAGCTCTACGCTGCCACGCGTGCCTGATTATTACAGCCTGATACTCTATCTGGTCACCGGCGTTTGTGTCGGTATCGTCAGCGGCCTGTTCGGGGTTGGCGGCGGCCTGATCATCGTACCGGTACTGTATTTTGTGTTTTCGGCACAGGGGTTTCCCGCTCAGGCACTGATGCATCTCGCCCTGGCGACCTCGCTGGCCACCATCGTCATCACCTCGATTTCATCGACCCGCGCCCACCATCGTCACCGGGCCGTGCTCTGGCCACTGGTAATGAGATTCGCCCCCGGCATTTTAATCGGCGCCTGGCTGGGCGGCCTGCTGGCTGCGCGCATTTCCAGCGAAACATTAAAACCAGTGTTCGGTGTATTTGAACTGCTGGTGGCAGCCTACATGTTAAGCCAGTACAAACCCGCCCAGCACAGCGATCAGATCAGCACCGCCCGTGTCAGTCTGGGCGGCGGTGTGATCGGCGTCATTTCCGCTCTGGTCGGTGTCGGCGGCGGCAGCCTGACCGTGCCCTTTCTGCTCTGGCACGGCATCACCATGCGCCAGGCGGTGGCCACCTCGGCCGCGGTGGGTCTGCCGATCGCCCTCGCTGGCACCGCGGCCTACATATACAGCGGCTGGCACCAGCGCTTTATCATCCACGGCCATACGGAACTAACCCTGGGTTATGTGCATCTGACCGCCTTTATCACGATTATTGCGACCAGCTCTATGTTCGCGCCAGTGGGCGCAAAACTGGCGCATCGGCTGCCAGAAGTCACCCTGAAACGGGTTTTTTCGTTGTTTTTACTGGCCATTGCTTTTAAATTGATACTGAGACTGAAGACAAACCCACAAAGGAGTTCATCATGATCTGCAACGCTACAGAACGACAACCTCGGCAAGCTGGTGATTCGACTCAGTCTTGGCGTGCTTATCCTGTTTCACGGTCTGGCAAAACTGCAGCATACCGAGGTAGTGACCATGATCGGCAATCATTTAAAGGCCGATGGACTACCGGCTTTCATCGCCTACGCTGTTTATATCGGGGAGCTGATAGCGCCCCTGATGGTGATCGCGGGCGTGTACTGCCGCTACGGCGCAATCATGATCGTGATCAATATGCTGTTCGCCTTCGGCCTGTTCCATATGTCGCAGTTTTTCAGCCTCGGTCATAGCGGTGGCTGGCAGCTTGAATTACAGGGATTTTATCTGTTCAGCGCTGCTGGCGGTCATGTTTCTGGGCAGCGGCCGCTGGGCGATCAGACCCGACTAGACATCAATTACTCAGAAATTGATGTAAAACGGCAAAATTATCGACACTCCCATGTTTGCAGAACACACCTTCAATGCTAGGATGATCAGATTGAAAGGTATCACGTGTGCAGAAGGATTTTATCCAACAAATTCCAGGTGCATGGATGGGCCGATGTTTCCAGAAGAAACAAGCTATCATCATGAAACCAAAAGAGTTTTTTTTCCAGTCAGCAGTCAGCTTCTGACTCTAGCTGACAAAGATCAGAAAGATTTTCTGAGAAACCTGGCCAATGCCATCAATCGCGATGAACTGTGCCTGCACTACCAGCCTCGTTATAAGTTACTCACCGGAAAAGCCGAGATACTGGAAGCACTGGTTCGCTGGCAGCGCCCCGGGGTAGGGCTACTCTACCCCGAAACATTCATCCCGGCCGCTGAAGCCCATGGCCTGATTTACTCACTCGACATCTGGGTGTTCGAGCAATGCTGCAAAGACCTGGTCTGGCTCCGCGAACACCTGGACAGCACGATCAGGCTCGCGGTCAATATTTCTGTACTCTCCAGCGAGAGCATGTATTTTTCACAGAAGCTCATCGAGCTGTGCAACCAGTATCAGCTTTCGCTCTCTGATTTTCTTATCGAAATCACAGTCAGCACCCACTCTCACGACATCAGAAAAGCCAAAGCATTCTGCACCACTCTGACTGACCTGGGTGCTGAAATCTGTCTGGATGATTTCGGCAGCGGGCAATCGCCTTTGATCAATTTGTTCGAACTGCCTGTGAGCAGCATTATCATTGACCGCACTCTGATTCATAATCTGGTTCAGTCGCAACGTAGTGAAATCATTATCAAACATCTGATTTCACTGGCCTCGGACCTGGGCATCAAAACCGTCGCGGAATGTATTGAACACGTTGATGAATACAGGCTTCTCAAGGAGCTGGGCTGTGATCAGATTCAGGGATATTTTATGTGTCATCCCATGAGCGGAGATAAACTGACACTTGCAGACCTGAGTACTTAATCTTGCCGCGCAGGTTTCATAAACTTTGCGCGAATATCCAGGTGACTCCCACACTCAGAAAATAATAATTTTTCTGCTCTACCAGCGGGCTGTTTGCAAATACAGCACCTGATAAATTCTGATAACGCAGAAAACTCCAGTAAATAAGTTCATCCTCGCGCCAGGAAGCGATCACATCGGCAAAGCTGCCACCATAACCACTACCGGATGTAAATGCAGGGCGCGTGGTGGTGGCGAAGGCCGGTGGCACATCATAGTAATAGCCATTATACGTTTCACCCGCATAGCGCAGGCCAGTGGTTAGCTTCCAGGAAAACCCTGTTCTGGATGAAAGCCGCGTTTCATAACTCAAACGCGGCTCATAAATCCAGCCAAGATTGTGTACTGATTTAAGATCGCTTGCGAGCGCAAGCCGTGCAGGCAACTCAAAACGCAGTTCCCATGGGCCATCATGGCTGCCCGCCAGGTTTATTTCCAGCAAGGGCCCAAACTGAACCGTTGTATCCAGATCCGGCATGCCCTGACGCGCCAGACTGTCCTCGCTGCTCACCGGCACACCGAGGTCCGCACTCAAACTCAGCCGGACATCAGCCCTGCGAAAAAGTCTGGCGCGAATGCCCTGATCAATATCCAGAAATTCAGAGCGAACCTTGAGATACGGTAGCGGCAACAGATACTGCCGGTGTTCTGCAGAGCCTGGATACAGCGGAATCTGCAGTGCAGCAAGCGCGGCGCCCATTTCCCATTCCATTTTTGCTGGCAGGCGTTCCGCCTTTACCAACTGGCTGGAAAGCAGTATTGGGAGTATGATGATATGCAGTATCTTTTGCATGTATCAGGCTATCTTAGCGGTGCAGGACATGACATTACCAGAACTAAAAATATCTGTATTCAGTGACTACATCTGTCCGTTCTGCTATGTCGGCCACCATCGTTTAATGCGCCTGACCGACAGTTACGATCTGAAAATCAACTGGTGCTTTCTGGAGATACACCCGGAGAACTCGGCCGAAGGCGAGCCGGTCAGCTCGCTGGATTATCCGTCCGAGTACTGGAACCAGCTCATGCTGAATCTGAAGCGTGTCGCTGCCGAAGAAAACATTGCTCTGTCCGAACATAACTTCACCACCAATTCGAAAGATGCTTTGCTGCTCGGTGAGGCAGCAAAATCCTGTGGCCGAGATACATTCTACAAATTGCACGAAGCGCTGTTCAGCGCCTTTTTTGTTGACGGAAAAAATATTGGTGACCGCACGATTTTGCGCAACATTGCGCATGACTGTGACATCGATGACAAAATCCTCGATGATGCGTGGAACAATCCAGTGCACCAGCAACGCCTGCAGCAAAACTTCACTACCGCGCGATCACATCAAATACAAAGCGTGCCCAGTTTTGTTTTCGGTGAGCGCGTACTGACCGGCGTGGTTAGTGAAACTGACATGCGCGCCGCTGCCAGCGAGCTGGCCCTGGCAAGCACTTCGTAAACACATTTTACTGAACGCGGAAATCCGGTCGCGCTACAGGCCGGAGATGACTATTCGTGATAGTGCTTTACGGTTTACAGGTCGTAACTCTCATGCAAGGCGGGTATCTTTACCCGGGTATTTTCGAGTTTTTTCTCCAGGGCGTTCATACTGTCTTCTTCGCCATGAACAAGAAACGTGGTCTCAGGGTTACCCGTGTGCGCGTGCCATGCCAGCAACTCCGCCTGATCGGCATGCGCTGAAAAGCCACCAATAGTGTAAATACTGGCCCGCACCGGTATCTCTTCACTAAATATACGTACCGTTTCTGCACCATCGATAATCCGCCTTGCCAGCGTGCCCTGCGCAGCATACCCAACAAACACAATACTGTTACGTTTGTTCCAGAGGTTATGTTTTAGATGGTGGCGCACTCGTCCGCCTGTGCACATACCCGAACCCGCCATGATCACTGCACCACCGTCGATATTGTTAATCGCCATGGAGTCTGCAGTTTCGCGAGTGAAATGCAGGCCCGGCAAACTAAACGGATCACCGCCGTGAGACATACTAAATGTCTCCGCGTTAAAACACTCTGGATGTCGCTCAAATATCTGTGTTGCAGAAATAGCCATTGGCGAATCCAGAAACACATTGGTGTAATGCTGGATGCGACGATTTTCCACGCCTTCGCGCATGTAATACAAAATCTCCTGTGCACGTTCCAGCGCAAAGGTCGGAATAATCACGTTACCACCGCGACCGATAGTCTCATTGATCACATCATAGAGCTCATCGATGGAAGGTTGCAGTTGTTTGTGCAAACGATCGCCGTAGGTCGTTTCCATCACCACTGTATCCACTGCAGGTGGCATGGTCGGATTACGCAGGATTGCACGACCACTGTAACCCAGGTCCCCCGAGAACAATATTCGATGCGAACGACCTTCTTCTTCCAGCTCCAGAAGAATACTGGCAGAACCAAGTATATGGCCCGCATCCAGAAAAGTGGCTCGAATGCCCGGTGCGACTTCCAGAGCCGCGCCATACCTGGCTGTGCGACCAAACTGTTCAAGACAGTTCAACGCGTCCAGCGTGGTATACAGTGGTTCTTCGATACTAATGTGATTACCACCATGATGGCGTTGCGCTCTGCGCAACTGGTAACGCGCTTCTTCCTCCTGCAAACCAGCTGCGTCCAGCATCACCAGCCGCGCCAGTTCGACCGATGCTGCGGTCGTGATCACCTCTCCACTGAAACCTCGTTTTTTAAGCAGGGGTATGCGACCACAATGATCAAGATGAGCGTGGGTGAGTAATAAAAAATCAATCGTCTCTGGTTCAAAACCAAAAGGCTCGGCATTTTTCTCGGCCAGCATTCGTCCACCCTGATACATCCCGCAATCGATTAACACGCGTTTACCCGCGCATTCGATCATATGACACGAGCCCGTCACACCCTTATCGGCACCATGAAATGATATTTTCACAATCTTCCTCTTGTTATAGATTCAACGTTCGGACGCTCTTCGTTCCATGCCGAACAACGGCTCACCTTTGCGTTCGTACCAGTACAATAGTCCTTGCCAGATTTCGTCGGCCGTTTCGGCATACCAGAACAGATCCCGATCTTCAGCATCGATCACACCTTCATCTACCAGGAAGTCGACATCAAACGCTTTACGCCAGTACTCTTCGCCCACTAGCACGACAGGAACTGGTTTTATTTTACGAGTTTGAATCAGGGTTAAGGTTTCAAACAATTCATCGAAGGTACCAAAACCACCAGGGAAGGCGACCAGTGCACGCGCGCGTAATACGAAATGCATTTTGCGCAAAGCAAAATAATGAAACTTGAAACACAGCTCGGGTGTTATATAAGGATTGGGGTATTGTTCATGCGGTAAGGTAATATTCAGGCCAATGCTCTTGGCGCCCACCTCATCTGCACCACGATTGGCAGCCTCCATCATACCCGGGCCGCCTCCTGTCATGATGACAAGGCTCGAATCACCAGGACCTTTCCCTGAATTAGCGACCAGTCGTGAGAACTCGCGCGCAATATCATAATAATGACTTTTAGCGAGAATGCGTTCAGCCACACTCAACCGGTGCTGTAACTCAGTGTCATCGGGTCGTGCAATCAGAGCTTCGCGAAGCTGGTCGACTTTTCTTTGCGCAACCATGGGCTCGGAAATTCGAGTACTACCAAACACAACCACAGTATGTCGCACACTGTTTTCTTTGAGTAAAACATCCGCTTTCATATAATCAAGCTGCAGTCGCACACCCCGCGCAGCCTCACCTGAAAGGAAAACCTTATCCTGGATAGCGGGTATATACGAAGGACTATTAAGAATAGCTTCTAGTTTGGCAGCGCATTGCGCGTCATCTTCTGTTGGTTTGGGTACCTGCCAGGGCAGGGGTTCTTTGCGCTGGTGGGGATGCGCCGGTTGCGGTACTTTTGGTTTACGTTGTATATCATTCACAGCGATTCCTGCCTGTTTACTAATAAAACTCTGATCAATTCATTACTAGCATTCTATTTCAATCAATGCCCGGAAATAAAGAAATTAAAAATAGCAGCCCTGACTCGTGTAACGATCCCTAACCATCTCACTTCAATTTTCAATCCTCGCCCAGCAAGGCTTCTTTAAGACTGCTGTCTGCCGGCTCTTTACCCAGCCAGATATTGAGCAATGCGCGGTTGAAGTCTTCGCCTTTAATAACACCTTTGGTTTCACCCTTAATGGTTACTACTGTGCCTTTATCTGGAATGTAATCAAGCAATACTTCATCACCTGAATGCAAAGTTGGGAACATGGCATTGAACTGGTCGATACGCTTGCGCAGCTTAGCAAGATCACCTGCCGGCGTATTTTCCTCGAACCCTTCGTTCCAGGCATCCACCAGTTTCTCGCGTGAGACCTCACTGTACAGAAAATGCATCAACAGTCGTTTAGGCCCGGCCTGCGATAAAACCTCGTCCGGAGTCTTCGCTCTGCTCACAGTGTACAAGGCTCCAATATAAATCTTAAAAAAGAATTTGCTGCGATACCCTATACCATTCAACTGCAATGTTTGCTGACTACCCGGTATCGTCACCTTATCGGCAAACCGTATGTCGTCGAATTCACGCGCATTCGTCGCCCCGCTGCTGAAAACAAGCAAAAAAGCCAGTAGAATCCAGTTGTTAGTCATAATGCCTCCGCACCCCACCTGTGTAAGCGATCAATCTTTCTGAAAGAGCCGTATTCGCCTGACATGGATAATTTCACATGCCAAGGCTTTATGCTATTGTCATCGAATAATAGAAATAGTACATGTATATACAGCATAACAAGATGAGAGCCAAGACTATCCTGACATATGTATTCTATGTCACGATCTCGGTCGGCTTCACGATAGTGCTCAATATTATCCATTCAACCTATGCACTCAAGCTACCACTCACTCCCATATCATTTCTTATCCCGACTACTGCTGGCATCGCTTTCGGCCTTGCTCTTGCACACATCAAAGCACTGTCCATTCGTTTACAGGAAATGGCTTATACCGATTCTCTCACCCATCTTTATAATCGACTTCATATCACGCATTTTCTTGAGGCTGAAATCGAACGCGCGCGACGTTATCAGAGCACGTTCTCTCTGATTCTGTTTGATCTGGATTATTTTAAGAAAGTAAATGACCAGCACGGTCACCAGACTGGAGACAAAATATTACAGCAGGTCGCCCGGCTGGTTTCAAATGCCAATCGTGAAGCGGATATTCTGGCGCGCTATGGTGGTGAGGAGTTTATGATACTGGCCAGCGCAACCGGAATTGATGGCGCAGCCAAACATGCCGAGCGTTTACGCAATGACATCGCCAACCACAAATTTGGTTTACCGCAAAAGATCACCGCCAGTTTTGGCGTTGCAGAATTTGATCCTCAAGATGATGACATCAATAGTCTGATTCGACGCACCGATATTGCGCTTTACAATGCTAAAGCACGGGGCCGTAACTGCGTTTCCAGGGCCTGAATATTGTCAGCGTAGGTTGGGTTAGCGAAGCGTAACCCGACATTGCAAAGCACCTGTCATGTTACGGCAGACAACGCCTAACACAACCTACGAACCGCCAACTATTATTTGCTTTTCCAGGAAAGATCCAGCTGTCTCGCAGCACGCACATCATCAAGACGTTTCACTGGTAAAGTATGTGGCGCGCCGGTCACCAGTTCGGGACTGGTTTTTGCTTCTTCTCTTATTTGTGACAAAGCATCCATGAAACCATCCAGCACTTCTTTGGCTTCAGTTTCGGTCGGCTCGATCAACAGACACTCAGGTACCAGCAAAGGAAAGTATGTCGTCGGCGCGTGATAACCCAGGTCCAGCAATCGCTTGGCAAAATCCATTGCTGTGACATGCAGTTCGCGTGCTTCTTTTTTCAGGGTGATAATAAATTCATGACTGGAACGGCGTTCTGGGATAGCCAGCTCAAAACCACGACGCTTCGCTTCTGCCGCCATGTAATTTGCATTCAGGGTGGAAAATTCAGCGACGCGCTTCATGCCTTCCCGTCCTAGAAAACGCATATATATATACGCGCGCAGCAAGACGCCTGCATTACCCATAAACGCAGACAAACGGCCAATCGACTGCGGCAGGTCTTTTTCGGTCACCCAGCTGTAGTGCTCGGCCACTTTTTTTACCATCGGTAAAGGCAGAAAAGGTTTGAGCCGCTCCGAAACACCGACCGCACCCGAACCCGGGCCACCACCGCCGTGCGGGGTCGAAAATGTTTTGTGCAAGTTGGAATGAATGACATCAAAACCCATATCACCGGGACGTATCTTGCCCAGAATTGCGTTCAGGTTGGCGCCGTCGTAATACAGCAGGCCACCAGCTTTGTGAATAATTTTCGCGATAGCTTCTATCTGGCGTTCGAACACACCCAGGGTCGACGGATTGGTCAGCATCAGGCCCGCAGTTTGTGGGCCGACCGCTTTTTGCAAAGCATCGATATCGACATCGCCGTTATCCAGCGTCGGAATTTCGCGCACGGTAAAACCGCACATGGTGGCGGTCGCAGGATTGGTGCCGTGTGCCGCATCCGGTACCAGAATTTCTTTGCGTGCATCATCGCCTCTGGATTTGTGATAAGCGCTGATCATCGCAACGCCGGCAAACTCACCTTGCGCACCGGCCATCGGCGCCAGCGAAAAACCGGCCATGCCGGTGGCTTCGCAGAGCATGTCCTGCAATTCGTACATGCAGGCAAGAAAACCCTGGCTCTGTGAATCAGGCGTCAATGGATGACGCGAAACAAAACCCGGCAACATCGCCAGCGAATTACAGGCGCGCGGGTTGTATTTCATGGTGCAGGAACCCAGCGGATAAAAATGCGTGTCGATAGAAAAATTCTTTTGCGACAAGCGTGTGTAATGACGCACCGCCTGCATCTCGGATACTTCGGGCAGGGCCGCACGTTGTTTACGCAATTGATCCGCTGGCAGATCACTCAAATCTGCACGCTTGCCCGGTGCCTGTGGTGCACCGCGACGACCCGGTGTGGAGTGTTCGAATATCAGCATCACACCGCTCCTGCGTAACTGGTTTTTGTCGTAGCGCTGCTCATGATGTCATTCATGGCCTGCACATAGGCTTTGATCTCATCTTCGTTGCGCATTTCAGTAGCGCAGACCAGGATGGCATTACCCAGCTCAGGGTAATCATCCGCCAGGTTATAGCCACCGAGGATGCCGCGCGCCAGCAGCGCATCGAGCACGTCCGCAGCGGGGGCATCGAGCCGCAGCACCGCTTCGTGAAAACAGGCCGCATTGTGCATGCGTTCCACACCTTCGATTTCACAGAACTGCGAGACCAGTGACAGGGTATTGGCGTGGCAGGCCGCAGCGGTTTTTTCCAGGCCTTCGGGACCGAGAATCGCCATATGAATGGTCGAAGCGGTGACCACCAGCCCCTGGTTGGTACAGATATTGGACGTGGCCTTGGAGCGCCGGATATGCTGCTCGCGCGCCTGCAGGGTCAGCGTGAAACCGGGTTTACCGTCCAGGTCCACGGTACGACCGACAATGCGGCCCGGCAACTGCCGCACCAGCGCCTGGGTGCTGCACAGATAACCGTAATACGGGCCACCAGACGATAACGGCGCGCCCAGCGGCTGGCCGTCGCCACAGGCAATATCGACTCCGGCCTCACCCCATTCACCCGGCGGTTTGAGCACCGCGAGCGTCAGCGGATTGGCCACTGCGATCACCAGAATATCGTTCGCGTGCGCCCAGTCGGTGATCGCATCCACATCTTCCAGATTGCCGAAAAAATTCGGCTGCTGAATCACAACCGCGGTGACATCGTCTGTGTAATCTTCAAACGCTGTTAACGGCGTGGTGCCGCTGGCAATGTCGTAAGCGACTTCAACCAGTTCGATGTTCTGGCCTTCGACAATCGTGCGGGTGGTTTTGCGATACGCTGGATGCACGGTAGTCGGTATCAATATTTTGCGCGACTTCGATTTGCGATTACCACGCACCGCCATCAGCACCGCTTCGGCCAGCGCGGAAGCACCGTCATACATCGAGGCATTGGAGACATCCATTGCGGTCAGCGCGGTCATCATGCTCTGGTATTCGTAAATCAGCTGCAGCGTGCCCTGTGATGCCTCGGCCTGATAAGGCGTGTAGGCACTGTAAAACTCACCACGGGTGGTGATCTGCCAGACCGCAGCAGGAATATGATGCTCATACGCACCGGCACCGACAAAACAGACTGCATTCGCGTCTTTGCTCGCGCGCTTTTGCATCAAACGTGTGATGTCCATTTCGTTCATGCCTTCCGGCACACCCGGCAAACCATCGATACGCAAATGCGCAGGAATTTCGTCGAACAGATCATCGATGCTGTCAGCGCCGATGGTCTGCAGCATCTGTTTAATTTCAGCTTCGGTGTGCGGAATAAATGGCATGATTAGAAATCTTCGTGTTATTCATGTTGCTGAAGCGATTTCAGTTGGTGCGAGACAAGGCAAAACTCGTCGAACAAGCGGAATGTACACAAGTACATGAGCATTGTGAGGCGTGTTTTAACGCCGTATCGCGCCAGATGAAACGCTTCAGATTAGTCTTCGATCTCGGCCTGGTACGAATCCGCATCCATCAGATTATCCAGTTCCTGTTCGGCAGACGGCTGTACTTTGAATATCCAGCCATCATCGAATGGTGAGGAATTGATAATTTCCGGTTCATCGTTGAGCAGTTCGTTGACTTCGACGATTTCACCACTGATCGGCATATATACATCCGAGGCAGCTTTCACCGATTCGATCACGCAGCAGGCATCGTCCACCGCCATGTCAGCACCGACTTCGGGCAGCTCAACAAATACCAGATCACCCAGCAAACCCTGGGCATGATCGGTGATACCGACGGTGACCGTGCCATCGTCTTCCTCGCGCACCCATTCGTGCGACTTGGTATATCTCAGTTCTGCTGGTACATCGCTCATAATCTATGGCCCTTGATAAGCTTTATGGATAATGTTTGAAAATGTTACTCGACCGCCTGGCCATCACGCACAAATACCGGTTTCACCACGCGCGCCTCGAGCAGCTTGCCACGAATCTCAACCTGGCAGGAATCGCCAGTCGCTTTCGGTACGCGCGCCAGTGCTATGGATTTTTTCAGAGTTGGCGAAAAGGTGCCACTGGTAATTTCACCTTCACCGATATTTTCTACCACCACTTTCTGATGCCCGCGCAGCACGCCGCGATCTTCCAGCACCAGGCCGACCAGTTTCTGCGGCACACCCGCATCGCGCTGCGCCTGCAGCGCACTGCGACCGATGAAATCCCGGTCCGCCGGTTCCCAGGCCACGGTCCAGCCCAGGCCCGAGACCAGCGGCGTGGTGTCTTCGGTCATATCAGACCCGTATAAATTCATCCCGGCTTCGAGCCGCAGGGTGTCGCGCGCACCCAGACCGCAGGGCTTGATCCCGGCATGGGCCAGCTTGTCCCAGAGCGCGGCCGCTTCCGATTCTGGAAGCATGATTTCAAAACCGTCTTCGCCGGTATACCCGGTGCGGCCGACAAACCACTCACCGCAGGCGCAACCAAAAAAGCGCCCGAGTTCGGCCGCGGCTTCGACCACGTCCACCGGCAGGGCTTGCATCGCCTTTTCACGCGCTTTCGGCCCCTGCACTGCGATCATCGCGGTTTCAGCGCGCTCGGTCAGTTCAACACCGAAGGGTTCGGCCTGTTTTTGCAGCCATGCCAGGTCCTTGTCGCGGGTCGCGGCATTGACCACCATGCGATACCAGTCGGGACGCATGTAATACACAATCAGGTCATCGATCACGCCACCGCGCTCGTTGAGCATGCAGCTGTACAGCGCCTTGCCCGGGGTTTTCAGTCTGGCGACATCGTTGGCCAGTAAATATTGCAGATATTCTGTGACACGGTCGCCGACGATATCCACGATGGTCATGTGCGAGACATCGAACATACCGGCATCGGTGCGCACCTGATGGTGCTCATCGACCTGCGAGCCATAGTTCACCGGCATCATGAAGCCTGCAAAATCGACGATTTTGCCGCCGTATTCAAGGTGCTTTGCGTAGAGTACTGTTTTGCTGCTCATCCGGAATATCTCTCGCCAAATACTTCAAAGCTCGCAATCCTACTACTATCAGGAAGCGAGTTTCCACATAAATAAGGTGGGCTGTTTAGTGCTGCTGCGTACCCATGGCGTGTTTCATGAACCACGCTTTTAATAGTGGCAGCTGATCGGCCGCATTCAGCCCCACATTGCGCAGCGCCGACAACCACGGGTTCTGGTTGCCGAACAGCTGTTTGAATACGCTCATCGCATTTTCCATCAGACGGTTATCGCCCTTGCGCGCGCGTTCGTATTTGCGCAGGGTGTGCAGCGCCCACCACTGGCGACCCGCGGTCTTTGCCTCGATGATCACATCAGCCAGCTCCGCGGCATCGCTGATACCCAGGTTGGCGCCCTGACCGGCGAGCGGGTGGATGGTGTGCGCCGCATCGCCGATCAGCGCCAGACCCTGTTTTACATACGCATCCACATGGCCGTGTCCCAGCGGGAAGCTGCGCCGTGTGCTCACTGCGGTGACCGCGCCGAGCTGATAATCGAACGCGCGTTCCAGGCGACGGCAAAAAGTGTCGTCATCCAGCGCCAGCAGTTCATCCACACGGTCTTCATCCAGCGACCAGACAATCGAGCACTGACCACTGGCCAGCGGTAAAAACGCCAGCGGCCCGCTGGGCAAAAAACACTGCCAGGCAGTGTGCTGGTGCGGCAGCTCGGTATCCACGGTGCAGACAATCGCCTGCTGCTGATAGGAGCTGCGCTGGTAGCTGATGCCGGCAAACTCACGTAGTCGCGAATTTGCACCATCGGCCGCGACCAGCAAACGGCAACTCAGCTGCTCACCGGAATCCAGTGTGACCGTGTGAACGTCGTCGCCCCAGAGCACCGATTCGATCCGTTGCGGACACAGCCAGCTGATCGTCTCTGCTGCCTGTACCGAGTTTTGCAGAGCGTGCTGGATGACGCTGTTTTCGATGATATAGCCCAGGCTGTCGAGCCCGGATTCAGCCGCGTCAAAATGAATCTGACCGGCGCCGGTACTGTCCCAGACCTGCATTTCATGGAACGCACACAGCCGCGCGAAAGAGTCGATGCTTACACCACCACGTCTGAATACCGCCATGGATGCCGGGTTCATCGCCGAAACCCGCAGATCGATTTCATCTGTCAGCGCTGGCGCTTCACGTTGTTCGATAATGGCGATGCTGAGTCCGGAGGATTTCAGTGCATTCGCCAGCGTCAGGCCGACGATGCCACCGCCCGCGATAATGACATCATAGTCGTTGTTTAACGCGGTCATGCCTGCTCCCTGTGCGCAGCCAGGTCACGGCCGAGGCGTGACAGATTCCCGCCCAGCCCCATGCTCTGCCGTGCCAGCGCGTGTTTTATCGGTGGCAGTAAATCCACGGTGAACAGACCGGCCGCACGCGCGTGCGCCAGTGGCGCAAAGCGGTTGGAAAAGATTTTTACCAGGGTATCGGTAAACCGGTATACCCGCTGCGCATCCGCCTGACGCGCACTGACATAGCTTTCGAGCAAGGCCGGATCACCCGCATCCTCTGTCTTGCTGAGCAATTCGGCGAGCAGCGCAATATCGCGCAGCGCGAGATTAAAGCCCTGGCCTGCGACCGGATGGATACTGTGCGCCGCATTGCCCACGACCACGATACGGCCACGTACCACCTGGGTGGTTTCGACCAGCGCCAGCGGATACACCTGGCGCGTACCGATCTGCTGCAGCTGCCCGAGGCGGTAACCAAAACGCTGCTGCAAAGCCGCGAGAAAATCCGCATCACTCAGCTGCATCAGCGCCTCGGCCTGGTCTGCCGGCACGGTCCAGACCACCGAACAACGTTGCCTGCCTTCGCTTCGCGTCATCGGTAAAAACGCCAGCGGCCCGGTGTCGGTGAAACGCTCGTAAGCCACATTATGATGCGGCTGCCGGGGCGCACATTGGTGATCACCGCAGCCTGACCATAATCCTGCCGGCTGGCAGCAATCTGCAGCATCTGCCGCACTTTTGAACTGACACCGTCAGCAGCGACCAGCAGGCGCGCGGTCAGGCACAATTCCTGTTCGCCCTGCTGCACGCGCACTTCGACCTGATCATCGCTCGACTGCAGCGCACTGACCTGCGCCGGGCAAAACAGCTCGATGTCTTTACTTTGCTGCAACTCGGCATAAAGCACCTCACCCAGCACCCGGTTTTCGGCGACATAGCCCAGTGCTTCAACGCCTTCTTCATCGTGGTGCAGACGGGTGACACCAAAATGGCCACGGTCTGAAATATGGATGGTTTTGATCGGCTCGACCCGTGAACCCAGCTGCGCCCAGAGACCGATGCGCTCAAGAATCTGACGGCTGCCGTATGACAGGGCCACGGTGCGATCATCAAAACTGGGCTGGCTTGAGGTATTCAGAGCGTGGGCTTCGACCATGGCGATAGCGCAGGCCACTGCCCTGCAGTCGCGCAGGCGAGCGTAAGCGCCTACCAGGCCGCCGCCAACAATCAAACATCATAATCTGGCTTTGCAGTGCTACAGCCTGGGCGTTCATCACCGCTTCGACTTCTTCTGTGGTGCGCGGCAGGCCTTTGGTGAGCAGGTCATAGCCGTCGGCGGTAATCACCACATCATCTTCGATGCGCACACCGATATTCTCCCAGCGTTTGGCACCGCGACTCCCCGCCGGAATGTACAGCCCGGGCTCGACCGTGAGCGTCATGCCTTTTTCCAGCAACCGCCATTCATCTGCAACCTTGTAATCGCCCACATCGTGAACATCCATGCCCAGCCAGTGGCCGGTGCGATGCATGTAATACTGGCCGTAGGCCTGGTCTTTAATCAGCTGTGATGGTTTGCCCTTGAGCAGCCCCAGTTCGACCATGCCTTTGGTCAGCGTTTTCACCGCGGCATTGTGCGGATCGTTCCAGTGATTGCCCGGCTTGAGCGTTTTGAACGCGGCTTCCTGGGCTTCCAGCACCAGGTCATAAATTTCTTTCTGCGGTGGTGCGTAACGACCGTTGACCGGAAATGTGCGCGTGATATCGGCTGCATATCCGCCGTATTCGGCGCCCGCATCGATCAGCACCAGATCGCCGTCTTTGAGCAACTGGTTATTTTCGGTGTAATGCAAAATACAGCTATTGGCGCCGCCGCCGACAATCGAGGGGTACGCCCAGCCAGCGCCATTGCGATTAAATTCGTACAGAATCTCGGCTTCGAGCTGATATTCACCAACGCCCGGCTTGCAGGCACGCATCGCATTGATGTGCGCCTGCACGCTGATTTTCGCGGCTTTGCGCATCAGCTGCAGTTCTTCACGGCCCTTGAACAGGCGCATATCGTGCAACAGATATTCCAGCGAAACGAACTCGTAAGGCGCGTGCACGCCACCACGCGAAGCTTTGCGCAAACTATTGACGCAGTTCAGCACGTGCTTGTCGAATTCCGGGTTCAGGCCGATGGTGTAATACACGCGTTCGCTATGTTCCATCAGGCCGGGCAGAATATCTTCGAGATCGTCGACCGGATAGGCGTCGTCAGCATCGAAATGTTTCACCGCACCTTCGGGGCCGTAACGATAGCCATTCCAGGTTTCCTTGAGCTTGTCGCGTTCACGGCAGAACAGAATATATTCGCCCTGCGGCCGACCGGGAATCAGCACTATCACCGCTTCGGGTTCAGGAAAACCGCTTAGATAATAAAAATCACTGTCCTGACGGAAATGATGTTCCACATCGCGATTGCGCAGTTGCACCGGCGCGGCCGGCAAAATAGCGATCGACTGCTCGCCCATCATTTTCATGATCTGGCGACGACGCTGCGCATACACACTGGTCGTTTTTCGGGTCGTGGTTTTGCTGGTTTTCACATTCGCTTTCATTGGAGTCTATGAGCTGATTTCAGCGGTTGAAGTTCTTCATTCACCAGCAGCACGCCAGTGCGAACATATTCGGAGATTTCAACAAAGGCTATTTCATCCTCTTCGTCGTCATCACCCAGATGGTCGTCCATGCCAGCGCGGGAAATTTCGACAAAATCTTCGAGTAATTCGCGACTGTCTGCAGGCAGCTCGGTATCTTCAGAAATGCCGCCCGCGGCCAGTCCGTAGACATACCCCTGACACCAGCTGGCCAGCGCCGTCACACGGTGCGCCAGGCTATCCTCGTCATCGGGCAATAACAGGTGGAAATCAGCCACCGAATCGTTGAGCTGCTCCAGCGTGGCACTGTGTAGCTGCGCCAGTTCACGTGCCAGCTCCTGCAGGCCTTCGCTGTTCTGCTGTTCGCCGAGTACATGGCTCACCCAGACCGAAAGCTCGACACTGCCGCGCGCGCACAACATGCCGCACAGTGCGCCATGGGCTTCTGCGGCCTCCATCATGGCATCAACGCGGATCAGCGAATCATCCAGAATGGAAATATCGGGTAATAACGTCATGAACACCTCGTGTAGCTAGACCAATTCTATCAGGTTTTCAAAGTCGGCTATTTGTTCAAACCTACTGGTTCAAACGCATTTTTGTGCAAATATGTCAATCAATATTTTTGACCGTGGCGAATTGACCGAACCCGATTCACGTCCTACTATTAAGCCATGAACAATACCGTATCAAAAATAAACCGTCTCGAAGATCAGGTGAACCAGCTGCTTGAGCTATGCAAGCGTCTGGGCGATGAAAACCAGGACCTGCGTGGCCAGATCAAACAGTTAAACAGCGAACGCGCCAAACTGATGGAACACAAGGAACAGGCCAGGTCACATGTTGAAGCGATGATCACGCGCCTGCGTTCCATGGAAGCCGCCTGATAAGCTGCGCCCAGATGAAACCCGAATCACTGACAATCAATATTCTCGATAAAGAATACAGAGTCGCCTGCCCGGAAGCAGAAAAAGACAGTTTACTGGCTTCGGCCCAGGTGCTCAATCAGCGCCTCAAAGAAATCAAAAGCAAAGGCGCAGTTCTGGGCACCGAGCGCATTGCCATCATGGCCGCGCTGAATCTAAGCCATGAAATGCTCAATGGCCGCGCCATAGAAACAGAACATAGCGAATTGAATGAGCGCATCGACAGCCTGTCTGAAAAAATTGACAGCCGCATGCGCCAGTTTGAACTGATTTAAACCAGCTCAGTCTTATTTGCGAAGTAACAGGACAAATGACTGCTTTGGAGTTAAAGTGTTTGGTGTCTCTGGGGTGTGCGTAAGCTTTTATGCAATATCCCTTGAGCCTTAAATACTGACCCCGGGATCGCCACTGTAGGCATGGTGTGCATTACCGCCCTGTGCGGGAAGCCTGAAGTGCTTACGAGCGGTTCCACCTGAACCTCCGGTTCAAGGTCAGCATTATAGCTACGGCATTTTGGAGACACCCCTGCTTTCATGGCCGAACTCTCAGCCAATCATCTAAGCTTACTGCGTCAACAGATGCGTGCAGCGCGTTGCGCGCTGGATCAGTCAGAACAGGCACAGCACGCCCGGTCGCTGGCCAACCAGATATGCCGCAGCCGGTTTTTTATCAACAGCCATCGCCTGGCCTGCTATCTTGCCAACGATGGTGAAATCGACCCCCGCTGGATCATCGAGCGCGCCTGGGAAATAAACAAACAGGTCTATTTACCGGTGCTGTCGCCGCTCGGACGACGTCTTTATTTTGCGCCTTACCAGCCCGATACCGCTCTCTGCCCCAATCGATTCGGTATCCTGGAACCCGATTGCCATCCTCGCGACTGGCGCAGCGCGCAACAGCTGGATCTTATCCTGCTGCCACTGGTCGCGTTTGATGACGCAGGTAACCGCCTTGGCATGGGCGGTGGCTTTTATGATCGCAGCCTGGCCTACCGTCAAAGCCGACAGCACTGGCTTAAACCACGATTGTTCGGGCTGGCGCACGAGCTACAGAAAGCCGGGCAGCTGGAAACCCGCAGCTGGGATATTCCGCTCGATGGCATCGCCACTGAAAAATCTATTTATAAAATTGAAGGTCAGTCATGAAATACTGGTTAATGAAATCCGAACCCGATGTGTTTGGCATCGATGATCTGAAAAAAGTAAAAAGCGAACCCTGGGACGGGATTCGAAATTATCAGGCCCGCAATATGATGCGTGACGAGATGAAAAAAGGCGACCAGGCCTTTTTTTATCATTCCAATGCCGACCCGATCGGGATTGTGGGTATCATGAAAATCGTCAGGGAAGCCTACCCCGACCATACCGCGCTCGACCCGAAATCAAAATATTACGATCCGAAAAGCAGCCCGGACAACATACGCTGGGCCATGGTCGATGTCAGCTTTGTGAAAAAATTCAAACGCATTATCACGCTCGACGAACTGCGCCAGCACGAAAAAGCACTCAAAGACATGGCACTGTTACGCAAGGGCAATCGACTGTCGATCATGCCGGTCACGGAACACCAGTGGAATTATATTATGACAGCTGGTATAGTTCAGCATGATGTCCAGAACAAACATTAGTCCGCTAATGAACGCAAATAAACGCGAATAAAAAATCGCGAATTTGGTGTTGTGCGCCTACGGCGCACACACAACAAAACCATTTATCGACGTTAATTTGCGTTCATTAGCGGATCTAACTATCTTTTCTACTGCCATTCCAGGTTCTGAATCAGCCCGCCAGGAAAAGTTTGTACGCCGGATTTTCGGTTTCTTCCCAGAACGGATAACCCAGTTTATTAAGATCGGCAGTGAACTGTTTGCGTTCGCTTTTGGGTATCTGCAAACCAACCAGCACACGTCCGTAGGCAGCACCGTGGTTGCGATAATGAAACAGACTGATATTCCAGCGTTTGCCGATATGGGTTAAAAATTGCAGCAAGGCGCCGGGGCGTTCCGGAAATTCGAAACGATACAGTGCTTCCTCACCTATACCAGAAACACGTCCACCGACAAGATGGCGTATATGCATTTTTGCCATTTCATTCTCGGTCATATCCAGCACCGGATATTTCTGCTTTTGCAGTTCTTTTATCAGCAGTTCTTTTTCGGCAAGGCCATCCGCGAGCTGCACACCTGCAAAGACCTGCGCCTGACCGGCATCGGCATAGCGATAATTAAATTCAGTGATACCGCGTTTGCCGATGGTTTTACAGAATTCACGAAAACTGCCTGGACGTTCAGGAATGGTGACTGCAAACAAGGCCTCGCGTTGCTCACCCAGCTCGGCGCGCTCCGAGATATGACGCAGGCGATCGAAATTCATGTTCGCGCCGCTATTGATTGCGATTAAAGTCTTATTGCTTATTTTTTCGCGTTCAACATAACGCTTGAGCCCTGCGACCGCGAGCGCACCCGCCGGCTCCGTGATCGAACGCGTATCATCAAAGATATCCTTTATCGCTGCGCAAATTTCATCGGTGGTGACCGTAATCACCTCATCGACGCATAGTTTAGCCAGCCTGAAAGTTTCGCGACCCACCTGACGCACCGCGACACCGTCGGCAAAAATACCGATACGATCCAGCATAACGCGACGATTTTTTTTCAATGCTGCCGCCATGCCTGCTGCATCTTCCGGCTCGACCCCGATGATTTTTGTTTGCGGGCGCAAATATTTTATAAATGTACCCACACCCGCGATCAGGCCACCGCCGCCCACCGGAATGAACACCGCCTCGATATCTTCAGCATACTGGCGCATGATTTCCACACCAATCGTACCCTGCCCGGCAATCACATCAGGATCATCGTAGGGATGCACAAACTCCAGGTTTTTTTCTGCCGCCAGCTTGATTGCATGTTCATAAGCGTCGTCGTAGGTATCGCCGATTAAAATCGTTCTGGCACCATAGGACTGCACTGCTTTTACCTTGATCCCGGGTGTGGTTTTGGGCATCACAATAGTGGCATGGATACCCAGCTTACTCGCCGCAAGCGCCACGCCCTGGGCGTGGTTGCCAGCGGAAGCAGCGATCACACCACTGAGTTCTTTCTGCCGTGTCAGCTGGTAAATACGGTTATACGCGCCTCGCAATTTAAACGAAAAAACGCTTTGCAGGTCCTCACGCTTGAGCAATACCTGATTCTCCAGGCGCTTGCTCAGATTGCGAGAAGATCGAGCGGCGTCTCTATCGCGACGTCGTAAACCCGAGCAGAGAGAATTTTTTCAATGTATTTATTGGTCATTAAGAGGCCTGGCATGCGTTATCTGCAATGGCAAGACTATACCAGAGCGCAGCATGGGGAGCGAGGCGCTGACTGCCAGCTCGTGATAAATCTCTTATAAACACAGCTTGTCAGTCACCGGGCCATCATTATCTGTTATTTGCCCGCGACTGTGCTGTAAAATGCCAGCTCTATATGAACAGAAGAAATCACAGGTGAAGCCATGACCCAGGATGAAATGAAACGAAAAGCCGCTGAGGCCGCGCTCGAGTATGTTGTTGCCGACTCTATTGTGGGTGTGGGCACTGGCTCAACCGTCAATCATTTCATTGATTTGCTGGCCGGGATCAAGGGCAAAATCGAGGGCGCGGTGTCCAGCTCCGAGGCCTCCACCGAACGCATGAAAAAACACGGTATTCGAGTATTTGACCTGAACGATGTCAACGACATCCCTGTGTATATCGACGGCGCCGATGAATCCGACCATTATCTCAACCTGATCAAGGGCGGTGGCGGCGCGCTGACCCGGGAAAAAATCATCGCCGGCGCCAGTGATAAATTTGTCTGTATTGCCGATGAAAGCAAGCTGGTCGATGTGCTGGGTGCCTTCCCACTACCGGTGGAAGTGATCCCGATGGCGCGCAGTTATATTGCACGCCAGCTGGTCAAACTCGGCGGCCGGCCGGTGTGGCGCGAAAACTTTATTACCGATAATGGCAACCTGATACTCGATGTACACGATCTGAAAATCATGGAACCGGTCAAGCTGGAAAATGAAATCAACAAAATGGCCGGCGTGGTCACGGTGGGCCTGTTCTGCAACCGGCCTGCCGATGTGCTGATTCTGGGCACACCACAGGGCGCGAAAACCGTTTTTTCCAGATAGTGAACTAGTCGCGAACGATGCGAAAAATATTAGTCCGCAAATGAACACTAGATTGACGCAGAATAAAGCAGGATAAGTAATCATGTACTATGCACCGTCAGGCGCACACATAAATATTTCAGGTTTATTCGCGTTCATCTGCGACTCAGTTTGTGTTTGCGTAACTTCTCGTACCTATGCGGCTAATCTTTACTTTCTCCAGACGAAAAAAAACGGGATCCGAAGATCCCGTTTTTTAATTCCGCTCTGAAAAATCAGATTAGAATTTTTTCTGCATGCCTAAAGCAATCACAGATACCTTACCGGTTGCTGTTGATACAAGCGGATTAGTTGCAGCCGTCGAGGTAAGATCAAGCTTTGAGTCTGTAGCGCGATAGCCAACCCATACCTTGGTTTGCTTGCTCAGCTTGTGAGCGAAAGCCACACGCGAGAAACCTGTAGTTTCAGCCCCAGAGAAGTCTGGTTTTGAGGTACCCAGGGCAACATCGATGCCATTGCTCTTGTCGATGTTGAACTGGTAATCAACATAAGTGGTTTTAACCTTAGTTTGCGGTACCAGTATCAACCGTTGAGCTTTCGTACTGCGCGCTGATCTTGCCTGCGCCGCCCATGTTGTACATACCACCGACCTTGGCTGACTTGTAGTGACCGTTGTAGTTGAGTCGTAGTGTCTTCACCATCATCAGCAAGCGCAACGATAACTTCGTAATTACCGCCGTTAAAGCCAAAGCCGAAAGTCTTGCCCTTGGCATTTCTGATCAGTGGTTGGACCACCATTGTCAGGGTCATAAGTCAGACGGAAGCTCACCGCACCAATACTCATGCCGTAACCGATGGATGTGCTAAGGAAGCTTGACTGGCCGTAAGCACCGCCGGTGCCGACTTTACCGGTCATACCACCGTTACCACGTGATTCCAGCAAGGTAGCTGTGTATGGATCGTATTTAACACCACCGAAATATTTATACGCTGACTGTATACGACCGAGTTCGACCGTACCCATGCCGGTTTGCAGGCCGACCCAGGTTTCACGTGTTTTTGTCAGGCCACCGGTTGTACCAGTAGTATCGACTGCGAATTCGAACTTGGCGAGTGCAGCCATGCCACCACCCAGGTCTTCCTTGGATTTCACACCAAGACGGCCTTCGCCGTTATCGGCTGTCTGAATACCTGTTGCATCGCCACCCCAGCTGCCAAGTTCGAACTGGCCGATACCGTAAACTGTCGTGTCATCCGCAAATGCAGCGCCTGAGGCCATAAGACCTGTAGCGACTGCCAGAGTTATAAGAGATTTTTTCATTATGCAAGACTCCTGCATTGGTTTTTTATGATCATAGCTATGATAACAAATTATACGTGGTGCCCAAAACACTTCCCCCAATAAAGCGGTTTGCTTTATCTAAAAAAGCTACGGGAACCACAATGGTCTTCAGCATTGTTACTATTACAAAAGTGTGACAAATACCGAAGATTAGGGGGAGTATATGCAGATAAATACGAATTGCAAGAGCAATTCATTTCTATATTAGAAAACGCTTATATTTATTTTAGCCATCATAAACGCGTTCACAAAAGATGAACTGCACCACTGCATTTGATTATTGCTTTTTCAATCCACCAACAATGGCCATGGCATCAACAAATTGCTGATAAACCGAAGCAAAAATCATTCTCCAAAGTCATGGTCGTTTTAATTTCAGAAAAGTTCTGTCACTGACAGGCTATTTTTAGATATTTTTCGCCGGGCACAGTGAAATAATCCCGCGTTTGCCTGCAAAAAAATAAATTTCATTTCGACAGCAAATATTGCATACAGAAAATTAAATATGTTTGATGCGAGTAGATATAAAATTATGATGAGCATCGCAGCTTTTCATGCCACCGTAAAAAATTCAGATATCAAATCTTTTATTTTATCGATTTTCACTAAACCTGGGGTTTACCCTGGGTTTAAATATTTTTTGTCTTTCGAACAAACCTGAACGCGGGTCTCATAGCACTGAGTAAATTGAATATATGGAGTCACAGAAACAATAAAGCCCCATTACTGGGGCTTGTATAGATATTGGCTGGGGAACTAGGATTTGAACCTAGATTGACGGAGTCAGAGTCCGCTGTCCTGCCGTTAGACGATTCCCCAAAAACAGGTACGCGGGACAGCTATTCATTCCTGATATATTGCTACATGCCTGATAGCACCGGTGTTAACCAGAATGCTATTTGATGAACAACCCAGCTGCTTGCTACTCGAGTTCTGTCCCTGCCGGCTTCCAGAAACGCGTGTTTAACGTTTCGAGAACTGAACCGCGCGGCGGGCTTTACGCAGACCCACTTTCTTACGTTCAACTTCGCGTGCATCGCGTGTAACAAAGCCAGCCTTACGCAGAGAGGAACGTAAACCACCATCGTATTCCATCAAAGCGCGAGTAATACCGTGGCGAATCGCTCCGGCCTGGCCAGACATGCCGCCGCCCGACACCGAAACGTTCACGTCGAGTTTGTCATTCATGTTCACCAGCTCCAGCGGCTGACGCACAATCATGCGTGCGGTCTGACGACCAAAAAATACATCCAGGGGACGGCCGTTGATTTTGATCTCGCCGCTGCCGGTGCTGAGGTAAACGCGGGCGCTTGATGTTTTGCGACGACCGGTTGCGTAATGTTGTTCTGCCATGCTGATACCTTATATTTCCAGAGGCTTTGGTTGTTGGGCTGTGTGCTGATGGGTTGCGCCAGCATAGACTTTTAATTTGCGGAACATGGCGCGGCCAAGAATATTTTTCGGCAGCATACCTTTCACCGCGGTTTCGAGAACGCGTTCCGGTGCTTTCTGTATCAGGTCTTCAAAATTGATGGTTTTCAGACCACCGATGTAACCCGAATGCTTGTAATACATTTTGTCTTTGGTCTTGTTGCCTGTGACGCGAATTTTTTCAGCGTTGATCACAACGATGTAATCACCGGTGTCCACATGCGGTGTATAAATGGCTTTGTGTTTGCCACGCAGACGGCGGGCAATTTCGGTGGCGAGGCGACCGAGGGTCTTGCCGTCAGCGTCCACCAGGAACCAGTCCCGCTGCACAGTTTCGTTTTTTGCACTAATGGTTTTCATCTGCTGAATTCCGCTTTATTAAATATGCCGATCTAACTCGGATTTCGCCCTGCCGTGGTGATTTCAGGCCGCGCGAACAAAGAGGCGGAATGTTACAGAAAATCAGGGGCACAGACAAGCGTTTTACCCGAACGCGGCCAAAAAAAAGCGCGGACTGGGAGTCCGCGCTAAACCACCAAAGGATGGATGGAGGAGTTAATAACATGTCCAGAGGAACAATGTATTAGTATTTTATAATATATTAATCATATGTCAAGCTAATCTGCTCCTCATCCTCTGACGGTTTGAATTTTTATCTTATATTTCAGCAGGTTATATTTTATATCCGTAGTCGATCCACAGCCTTGCCCTGAATCAGGTGCTGCTCGATGATCTCGTCGATGTCTTCACGGTCCACATAGCTGTACCAGACCGCTTCGGGATAGACCACCAGCACCGGGCCCAGCGCACAGCGGTCGAGGCAGCCCGCGGTATTCACGCGCACTCCACCTTCCCCCGACATCCCCAGTTCCTTGATCCGCGCCTTGGCGTATTCTCTGATATCGACCGCGCCTGACTGGGCGCAGCATTGCTCCCCCCCTTCGCGCTGGTTGGTGCAGAAAAATACATGGTATTTGTAATAGGACACACTATTCCCCTTATGGGCGATACAGGAGGACAGGGATATTGCACCCTGCGCGATAAGCATTCAATATAGAAAGCATGCGTGATTATTCAGCCTTCGACCGTTTTTTGATGCAATTCGACACTGCCGTACGCACTCTGGCGGGCAAGCCCATACCCACACAGCGTCCCTATCCAGCAGCTGAAATCACCGATCACAGCCTGGATGACAGCACGCGCAAGCACATTGCTGGCCTGATGCGAGTGAACCATGCCGGGGAAGTCTCTGCCCAGGCGCTGTACCAGGGCCAGTCATTGACCGCACGAAACCCGGAACTGCGCAGCAAACTGGCCGAAGCGGCGGCCGAAGAAAACGACCATCTGATCTGGACAGAAAACCGCATCCACGAACTGGGTGATCACACCAGCTGGCTCAATCCGATCTGGTACGGTGGTTCCTTTGCCATCGGCGCACTGGCTGGCGCATTAGGTGATAAATGGAATCTGGGCTTTCTTGCAGAAACCGAACACCAGGTGGTTGAACATCTGCAATCGCATTTACAGCAACTGCCAGCAGAAGATGAGCGCAGCCGTGCGATTTTGCAGCAAATGCAGATTGATGAAGCCAGACATGCCACCACCGCGATCGATCATGGTGCCAGCGTGTTGCCCAGGCCGGTAAAAAAACTGATGCAGCTCATGTCGAAGGTGATGACGCGCAGCGCCTACCGCATATAAAACAAAACTTCTGCCGCAAAATACGCAAAGGTAAAATACCTGGGCAACTACCTTTTTGGTTCGTTGTTTGCGTATTTTGCCGCTGATTTATTTTTTTACAGGGCTCAGGTATCGCGATTTCAGGTCAGAGCTTGTGGCTGGGCGACTTGGGCAACTTGCGGCCGTAGAAAATTTCTTCCATTTCATGTTTCAGGCGGGCACTGATGGTGTCACGTTCCTGCTCTGTGTAATCCTTGCTCAGATCACCGAACAGATAGTCATCCAGCGACCAGTTGCGCAACATCATCTTGGTGTGAAATATTTTTTCACCGTAAACATTAAAATCCACCAGCTGAAATTCTGACTTGATGTCATCGTCGATGAAATCCTGGATCGAATGAATGGTGTGGTCGATAAAATGTTTGGTGCCGTCGACATCACGGGTAAAGCCGCGCACACGATAATCCACGGTGACGATGTCAGTTTCAAAATTGGTGATTAGATAATTCAGTGCACGCAGTGGTGAAATAACGCCACAGGTAGATACATCAATATCAGCGCGAAAAGTACTGATGCCATCGCGCGGATGCGTTTCCGGATAGGTGTGTACTGTCACGTGGCTCTTGTCGAGATGGGCCACCACGCTTTCGGGTCTGGCCACGGTCACCGGCTCTTCCGAAATCAGCATGGTGACACTGGCGCCCTGCGGCTCGTAATCCTGATAGGCCACATTGAGTATGTTCGCACCGATAATTTCGGTAACTTCGGTCAGAATACGCGTCAGGCGGTCCGCATTGAATTCTTCATCGATATAATCAATATATTTCTTGACGTCTTCGCCGGTTGCATAGCAAACGTCGTACATGTTGAAGCTCAGCGTCTTGGTCAGGTTATTAAAACCATGCAATTGCAGTTTGTTTTTCATGGCGTCACCACCCAATCATAAACGTGAACAACTCACCCTTGCGACAATGGTGGGTGATAAATCATCTGCACCACATTGCCATCCGGGTCCTTACAATAAAAACTACGGGCGCCGTCGCGGTGATCCTTGACCTGACTCGCCATTTCTACATCGGCTGCTATTAAATACGCGTACCAGTCGTTGACATCCTCCGGTCGTCGACAGATAAAACCGATATGGTCCAGCACCTGTGGCCGATCACGCGCGATGGTTTGCGTCGCACGATGCAGGGCCAGATTATCGCTGCCCGAGCTCAGATAAACATTATCCGCATCGGGCTGCCACTCGATCCGCATTCCAAGCAGCTCGGTATAAAACTGTAAACAGGCATCCATCTGTTCGACATAAATCGCCAGATGATGCATTCCCTGAGTGGCCGCCGGCTTATTCATTCAGTCGCACCTGGTACCAGGACTTGCAGCCAGCGCCCAGCCAGGCCCTGAGACCGAATTTTATTATGAAATGCAGCTACAACCATATCTTTTTTGCCTGCTGACTTTGGCCTTTCGGGGCGCGAACTATAGCAACGAACGGGGGATTCTGCTGATTTTTTTCTATCAATCGCGGGCTGTATCCGCATCAGGCAGCGATGATCTCATAATCATGGCTGATCTCGGCAACCGCTGCCAGCATGATGGAAGCCGAGCAGTATTTTTCTGCGCTCAGGCTGACCGCCCGCGCCACCTGTTTTTCATTCAGATCATGGCCTTTGACTATGTAATGCACATGGATTTTGGTGAATACTTTCGGTACTTCAGCAGCGCGTTCAGCCTCGAGTTCGATCTCGCAATCAATGATCTCCTGCCGCGCGCGCTTCAGTATCAGAACCACGTCGAAGGCCGTGCAGCCGCCCATCCCCAGCAGCAGCATCTCCATCGGACGCACCCCCAGATTTCGGCCGCCGTCTTCTGGCGCACCATCCATCACTACCGAATGCCCGCTGCCAGACTCGCCGACAAAAGACATATTATCCAGCCATTTCACTCGTGCTTTCATCCAGCCTTCGACCCCCAGACAGTATCACCATGCCCGAAGCATGGTATCAGTTAAACGAGTTGTGTATTATGCCTGTAACCAATGTCGCAGGCCAAAAAATCAGGGTAGATAAAGGATGAAAATAATTCGCGAAATTCCCAGGCTGAACCCTTCTTTAGAATATTTGCTCAAGCACGCACATCGCAAAAATTACAGCGCCAGGCAGGTCATCATTCACGAAGGCGATGATTCAGACAGCCTTTACTACATCATCTCAGGCTCGGCCAATGTGCAGACCGAAAACGAGACTGGCGACGAGATCATCCTGGCACATCTAAATCAGGGTGATTTTTTCGGCGAAGCCGGGCTGTTCAACCTGGAATCTGACGAAGCCAAGCGCACCGCCGGCGTGGTGGCCCGCGGCGATAGCATGATCGCCCACATTAGCTATCAAAAGTTCAAGCAGATTGTGGCTGAGGATCCTGCGGTAATGTTCCTGCTCACCGGACAGATTTTCAACCGCCTGAAACGCACCAGCCAGAAAGTGCGCGACCTGATTTTCCTCGATGTCAAAGGCCGTATTGCGCATTGCTTACTGGAACTCTGCCAGGAACCGGACGCGATGACCCATCCTGACGGAATGCAGATCAAGATTACCCGCCAGGACATCGCAAAAATGATTGGCTGTTCACGCGAAATGGCCGGGCGAGTATTGAAAGAACTGGAAGATGAAGCCCTGATCAGTGCACACGGTAAAACCATTGTGGTCTTTGGCACTCGATAGTCCCAGGCACGCCAGCCACGTTCTCAGGCGAATAATTCTGCCAGTTTGACACCCGGGTCGGGCGCAAGCATAAAGGCCTCGCCAACAAGAAACGCGTACACGCCGTGATCGCGCATCAGTTTCACATCGTCGGGCGTATGAATTCCGCTCTCGGTGACCAGCAGACGGTCTTCGGGAACCTTCGCCAGCATCCCCAGCGTGACATCCAGCGTGATCTCGAACGTATGCAGACTGCGATTGTTGATACCGATCAGCTTTGCGCCACAGGCGAGCGCGCGTTCCAGCTCGGCTTCATCGTGTACCTCGACCAGCGCATCCATACCCAGCTGATGGGTGAGATCCAGCAACTCCTTCAACATCGCGTCATCCAGCGCAGCCACGATCAACAGGATACAGTCAGCATTGATCGCACGTGACTCATAGACCTGATACGGGTCGATAATAAAATCTTTACGCAGCACCGGCAAATCACAGCTCGAACGTGCCTGCATTAAATATTTTTCGCTGCCCTGAAAAAAATCAGCGTCGGTCAAAATCGATAAACAGGTGGCGCCATTGGCTGCATAAGATTTTGCGATCTTGACCGGATTAAAATTTTCACGCAATACGCCCTTGCTGGGAGATGCCTTTTTGATTTCAGCGATCACGGCCGATTGCTGGTTTGAAGTACGTGCTGCGAGTGCTTTGATAAAACCACGCGCAGGATTTGCCAGCGAGGCATGCTCAATCACTTCTTTGCGTGAAGTACTGGCAACACGCTCGGCAATTTCTTCGCGTTTGCGTTTCAGAATGGTTTTTAAAATATCGGTTTTCGCTTTAGTCATTTATTTTCCTTGTATGCCTGAGTGCAGGCAACCAGCGCATCGAGTTTTGCAGCTGCTTCGCCACTGGCAATGACTTCCATTGCGCGCGCGACCCCTTCAGCCAGTGTGGTCGCCAGACCCGCGACATAGATTGCCGCACCCGCGTTCAAACAGACAATGTCTCTGGCCGGGCCGGGCTGATTGGCAAACACGCCCCTGATTATCTCCAGGCTGTCACTGGCGTCGCGCGCCTGAATCTTTTCCAGCTCTGCTGGCTCGCATGCCAAAATCTTCCGGCCTGATTTCATACGTTTTTATTTCACCGTTTTTGAGTTCAGCAACATAGGTCACACCTATAATGCTGATTTCGTCCAGACCTGCCTCAGCATGCACTACCAGCACGTGCTCGCTACCCAGCTTTTGCAATACCTCGGCCAGCGGTCGCACCCATTCTTTACCGAACACGCCCAGCACCTGATTGGGTGCGCCTGCAGGATTGGTCAACGGGCCCAGTACATTAAAAATGGTGCGCACTGCCATTTCGCGGCGCGGCCCAATCGCATGTTTCATCGCATTGTGATGCAGGGGCGCGAA
Organism: uncultured Gammaproteobacteria bacterium; assembly: GCA_963721085.1. GTDB lineage: Bacteria > Pseudomonadota > Gammaproteobacteria > SZUA-229 > SZUA-229 > JASBSR01. Next base: position 42,820 of record CAVRHW010000004.1, read on the forward strand.
CATAAAACCGACACCGATTTTATTCACGCATTCGGCTACCTGCTGCGGGCTAAGCTCAAGACTCACGCCAGCCGCTTCGAGCACATCGGCACTACCCGATTGACTGGAAACAGAACGGTTGCCGTGTTTCGCCACCCGGCCACCTGCAGCGGCAACAACAAAAGCACTGGCGGTGGAAATATTGAAACTCCCCGAAGCATCGCCTCCGGTACCACAGGTATCGACCAGATGATCTTTATCGACTTCCACATGCACCACGAGCTCGCGCATAACGCTCGCCGCAGCCGCCACCTCATCCACCGTTTCACCTTTCATGCGCAGGCCTATCAAAAAACCACCGACCTGGGCCGGCGTTGCCTGGCCGGTCATGATCAAACGCATCACAGCACTCATGTCCTGCTCAGAAAGATTTTTATGCTCGGTCATGGCCCGAATGGCGGCCTGCATATCCATGGTCATCGCTGACACACTCCTTACCTGCTTTCTAAAAAATTTTGTAACAATTGATGGCCGTGTTCGGTCAATATCGATTCGGGGTGAAACTGCACGCCTTCGACCGCCAGTTCTTTATGGCGCACACCCATAATTTCGTCGAGCTTACCATCTCCTGTCTCGGTCCAGGCGGTAACTTCGAGACAATCAGGCAAGGTATTTTTATCAATCACTAAGGAATGATAACGCGTAGCGGTATAGGGATTGCTCAAACCACTGAATACATGCTGGCCGCAGTGATAAATTTGCGAAGTTTTGCCGTGCATAATTTCTCGCGCATGAATAATCCTGCCGCCAAACACCTGGCCGATACTTTGATGACCGAGGCACACACCTAAAATGGGGACCTTGCCGGAAAAATGTTTAATCACATCCATCGACACACCAGCCTCATCCGGTGTACACGGTCCCGGAGAAATCATGATGCGTTCCGGATTTTGTCTGGCGATATCTTCAACACTGATTTCATCGTTGCGAAACACGCGCACATCCGCACCCAGCTCTCCCAGGTATTGCACCAGGTTATAAGTGAAGGAGTCATAATTATCGATCATTATTAACATAAAAAACCTGTCGCTCTGCGCTTACAGTCTACCAACAAAAAACCACGGCCTTTGCTACGACCTTTTCCGGTCTGCATACGGTTTTGCCAGTGGCTCGCCCACGAAGACCCCCTGACCCGGCCACTGTACACTTTTCCAGTAAGCTTCGATCAAACTTTCTCCGCGAGTATATCGGTCAATCACAATACCGGGGTTAGGAAACTTCTGCGGAAAGGCACAAGGCTCAACCACAGTACCATAACTCGCCGTAGCGCCAGCATCGAGCCAGCGCAGAATGCTCATCTGTTTACCTCCAAACAAATGACCACCGGCTCGAAGTTAAATGATCAGCAATCGCACCATCAAGAAATCGGTTTGTATTGATATCATCAACCGACTTCAACCCGGTAAAATAAAACATCACGTCGCGTTTGTTTTTGAGTACATTCGATTTCAAAATCTGGATCGGTAAACGCTGTCCGAGCTGTATCACAATACTGGGATAAATATGCGCGCGCACGTTTCGCGCTTTATCGCTGGTACTCAACAAATAGGCCGTACCGTTGGGCTGCGTATAATCTGCGCGCACACCGCGATCGATCATGGATTTAATCTGCCGCAATGAACTGCCAGCGAGCATCATCGTCGGTCGAATTTTGAAATCACGTGTAAGGCTGTTTGCTATTGCTGTTGAAATACGCACTGGGTGCTGTCGCGACACAACCAACCGCACAATATTTTTTGTCAAAACCAAAAGCAAAAGCACTGGTGACCGACATACAGCCAACACGATAAGGCCTGCTCCAGGCCAGCGCATAAAACTGAACATTGGCGGGCGTTGCTGCCTTCACCTGCGCATACACCTGTTGAAATTGCCGGGGATTGATTTGCGCTTTATCCAGAGGCATCTCAATCGCAACCATGTTCGCTTTTGGTATATGCCGTTGTTGCTGGTAATACTCGAGCAATTTCACGACTTTCCGGGTCGGCTGAATTAAATACCACCGCCAGCTGCTTCGAGCTTGTCGCGTGCGCATTGACACTAAGCATGCACACCAGCAGGGTAGAAATCATCAGGCCCAGCGGTGATAACAGCCTTTGTTTCATCGATGTTCCTGCGGCGGGTTATCGAGCCCGGCTTCGGCCCGGCTGACCGCGCGAAAAATCGCGCGCGCCTTGTTCATGGTTTCGTCCCATTCATTCTGCGCAATCGAGTCATACACGATGCCCGCGCCGGCCTGGATCGAAAGCTCGCCGTCTTTGATCACCGCAGTGCGAATCGCAATCGCGGTATCCATATTGCCATTCCAGGACAGATAACCGACCGCGCCCGAATAGACACCGCGCTTTATCGGTTCGAGTTCGTTAATAATTTCCATCGCGCGTATTTTGGGTGCACCACTCACCGTACCAGCAGGAAAGGTAGCGCGCAGCACGTCCATCGCATCCTGCCCGGGTTTTAATTTACCAGTGACATTAGACACAATATGCATCACGTGCGAATAACGTTCGATCATCATTTTTTCGGTGAGTTTGACACTGCCGATCTGACTCACACGACCAGCATCGTTACGCCCAAGATCGATCAGCATCAGGTGCTCGGCCAGCTCTTTGGGATCGGCCAGCAGATCCTGTTCCAGCGCCTGATCACTGGCTTCGTCTTTGCCGCGCGGGCGGGTGCCTGCAATCGGTCGCACCGTGATTTCGTTATCTTCCAGACGCACCAGAATTTCTGGCGAAGAGCCCACGACCTGATGATCGCCCAGATCAAGATAATACATATAGGGAGAAGGATTGAGACTGCGCAGCGCTCGATATAACTCTATCGGCCGCGCCCCGTATGGTATCGTCAGGCGTTGCGACAGCACCACCTGCATGATGTCGCCATCGATAATATATTCTCGCGCCTTGTTTACCGCTGCCTTGTAACCTGCCTCGCTAAAACCGGAAACAAAGTCAGATTCATTCACTCGCCGAATTTCGTGCACGGGTGTATCAATGATTTTATTGCGCAGCTGGTTTTCGATTTCCTGCAAACGACGTTCGCCAGCCGCGGCTGCTTTTTCGCTATCAGCATCAACATGCACAATGATGTACAGCATGCCTGCAAGATTATCGAATACCACGACTTCTTCTGAGACCATGAGCAGGATGTCGGGGGTTTTCAGCGGGTCCGGTTTGTCATCGGTATCCAGACGCGATTCGATGTAACGAATGGTTTCATAGCCAAAGTAACCCACCAGGCCACCGGTGAACCTTGGCAAACCGGCATGCTCTTCAACCTGGTAACGTTGCTGAAACTCGCTGATAAAGGTGAGTGGATCATCGACCGTGATGCGCTCGACGACCGCATCGTCTTTTTCAATAATCACTTCACGATTGAAAACTTTCAGGCGTTCACGGCAGGGCAGACCAATGATGGAATAACGCCCCCATTTCTCACCGCCCTGCACCGATTCAAACAGATAGGAATAAGGTGCATTCGCCAGCTTGAGATAGGTGCTTAGCGGGGTATCAAGATCGGCGAGCACCTCGCGCACCATGGCTATACGTTTGCATGGCGCGCTTGAAGTTGATGATCTGGTTTTCGGTATTTCGGATGTCATGGCGTTTTCCGGAGTCAGGGTAACAGGGGCGCATCAAATACATGCGCACTCATACACAGCACTCACCATCGCCATGTGCGGTCAGAGATTCTGTCCTGGTGGAAGGAAAACGTTTTCATAGGATGTGAGTCTAGCCGAAATTAAAGTCGCCGTCTCGCCGGATAGCGCTCTACCAGGCGATCAGCTGCTGAATTTCAGCCATGGAATCGACCACCGCATCAGGATCATAATCCCGGATGTCTTCACCGTGGTTGTAACCGTAGGACATGCAGATAATGCCAAATCCTGCAGCGCGCGCAGCTTTGACATCGCTCATCGAGTCGCCCAGCATGAGCGAGCGCCCAGGTGCTACCCCAAGCTGTCGCAGCGGCCTGCAACAGGGGCATGGGATCAGGCTTTTTCTTCTCCACCATGTCGCCGCATATGACCAGTTCGAAATAATCCGCGATACCCAGGTCACGTAGAATCGGCAGGGTGAACTCGCTGGCCTTGTTGGTAACACAGCCCACTTTCACGCCGGTGGTTTTGAGAAATTCCAGCGCTTCGCGCACGCCTTCGTACAGACAACTGCGCTGCGAAGTGTTTTCGCTATAGAGCTTGCGAAAAATGGGCATCGCTTTCTCATACAAAGCATCATCGGGCATGCCATCAAGATCATCCACCAGCGCGCGTTGCACCAGGCGTTCAACACCATTGCCGACCCAGTGACGCACACTCGCTTCACCGCGCACCGGCAGACCCAGCTGTTTTTGCATCTCATCGACACAATACGCAAGATCGGGCACGCTATCGACCAGGGTGCCATCAACATCGATCAACACCATCTCGGGTCGAGGTAGCAGTGCATTTTTTTGCGCTGCCTGTTCTGAAGTACTGGACATAAGTCGCTCTCGTTTAACCTGCTTTTGCCAGTTCGGCGCGCATTTTTCCGACTACGGTGTTGTAGTGATCCGCATCCGATTCGGAAGCCGCGCCAAAGATGGCCGAGCCTGCCACAAAAGTATCAGCGCCGGCTTCAGCGATTTCGCGAATATTATCGACTTTGACGCCACCATCAACTTCGAGGCGTATATCCAGGCCAGATTCGTCGATCATCTTGCGCGCCTCGCGCAGTTTACCCAGTGTTGAGGGAATAAATGACTGGCCACCAAAACCGGGGTTGACCGACATCAGCAATACCATGTCGACCTTGTCCATCACGTATTCAAGATAGCTCAGGGGCGTGGCCGGATTGAATACCAGGCCGGATTTACAACCCGATTCGCGTATCAGCTGCAGGCTGCGGTCGATGTGCTCGCTGGCTTCGGGATGGAAGGTAATATAGGTCGCGCCGGCTTTGGCGAAATCCGGGATGATGCGGTCTACCGGCTTGACCATCAAATGCACATCGATCGGCGCGGTGACACCGTGTTTACGCAGAGCATCGCAAACCAGCGGTCCGATGGTGAGATTAGGCACGTAATGATTGTCCATCACATCGAAATGCACGATATCGGTACCTGAGTTCAGGACATTCACAACCTCTTCACCCAGCCTGGCAAAGTCTGCCGACAAAATGGATGGTGCTATCTGAAAATCTGCCATGTCTTGCTCCTGTGGGCTAAGGCTAGAAAAGCGGCACACTTTACCACCAAAGCAGGTGGCTTTGCATATCCACTCAGCAAAGTCTAATATCCGCTTTTCGCAAATTCACCTGGTGAAGCCCATGCCCGTCAGCATCGCTCTGCACATACTCGCCGCTGCCATCTGGGTCGGCGGTATGTTTTTCGCTTATATGGCGCTGCGCCCCGCAGCAGCTCAGGTACTGGAACCTCCACTACGGCTGCAACTCTGGGTGCAGACCTTCAGGCGGTTTTTTCTATGGGTCTGGCTCAGCATCTTTATATTGCTCGGCACCGGCTACTGGATGATGTTCAGCAATTTTGGTGGTTTTGCCGCGCCACTGCATGTCCAGCTGATGCAGGGCCTGGGCCTTGCCATGATGGCGATCTATCTGCACGTGTTTTTTGCGCCCTATCGCCGACTGCGCCACGCGGTAGTGATCGAAGATTTTGCCGAAGGCGGGCGCCGACTGGCCCAGATTCGTACCCTGGTGGGACTGAATCTGCTTATCGGCCTGTGTGTCATAGCCATCGCCAGCGCTGGACGCTACCTGTAGCAGACCTACCCGATTGGCGTATATGCGGTACACAAAGAGTGGGGTAGGATTCGCCGTTAATTGAATTTTTTACCGCGCAAATATTATTCAAGCGCATGATTTTTAACAGATATTTTTCGTTTTTTTTAAAATATCATCATTCTCCAGGAGAGCTATAATATGAAACGTCAAGTTCTAACTATACTGTCAGCCATCGCCCTTGCCGCTGCTGCTAATGTTGCACAGGCGGGTGGTAATGCTGCTGCCGGCGCAGCAAAAGCTGCTACATGTGCTGGTTGTCATGGCCCTAAAGGCATTAGCGTTGCACCTAACTTCCCGAACCTTGCTGGTCAGAAAGAAGCCTATCTTGTAAAACAGCTGAAAGATTTCAAGAGTGGCGCACGTAAAGACCCCACCATGAGCGCTATGGCTGCTCCACTGAGCGATACCGATATCGCTAATCTGGCTGCACATTTCTCAAGCCTGAAGAAATAATTTTTCTGCCTTGGCGATAAAAAGCCCCATGGACTGTAAAGTCACTGGGGCTTTTTTATGCCTGCTGGGTTTTAGCTTTAATCTGGCAGCTGAACCCTTTATCACCCGAGACCAGGATCCTCTGTCGATGATTCAGGGTCTGCCCTTACCAGCCAGCGCCAGATTGCCCAGAGCTGGAACCCTGAGCTGGTCAGCCACGTATAACATCACCAATACTCTGAATATTACGAACACGGCCAGTGAATCAATCCTGCTCGATTACGAATCCCACGAATTTATCTCAAGCCTGAGTTACGGACTGAGTCAGAACTGGGCTGTCAGGCTCGATGTCCCGGTAATCTATTATGGCGCTGGTTTTCTGGACAGCAAAATTGACAACTGGCACAGGGCCCTGGGCTTGCCACAAGGCTACCGACCCTATTTTCCCGATAACCAGTTTCAACTGAGCTATCGCTACCAGGGAAACACGATCGTCAGCATAGATCAGGCAAACACCTCGTTGGGCGATATCCAGCTAGGCCTTGGCAAACAGTTTATTAGCACCGCCGAACATGCTTTCAGCCTGTGGATCACCGCAGACCTGCCTACGGGTGATCAGCAAAATCTGACTGGCAGCAAAAAAACGGACTGGATAATACAGGCCGCCAGCGAACACCAGCTGGATCCCAACTGGCAGGTCGATGCCAATATTGCGTTCATCCACCCCGGAGATTCATCGCTCAATACTGTCACTGTTGCCAGTCATATCTGGTCAGCTCAAACCGGGATTGAATGGCGCGCATTTCATGCGGTTGATTTGAGAGTGCAGCTAAACGGTCATAGCGCAGTCTATCCAGACAGCGGGCTGAGATTACTGGGCAGTAATTACCAGCTCGTATTCGGTGGACACACACATCTGAGCGCGTGCTCGATGTTCGATATCGCGGTCAGTGAGGACCTCAAAGCGGGTGCTTCACCTGATGTCAGCTTTGGCTTTAGCTACCGACACCTGACTGCCTGCGATTAGCGCACTTTTCACAGTGCAAAAAAAACGGCGACCAGGGTCGCCGTTTTTATCGTTCTGTGTAACGCTCTTAAGCGCGGCGGCGAGCAACCCCCACCAGACCGAGAAGACCGGTACCAAACAACCAGGCAGCTGCTGGAACAGGAACAGGCTGCAGATCAACACCAAGCGTTGTGCCGGTAGTTTCAGCACCTTTACTCATACCAGCAAAGCTGATCACGTATGAATCCGGCGAACCACCCGAAAGAACGTATGACGAATCAGCATACCAGGTAGTACCGCCGTCCCAGGTCATGCCCAGAGTGAAGCTCTTGTCTGTGGTCAGCGTGATCGGGCCACTGATAAGATTGTTGTTGATGTCATATGCATTCGCAATCCAGTCTGAACCACTGGCAGTGAAGGTCACCTGGCCGCCTGCTGAACCAATCGTCAAGGCAGTACCGCCAAAGTCACTATTATCAAACAAAGCCAGAGTACCACCGTGTGTACTCAGACCATAGGCATCAAACTGGATAAAGTCTGTTTCGCCATCGGTAGGCTGCCAGATCGTGGCAGCACTGGCAGCGAAGGAGCACAAGCTCAGAACCGCAATGCTTAAGAAGTGAGAAAATTTCATCATTTATTACCTACTTTTTAGATCCACAAAACATAAGCCGGTTGCTCCATAATCCAGTCAAGCCCGACATCCTAAAATCCTTTGACACCTGTTCACGGTACTCAAGATTCTTTCCCATTAATCTATACAAGTATTATGCCAAATTAAGAAATATATAATTTTTCTTTTGTTTACATATAGTTATAAATATTTCATAGCGGGTAAGTCTCTTCCAGAATCAAAACTGGATTGATTTCCGACACAGATCGTGTAGCCAAAGCCTGGCTATTTGAATATTTATTTGTTAAACATATGCTTACAATTAAGTTCAGCAATTAAGAATGAGCTCAAACCACCACTATCGTTTATAAATAACTAGCGAAATACTGATATTCTCCTTTAAAAACAATTATTTAATATTAATTATCAATGTGTAAATTTTATCGACTATGCAATCATTTCAATAACTTTATGTAACGACCAGCCCTGAGGCACTAACCAGTACCACCCTTACGGCGCGACACCAGAACGAGCCCTACAAAACCTGTGCAAAACAACCATGCTGCTGCTGGAACAGGCACACTGGCCAGGACCAGATCAACGCTCAATACGGTACCAGGCGCAGGCGCAAAAGACACACTAAATGCGCTGCCGTCGGCATTTAAAGGCGTGGCATTGCTATCACCAAACCATGTGCTGCCATCATATATACCTAGTATAAATTCAGGCGTATCGCCAAGACCAAGCGTTAGTAGCGATGTGTCATTGGTGGCAACAAATGGTCCTGATCCCGGCGTAGACGGAGTAAAGCTAACCGCATCACCGGACGAAACATACAGGGGCATAACAAAGCCAGTATCTGCGCTGTCAAACAATCCCAGGTTATAGCTACCTGGTACGCTTAAGTTGAAGAAATCGACTTCTTCGTAACTACCATCAGGATTAAGTTGAGGTGAGAATGTGGTTGCAATCGCACTTGATGTCGCAGATGCAACGCAAAGCGCAACTAAAAAGGCAGGTATTTTCATCATTTAACTCCGTGTACATATTTTTAAACATATGGGTTGTTACTGATACCAGTAACGAGCCACCTGCATGACTGCTCAAGCAAACGGCCTTGCTTTAAGGCGAGCAACGTCTATGCCAGTTTTTTTGCGTGGCATTAAATGATAAAAAACATTACTTCTGTTCATTATTTATATAAAGACCAATAAAGTTTACAGATAAACAATTGTCGTTTACGCAAAAATATGGCACATCCATACCTCCACAAGATAACAAATGAATAATGATCAATAAAAATATACTGTTATATATGTGCTTACAAAAAAACAGTGCGCCGAAAAAAATCCAGAAAACGCTCTTTTAGTCATATTTAATAAAGTTACTTCACCAGCAACGATTATAAAATGGTGAATCAATATGAATAAAATAGACTAGAACTGAACTGCCGCAGAAACCGGTATATGCTGTAATAATCGCTTCAATATTGAACTATCAGCACCATCAAGGTGCGTCGTGGTACTCAATTCTCGACGCCAGTTGCGAGCGCCAGGACATGCTGCAAACAGCCCATGAATATGGCGCGTCATTGAATGCAGTCGAGTACCACGTGACATTTCATCGTCAATATAATCGATCAACTTGATGATAACCTGTTCGCGACTGACAACAGGACTCTGGCTGGCATAGTAACGCTGGTCAACATCGGCGAGTAAATAAGGATTGTGGTATGCCTCGCGGCCAAGCATAACGCCATCAACCTGCTGCAGATGCAAAGCAATTTCATCCTGCGTTCTGACACCACCATTAATGGTAATCACCAGTGACGGATGCTCGGCCTTGAGCCGGTACACATCCTCATATCGAAGCGGCGGGATTTCGCGGTTCTGTTTCGGACTCAATCCTTTTAGCCAGGCCTTGCGTGCGTGCACAATAAAATGATCGCAACCCGCCGCGGCAACGGTTTCCACAAAATGTTCAAGACCAGAGTACTCATCCATATGGTCAATGCCGATACGGCATTTCACGGTAACCGGGATGCTCACCCGCGCCTTCATCGCAGCAACACATTCGGCCACCAGTTTCGGTTCAGCCATGAGACAGGCACCAAAGCGACCCGACTGCACACGATCGCTGGGGCAACCGATATTGAGATTTACTTCATCGAAGCCAAAATCCTCAGCAATTTGCGCGCATTCAGCCAGCTCAACCGGATCACTACCACCGAGCTGTAAAGCCAGTGGATGTTCAGCTGGATGAAATTTCAACAACTGCGCACGATCACCGTGCAGAACTGCACCTGTCGTTACCATCTCGGTATACAACAGCGTGTGCCGGCTTATAAGACGCAAAAAATAGCGCGCGTGACGATCGGTGTAGCCCATCATCGGCGCCACAGAAAGGGTTCTGGATAACATGGCTCTATTTTATCAGCGTCAGGTCCCTGCTGCGCGCGGCATCAGAAACATTTACAACGGATTCGAGCTAATACGATTCCTTCCAGAATATTGATTACGCCAAAAAAAACAGCGACCAAAGTCGCTGTTTTTTTCAGAACTGAACCGTGTCGTAATCAGGCGCGACGACGGGCAACTCCAACCAGTCCGATCAGACCGGTACCGAACAACCAGGCAGCAGCCGGAACTGGCACTGGAGCCAGCTGGACATCAACCAGGAAGGACGATGTCTCACCAGCAGGGAAGGACAGGGTAACCGTATTCGCCGGGACCTGCAACCGCAGCATTCTCATCATCGGCATACCATGTGCTACCACCGTCTGTCGAAAAACCTACGATAAAGCTACTGGTGCTACCTAAACCAAGAGTATCCACCCCATTAGATGCACTCCAGCTGCCAGAATTGGTGAAACTAATGATGCCGCCATAATAAAATGGCGATGCTATAAGGTTCACATCCAGATTAGATGCGGAAGTGATGACTCCCCCTGCTACAACCGCATCGCTATCATCAAAGACCGCGAGCTGGTAGCCACTGGGTACAAAAGATGTGTCAACTATAAAGTTAACATCACCATCGGTCGGAGCCAAAATCGTAGAAGCTGTAGCCACCGTTGCTGTTAGCGACAATGCTCCCGCGAGTACCAGGCTAGAAATTTTCATTACATTTTCTCCTAGATAAATTACATAACATTTACAAAGTCGCTACAAGCTAAACAGTGAAACAACCTTGAAACCTGAAAATTTTTACATTCACCAGTTCTAATACAATATTGATGCCAACATTTCGTCTACAGACAAATCAACAGCTTACAAATTAGCCTATCCAGAAAAATTTCTAACTGTAAAAAAATCCAATTATTTTAAATTTTGACAAAAATCAGGGGGAAATATAATTGTATATATTTCAACTAGATACAAAAATTCGGTAAAGGTTATTTTTATCTGGCATTTTCACTAAACAGCCTCGTATGCTGCAAAATATTATATTTTTATTATATTTCAATAACTTATATATTTTTAACAATGTAATAAAATTCGACACATATCTTGCAGGATATCTGAAAATACTCTAACCCGACCTGAAAAATTCGAAGCCTGGAAGCACCACTGAAGAAGCCTGCCTAAAAAACTGGCAGGCTACGAGTCACAAATATACGACAGATTGATAAACCTGTCGGTGCCAGGCGTAACATGCCGGGCCAGCCGACATACGCTATAGCCGCACTAATACAGCAGGCTGGCCCACAGCCGGGAAATAAACTTTTTTGCGCTCAAAAAAAACAACGGCCGAAGCCGTTGTTTTTTCAAACTCAGATGATCGAAATTATACCCGGCGGCGAGCCACTCCAACCAGACCAAGTAAACCCGAGCCGAACAACCAGACAGCGGCTGGCACAGGAACCGGCGCCAGAACCACATCAACACTTAGAACTGTACCTGAAGAAGGCGTAAAAGATACGCTGTACGCGCTGCCATCAGCGTTCAATGCTGTCGCATTCGTGTCAGCAAGCCAGCTACTGCCATTGTACAGACCCAATATAAAATCAGGACTCGACTCCAAGGCCAATTGAAGCTAAGGACGTGGTATTTGTCGCTGTGTATGGACCAGGTCCCGGCGGGTTAGGAGAAAAGCTTACCGCTTCACCCGATGCCACATACAAAGGAGTGGTAAAGGTGGTATCGGCGCTGTCAAAAACACCCAGATTATAACCAGACGGTATACTCAGATAGAAGAAATCTGCTTCTTCATAGGTGCCATCGGGGTTCACCTGTGGTGCAAAAACCGTCGATGCCATCGCACTTGATGCCATAAGACTGGCGACAAGCGCCACAAACACATTTAGAATTTTCATCATTTAGTCTCCATTTATTACCCGCTCGGTGCTTGAAAGCCCGGGGTAGTACGAAATTGCATTGCGGTATATATCCATACAAAAACAATGCCAAACACAAGGATACCAATAAATTCAATTAGTTATAAAACACATTCAGTCGCTCGATAAATTACTGTAAAGAAATCCAATTTTTTTACATCCTTCGATAGCCAGGTAAATGAATATAAATATGTATATATGAATCAATAAGATAATAACCATATCAGGCTATGGTTGGCGGTCAGAACCATCGCTGGATCACCGTGTATTTCATGCCCAAATACATAATTTATTTATTTTCATGATGTTACGTGAAATGCAAAGTGTAACTAAACTCGACACCATAGCCAGCATGGCTATCACAACGAATTCTGGCGAGTACCAGGGCCGAACAAAAAAAGCCTGTCTGTAAACAGACAGGCTCAATATGGTCTACACAAAGACCCGAACTTGGAGAGTAATAGAACTTAAAAAATGCACTTTCACCAGCAGGACGATTGCTAAAGACATCATTACTCGTCTTTAAGACGAACAAATCACGTCCAGAAACACAGCAAGTATTACTGATGGCTGAGACTTTATGCGCATCAGTGACATCACATAACTGGGTTACACCCGGAGTCATACCTGGGGTAAACCCTGGTTCGGATGCCCGCCTGGCTTAAGAATCGACATAATCGTAGAAACCAGAGCTGAGCGAGGTGAAGTTTTACTACCCTGAGAGCAGCCATCTGAAATAGTATGATGGCATCAGCATCCAGCCGATGCCCGAAGCTTAGCCCCCGGATCGAATATCGCAGCATCATGCAAAAAATAACCTACCTCATTTTCGCAACGCTACTGCTCGCAATATCTATACAGGAAAGCGCAGGCCAGGTGACAAAGACGACTGTCGATGTGCGCATTGGTGTGCTGGCGCATCGTGGCCGGACAGAAGCGATGAGTCGCTGGTCACTCACTGCTTCATATCTATCTGCACGAATCCCCGGCTACCATTTTGAAATTGTGCCACTGGATCTTAAAGGCATACGCAAAGCCACGCGTGATGATGAAATCCAGTTTACTCTGACCAACCCGGGAAACTATGCCGACCTGGAAACACGCTTTGGCATCTCGCGCATCGCTACCTTACAGACCGTTGCTGACAACAAGGTGCACGTACGTTTTGGCGCGGTCATCATTACCCGCGCAGATAATACTGCAATACAGACACTTGAAGACCTGCGCGGCAAAAGTTTTATGGCGGTCAGCGCCGATGCCTTCGGTGGTTTTCAGATGGCCTGGCGTGAACTCGCCGAACATGGCATTGATCCGTTCAATGATTTGAGTGAACTGCGTTTCGCCGGATTCCCGCAGGATAAAATCGTCCTTGCGGTACAAAATGGTGTGGTTGACGCCGCCACAGTGCGTGCTGAAACCTTTGCCAGCATGGTGGCTTCAGGTGCGGTCAAGGCCGCTGACTTTCGTATTCTAAACAGACAATTCAATTCTGACAGTCCCTTCCCTGTCAGTACTCGGCTTTACCCTGAATGGGCCTTTGCCACATTAAAAAACACACCGCGCGATCTGGCTACCAGCGTCACCCAGGCACTGCTCTCGATGCCAGATCATGATCCTGCTGCACTGGCGGCACACAGTGCGGGCTGGACGATTCCGCTGGATTATTCGCCCGTGACCGCGCTGATGCGTAGTCTCAAAATTGGACCTTTCGAATCCCTGCGTGAAACATCCTTGCTGGCTCTGATGCAGCGATATGCCTGGTGGCTGATCGCTGCGGCATTCACACTCGTATCGCTGATCGCACTGAATGGCTATATCACCCGCACCAATCATCGCCTGCGCGAAGAAATCAGCCAGCGCGAAGCTTCACAGGAAGCATTGGCACGTTACCGCGACACGCTCGAAGAACAGGTGATGGAACGCACACAGGATTTGCGTCTCACCAACCAGGGGCTGGAAAAAAGCCGCGTTGCACTGCGCAAGCTGGTAGAGATCACCAGCGCACCCGATCTCAATCATCAGCAACGGCTGCAACAATTGCTCGAAGCCGGGCGTAAATATTTCGATCTTGATCTTGCGGTTCTCGCCAGCATCGAAAGTGGTGAGCAAAAAATATGTACGACATCGGGCAATCCGGCTCTGGTGCCTGAAATCAGCGGTCCCATCAACCAGCGCTGCTCAGCTTATCTGGTTCAGCATCCTGGCGAAGCACTCGATGTACCCGATGTTGACGAATATGCAGATGCGATAATGCCTGTCGCAATCAGGGCTGGCACAGCTATCTTGGCATTGGTGTTATGCTCGAAGGCAAAATTCACTGCACACTTGAATTCGCCGGCACCAGAAAACGCATTGCCCATCTCAGTCAGTGGGACCACGAATTACTCAAAGTTATGGCGCAATGGATTGCGGACGAACTTGAAAGACAGATGGCATTTGAATCACAACGTCGCCACGAAAGCGAATTTGCACGGGTCTCACGCATGAGCACCATCGGTGAAATGGCGGCCAGCCTGGCGCACGAATTAAACCAGCCATTAACCGGCACCATCAATTACAGCAACAGTTGTCTGCGCCTGCTCAGGGAGCCGCAACCTGATATCAATAAATTAACCCAGGGACTCGAGTATGCAGTGGAAGGCGCTACCATGGCCGCAGATATCATCCGCCATATTCGTCAGTTCGTACAAAAAGGCGAAGAACGCTATTGTGAAGTCGATCTCAACCAGGCGGTGCAGAATGCCGCCGCGCTGGTCAGCCACGAAGTTCAGCGACACAATGTGGCGGTGACATTCAACCTTGAAAAAACACTTCCTCATGTCGAAGGCAATCTGATCCAGATCGAGCAGGTGATTCTGAATTTCATTCTTAACAGTATCGAAGCCATGGACCGGGTACAAAAAAAACAACATCACCTGATGATCAAAACCGAAACCATCGACACCGGTCGAGTACGGCTCGCAGTCATCGACAGTGGCGAGGGTATTCCTGATCATTCCCTGCCGAAGATATTCGATGCTTTTTTTAGCACCAAGACCAGAGGCATGGGCATTGGTCTGTCGATCAGTCGTTCTATTATAGAATCACACCAGGGACGCATCAGCGCCCGCACCCTGGAGCAGGGTGGTGCAGAATTCGCTTTTGAATTACCCGTCACGGTGGAGAGTTAAACAATGACCAGACCCGAGGATGCAGTATCAACGGTATACATCATTGATGATGATCGTATGGCGCGTGATTCTCTTAAATGGCTGATCGAATCCGCCGGACTGCCGGTTGCCGTGTATGAAAGCGGGCTCACTTTTCTTGAGCAGGTCAACGCCGCCATGATGGGCTGTATTCTGCTTGATGTACGTATGCCTGATATCAACGGCATGGAGCTGCATACCAAACTTCAGCAACGCGGTATTACCCTGCCCGTGATTCTTGTCACCGGCCATGCCGATGTGGCCATGGCGGTACGCGCGATGAAAGCCGGCGCCTATGATCTTATCGAAAAACCCTATAACGATGCGCTCATGCTGGAACGTGTGCAGAGCGCGATCACTTACAACCAGGACCAGTACCGGGACCAGAAACGCATTACCGCGATCCAGGCCTGCGCCGAACAGCTCACACCGCGTGAACACGAAGTCATGCGCTACGTGCTCAAAGCCACGCAGAACAAAATCATCGCAGCCGAACTCGGCATCAGCATCAAAACCGTGGAACTGCACCGCGCCAATCTGATGGCCAAAATGCAGGCCAGAACCTCGACCGAACTGGTTCGTCTCGCCATCATCGCAGGCCTGGACTAATCAGTTAATCCGGTTCTGCGCCTCATACGTTTTTATAAACCCGGGGTTTACCCCATATAACATTCGGGCTATACCGGATTATCTCATTGAATCAGCAGGCCTAGACTCCACCATTCAAAAACCCTATTCAACAAGGCTGGAGTGATTTATGAACATAATGTCTACTACCTGGGCCAGGCGTATTAGCTCGCTTGGACTGGCCGCCATTACTGCGCTGGCGATACAGCCATCCGCATTCGCCGCTGCTGATGCCGGCCTCGGTCACGATTATCGGACCTATCTCGGCGACGGCAAAATTGCCTATGGCAAAATCGGCGACTCGTACACATCCGACCTGGTCATGTATCTGGCCGGTAACCAGTTCATGGTCATGAACGAGCTAATCGGTGACTTTCAGAAAAAAAATCCCGAGATCAAAAGTATTTATGTCGAAACCATCCCGCCCGGCCAGATTCTTAAAGGCCAGATACTAAAACAGGGCAAGATCAATGGCATCAACACCGCACAGAACCCGGATCTGTTTGCCAGCGTCAATCTCGGCCATCTCAAAAAACTGAAGTCCAAAAGCATGATGGATGATTACATGATCTATGTGCATAACAAGCTGGAGCTGATGGTCGCGAAAGGCAATCCGAAAAACATTAAAGGGCCCAAAGATCTTGCGCGCGATGACCTGGTGCAGTCGCACCCCAATCCTCTGACCGAAGGCATTTTTAAATTTTATGGCTCGCAGATGCTGAAAGATCTCGGCCTGTATGAAAAAGTCACTGGCAATGCAAAATGCAAGAGCTGCTGGGCGATCAAGGACAAAACCTGGTTTACTTCACGTCACCATCGTGAAACACCGTATCGCATAGAACAGGGGCAGGCCGATGTCGGTATTGTGTGGACCACCGAGATCATGCACGCCAAAGCAGATGGCCGCCCGATCGACGGTGTTGCCATTCCTGCGCCTTACAATATGGAACATAAGGTGGGTTACGCAATCGGTACTTTAAAATCCGCGCGCAACCCGGGCAATGCCAGACGATTCATGGAATATCTAAGTAGCGCCGAAGCTCAGAATATCTATGCGTCATATGGTTTTGGCAAAGCTTCTGCCGAAGATTTGAAAATCAAACCCATACCCAAAGCGAAAAAATAAAATACCGGTGCACCCTGCTGACACCTGATCTGGCGTCAGCAGGGACTGGCATCAAGTCCGAACAGGGCACTACTGAACGCGACTCATATCCGACTACCCTCAGAACACTGCAACAACTGCCAGACAAAAACCCTGCCTCGGCAGGTTAATATAAGAACCTTTTATCGGTCTTATTCTCTGACATAGTATGACAACAGGATCATCAAGCTCCGGCGCATCAGTACTGTACCTCCCTCACGGTGGCGGGCCATTGCCCCTGCTGGGCGATGAACAGCACGCGGCTCTGACCGGGTTTCTGAAAACAATCACCAGAAATCTGCCTGAACCCGAAGCTATTTTAGTCATCAGCGCACACTGGGAAGCCGAAACCGCCAGTATTACCAGCGCAGATCAGCCACCTCTGATTTTTGATTATTCCGGATTTCCGCCTGAATCGTATGACATTAAATACCCGGCGCGCGGGAGCACCAGAGCTGGCAAGCGAAATAGCCGAGCAGCTGGAAGCAAACAGCTTTCAGGCAACACTCAACGATAAACGCGGTTTTGATCACGGCATGTTTGTGCCCTTAAAACTGATGTACCCTGATGCAAAGATCCCGTGTGTACAATTATCTTTACTCAAAGGGCTCGACCCCGCTGCACATATCGCTATGGGTAAAGCCCTCAGCGCTCTGTGCAAAAAAAATATACTGGTGATCGGTTCGGGCATGTCGTATCACAACATGAGAGGGTTTTTTACCAGTGATGCTGCCAGCCATCAGGCCAGTGAACATTTTAACCAATGGCTGATCAGCACCTGTACTGCGGAAAGCATATCAGCAACACAAGGCGAACAAATGCTGATCGACTGGGAACATGCGCCATCGGCGCGGCTTTGTCATCCACGAGAAGAACATCTAATGCCGCTGCACGTTTGTTATGGCATGGCCAGCGCCACAATACCCAGAGCACAGCTTGTCTTTGATGGCCTTGTTATGAATAAAAAAGTGTGCGCGTTGCTCTGGCAATAACCCATGCAAACGGGTGTCAGGACCTGGCTTTTTAATCAACTACATCTTATTCGAGAACAATAAAGCTTCTATTTCTTCTGCTGGCAACGGCTTATTAAAATAATAGCCCTGCGCCTCATCGCAGCCCTGCGCGCGCAAATACTCAAGTTGCTCAACTGTTTCTACGCCTTCAGCAATGGTCTGTAGACCAAGATCTTTGGCCATACTGACAATCGCCGCAACAATAGCCCTGTCTTCCTGGTCGGTACTGATATCACGCACAAAGGACTGGTCAATTTTTAATTTATACACCTTGAATTTTTTCAGGTAATTCAGCGAAGAATAACCAGTACCAAAGTCGTCGATCGACATGCGAATACCCATATCATGGAGAGTATTCATTATCGAAACAGCCGTATCTGGATCATACATAGCGACGCCTTCGGTGAGCTCAAGCTCCAGGTGGCGAGCCTGGATTTGCTCCTCTTTCAGTATACGCATCACTCTTTCTGAAAAACCGGGATGACGGAACTGGGTTGCGGACAGGTTGACTGCGACCACCATGGGTGCACATCCACTATCCATCCAGTTTTTCAACTGGCGCACAGCCGTGCGCAGCACCCATTCACCAATAGGTAGTATCAACCCACTGTCTTCTGCCACCGGTATAAATTCTGCTGGCGAAACATCACCTAACTCAGGATGATGCCAGCGCAACAAAGCTTCAATACCAATGATTCGTCCATCATTTATGGAGATCTGTGGCTGATAATGCAAATGAAACTGGTCATGTTCCAGGGCCTGGCGCAAGGCAATCACCAGATGCATATTGCGTGCTGCACGTGCCTGCATAGCAGGCGTAAAAAAACGATAGCGATCGCGGCCTTCCTGCTTAGCACGATACATCGCCGTATCAGCGCTTCTCGAAAGTGTTTCCAGATCTTCGCCATCATCAGGAAACATGGCGATGCCGATCGATGCAGTCATAGACAGATCGTACTGTTCGATACGACAGGGGTTAGCAACAACATCCAGAACTTTCTGTGCAACCTGTGCCGCACCCTGCGTATCACTATCGGGCAACATCAAAATAAATTCATCACCACCGAGGCGCGCAGCTGTATCCTCTTCGCGCAACACCTGCTGTAAACGACTGGCCATTTCAACCAGATAAGCATCACCAATACTATGCCCTAGCGTGTCATTAACATCCTTAAAGCGATCCAGGTCGACAAACATCAACGCCAGCTGCCCGTTGTTACGCTTTGCCAGGCTAAGCGCATACTTCAGGTGGTCATCCAGTTGCACACGATTGGGCAGTCCGGTGAGCGCATCGAAATTGGCGAGATATTGAATCCGTTCTTCATTCACCTTTCGCTCGGTAATATCCAGCGTGATGCCTAACAAATGGGTAACTTTACCTTCTGCATCAAGCATCGGCGTTTCATGGGTTTCAAGCCAGCGACGGGTACCTTTGAGTCCTTTAATTTCAAACTCCAGCGTCGCATACTCTCCCTCCATCACACGTTTGTGCATAGCATCGAGTGCATCGCGATATTCGGGCAGACAAAAATTGCCCATACCATGCGCCCTGGCCTGTTCCAGTGATTCGGCTTCGAGCATAGCCAGGCCGGCAGGGTTCATCTGCAGCAGTTGCCCTGCCCTGTCCACTACCTTGACGCACTCCGGCTCGGTTTCGATGATGGTGCGCAGATACTGCTCGCTTTGCTGCAGTGCTAGCTCCGCGCGCACGCGTTCTGCTTCACTGGCGTAGTGATCGAGTGCAAAACTGATGTCAATAGCCATTTCAATAAGCAGGTTCTGTGCTGCTTCATCGAAGGCATCCGCTTCGCTGCAATACAAGGCAAACGCGCCAATGACAGCACCTTTGCGATGCAGCGGCAGCGAAGCGACTGATTTCCAGCCGTACATTGCGCCTCGTTCATGCCAGACAGCAGTGGTCGGATCATGCAGAAAATCCTGGCACCAGATCGGCCTGTTATCGCGAACACTGGTACCCACCGGCCCTCAGTCCTGTTGCCTTGTCTGCGGATATGGAAATTTCAAGCCCGTCCAGATATTCTGTACCATCACCAAAAAAGGCTACCGGACTGACCATCTGACTTGTGTTGTCGATCATGCCAATCCAGGCCATTTGCATGCCACCAAACTTGACGGCGTCCTTGCAGATCTGAGGGAACAGTTCTTCCTCATTGGCGCAACGCACAATGGCCTGATTACATTGACTGAGCGCTGCATATAGCTGAGTGAGCCGCTGAACTTTGGCTTCGGCAGCCCTTGCGCTCGCTGATGTCGCGGATCACGCCCAGCAGTTTACCATCGGGCATGGTGGTCGCTTTGACTTCCGCAATGAATGTTGAACCGTCCTTGCGGCGCATCCGCCACTCACGAGCGTAATCAGAGCTGGCTTTGATCGCCTCCAGTGCGGGCTCGATATGGTCGAGTTCGGCCTCGATAACAATATCCGAAGCGTGTAACCCGATCAATTCGTGACGGCTGTAACCAAGCAACTGACAGGCGCTGGCATTAGCATCCAGGTAGTAACTCTCGGTATCGGCGATCACTATACCGTCCGGCGCATAATCAAAAAGCAGACGGTAACGGGCCTCGCTCTCACTTAGCACTTTTTCAGATCGGTAACGGCTGATCGCAATCGAGGCGATGTGCGTGGTGGTTTCTATCAATTTGAGATGCTCGGCCTGGGGCAGGCCTGGCTCTCGATAGTACATCGCGAACGTACCCAGGATCTGTCCCTGCTCATCGAAAATGGGTGTCGACCAGCAGGCGCGCAAGCCGTGTGGAATGGCCGCGGCTTTGTAATTAACCCATAAGGGATCGGTAGCGATATCTTCAACAAATACTGCTTCCTTACGATACGCGGCAGTGCCACAGGAACCTGCAACCGGTCCGATCGGCTGGCCATCGACCGCAGCATTGAACTCCGCTGGCAAACTCGGTGCTGCACCGTGGCGCACATGAATGCCATCCGGGTCCAGCAGCAGGATGGACCCCAGCATTCCGACTGACTGTTCCTCGATGCAACTAACCAGAGCGGTCAGGATGTCTGCCAGAGGTTCACCGGAAGCAATCATCCCCAGCACTTGATACTGTCCTGCGAGCAGCGCTTCTGCGCGTTTGCGCTCGGTGATATCACGGATATTCGACAGGATGGCCAGTTCACCATAAAAAATGATGGGTTGTGCGTAGATTTCTACCGGTAGCTCGGTTTCATCCTTGCGGCGGTGTTCCCATTCGAAGATTTCACCCAGGGTTTGCAGTTCACCCAGCCTGGTTGACAGGTCGGCTCTCAGCTCATGGGCTGACAACTCAGCGATATTCATCTGTTTGAGTTCTGTCAGGCTGTAGCCATAACGCTCGACCGCGGTCCAGTTTGCTGCCAGGATCTCGCCGTCCGAGGTATGGATGATGCTGGCATCAAGGCTGGCGTCGAAGACAACCTGATAGTCAACCCCGCTTAAACTGGATGTGTTCTCATCCATTTATCTTTCCCCTTTTTCCTTCCCTCGAATCCCGACATCGTCGCGATACACAGTAGCAAAGCCAGTCCGCGGTTCGCAACGACTATTTCACCCGCTCAGGCACATGCAATGATCCATCGCTTGCAAAACCCCATAGTCAAATTAGTCCTGGTGAACCAAAAACCAGGTAACTAATGTCGACGACTTAGAACACTCAATGCCATCGCCGCAGCCGAAGGATTCATATTAATATCACCGGCAAAAGCAGTCACCCAGTCATCGGCATTCTTCTTCCATTGCCTGTTCTTATCTATCCTGGATAAATCCTTTAAATTCGCCAGCGCAACAGCATTCGCCGCAGGCAAAGCATCATCATAGATGGGCCTGAAACGAAATAACAGACTGGCATCCTTATCAGAAGCGTCAAAATATCCACCACTTGCCTGATCCAGGAATTGCGCGTTTTGTTTGTCGCTCAAAGTGATAGCAAGTGCCAGCCATTGTTTGTCGTTGTTTGCGTAATACAAATCCAGCAAGCCGCGAACAGTCCATGCATAATCGCCCAGACCTGCGGCAACCCCTGCCTGTTCGCCTCTGATTCGCCGATAGAGCAATCCGGTACTTTTATCAATCAGGTGGTCGCGCACAAATTCGGCGGCTTTGGTTGCTGCGTTTAAGTAAGCTTTATCTTTGAGTACTACACCGGCCTGTGCAAATGCTGAAATCATCATACCGTTCCAGGCGGTGATGATTTTGTCGTCCAGGTGCGGGCGAGGACGATGGTTTCGCGCCCGCATTAATTTATGTTTTATCGAATCCAGAAGTCCAAGCTGACGCTCCGTTAAGCTCTTGCCGGAATAGTCTTCACTGACATGAAGAATATTCAGACCGGTAAATTCATTCTGCGGATCTGAATAAATATTACCGTCGTGATGTATATCATAATACTCACGCGCAAACTTCAGTTCTTCCGAAGACAATACGCTTTTAAGTTCAGCATCGCTCCATAAATAATAAGCGCCTTCTCCATGCTCGCCTTTTTTGTCCGGTCGTTGGCTGTCCGCATCCAGCGCGGAATAAAACCCGCCCTGCGGCGAGGTCATTTCACGCAGCACAAAACCCAGCGTCGCCTGCACCACATTTTTATACAAAGGCTGCGGATCGATCTTGTACATACGCAAATAAGCTGTTGTCAACAGCGCCTGCGAATACAGCATTTTTTCAAAATGTGGTACTAGCCATTGCGAATCGACCGAGTAACGATGAAAGCCACCCCCCACCTGGTCAAAAATACCGCCCTGCGCCATTGCAGTCAGCGTTTTTTGCATCATCTGTTCAGCGCCCGCTGCCATCGGTCCTTTCTGACTCGCGAGCGTCAGCAAAAAATCAAACATCCCCGGGCGCGGAAACCTGGGCGCATCACCAAAGCCGCCATCACTCTGATCAAAACTGGCGCGGATTTCAGAGAACGCGCGTTTAACAATATCTTTATCCAGCCGAACTGCGCTTGACCTGGTTTCCGCATCAGCCCTGATGCGATCTGTAACCTGTTTCGCAACCGCATCAACATGCGCACGCTGCTTGACCCAGAGATTGTGAATCTGCGGCAACAGGTCTTTCAGACCGCGCTGGTTACCGCGCGTCTCCGCCGGTATGTAGGTCTGCGCATGAAACGGTTGCAGCTTGAGATTCAGGAACACGGTCATCGGCCAGCCACCGACGCCATAAATTAATTCTGTCGCTGCCATATAAACACTGTCGATATCGGGACGCTCTTCGCGATCAACCTTGATGCAAACAAAATATTTGTTAAGCAGGTCAGCGATTGCTTTATTTTCGAATGATTCGTGCTCCATCACATGGCACCAGTGGCAGGTGGAATAGCCAATAGACAAAAATATGGGTTTGTTTTCCCTGCGCGCTTTTTCGAATGCTTCCTCTCCCCAGGGATACCAGTTCACCGGGTTATACGCATGCTGCAGTAAATACGGACTGCTCTGGTTGATTAAGTGATTAGGTTTTTCACCGCTGGCTTTGGCCTTTGCAAGATAAGATTCGACCGTATTTTGTTCCAGGGCCTGTGCACCAGCGCTGACAAAGCACAGTATTACTGTAAGCAAACACAGGCTGAAAAACCCTTTTATTTCAGCTTTCTGAATTCCGCACATAAAATCCCTACAAGTTCTGCGCCAGCATGGCTGCCTGGCGTATCGCGCGCTCGGCATCGAGTTCGATCGCCTTGTCGGCTCCGCCAATGAAATGCACTGTCTTACCGCTGTCCTGCAATTGTGTTGCAAGCTGATTGTTTGACAACTGCCCGGCGCAGATCACTACGCTGTCCACCGGCAATACCGCAGGCCTGCCATTTTTTATAATGTGCAACCCTGCATCATCAATGCGCTGGTAATGTACTGCATTTAACATCACTACACCGGCGCGACGCAGACTGAGACGATGAATCCAGCCGGTGGTTTTACCCAGACCTTTGCCCGGCTTTTCACTGCTGCGCTGACACAGATAAATTTTTCGCGCAGCTTTATTGGCTGCTTCTTTATCAAGCAATGCATGCGCGCTATTTTCGCTGACATCGATACCCCATTGCACATACCATTGTTCAGGCCGGTCAGGACTGCGTCGGGTGCGCGAGCAGAGTCGCGACATCAAAACCAATACCACCGGCGCCGATGATCGCAACCGTGTTGCCGATGCTGTCAGGATGCGCAATCGCGTCGGTATACAAACGCACTTTGGGATGATCAATCCCTTCTATCTCGGGAATGCGTGGTCGCACACCGGTAGCGATAACATAACTATCTGCGTTCAACGCGAGTAGTTGCTCGGCTGTTACTGCGCTCACCCAGGCGCAGTTCGACCCCGGTTTCGCGTAGACGATTCGCAAAATAGCGCAGGGTTTCCTTGTATTCGTCCTTGCCCGGAATTTTGCAGGCCAGGTTCAACTGTCCGCCGATTTTATCCGCTTCAAATGCAGTGACACGATGACCACGTTCGGCTGCGATGCTGGCGCAGGCCATGCCCGCCGCACCAAGACCGACAACTACAATGTGTTTTGTCTGTGTGGCCGGTGTGTAATTGATCTCGGTCTCGTAGCAGGCGCGCGGGTTGACCATGCAGGTGGCGCGCTGTTGCCTGAACACCCGGTCGAGACAGCCCTGGTTGCAGGCGATGCAGGTATTGATCGTTTCCGCCTTGCCCTGCGCCGCTTTGCGCATGAATTCGCTGTCGGCCAGAAACGGTCGCGCCATCGATACCATGTCGGCCTGACCACTTTGTAATATCTGTTCGGCAACTTCAGGCGTGTTGATGCGATTGGAGGTAATCAAAGGAATATTCAGACAAGGTTTCAGGCGCGCGCTGGCGAAAGTGAACGCGGCTCTGGGCACGCTGGCAGCAATCGTCGGAATACGCACTTCGTGCCAGCCGAAGCCGCTGTTGATCATGCTCGCACCGGCCTGCTCGATACCGCGCGCCAGCTGCTCGACCTCGTTCCAGTCGCTGCCGTCGGGCAACAGATCGAGCAGCGAGAGCCGATAGATCAGGATGAAATCTTCGCCCACACGCTCGCGCGTGCGCTGCACGATTTCCAGCGCAAAACGACTGCGCCGGGCAAAATCACCGCCCCAGGCATCACTGCGCTGATTGCTGTGCGCGCACAGGAACTGGTTGATCAGATAGCCTTCCGAGCCCATGATCTCGACCCCGTCGTAACCGGCCTCGCGCGCCAGCTCGGCGCTGTGCACATAGGCGGCGATGGTGTTTTCGATCTGGCGGGCACTCATCGCCTGTGGCGTGAACGGTGAAATCGGTGCCTTGATCGCCGACGGCGCAAGCGCAAAAGGATGCATCGCATAACGCCCGGCATGGAGCAGCTGCAGACAGAGCCTGCCGCCGGCCGCGTGCACGGTTTTAGTCAGATTTTTGTGCTTGCCCAGCTGCCAGCGATAGCTCAGTTGTGACGCGTTCAGCGCCAGTCGACCGCGAAAGCTCGGCGACACCCCACCGGTGACGATCAGACCCACACCCGCAGCTGCGCGCTCGGCATAAAAAGCCCCCAGTTTTTCGTAGCCACCGCGCACGTCTTCCAGCCCGGTGTGCATCGAGCCCATGAGCACGCGATTGGGCAGGCGGGTAAAACCCAGCTCCAGCGGCGCGAACAAATGCGGATAATGAACGTCATAATCAGGGCCTGTCATATAACTAGCATACCAGCGAACCGGCCAGATTCCGCTGCTTAATGTATTTTCCAGCGCAAACCGTTATAGTGAGCGCTGCCGCTTGCAACACAAACCTGGTAGCCAGACCGCCCCATCATGTACAACGAGTATTTCGGTTTTAAGGAAGCACCTTTTTCGATTGCTCCCGATCCGCGTTATCTCTATATGACGCCGCAGCACCGCGAGGCGCTGGCGCATCTGGTCTACGGTCTGAACAGCGAAGGCGGCTGCATCCTGCTCACCGGCGAAGTCGGTACCGGCAAAACCACGGTGTGTCGTTGCCTGCTGGAGCAGATTCCGGAACAGGCCAGAGTCGCGCTGGTACTCAATCCGCGGGTCAGCGCGATCGAGCTGCTGGAAACCATTTGCGACGAACTCAAAATTGAGTATCCCGAAGAAGGCAATACGGTCAAAACCTACATCGACCGCATCAATCGTTTTCTGATCGAAGCCAATGCGCGCAATGAAAAAACTGTATTAATAATCGACGAAGCACAGAATCTTGACAGCAGCGTGCTGGAACAGCTGCGCCTGCTCACCAACCTGGAAACCAATCAGCGCAAGCTGCTGCAGATTATTATTCTGGGCCAGCCCGAGTTGCTGGATATTCTTGCGCGCCCGGAAATGCGCCAGCTGGCACAACGCATCACCGCGCGCTTTCATCTCAATGCGCTGAGCTACGACGAAGTTCGCGCTTACATTGCGCACCGTCTCGCGGTTGCCGGTCAGAACGTGCAACTGTTTCCGGAAGCGGTGCTGCGAAGACTGTTCCGACTCAGCAAGGGCATACCGCGACTGATCAATATTTTATGCGATCGCGCGCTGCTCGGCTGTTATGTGCAGAATATTTATAACGTTGACATGCGCACGCTCAACACCGCCGCCAAAGAAGTGTTCGGCGAATTAAAAAATGTGGAAGACCGTCAGCAACGTAAATACTGGCCGCTGTATATCGCACTGTTTGTTGCGCTCTCGGCCAGTGCAGCGCTGGCGTACTGGCATTTCAACAGTACCGAAACAGTAGTGGCATCGACTGCCAGCACAGATACGACAGAACCACCTAGCATCAGCCACGGGCGATACCACTGCTGCTATTTCTGCTTCAACAACAGAAACAACTGTGGAGCAAAACCCGAGCTCGACCAGCGCAACCGCGCCGGTCGAAGATGATTTGCAAAGTTTTATCGCTCAGGCTTCCAGTAGCAGCAAGGCCGATGCTTATCAGTCACTGTTTGCACTGTGGCAGCAAAAATATTCTGAAGACTCACATCAAAACGCCTGCAGCTTCGCAATCAAACACGGGCTGAGCTGTCTGCATCGCCAGGGCAATCTAAACAGTGTCAAACTGATCAACTATCCTGTGCTATTGCATGTATATAACGCTGATGGCAGCAATGCTTTTGTCACGCTGAAACAGCTCGATCAGGGTCAGGCGATCCTGCAATCGGGCAAAACCGAATTCAGCGTCGCCATTCCCACTCTGGAAAAACACTGGTACGGTGAATACAGCCTGCTCTGGAAAACACCGCCCTTTTACACGAACGCTCTACAAATCGGCGACAGTGGTCCAGTAGTACAATGGCTGGATCAGCAGCTCGCGCGCCTGATACCCGACAGCAAAGCCACCATTCGTAATGACTATACCCAGGAGATGGCAACACGTGTTTCCGAATTTCAGCGCAGCGTCGGCCTGCCTGCCGATGGTATTGCAGGGCCACTGACCTTTATTCATTTAAATATTGCGATGCACGAAACTGCACCGCATTTATTAACACACCAAAAAGAAAGCCAAATAGCATGTCTTATATTCTGGAAGCGCTTAAAAAATCGGAGCAGTCACGCGGCCACGGCACAGCGCCCGGCATTCAGACCGTGCATTCTTCCAGCCTGAACTATCGACCGGCTGCACGTAGTATCTGGCCGTGGATACTGATCGCTGCGGTATTACTCAATCTTGCCGTACTGCTGTACTTTGTGTTCCATAAAAATACTGGTGCACCGATATCCACACCGGCACCCGTGCAACAGGCGAAAAACACACCAGCAAGCAAAACGATTCAACCGGCACAACAACCATCAGCCAGGTGCATCAAGCAACACCGTCAGGCGAACCCAGCACGTCGCCAGGGCTGAGCCAGCGCCCGCACCGCAAGCTGAACCAGCCGAAACGACTGCTGTGAAAAACACACACAGCCACAGGAAACCGACACCACAGAAATATACCAGGCTGTGGACATCAATCAGCTGCCCGAAGCTATTCGCAACCAGATTCCGCCCATGACATTTACTGCGCATGTCTATTCCAGTGATCCCAAACAACGCAGCGTAGTGATCAATGGCCACTACATGGAAGAAGGCGAAAGCCTGGATGATGATTTTGTATTAAAAGAAATTACTTCGAATGGCGTGATCATGGATTTTCGGGGCCACCTGTTTCGCACCAATGTGATCTCTGGCTGGTAGCACAGGCTTTAGCATTGATCTGCGCAGCTAAACATTTAAAATTCACACTCTGCTGTCATCACCATGCGCTGTCCTGTTTCCGGATGCCTGAATGCCAGGCATTCGGCGTGCAGCAACATGCGCGATTCATGTAAATCTGCTTCATTTCCGTAAAGCCGGTCACCGACAATCGCGTGTCCGAGTGCGCGGCAGTGCACGCGTAGCTGGTGACTACGACCAGTGACAGGCATCAATTTCAGGCGCGTGGTATCTGTATTGCGTTCGATGACAGTCCAGCGCGTTATTGAAGGCTTGCCATGCACCTCGTCGAGTATCTGCACAGGCCTGTTATCCGGGTCGCAGCGCATGGCCAGTTCGATCACACCTTCATCCTGTTCCACACGTCCACGAACAACCGCGATATAGTGTTTTTCGGTTTCGCGATCATGGAACTGGCGGCTGAGCTCACGCTGCGCATCCAGCCCGCGCGCCATCAACATCACACCTGATGTGTGACAATCGAGCCGATGCACCACTTTTGCATCCGCAAACATCTGTTGCACTCGCCACGCAAGCGAATCCAGTTTATCCACACCGCGCCCGGGCACGGACAACAGGCCCGCCGGCTTGTGCAACACAATCAGCGCCTGATCCTGGTAAAGAATATCGAGATTCATTGTTGGCGATAAAAAACCGTGGTCATAAAAAAACCGGGAATACTCCCGGTTCAAGGTTCAGCAGTCTTGCACTACTTAAACTGGTTTATCACTTGCTGGGCATCTGCCACCAGTGGATGTTTCGGGTGTTGTTTTACAAATGCTTCCAGCGTGGAAATACTGGCTTTTTTGTTACCGGCGCCCGCATAACTAATACCCAGCGCAAATTGCGCATCTGGCGCCAGCTCGCTGCTACCATAAGTATCTACAAAATGGTTCAGGGCTTTTATCGCGCCCGGCAGATCACCGTTTTCAGCGATCTGCTGTGCATGGGTATACTCGGTGAGCTGCTTGATGTACTCGGGATCCTGCGTGCGATCATCTTTCCAGTAGGGCTGTATCAGGCTGGTTGTTGTCTCCGCCCCCCGAATCCCGGCAGTGACTGCTGCGCGCCTGGTCTTTGCTTCGTTTAATTTTGGACTAAGCGCGCGCAGGCGGCTCCAGACCTCATACAACAAGCCTTTAAACACACTCTGTTTTTCTGTTGTGACAACCATCTCTGATGACTTTGCCTGCTCTGTCTGTGTCGCTGCGGCCTGCGAAGTTGTAGCCTGTGACTTTACGTCATCAGCAGCAAACGACTGCGATGACATCAGCATCGCTGATATCAAAATCACCACCCATCCTTTCAATCTGGTATTCATAATCTATCTCCGCGTATATCTACTGGAACCGCTTAAGCCCACCATGGCCGATCCTAAAACGTACAACCCTGAAGAACATTGATATGTATCACAGTTTTAACCACATCATTTACTCAACAGCTTTGCATACGCTTCATATTTCTTACTGACTGTCGCATCTATCACTTTCGCTTCTGCATATTTCTCACTGGCCTGTTGCAGATTACCCTGTTTGTAATAGGCCATGGATAAATTCATCTTGATGCCGGCATCATTGGAGTCCAGTTTTTCTGCATAACTGTAATTTTCCAGCGCGCGCTCATAATCACCCTTACTGAAATAAATGTTACCGCGATTATTCTGTACCGCACTGTTGTCTGGCTCAATTTTCTGTATTTCATCAAGCTCGTGTTCAGCCTTTTCATACAAACCGTATCTGGCGTAAATAATGGCTATCTGCATACGCGCTTTTATATTCGACGGATCAAGATTGGCCATGGTGCGATAAGGACTCACCATGCGATCGAGCGTTTTCTCCAGCAATATATTCTTTTCACGCGTTACCACTGGTTCGACCAGTGAAGTCGGCGGCACAGTTAGTGTATAAGCCGCTGGTTTTAGCGTAACCGGTTTATATTCCTTCCAGGCCTGTGCAAGCGTAGTCACTTTGAGCTGGTGGCTGGCTTCATATTTGTGGTATTTACGTGCACCTTCTGCCCATGCCTCTGCAAACGACTGGCCGATCATGGTGGCCTCCACCGGAACCCAGACCATGCCATCGCGCAGGGCCAGCAAGTCATCATCCAGGCTGATCTGGCTACGTTTCGCTTCCGGCAGTCCCGTATTGAACATCATCAGCAAATGTCCCGGCACATCAAGTATCGCTGTTTCGATACCAAGGTTTTCCAGGCTTGCGCTCATCAGCACCGAAAGGTCGTCGCAATCGCCACTTTTAACTTTCAGGGTTTCACGACCGAACTGTACATAATCAACACTGGTATCAGATAATTTTGAATATGGGGTATTAGGATCAGCCTCGTATCGAATACCGTGCGCGCCGAACACATCGAACAATGTCATCGCTGTGAGCAGGCTGTTGTTAATGATCCTGTCCCTGGGTTTATTTTCATTGATCGCGGTACGGACAAAATCACTCAGCACATTATCCTTCGGCGTCACAAATGAACCGACCATATCCGACTCGCCCCAGACGATAGCGTTCTTGCCATAGATGGTCATCGGCTGGGTAATGGTGACCGCGTCGTTCTGGCCATCGCGAATATAGTTGAGTGCAATCTCAGCCTGCACGCCGGTGTCTTCATCGATATCCAGAATCTTGTTATTAAACGAAGCATTGAGTTCAATACTCTGCTGGCTATTGGCTTTGAGTTCAGGAATATCAATTGTTGTCGGGTAATCCATATACCCCTTGATGGCAAAGGTGAGTTTGAGATTACCGTAATCTTGCGCACCACTGTTTTTTATAACCACCGTACCCACAGGTTTGTCGGCATACTGTTTATACGCGGCAGAAAAAACCCGGTTGAGCTTAACTTCCTCGAATACGATATGCGGTGCGTTGGATTTGAACTCCAGTGATTTCTTCTTCTCGGCATAAGCTGTATCCAGCGCCAGCTTGTTTGCAGGTGTAGCATCAATTGACACCGCTTTGTCGAGCGCTGCGATGGCGTCGTCGTAAGAACGCGTATGCATATACAGTGCGCCGAGCAGAACAAACGGTTTTGCCGATGTCGGATCCAGCAATGAAGCCTTTTCCAGAGTTGTTTTAGCAAGATCGAACATGCTGTTCTCAGAATACAGATCACCCAGGCGCGTCGTCAGCACGGCCGAATCCGGCTGCTTTGCCATCGCTTCCTTGACCAGGCCGATCGCTTTACCATTTTTACCCTGCCTGTTCGCAATATTCGCCTGCAGCAACAAAGGTTCCCATGCATCGGGCTTTAAACGCACCGCGCTACTGGCAGCAGCATCTGCCTGCTTATAATTCCCGTTGTGGTATTCCGCGTCAGCCAGTTTGTATTGCGTATCATAATCATCGGGCTTTAATACGGCTGCATGCTCAAGACTTTGCGCCGCTTTTGCATAATCACCGGCCTCGTAATCAAGCAGACCCAGTCGTTGTGCGGCAACAAACGAATTAGCGTCTGCCTTGTTCGCGCTGACCAGTGCCGGGCGCACCTTGTCTGTTTGTTTCATCCTGATATAGGTGTCGGCCAGCGCCAGCCAGGCAGCGGTATAGTTCGCATCGGCACGCGTGGCCTTATTTAATGCAAGCAATGCTTCACCGTTTTTATTGGCCGCCAGAGAAGTGATGCCCAGCAAATAATCACCTTCCGCTTCAGTGGCTTTTTGCCCTGCCAGCCGGATAGCGATGGTGCGCACTTCGTCATAATGCTTTAATTCAAAATGAACACGCGCCAGTGCCAGTTGCGCATCACTATAGTCAGGCTTGAGTTCCACCGCTTTTTTCAGGCTCACGATAGCTTCGTCGTGCTTACCCATCCCTTCAAGCAGGTTACCGTTTTGATACCAGACTTCCGCGTTCTTCGGGTCCAGTGATACTGCTGTTTTGAATTCCTTGAGCCCCTTGTCGATAATGCCAAGTTTGACGTAGGCCTGACCCATTAAAAAATGCGCCTTGATATTATCGGGTTGTTTTTTCAGTGCAGTTTCCAGACAATTCACAGCACCGATAGCATCGTCAAGCTTCATGCTTAACTCGCCGCAATAAACAATGGTGTCGACGCTGGCGGTATTATCTGCGATAGCACGATCGATCACTGCTTTTGCCGCCACATAATCTTTCACCGCAACCAGTGCTTTTACCTGCAGGTTGCGGCCTTCCGCTTCGTAGCCAGGCATCTGTGTGAGTTCGCGGAAATATTCTACTGCTTCCTGCACCTGGCCCAGCTGCATCGAAGTCTGGCCAAGATATTTCAATAATGCGCCATTGTTATGATCTTCGTCATATGCTTTTTTGAACGCTACCATCGCGTCGTCATATTTCTTATCAGCAAACAACGCGTAGCCGACCTGGAATATATCTTCGCGAATATTAGAAGCTTCGCCTTCGACACCAAACCCGCTGACTGCACTCACCCGATAAAATTCTTTCGCGGGCTTATCCTTGTGCTCTACCTGCGCTTCAGTTCCACCAACGTCAGTAATATATTTGAACGGTCCTGTTTTGCTATCAGAGCCGTATACCTTGTAGCGACTGATATAACTACCTGGTACTCTTTGCCACAACAGACTGGTTTTATCGATGGAACCCCTGACAACCAGGCCACCGAGCCGCGCAGGCAATTGCATGTATTTATAATTAATCAGCGTCTGCTTTTCTTTGTCGAACACACTGACCACTGTTTTATGCTCGGGCGCTACCGAAAGTGCTACGGGCTCATCCATACCTGTCGACTGATCATTACTGGCACCGAATGAAATAACTTTTTTAGGGCCGCTATATACCTGTACCGAGGTTTTATTGCCTGGCACTGCTGCCAGAATGTAAAGGTTATTATCAGCGTCGATTGCAATATCGTAGATATCTTCGAACAAAGGTTTGTCATCGCTGCCGCCGATTTTGTATAGCAGCTGATGATCAGGACCAAATACCAGCACATGCTTCTGTTCTTTATCCAGCACATACATATCCTTATTAGCATCCACCACCACGCGTGTCGGCTCACTGAATATCGCCGGCTTATCATCACCGGGATTACTCACGCTGTTGAGAAAAATGCCGTCTTTGGAAAAAATCTGGATGCGGCTGTTACCCGTGTCTGCAACATATATTTTATTGCGTCCCATAAAAACACCGCGCGGCGAATCAAACTGGCCAACAGCACTGCCCGAACCACCCACCTTGTATCGCAGATCACCATCGAGACGATAAATTTTGAGTTCCGAACCATCGAGGATAGCGACATTTTGATCATTGACCGAAGCTGCAATCAGATTTGAAAATTTTCCCTGGAACGCTGTTTCAGCACGCCCGGAAGCATTAAAGGTCCCGACCTTATTATTATCAGCATCCAGACACAGAATACTGCCGCCAGTGAGACGATAGGCTTTGTTACATTTCAGATGCGTACTACGATCAAAACCAACCGTGGGCAGGCGTGTCTGCTCGAGCTCTGCTCGTTTAGCAGGTGGAAGCTGATAGACATCTATTTTCTTATTACCGCTATCGGCCACCGCCAGCTTGTCGCCTGGCATGACAGCCAGGGCCGTAATGTTTTTAAACTGGCCACGCTGTTCTCCCTTGCTCCCGAAAGATGTCAGCACCCGCCCCGCTTCCCAGTCGATCTGATAAACACGGCCATTTCTGTTGTCAGCCACATATAACAGTCCTGTATCATCGATGGTGATCGCTCCGACTTCAGGGGCTTTGCTGCTGGTGATTTTTTTCAGCATATCTGCATTCAGGCGTTTCAACAGCCTGCCTGTGTGATCAAACACGGTGATCACACCATCATCGTGGTCCTCGAGCACATATATTCGTTCCTGCGGATCGACAAACACCTGCGTGGGGTGCTGCAACGCCTGGCCCTGTGGCATGTTTTTGTCACCAATGCTGCGTATAAACACGCCGTCATCACCGAACACTGATATTCGATTATTATCACTATCGGCCACATAAAGATGGCGATTAGAGCTCCAGGCGATGCCCATGGGGTCACTCAGCTCGCCCTGCGCACTGCCTTCACCCGCCACCAGGCCCAGTTTTTTACCAGCGCTATCGATGATAATGACATCATCATCACCGGAATTAGATACCAGAAATTTGCCATCACCCAGGCTGGCGAACCCTTGAACATGTTCGGATTTGAATGCCTTGCTGGAGCCTTCGCCTGCGAGCAAATGGCTGGTCACTGAATCTGATTTAAACGTGGTCAGACTGCCGCGTTCTCTATCCAGTACCAGCAGGTCACCTTGTGCATCGGAAAACATGGCTGCGACGGACTGTATTTTTCCATCATCAGAACTCTTGATAGTATGACCCAGTGATACCACTGCACTGGCAGGTGTACTGATGATAAGCGCCAGACAGAGGCCGAAAATGATGCGTAAGGATATATATGTGGAACTAGGCAGGCTCAAAGCAAAACTCCTGAAATGGTGTTGGGCAACCACAGGCACGACTTACCGAGGAATGGTCAGTATAAATCAAGCATCGGGGTCACACTATGAGTGAAGCAGGATTTTTCAGACTTGCGTGATCTCGCGCACATATTTTGTCAGAAACAGCGGTATTTCAGCGACGACTGGCAGTTACACTTTAAAGCTCAACGCCCTGCAATGGCTCAAATCGCTGTGCTTCACTCAGCACGAACTGTTTGAATGCGATCGCAGCGGGCGACAATCGCTTGCCTTTGCGCTGGATCATGTACCAGTGGCGCCTGATCGGGAAATCGACGACATCGAGTATCTTCAGGCGCCCGGTCTCCAGCTCGAGCTCGAGCGTATGGCTGGACACGATACCCAGACCCAGTCCAGCCTCTACCGCCTGCTTGATGGCCTCGTTACTGGTCATTTCGATCGCGGTATGAAAAGCCACCCCGTGCTGTTCGAAAAACCGTTGTGTTGCGCCGCGTGTACCCGAACCCGGCTCACGCACGACAAAATTTTCCTGCTCAAACTCGTTCAGCGGTATGGCCTTGCGCTTTGCCAGGGGATGAGAGGGCGAGGCAATCACCACCAGCGGGTTCTCCATAAAAGCCGTGGCCTCGACTTCGACACCTTCCGGTGGCTGACCCATGATCACCAGGTCTGGCTCATTATTTTCCAGCTGCTTGCGCAGTACTTCTCGATTGGTGATGTCGAGGCTGATAATGATGCCAGCGTGCTGCTTGGAGAACTCGGCCAGCAGCCGGGTAGCAAAATGGCTGGCCGTGGTGGCCACTGAGAGAGCCAATGTACCTCGTTCCACACCCTTGAAAGCTTCGAAGACTTCCTCTGCCTCGCCCAGAATATCTGCAATTTGCCGGCCGACGCTATACATATATCTACCTGCGTCGGTGAGACGGATCTTTTTGCCGACCTGCTCGAACAGTGGCAGCCCGATGCTATCTTCGAGCTGGCGGATCTGCATAGACACCGCTGGCTGGCTGAGATGCAGTTCCTCGGCAGCACGGGTATAATTTTCGTGGCGCGCCACCGCCGTGAACACTTCGATTTGTCTGAATGTCAGGTGCATGTTCATAATTATATCATAAGTATTACCTTATCATTACAATCAAAATTATTGAATTGTAATTATAGGTTGGCCTCCCTATACTTCCTCTCCACGTTGCGGCTAGCTTGAAAAACGTGAGGCAAACGGCGTTATACTGTCTGGCTCACCCGAAACTGGTGCACAACTGAATTCGTAAATTTATTTGCTCGATGGAGGCAAAGACAATGGCTAAGACTTATAACGCGGGTGTTAAAGAATACCGCGAAACTTACTGGATGCCAGATTACACGCCAAAAGAAACTGATATCCTGGCGTGTTTCAAGATCACCCCGCAGGACGGTGTGCCACGTGAAGAAGTAGCAGCCGCTGTTGCCGCTGAATCTTCCACCGGTACCTGGACTACTGTGTGGACTGACCTGCTGACCGACCTGGACTACTACAAAGGCCGCGCTTATGCGATCGAAGACGTTCCTGGTGATGACACCTGCTTCTACGCATTTGTCGCTTATCCAATCGACCTGTTCGAAGAAGGCTCAGTCGTTAACGTACTGACCTCACTGGTGGGTAACGTATTCGGCTTCAAGGCTCTGCGCGCACTGCGCCTGGAAGACATTCGCTTCCCGGTTGCTTATGTCATGACCTGTAATGGCCCGCCACAGGGTATTCAGGTTGAACGCGACATCATGAACAAATACGGCCGTCCTCTGCTGGGTTGTACCATCAAGCCCAAGCTGGGTCTGTCTGCTAAAAACTACGGCCGCGCCTGCTACGAAGGTCTGCGCGGTGGTCTGGACTTCACCAAAGACGACGAAAACGTCAACTCACAGCCATTCATGCGCTGGAGACACCGTTTTGACTTCGTCATGGAAGCCATCCACAAAGCCGAAGCCGAAACTGGTGAGCGCAAAGGTCACTACCTGAACGTAACCGCACCGACTGCTGACGAAATGATGCGTCGTGCTGAATACGCCAAAGAAATCGGCGCGCCGATCATCATGCACGACTACCTGACTGGCGGCCTGTCGGCCAACACCCAGCTGGCACAGTGGTGTCAGGACAACGGTATGCTGCTGCACATTCACCGCGCGATGCACGCCGTGCTCGACCGCAACCCCCACCACGGTATTCACTTCCGCGTACTGACCAAGATCCTGCGTCTGTCCGGTGGTGACCACCTGCACTCAGGTACTGTGGTTGGTAAGCTGGAAGGCGACCGCGATGCGACCCTGGGCTGGATCGACACCATGCGCGATTCTTTCATCAAGGAAGATCGTTCACGTGGTCTGTTCTTCGATCAGGACTGGGGCTCAATGCCTGGCGTTCTGCCTGTTGCTTCCGGTGGTATTCACGTATGGCACATGCCTGCACTGGTTAGCATCTTCGGTGATGACTCAGTACTTCAGTTCGGCGGCGGCACATTAGGTCACCCATGGGGCAACGCTGCCGGTGCAGCGGCTAACCGTGTTGCGGTTGAAGCCTGTGTTGAAGCACGTAACTCAGGTCGTGAAATTGAAAAAGAAGGCAAGGACATTCTGACCAAGGCCGCCAAGAGCAGTCCTGAACTGGCTGCTGCGATGGAAACCTGGAAAGAAATCAAGTTCGAGTTTGATACCGTTGACAAACTGGACGTAAAACATAAGTAACTGCTAACACCGGGTCGCATGTGATGCGGCCCGGTGTTCAAAAACTTACTCACTACGTTTAACAAATTTTTGGAGTAAATCACAATGAGTGATGTACAAGATTACAATTCAAGCCTGAGCGATGCTGCCCAGAGCCGTAAATATGAAACGTTTTCATACCTGCCACCTTTGAGCAAAGAGGCTACTCGCGCTCAGATCCAGTATATCGTTGATAAAGGCTGGAACCCGGGTATTGAACACACTGAACCAGAAAATGCTTTTCAGAATTACTGGTACATGTGGAAACTGCCTATGTTCGGTGAAACCGACGTAGATGCGATTCTTGCGGAACTGGAAGCCTGTCACAAAGCACATCCAAAGAACCACGTGCGCCTGATGGGTTTTGACAATTTCGCACAGTCTGCGGGTACTGCTATGGTTGTTTATCGCGGCGTCTCTGTTTAAAAGACGGCTTGATAAACCATAAAATCAAGCCCCTGCCCGGACGCTTTCGGTCAGGGGCTTTTTTAACTCCGGAATGAAATCATAATGGCAAAACCAGATAGATACGTAGGCATTAATAATGAAGTCAATGGCGGTATGACCACCATCGGCAAGATCATACGTGACGCCTGGTTATTTGGACTGATTCCCGAAACCGAAACCTGCGAAAACTGGAATTTTGCGGGCATCGACGCTTTGTTGCAAAAAGTAAACAAAGAGTGGGACAAGTACGGTTGCCTGGTCAGTCGCCTGCCGCCGGACCTGTTTGAACGTCACCAGGAAATTTACCGCGTAGCAGTTAAAAAAGCACGCGCCGCCGGCTGGAGTGGTGAGCAGGAAACTGAAGACGAAAAATAGTGATCATAAAATATAGAAACCACAGTCCACAGATGAACGCAGATAATTGCGGATAACAGCTTTACAGCAAATATAGTTTGAGCTGAAACATAAACACCAAATCAGTTTTATCTGTTTTCATCTGTGGATGTAGCATTTTTTATTTTCGAACCATTGTTTTGATACAAAATTAACTTCATGAAAAAGGTGTGTCATGTCAGAAAACACAGTAGATCCACAACAGTACATCATTAAGAACGAGCCCTATTACGAGGCCGTAGGCAACGAGATAGCGCTCTATGAAGCCGCATACAATGCGCGCATGCCGATGATGCTCAAAGGCCCGACCGGCTGTGGTAAATCTCGCTTTGTTGAATACATGGCGTACAAACTCAAACGTCCGTTAATTACGGTTGCCTGTAACGAAGACATGACCGCCTCCGACCTGGTCGGCCGTTTTCTGCTGGATAAGGACGGCACCAAATGGCAGGACGGGCCTTTGACGACCGCAGCTCGCATCGGCGCGATCTGCTATCTCGACGAAGTGGTCGAAGCACGTCAGGACACCACGGTGGTCATCCATCCGCTGACCGACCATCGCCGCTCTTTACCCCTGGATAAAAAAGGCGAACTGATCGAGGCACACAAAGATTTTCAGCTGGTGATTTCCTACAACCCGGGTTATCAAAGCCTGATGAAAGACCTGAAGCAGTCAACCAAACAACGTTTTGGTGCGCTCGATTTCGATTACCCCACTGAAGATATCGAAGTCGCGATCGTCTCGAAAGAGTCTGGCGTGGATAAAGCTATCGCAGAAAAACTGGTACAAATTTCTCACCGCGCGCGCAACCTTAAAGGTCACGGCCTGGATGAAGGGATCTCGACCCGTTTGCTGGTCTACGCAGGCCAGCTCATCAGTAAAGGCGTTGACCCGAAAGCTGCCTGCAGCATGACCATGGTGACCCCGCTGACCGACGATCCGGATATGCGTGACACCCTCGACGCAGCAGTACAGACGTTTTTTGGATAATGCATTAAAAACATAATCCGCAAATGAACGCGAATATGTATTGCGGTTATTTGTTCACCTGACCGGCATACGAACCGATTGATCTTGAGTTTATTCAAATACAAACAACCATTTTGATAAGCATTGAAAAAACTTATTTGCGTTTATTCGCGTTCATTAGCGGACTGATTTTTTAAACAACAATATGAGCATCAAACTCGAAGATTACGAAGAATTTCTTGAGCAGGCGCCTGCCGTGCGCAGTGTACTGGAAAATATTTTCCAGGACGCCGCGCGCAGCATGTCGCCTGTCGGCCTGCAAACCTACATGGATGGCGCCAAGGCACTGTGTAAACTTGGCAGAGGCTCCGACCTGGTCATCACTTACCTGGAAGAAATGCCGCAAGTGGTAAAAGAATGCGGCGAAGACATTATTTCAGACTGTCTGACTGCAGCGATGAAATTATCGTCCATGACTTCGGGCGAAGTAATTTCGTTATTATTTAGCAGCCTGCCCTCTGTGGCGCGCAATCTCGGTGATGCCGAACTATTGCGCGGTTATCTCACTTTCATTCATCAACTGGCCTCTACTGCGGCACGCGGTCTGCGCCCGATGCTCAACCACATGGATGAACTGTTATCCAAACTGACGCTGAGCGGTCTGCGCCGCTGGGCCCAGTTTGGCGCCCAGGCCTATCGTCGCGATTTTGCCAATTTAACTTCGTACTTCAATCTGGAATCCGCTGATTCCAAGGCCATGTTGCAAAAAGAGCGGCGTGGCGTTTTATTCAACAGGGTGCAGCGCAAACTGAATTTTTATCTGCGCGCATTGTGGGGACGCAATTTTTTCCTGCGCCCCAGTGGCGCTGACTACACCGATTTCAGACCCTACATTGAACACCGGATACTGCACATGCCCGATGCGGTCGATGATATCGATGGCATTCCCGGTCTGGAACTGTATCGCGCCACCGCTGCGCACATGGCGGCACATATGTGTTACTCCAGCGCGCCGATATCGGCCGAGCAACTGAGCCCGGCCCAGATGTTCTTTATAGGACTGGTCGAAGATGCGCGTGTCGAATACAAGGCGGTCAAAGATTTCCCGGGGCTGAAAAAACTCTGGCATTCCCTGTTACTACTTAAACCCGAAGAAGCTGCCGAGCACCCCAGCATGCCCGTGCTCGAACATGTGGCGCTGATGCTACTGGACAACACGGTTCAATCAGAAGATGCGGAACTGAATACTTTCGCTACCAGCTTCCACGACAACATCGCAGAAAGGCAGGATGATAATCAGTTTTCCTGGCACCTGGGCCTGGATCTGTTCAATCTATTCGCTACGCGTAAAGCAGTACCCAGCCTGCGCATATTAGAGCGTATCCGCATTCCTTACCGCGATGATAATCGCTATGTCTGGGAATTCGAAGAGTTCAACTGGGACACAGGCACCGAGTACATTCCCGCCAGTCATGCGCCAGGTACGCAAAACTGTCAGCCTGATGGAAATGATCAACGAGATCGACTGCGAACTCGCGGGCGATGATGCCCAGGAAATCTGGACCTGCGCGACCGAACTTTATCCGTACGAAGACGATCTGGAAAACACCAAAAGCTTCAATGAAATGTGGGGCAAGGAACCGGTCTCCGATCCGTACCATTACCAGGAATGGGATTATCAGATACAACTGCATCGCCCCGACTGGGCAACCGTGTATGAACGCCGTCAGAAAAAAGGTGATCCGGACGATATCAATGAAATACTGACACAGTACAAACCGATTGCGCACCGCATTAAACAGATCATTGATCTGTTAACCCCCGAAGGTGTGCAGCGTGTTCGCAATATGGAAGATGGCGATGAAATCGATATCAATGCCGCGGTCGATGCCATGATTTCGATCCGCATGGGCGAGCAACCCAACCCACGCATCACCATGCGCAACGTCATCAAGAGCCGTGATCTCGCTGTTGTGGTATTGATGGATTTATCAGAATCGACCAACGAAGCTATGGCGGGCTCGGATAAAACCGTACTCGAACTCACGCGTGAAGCCGCGACCCTGGTCGCGACTGCAATCAATGGTATCGGTGATCCGTTCGCATTGCACGGTTTTGCTTCTGACGGCCGCCACGATGTGCAGTACTACCGTTTCAAAGATTTTAGCCAGCACTTTGACGATGAAGCCAAATCACGTCTTGCCGGCATGAAAGGTGGTTTATCAACCCGCATGGGCGCAGCCTTACGTCATGCAGGCCATCAGCTACTGAAACAGCCGGAACGACGCAAACTGATTCTGCTGGTCACCGACGGTGAACCGGCCGATATCGACGAACGCGATCCACAGCATCTGCGTCACGATACCAAGAAGGCGGTGGAAGAACTGTACAGCACCGGCGTATTGACCTACTGCCTGACGCTGGATCCCAATGCTGATGCTTACGTAAAACGCATCTTTGGTGAAAACAATTACACCATTATCGATAACGTGAATCGACTGCCAGAAAAACTGCCCACGCTGTTTGCTTCACTCACATCTTAAATGATAGTTGGCAGTATAATTTTGTTCTTTTAGCTTTTTACTGTCATCTGCAAACTGATGACTGCCAACTTTACTGTTTCAGGCTAAGAATTTTTGCACCCTTTGCCGGCAGCTCCTGGTCACGATAACGTTGATCCAGTGTCTCCAGCGCCTGTCTGAATTCTGCAATCAGACGCAGCTGGATATCGTTGCTTCTATGATCATAAAACACGATTTCACAGGGCATGGCATCGCTCAGCGAATCTCGATCATGCGAATGCGGAAACTGCCACGCAATAAGAATCAGACGCCCGCCCTCGTCTTTTGATACTGCATAGGACTGGCTGTCGACAAAAATAATTTCCTTTTTATCCATCACCGCCAGAAACTGCATAGTGCGTATAGGGACGAACACATGCCCCGTCTCACTCCGGCTCAAAAGTGCTCTGTATAAATTATAGAGCGCTGCAGGCACCGACCAGGGCCTTCTTTCAACTTCCGTTGGCAGGAAAAAGGTTTCTGTCACAGTAGACATTCGATAAACTCTGCTCAGAAAATCAAGTAACGTTATCTATAATAGCACCACGTGGCACCTATATAGGTAATTCGTCGAGTCATACCGTACAATAAAGCCCGTCATCGTCAGGAGGATGATCATGGTCTCAGAGTCTGAAAAACCGAACGAAGAATTAGAATCAATAATACGCCATGAAGAGGTGCGCATGCTTTATGACAGCATGCCATTTTCATCTTTAGCATCAGTTATTGCAAGTTTTACTATGTTCGTCGTACTTTATAACCACGTAGACTCTACCCGCCTTCTGACTGCATGGATTTCAATTATGCTATTATAGTTATACTCAGAGCCTGGAACGCTTTGCAATATAGCCGCGCTGATGATTACTTCACAAAAAAACCCGGTCTGGGGCAAGCGTTTTCTTATCGGCTCAACAATTAGCAGGCTTCTGGTGGGGAATGCTATCCTGGTTTGGTCACTCAGCTAGATAGCGCGTATCAGGCACTAATTGTCATCGCTATCGTCGGCGTTGCAGGTGGCGCGATGTCGATCCTGTACTTATCGCTGGCAGACCATTGCTTATTTCCTTATCCCCGCACTCGGACTTACTTGAACTCAGATTACTTTTTGAAAGTGATACATTTTCAAGAACAATTTCATTTTTACTGCTGGTATTTATTTTTTTCACGCTTTCAATTTCACGCAAAATTTACAAAAACACCAACCAGAACGTCCGCCTGCGTATCGAGGCCGACTTCCGTGAACGCGCATTGATTGAAGCAAAAGAAGAGGCAGAGCGCGCCAATCGTGCCAAGTCCAGTTTTCTTTCCAGAATGTCGCACGACTTGCGAACACCACTGAATGCTATTCTCGGGTTTTCTCAACTACTCAAGTACGATCCGGAAATAAATAGCACACAACGCGCCAATACCATGGAGATCATTGCGGCCGGAAAACACCTGCTCGACCTGGTCAACCAGATTCTTGACCTGGCCAAAATCGAAGAAGGAAAGCTACAGGTTCACCTCAAGCAGATCTGGCTGGAGGACGTCCTGGCAGACTGCCATTCTTTAATAAAACCAATGGCCGCCGAAAAACAGATACAGCTCAATTTTGATTCCTGCCAGGGCAACATAGTCAACGCAGACAGGACTCGCCTTAAACAGATATTACTTAATCTTCTCAGCAATGCAATCAAATACAATCATCATCTCGGTACAGTTAGTCTGCACTGTCATGCAATATCAGAGACTCGTGTTCGTATTGAAATTATGACAACGGAGAAGGTATTCCAGCCAACCTGCAGAACCGTTTATTTCTACCATTTAACAGGCTTGGGGATGAAACACAAAAAAACGAAGGCACCGGCATCGGACTGTCGATAGCCAAACATCTGACCGAAATTATGGGCGGGCAGATTGGTTTTGAAAGCGTGGCAGATAAAGGGAGCACCTTCTGGATCGAGCTTGACGGTGCAATCAGCGATACCGCACCAGCAACCACAAGGCCTGCATACGAAGAAGAGGAATACACGCCGCCTACCCTCAGCACCATCGAAACCAATGCGCTAACTAAAATTCTTGTCGTTGAGGACAACATTACCAACCGTAAGCTCATTGCAAGCCAGCTCAATGTTCTGGGTTATCATTTCGACCTGGCCAGCAACGGCAAGGAAGCACTGGCTTTACATGAAAAACATAATTACACAATGATACTTGCAGACTGCAATATGCCTGTGATGGATGGCTATCAGCTTGCCAGCGCAGTACGTCGAATCGGGTGATAACAAAACCCCCATTATTGCGCTTACCGCCGACGCATTTCCTGAAAGCGAAATCAAATGCCGTAATGCCGGCATGAATGATCGCATGGTAAAACCAGTGACTCTTAAAAGATTAAAAGCTACACTCAGCAAATGGCAACACGCGACACAGACCTGATATTTACAACATCTGATCACGACAAGACAGAGGACATCATGACCCGGCCAAGCGAAAAAGAACTCGAATCTGCGATCGCAATGGCGGAGCAAATGCGCGACGAACATAATGACCCACACTTAATCGCAAAATCTTTACTGAGCGAGCATTACCGGGCCCAGTATTTACAGGAAGTGTTACTGGCAGCCGATCGTTATATAAATCTGGGGATGGCAGAAACTGAACGAACCCATCTGATACGTGCTATTGAAAAAGCCAAGAACCTGGAATCCTACAGCACACACCAGAGCCACGATGACTTTGGGCTGGAATAAGACAACAGCTATGGTGTAACAGAAATAACCTTCGCCTCGCCTTCGCCTCGCCTGTCAGACGCCGCCTGCAGGCGACCGGTTAGCTTATTCCTGATCACTACCTGCATATTACCGAACGTGGAAGCCATCTCTTTCAGATGATAATGTTCGGCCTTGAGCTCAGTCACCTGGCTGGCACTAAGTGCGCCAGGTTCGTAGTAGACTTCATCTGGAAGATACTGGTGATGTATTCGCGGCAAGTCCACCATCTGCTGCGCATCTGCGCCCTGATCAAAATCCAGCATGGCACGAAACACCATGGTAATAATGCGGCTACCACCCGGTGTTCCCAGTACCCCAATACGTTTCTT
Source organism: uncultured Gammaproteobacteria bacterium (assembly GCA_963721085.1). Lineage (GTDB taxonomy): Bacteria > Pseudomonadota > Gammaproteobacteria > SZUA-229 > SZUA-229 > JASBSR01. The sequence continues at coordinate 87,782 of CAVRHW010000004.1, forward strand.
TGTTTCGACAAAACTGGGCGTCATGCTTGATAGCATGCGTTTTCCGGGTGCGATTGCATTCGCCTCCGCACCAATCAGTCCATACACGTTTGGCGTGCCCGGACGTGAAGAAAAATCGTCCATTTCATCGTTGAGCAATATACCTGTGCCCGCAGCAACAAAACATGAGCCAAAGGGATAATTGATCGACATGGTCGCTGAAACACGATTGCCATACTGATCAATGATTGAAAAATGCGTAGTATCAGCGGCTTTTTTTCCACCTGCAATTACAGGCGTGAGATCCGCGCTGGGCGTCGCATATTCAGGATCATAATTTTTCAACAAATCTCTGGCATGTTTTTCCGAGATCAGGGTTTGTACAGGCACGTCAACATAATCGCTGTCACCCAGATATTCTGCGCGATCATGATACGCACGCCGCATCACTTCTATCAGAGCATGAAGCCGTTGCTTGCTGTCGAGATGCTGATAGTCGAGCTGTTCCAGCATCAGCGACATCTGTGCGATCGCAACCCCGCCTGAGGACGGCGGCATCAGACTGGTAATCTTCATATCACGATAATGCGTTACCAGAGGTTTACGTTCGACCACCGAGTATTCCGCCAGGTCTTTGTGGCTCCAGATGCCGCCGTGTTTACGCACGGCTGCTACCAGCTTGTCCGCAATTTCACCTCGGTAAAAACCGTCTGCGCCGTGCTTCGCAATCAGCTCGAGCGTATGCGCAAGGTCGGCCTGTACAATGCGATTATGCAGATCCGGAACCTGGTAATCTTTCAGAAAAATACTGGCGGCAGCTTCGTTTGCGCTGAGCGTATCAAGACGAAACCGGGCAAGGCGCCGATAATGTTCACCGACCTCAAAACCGGTGCGCGCATACTGAATTGCCGGCTGCAAAGATTGTGACAATGGTAATCTGCCATATTGTTTTGCGATATGCGCAAGCGCCGCAGGTTCACCCGGTATCCCGGCCGACAAAGGCCCATCGATGGAAGCGCGCGGAATCACTTCGCCTTTGGCATCGAGATACATATCGCGAGTCGCGGCCAGTGGCGCGCGCTCACGACCATCGATGACCACATCACGATTATCTTTTGCAATATGCAATAACCAGAAACCACCGCCACCGAGCCCTGAACTGTAGGGCTCAACCACTGCCAGCGCTGCCGATACCGCCACCGCCGCATCAAAAGCATTCCCGCCCTGCTGCAAAATTTTCAGGCCGGCCTGTGTCGCAAGAGGATGTGCGCTGGCAATGGCGGCCTGCGTGTTGGCGCGCGGCGGCGTCTCTGTTCGCGGCGAAACACAGGCTGCCGTCTGCACCAGCAGCACACAGACGACTGCAAGGCGAAGAATCGGCGCAAAACGAGCAGGGTTATTTTGGGTAAAGTGCATGCAGTAATTTGAAACTATTTGGCTGCCATCAGGCTTTCATATTTGGCCCGCAATTGTTCCTGGGTTTCTACATGATTCGGGTCATGCGGAATGCAGTCGACCGGACAGACCTCGACACACTGTGAGGTTTCATAATGCCCGACACACTCGGTACACAAGTCGGGATCAATCACATAAATTTCATCGCCCGGGCTGATTGCATCATTGGGGCATTCAGGCTCGCAGACATCGCAATTGATGCATTCATCGGTAATATATAAAGCCATATCAATTCACAGGAATAAAAATTAAAAAAAGCGCTGATAAACTCAGGTCAGACTAAATTTTAGTGACTACCCGCGCCAGCTCATCCACAACAACTTTATGGACAAACTGCGAGACATCACCGCCATGAAGCGCAATTTCTTTTACCAGCGATGCAGAAATAAAACTGGTTTCTTCCGCCGGTGTCATAAACACCGTCTCGACCGTATTATCCAGACGACGATTCATGCTGGCGAGCTGCATTTCAAACTCGAAATCGGATACTGCGCGCAAACCACGCAGAATCACCCGCGCCTTGCGGGCGCGAACAAAATGCACCAGCAGGTCTGAGAAACCACATACTTCCACGTTATCGAGACCGGAGAATACCGCTTTCGCCATCGCCACGCGCTGATCAAGATCAAACAAAGGCGCTTTGCCCGGATTGGCCGCAATCGCCACGATGACACGCTCGAACAACTTGGAGGCACGCTGCACCAGATCGCTATGACCATTGGTGACCGGGTCAAACGTACCCGGGTAAACTGCAACCACCGACATGCTTCACTCCTGCGTTCTGCTGAACAGATAATAAGCCACCTGCCCGGCACGTTTCTGTTTCAGCGGCCGCCATCCGACAGGCACCACCGGCTCACTGGCCGCCTCGCACTCAAGATAGATTTTAGCATTGCCAGCCAGCCAGTCGCCCTGCTCCAGCAAGGCACAACAGGGCGTGAGCAGGCCTGACTGGTACGGCGGATCGACAAATACCAGATCAAACACCGGAGTATCAGGATCACGCCCTGCCTGCAAAAACGCCATGGTATCACGCTGCACTACTTTTGCCTGCACCGCGGACAGTGTTGTTATATTGTGCGATAAGGCCTGAGCGGCTGCCTTATCCTGTTCCAGCAGCAGCACTTCCCGCGCACCACGAGAAGCCGCTTCCAGACCCAGGGCACCACTACCGGCGAACAGGTCCAGGCACACGCTGCCGGGCACCTCTGCCTGTAACCAGTTAAACAGGGTCTCGCGAACACGATCGGGGGTCGGCCGCAAACCGGGACGATCAGGAAAATGAAGTATCCGCCGGCGCCAGCGCCCGCCGATGATGCGCAGGCTGCCAGCACCAGACTGTGGGTGTACAGAAGATTTCACGAGGACAAGCCTCGTCGTGGTTCAGTGCTTAGTTTCGCTTTTTGTATCGCTACTGCCAACCACCACGGTCACCATTCGATCAGGGTGCAGACGCTGTTGCATCGCAGTATGCGCCTGTTCGGCGGTCACCGCTTTCACGCGCGAGACAAAGGTCTGCAAATAATCCATCGGCAAATCATAAAAACCAATCATCGAGATATAGCCCAGCAATTTACTGTTGCTATCCAGATTGAGCGGAAAACTGCCGACGATATTATCAATACTGGTCTTCATTTCATCTGCACTCGGGCCTTCCTTGAGATAGTTTGCAAGTTCACTGCGCAACAATCCCAGCGACTCTTCGGTTTTATCCGTGCGCGTTTGCAAAGTCATCACAAACGGTCCTGCAGCATGCATCGGCGCAAAATAGCTGTACACACTGTAGGCCAGGCCACGCTTTTCGCGTACCGCTTTCATCAGACGTGAAGAAAAACCACTGCCACCAAGCGGAAAATTGCCTACGTACAGCGGCATATAATCTTTATCGCCGCGTTTCATTCCTGGCTGGCCAACAATGATATGGCTTTGTTGCGAAGGGTATTCAATGCGAATGACCTGTGATTTCTTGAGCTCAGGCACAGGCGGTAAGGCAGGCGCGCGCTCACCGGCTGGCAAGGATGAGGTTAACTGTGTCGCCAGAGCTTCAGCCTGAGCGCGATCAACCGCACCTACAATCGCAATCACTGCATTTTTAGCCACATAATATTGATGATAGAAATGACGCACATCATCAAGTGTCAGATGCTTCAGACTTTGCAAAGTGCCATCGACCGGTGTTGCATACGGATGACTGCCGTATACCGCTTTAAAAAAGGCTTCTTCGGCAATCGCTTCCGGAGATTGCTGGCGCGATTCTGCGGCCACTTTCATATGCGCCAGCTCTCGCGCAAAAGCCACTTTGGGGAAATCCGGTGCGGTCAACACACTGGTCAGGGTTTTGATTGCAGTATCCAGATATTTTTTATCGGTCAGGCTGCGCACACTCACAAAAGCCATGTCGCGGAGTGAGTCATTGTCGAATTCCGCACCCACCGATTCGAACTGCTCTGCGATTTTCTGTGCTGGCATTCCTGCTGCGCCTTCGGCAAGCAGGCCATTGGTGAGCGCGGCAAGACCGCTCTTACCCGCATCGCGCGCGCTGCCCGCATCAAAAACAATCCGGATATCCACCATCGGAAGGCTCGGTTCGGGCACGAATACTACTCGACTGCCATTAGTCGTAGTCCAGTGCTGTATCGTGGGTATCGCCTGCGCCAGCGATGGCAATATCAGCACCACTGCCAGCACGGTGGTTTTAAGCAAGATCTTAACGTTCATTTTGTACTCCCACCGGCATATCAGGCACCACAGCATTTTTGTCCGTCGGTAGAGGATCCAGCACCGCCACGGTCAGGTCATTGTCCACCAGATATTTTTTCGCCACAGCCTGCACCTGCTCAGGGGTCACCGCGCGAACACCTGCCACATATTCCTGCTTCTTATGCCAGCCAAGACCGACCGTTTCGAGCATACCCAGCTGCATCGCCTGATAAAAATTGGAATCCTGCTGGTATACATTGGAAGCAATCACCTGTGCGATCACGCGATCCAGTTCTTTGCGATCAGGAGGCGTGTTCTGGATATCCTGTATTTGTTGCTTGAACGCCGCCTCGATCACATCGGTTGCAACCTTATTTGCAGGCACCGCCGAAAGCACAAAGCTGCTTTCCTGGCGCGCGTATAAATCGTAACTCACACCCACACTGGTCGCGAGCTCGCGCCCGCGCACCAGGTTTTTCTCCAGCCGAGCACTGTTGCCACCATCGAGCAAACCTGCCAGCACTTCCAGCGCATAGGCATCCGAGGGTTTGTTCGCGGTTTTCAGTACAGGCACTTTATACCCCATGATGAGATAGGGGACTTTCGCTGGAATTTTGACCGTCACCCGCTGTGTGCCCAGCTGTTTTACTTCGTGCCGCGGTTTTAATTTCGGAATCACCGAAGGTTTCAGGCCGCCAAAATATTTCCGCGCCATTTCAAAAACCTTGTTGGGCTCCACGTCTCCGACCACGACCAGAGTGGCATTATTCGGTGCGTACCAGGTTTTGTACCAGGTCGCGCACGTCTTTTATGGTCAATGAATTAAGATCTTCCATCCAGCCGATAATCGGATGATGGTAAGGATTATTGGTATAAAACAGGGCATTAAATCGTTCATTAGTCAAAGCCGTCGGAACATCCTCGGTGCGCAGGCGGCGTTCTTCTTTTACCACCTGGAGTTCTTTGAGAAAATCTGATTTATTGAGACTGAGGTTATGCATCCGATCAGCCTCCATCTCCAGACACAGCGCAAGGTGTTTATTAGAGATCATCTGGAAATAAGCAGTGTAATCCTTGGAGGTAAATGCATTCTCCCGACCACCATTCGCCGCAATGATCCGGGAAAACTCGCCAGCAGGGTGTTTTGGCGTACCCTTGAACATCATATGCTCGAGCATATGCGATACCCCGGTGATGCCATCAGGCTCATAGCTGCTGCCCACCTTGTACCAGACCTGCGACACCACTACCGGCGCGCGCTTATTCTCGACCACCAGCACTTTCAGGCCATTATTCAGCTCGTACGAATGTACATTACCACTGCAACAGGTGACGAGGGCTTGTGTGAAGAAGACTGAAACAGGATCACGCCGAGCGCAATGACCACAATAACCAGTAACAACAGAAGTTTACGCATGTTCAAATAAAATCCTTAATCTTGTCAGTGGGCGATGATAGGATATCCAGCACTTCGACACCACTCGCAAACATTATGTTCGGTTTCAAAAAACGCTCTCAGGAAGTTTCTGACAACGCCACTCAGGCAACAGACGGGTCCGATCTTGCTAATAAGCTGAGCAAAACACGCCGCGGCTTTACTGACAACATGGCCGATTTTTTTCTCGGCAAAAAAGAAATCGATCAGGAGGCCCTGGACGAACTCGAAACCAGCCTGCTCAGTGCAGATGTAGGCATGGATGCAAGCACAAAAATCATCACCAGTTTACATGAACAAACTCAGCCGCAAGGCCCTGTCGAGCCAGCACGCTCTGAATCTTGCACTGGGCGATGTGATGACAGACATCCTCCGCCCCTGCCAGGTTCCACTGGATTTGCAAACGCATAAAAAACCTTTTGTGATTCTGGTCGTCGGCATCAATGGCGCCGGCAAGACAACGACGATTGGCAAGCTGGCACATTATTACAAACAGCAGGGCCATAGCGTCATGCTGGCGGCTGGCGATACCTTTCGCGCAGCCGCCGTGGAGCAGCTGCAGACCTGGGGTAAACGCAATGATATCAGCGTGGTTGCACAGGGTAACGGCGCCGATCCCGCCTCGGTGATTTTTGACGCGGTGCAATCCGCCGCCGCACGAAACATCGACGTCGTCATCGCAGATACCGCTGGACGTTTGCACACCCAGAGCAACCTGATGGACGAGCTGGAAAAAATCAAACGCGTGATGAAAAAAATCGATGCCGATGCACCGCACGAAGTTCTGCTGGTGCTCGATGCCGGATTCGGCCAGAACGCTCTGCAGCAGGCCGAACAGTTTCACAAAACACTGGGCCTCACCGGCCTTGCTGTGACCAAGCTCGACGGTACTGCAAAAGGTGGTATCGTATTCGCCATTGCCAGCAAACTGGGGCTGCCGATTCGTTTCATTGGTGTCGGCGAGGGAATCAAGGATCTTCGACCGTTTGTCGCAAAGGATTTTGTTGCAGCGCTCCTTTCAACCAATGAATAATTGAATAATGAATAATGAACAATTAAAAACAAAGCAACAACGGATACAAGCATTATTCATTATTCATTATTCACTATTCATTGCTTTTACCCGTGATTAATTTCGATAATGTAAACAAACGCTACCCCGGTGGCCACGAAGCACTGAGCAACCTCAGCTTTCGGGTACCCAAAGGCAAGATGGCGTTCATCACCGGCCATTCCGGTGCCGGCAAAAGCACCCTGCTGAAACTGCTGGCGATGATCGAGCGCCCGAGTCGCGGCCAGATTATTCTCGACGGGGTCAATCTCAACCACATCAGTAATCGCCGCGTGCCTTACATCCGGCGCAATATTGGTATCGTGTTCCAGAACCACCACCTGCTGTACGACCGCCCGGTGTTCGACAATGTCGCCATGCCGCTGGTGATCCTGGGCTTTCGTCACAGAGAAATCAGCAAGCGGGTACGCGCTGCGCTGGACCAGGTCGGTTTACTGAAAAAAGAAAAATCGGATCCGATCACGCTCTCCGGTGGTGAACAGCAACGCGTCGGCATCGCCCGCGCCATCGTTCACAAACCCGGCCTGTTGCTGGCTGACGAGCCCACCGGCAATCTGGACCCGGAACTGTCGCTGGAAATCATGCGCCTGTTCGAACGCTTCAATCAGGTCGGCACCACGGTGATGATCGCCAGCCACGCGCTGGAACTGATCGACGAACTCGGCGCACCCAAGATCAGCCTCAAGGATGGCTGCCTGGTGCACGATGACCTGGCGCATCGAGGTGCCCGCTGATGGCGCCGACCAGCCCACAGAACAGTCTGTTCACCGCCTACCTGGCGCACCACCTGCGGGTTTTTATCGCCAGTCTTGGCCATCTCAGCCGGGCACCGATGGCCACCCTGATGACCAGCGCGGTGATCGCTATCGCACTGGCTCTGCCCAGCGGCATGTTCGTCGTGCTGGAAAATGTCAGCGGCCTGAGCCATAGCTGGGACGGTTCAACCCAGATTTCGCTGTATCTGAAAAACTCGGTCAGCGTGGATCAGGCGCAAAACATGGCCGATCGTCTGCGCCTGCATCACGATATCGATTCTGTCGATCTGGTCAACAAGGCCGACGGCCTGAAGCAGTTCACTGCCGCCTCGGGTTTTGGTGACGCCCTGAAATATCTCGATGAAAATCCGCTGCCGAATGTGCTGATCGTTCAGCCTCACATTGATACCACTCAACCCGATGCTGTCAATAAACTGCTGCAACAGTTGCAGGCCGAACCCCAGGTGGATACCGCTCAGCTCGACATGCAATGGGTGAAACGGCTCTACACATTGCTCGAACTGGCACAACGTGCGGTCTGGATTATCGGCGGCCTGCTGGCGCTGGCGGTGCTGCTGATCATCGGCAATACCATCCGTCTCGATATCGAAAACCGGCGCGCGGAAATCGAGGTATCCAAACTGATCGGTGCCTCCAACGCTTTTGTTCGCCGACCTTTTCTTTACACCGGGCTGTGGTACGGACTGCTCGGCGGCGTGTTCGCCTGGCTGCTGACCTCGGCCTCGCTGGGGCTGCTCGACGACCCGGTACAACGCCTTTCAGGGCTGTATAACAGCAATTTCAGCCTTAGCGGCCTGAGTTTCAGCCAGGTGCTCAATCTGGTCGCAATGAGCTGTGTACTCGGCCTGCTGGGCTCCTGGCTGGCTGTCAGCCGTCACCTCAGCGAAATCGAACCCAGCTGAGCCTGATCAAATTTTCTCGCAGAACTTTTGCCAGGATTAGCACTCCTATTGCATGAGTGCTAAAATGTGCATAGATAGAAATCAACGGAGGCTTCAATGACTACTGCCCTGATACCTGTTAAGCAACAGATTGCTGTCAGTGTTAACACCCTGGATAGCTATATACGCTATGCCAACAGCATAGCTGTGCTTGATGCCGACCAGGAAAAAGCTCTGGCTATTCGGCTCCAGCAGGACAATGATATCGAAGCTGCGCAACAACTGATCCTGTCCAACCTGCGTTTTGTGGTCAAAATCGCCCGCGGTTACATGGGCTACGGCCTGCAGCTCGCTGACCTGATCCAGGAAGGCAATATCGGTTTGATGAAAGCGGTGAAACGTTTTTCGCCCGATCATAACGTACGTCTGATTTCTTACGCGGTACACTGGATCAAGGCCGAAATTCACGAATATGTGCTGCGCAACTGGCGCATTGTCAAAGTGGCCACCACCAAGGCACAACGCAAACTGTTCTTCAAACTGCGTAGCAATAAGAAACGTCTGGGCTGGTTCAATGCTGACGAAGTCAACCAGGTGGCTGCCGACCTTGGCGTTAAGCCCGAGACCGTGCTGGAAATGGAATCACGTCTCAGCGGCAGTGATGTTGCTTTCGATATGTCACACGATGATGATGACGATGCTTATGCGCCAGCAGCGTATCTCAGCAACCAGAACGCCGGCCCTGCGGCCGAACTGGAAGCGGATGATACCCAGTCACAGGACCTGGATACCATGACACAGTCGCTGGCCACGCTCGATGACCGCAGCCGTGACATTATTCAGCAGCGCTGGCTGAGCGATGACAAAAGCACGCTGCACGAACTGGCCAGTAAATACCAGATTTCAGCTGAGCGTGTGCGCCAGCTGGAAAACAACGCGCTGAAAAAACTGCGTACCTCATTCGCAACCTGAAACAACAATTTCTACGATTAAAAAAAGCGGGCTTAAGCCCGCTTTTTTATTGCATTCATATCAACAATAACTACTCGCGCATGCTGGTCGAACTATAGCGTGCACCGTTTAGAATCCAGTTCAGTATCAGATCATAATTATAGCGATTTGAAGGATCACTGGTATCAAATCCATTGCTTCGTAGACCACCGTAGTGATGATGGCCGGTCGGTTTTGTCAGGATCAGACTGTTTTCCGGGTCGTTGAAATCTACCCGTGACAACACTTCCCGATAAAAAGTACTGCCAGAAGCCGGCTGCGTATCGGTCCACCAGACCGGAAGACCAGGTGCAGCACTACCGGTACCCACATGGCAATTCACGCAGGCGCGTGAATCAGCGGGTGCCAGCTCTGTGAATATCGGCTTGATATTGTCGACAAAATTGATGTCCTGCGGCGCTGGCGACATACTACTATCGATCTTGATCGTGACCGTATCCTGCGCGCTTTTGCCGCTGGCTTTGTAACCGGCCACCAGACGCAACACATAATCACCATCCACCGGTGCAGTCAGCAAAGCTCGCGGTTTATCGCTATCGGTCAGCGTTGCGGTCTCGCCACCAGCAGGTGTTGAAACAATGCTCCAGCTATAAGTATCCACAAACCGGCTGTTGGAACCAAAAGTGCGCACGGGCGAAGTCGCCGTGATATCGGGACCCGCATCCACCACGGGCGCACCCGGCTGATCGATATAGCCAGCACTGTTGGTCTTGATCTGGTCATCAGCGGGTAAGCTGGGGTTCAGGTGCGATGCCAGTAATAGAGGGAAATTATTGTTGCCCCAGAAGGTTTTGTAACCGCGCAGCGACAAAGGCATTTCGCCATAATCGTATATGTACTTCTTGATGAGTGAAGCATGACTGATAAATTTATCGTAACTGCTGAAATCGATATCCTTGCTGCCATTTGCTGCAGTATCGCTACCCAGGCTGGTGCCGCGACGTGAATGACAGACAAAACATACTGGCTCGACTACATCAGTGAACAGCTTGTCCGAACCGGCCGGTGGATTGCCGGTCGCGGGATTCGGTCGCCAGGCAGGTGGCACATAATCGGCGACAAAAGTGGGGCTGTCGAAATACCCCACTTTGCTCGGATCATCGTACCAGCCTTCTGCCATTTCGCGCGCAAAATCACCGGTCCATTCACCCGAGCTCGTGGTTCTACTGAATATGGTCGAAATATCCACACCCGTACCACCGCAGTTCGCAGTATCTGACGGGTCTTCACAATACTGCGCACAGGCCACCGGTATGGCGGCCGAAGGCAGGTTCGGGTAGGTGCAATACACCGCCTCATTCACCTGTTTGATCAGCGGTTCCTCTTCAGCTTTGGTGTAAGGCGACTTGTCCCAGTATTCAAAGCTGGGCACTTCCATCAACTGTAATTTTGCATTGACGTCACCATTGAGTCCGTTGCCGGAAGTACCGTCGAGCGTGTTATCACGAAAACTGCCATCGGCTCGAAGCGGTCGCACGGTGCCGCCATGACAATAGACACAGGCGTTAGGCATGGCTTTATTGCCACGGCCGTCAAGATTGACCGTATTCAGCCTGACTTCATGCGCGTAATCAGTGGTGGTTTTGTCAGCCTGAGAAGCATCGAAGGTATAGAACTTGGCAAATTTTTTCGGATTCGGATTGGAAGTCTTGCAGGAGGGATCAGGGGGATTCATGGAATCATAGCCGCAGGGCTCGCCCGGTCCGTACGGATAGGTGCTGTATTCGATCGCATTCGAACCGAAATGATGCTGGCGGTCATTTTCTATTAGTGCATCCAGATTGATCGAGGTGTATTCCAGCCCGGGAACGGTCCGTACCTGGAAGTTTTCAACATAGGCGTAAAAACTGCCATCGGGTTTGGTCCAGACGCGCACACCTCGACCATAGCCCAGGTCTTTGGTATCACGAAAACGTCGGCTGGATAACACGGCCGGCAGCATTAGCGCAGCATCATAACCATTCATTGTTAGCCAGTCGGCCAGCGTCGTTTTGGCATTGGTCGGATCGATCGCTGCGTAATAGGCTGCGCCGAAAGCGTCTGAATCGATCCGCGAATCATCGAGCCTGATCTCGGAATTGGTATTGGTACCGGGGGCGATATCATCATTTTCAGCGAACACCACACCGTTCGCGCTGACCAGATACAGATAAGTATCAATGCTGGATTCAAGCTTGATATCGATACCACCCGCATCATAGATGGTGATTGGATATTGAGGATTATTCGATGATGCAGGATCCTGGCCACCGGAATTTGTCCAGCTACCGGTGTAGGTCTGCACGCTGCCATCATCCTGAGTAACGGTGAGCGTATAGTCTCCGCTCAGGCCTGCGCTGTTGGTCGCCGCAACGATGGTGTAATCGCCTGAAGGCAGAGCCGCAACCTTGTTGATATAACTTGCAAACCGGTTTGGCTGATCGACCTTGATCGAGGTATCAGTCGCAATGCCATTGTCCCGACTGCAGGCACCGAGACCCGACCAGCAAAGCGGCTAATGCCAGTACCAGAGCGCCATATCGACGGGCCATGTAATACCCTTTTTTATAACTCATCCTGTCTCCACATACCGGCAAGCCTGCCACGCCAGCACGACTTAAATTCGTGCATGTAGTTAACACAAGAATCAGCAGATTAGCAATGTCTGGAAAAGAGTTTGGGCATAGTGAATCCAGCACTGTGAAGCACTTCACGGCGGGCGCAGGCCATCACGTTCGTGGCTCCATTTTCACCTGAACTTCGCCGACCACGTCTGCTTTCCAGGCATGGCCGTAAATCACTTCATAACTTGCCGGCAAACCATCCGGTTCGCGATAGTGTTCATACGCATCGCGCAGGCGCTGTAATGACTGGGCTGTGAGCAGGCCACGGCGGTGCCCCTGCGCGGTTACATTGGCGCCAATATCACGCAGATCTGCCAGCAAACCGTCAACCGCGGAATATTGCAGGCGTATGATTTCTGCTTCCATCACAGGATCGGCAAAATGGCTACGTACCAGCGCATCGCCCACATCGTGCATATCGATGAATCGATTCACGTGCACCGCGGCATCGACTGCCTGCCAGCTGTGGCGCAACTCTTTCAGAGTATCGGGCCCGAAACTGGTAAACACCAGTAAGCCACCCGGCCGCAATACCCGCATGAAATTTTGCAGCGCTGCATCCAGGTCGTTGCACCACTGCAAGCTAAGACTGGAAAATATCAGGTCAAAGCTATTATCCGCAAAAGGAAGCGCTTCGATATCGGCACATACCTGAAGACTGGGTCGTAGCCAGCTGCTACGTGCAGCAGCCTTGCGCAACATCTGCTCGGAAATATCCAGCGCCACGACTTCGGCCCCACGATAGCGTTTTTGCAATGGCCTGATCGCTTCGCCCGTGCCGGTTCCGGCATCAAGAATTCTGTGTGGCTTGAGTTTCACGTACTGCAGTTTTTCCAGCAAACGTTCGCAAACTTCATTTTGCAAAACTGCCGCGGCATCATAGCTGTTCGCCGCGCGATCGAAAGCACGCCGCACATGTCGGGGTTCTATGTATTGGGTGGTTTGATCAGACATTCACTGCGCTGGTTTTTTTAAACAAAGGTCGAGCGCATTCTACCGGCAAAATCGATCAGTTCCCGACGAAAATTTTCCGGGTGCGAAATAAAAGGTGCATGTCCGGCATCCGGCTCGATGCTGATCTCGATATTTGCGTTAAGCATTTTCAAACTATCTGCCAGAGCTAACAGGAACCAGCGCATCGCGACCACCCAGATGCCAGTGCAGGGAACATTCGAGCAGCGCCAGGTCCTGACGCAAATCACATTCCTGAAGTTGTTGCAGGCCAGATTGCAGCGCCTGCATACTCGCCTGACCACGTGCCTGCATCGCGCGCTGTAATTCTTTTAGCGTTTTTAGCGCGTGTTTGTCACCGAGCACCTGCAAGGCCATAAAACGTCGCAGCGTGGCTTCGCGATCTTCACTCAAATCTGCAGCAAACTGACTAAACACGCTGGCATCGACCGCAGTGGACCAGTCGGGACGACGCACAAAACAGGGATTACTCGCCACCATAAATATGCCCGCAACACGTTCAGGATGTAGTCGCGCCAGTCTCAGCACGGGCAACCCACCCAGCGACCAGCCCACCCAGAGCGCGGGTCTCTGGCTGACCGCTGCGAGCAACTGAACCTGATCTGCCAGCCCCTGCTGCGTGCACCTCTGCCATACTGCCATGACCGGGCAGATCGATGCTGACCACATCCAGCCAGTCCGGCAGAGATGCGGTCAGCGACTGCCAGACCGCACTGTTCATCGCCCAGCCGTGAACGAACACGCAGGTAATTTTTTGGCTTAGCACAGCGGGCATTTGCAGTTGGGCTGTTGTAAGCTTGCGACCTGTTCTATTCTCGCCGGGAAAGTTTGTCTACGCATGGCTTTTGATCCTGTCATTCTGCTCTATCCGCTCGGCGGCTACCTGCTCGGCTCGGTTTCGACCGCAATCATTGTCTGCAAACTGATGCGGTTGCCGGACCCACGTGCTGTGGGTTCTAACAATCCGGGTGCGACCAATGTACTGCGACACGGTGGTAAAAAGGCCGCCATTATCACGCTATTCGGTGACATGTTAAAAGGCCTGCTGGCGGTATTGCTCGCCAGCCAGTTCAGCCAGCAGCCTGAATATCTGGCGCTGGCCGGAGCGGGTGCCTTTCTTGGTCATTTATACCCGTTGTATTTTGGTTTCAAGGGCGGCAAGGGGGTAGCGACTTTTTACGGGGTTCTGCTCGGGTTTAACTGGCTCGCAGGAGTGGCTGCGCTCGTGGTCTGGTTGCTGGTCGCTTTTGTGAGCCGATATTCTTCTTTATCAGCACTGCTGTCTGCGGCGAGCGCGCCTTTTTTCCTCTGGCTGCTGGATGCGAATACTGCCTTGCTGATTGCCTGCATCCTGATGGTATGGCTGCTGTACTGGCGCCACCGCAGCAATATGCGAAATCTGATCACCGGCCGCGAAAATAAAATCGGCGAGAAAAAAGCCTCGACACAATAATCTCAGGCTGATGTCCCAACCGGTGGCCGCAGCTCATCCATCGGCCAGCGCGCACGCGCAGCTATCGTTAGCGGCTGGGTTTCTCCGGCCAGCAAACGCAAACAGCCCACGTGCGCGATCATTGCTCCATTATCTGTACAAAATTCGATGCGCGGATAAAACAGTTCAGCATCGTGGCGCGCCACCATGGTGGCCAGCTGCGCACGCAGCTGCTGATTGGCACCAACGCCCCCTGCGATGACCAGCCGTTTGCAGTCTGAGGCCAGCAGCGCGCGTTCGCTTTTGATCACCAGGGTAGCCACCACCGCGTCTTCAAAAGCGCGGGCGACATCCGCCAGTTGCTGCTGATAATCTCCAGCGCTGGTATCAAGTGCCTGCAGTGTAGTGAGCGCAAAGGTCTTGAGCCCGCTGAAACTGAAATCCAGCCCTGGCCGATCGGTCATCGGGCGCGGGAAACCGATACATATCAGCGCGGCCCTGCTCGGCCAGTTTCGCCAGTGCCGGGCCACCCGGATAACCCAGGCCCATGATCTTGGCGGTTTTATCAAAGGCTTCACCGGCAGCATCATCCAGACTCTGACCCAGCAGATGGTACTGGCCGACACCGCTGACCTCGACCAGCATGGTATGGCCGCCCGACACCAGCAGCGCGATAAACGGGAATGCGGGCGGGTTCGCCTCCAGCATCGGCGCCAGCAAATGACCTTCCATGTGGTGTACTTCCAGCGCCGGGATGCCCAGCGACCAGGCCAGCGCACGGCCCAGCGCTGCACCTGACATCAGCGCGCCGATCAGCCCCGGCCCGGCAGTGTAGGCAACGCCATCGATCTGATTCAACTGAAGATCGGCCTGTTGCAGTACCTGTTTGATCAGGGGCGATAAATAACGAATATGGTCGCGTGAGGCCAGCTCCGGGACCACGCCGCCATATTCAGCATGCAGCTCGACCTGGCTGTGCAAAACATGACCTAACAGGCCCTGCTCGCTGTCATAGAGTGCGATCCCGGTCTCGTCGCAGGAGGTTTCGATACCCAGAACTATCATAATTTCGGAATTTCTTTGGCTGGATGGTGAAAAATGCCAAATTCAGGTTTTGGCTTTTAAAAATAATGCGATATACTACGTCGTTTCCCGCAGTCGTATGCGGATTTTTTGCGCCTGTGCTTTTGCCTGGCAGAAAAATCTGACTGCTTGACCGTCTTAGATGATATTACTGGAATATATATGCCTGCTGTCAAGATTAAAGAAAACGAGCCCTTTGACGTAGCCCTGCGCCGCTTCAAGCGTTCCTGTGAAAAAGCCGGTGTGATGACTGAAGTGCGTCGTCGTGAAGCTTATGAAAAACCCACTACAGAACGCAAACGCAAAGCTGCTGCTGCAGTTAAACGTCACCTGAAAAAGCTGTCGAAAGATCGCGGCCGTTTCGCTCGTTCGCCCCACCAGAACAGACGTTAATCCCCTGCCATGACTAGCGCCCTGAAAACAAGCTTACAGGACGCCATGAAAGCGGCGATGAAAGCAGGCGACAAGCCGCGACTGGGTGTCGTGCGCCTGATGCTGTCTGCGATCAAACAGATCGAAGTCGATGAACGCATCGAGCTCGACGATACCCGCGTCACTACCATCCTCGACAAAATGGTCAAACAAAGGCGTGAATCCATCAGCCAGTTTGAAACCGCGAAACGTGATGACCTGATCGCTCAGGAAAAATTCGAAATCGAAATCATCCAGGAATTTTTGCCGCAGGCGCTGAGCGCAGCAGAAATCGATGCGATACTCGACGATGCTATCGCCAGCACCGGCGCCAGTTCAATTAAAGATATGGGCAAGGTAATGGGCATCATCCGTCCCAAAGTCGTTGGCCGCGCCGACATGGGCGAAATCAGCAACAGCATCAAAGCTCGTCTCAATGCAGGCTGAAATGTCTGCGCCCGATACCTCGCTGAAAAACGATCGTCTGATCCGGGCGCTGCTGCGCCAGCCGGTCGACCAGACCCCGGTCTGGATCATGCGTCAGGCCGGGCGTTATCTGCCCGAATACCGCGCCGTGCGCGAACAGGCCGGTGATTTCATGACCCTGTGCAGCACCCCCGAGCTGGCCTGTGAAGTGACTTTACAGCCCCTGCGCCGCTTCGCGCTCGACGCTGCGATACTGTTCTCCGATATTCTGACCATTCCCGACGCCATGGGTCTGGGCCTGTATTTCGAACAGGGCGAAGGCCCCAAATTCAAAACCCGACTGAACAATGCCGCCGATATCGCGCGCCTGCGTGCACCCGACCCGGAAGACGATCTCGGCTATGTCATGGACGCGGTGCGCCTGATCCGCCGCGAACTCAAGGGCGAAGTTCCGCTGATCGGTTTTGCCGGCAGCCCCTGGACACTGGCGACCTATATGGTCGAAGGTGGCGGCAGCAAAACTTTTGCCAAAGCCAAGGCGCTGCTGTTCGAAGACCCGGCCGCTGCGCACCAGTTGATGAACGTGCTCGCAGATTCGGTCGCGGCCTACCTCAATGCCCAGATCAATGCCGGCGCTCAGGCGGTGATGGTATTCGACAGCTGGGGCGGCGCACTCAGCAGCGCACACTATAAAGAGTATTCACTGGCTGCGATGCAGCGCATCGTCGATCAGCTGATTCGTGAAAAAGACGGGGTAAAAATTCCGGTCACCCTGTTCACCAAGGGCGGCGGACTCTGGCTGGAAGATATTGCCGCCACCGGCTGCGATGCAGTGGGACTGGACTGGACCATCGACATCGGCGAAGCGCGCAGACGCATCGGTGACAAGGTAGCATTACAGGGCAATATGGATCCTGCGGTAATGGCCGCTTCGACTGCCACCGTGTGCGCCGAATCCGAACGCATTCTGCAATCCTATGGCCACGGTAACGGCCACGTGTTCAACCTGGGTCACGGCATCACGCCAGACATCACCCCCGAAAATGTCGCCGCGCTGGTCGACAGCGTGCACCAGCACAGCCGCCAGTATCACAGGTAGTTCAGTAACAACCGCTAAAATAACTGCTCAGGCGTAGGCGTGGCATCACCATTGGCTGGCGGTGTTGCTACCGGCGTTGCATTACCCGGCCGGGGTGCGTTTTCAGTCCTGAAAACCTCGAACATGGTGTTGGTGTCGGTGTCGGTCGCGGCCTCACCGGTCTCGGCATTGATTTTCACATTGACCAGTCCATCCGGCCTGGGCATCTGTTTCTCAGGTACACCACGCAAAGCTTCGCGCATGTAATCGACCCAGATCGGCAAGGCCGCGTGTGAACCAGTCTCGTTGCTGCCCAATGGCTTGATCTGGTCAAACCCTACCCAGGCCACGGCCACCAGCTCCTGGTTAAATCCATTGAACCAGGCATCGCGCTGATCATTGGTGGTTCCTGTTTTACCCGCCAGGTCGTGTCGACCAAGCTGCATCGCACGTACCCCGGTGCCACGTCGAATAACATCTTTCATCATCGAGTTCATCAGATAGGCAACGCGTGAATCGAGCGTGTGTGCGGCCTGTTTGGGCAATTTGCCTATGGTTTCATCTTCCACATCGAGCGCTTTCGGCTGAGTCGTCTGTTTCTGTGCCAGCACACAGGTGGTACAGGCAACCGCTGGATCAGCTTCATACAGTACCGTGCCATCCGAATCTTCAATGCGCTGAATGAAATACGGTTTGACCAGATAACCACCATTGTCGATAACCGAATACGCCCGCGCCAGCTCGAGCGGGCTCACTTCACAACTGCCCAGCGCCAGCGACAGATCGTGTGGCAGTTCGTTTTCTTCAAAGCCAAAGTTTCTGGCAAATTTGATCGTTTTGGAAATGCCTACCGCGCGTAACAATCGTATCGATACCAGGTTTCTGGAATGCACCAGCGCTTCACGCAGTCGCGTCGGACCAAAAAATTTACCGCTGTAATTCTCTGGCCGCCATGACGCCTCCAGCGCCGGATCATCAAATACCACCGGCGCGTCGTTGATAATACTGGCTGGAGTAAAACCATTGGCCAGCGCTGCCGAATAAATGATCGGCTTGAAACCGGAACCCGGCTGACGTCTGGCCTGAACCGCGCGATTGAATTTGCTGTGTGCAAAATCAAAACCACCGATCAGGGCACGGATCGCACCATCATTAGGTGCAACCGACACCAGCGCGCCCTGAACTTCAGGTATCTGGCCCAGGACCCATTGCTGCTGTTTGTTTTGCACCACCCAGATCACATCACCTCGACGAACTATTTCCGCCACGGTTTTGGGTTCTGGTCCTTTGTGATTAACACTGACGTATGGAGCTGCCCATTTGAGCCCCGACCATTGCAGACGGATATGCTCCCCGGTTTTCAGCACGGCTTCGGCGTACGGCTCCTGCTTTACAGCATCATCTTTTTCCTGGGTCGCCACTACCAGCGCCGGCTGAAAACGGCTGTAATCCTTATCGTCCGCCAGCAGCGCTTTGGCTGTGGCCGCATCGACCTGGTCCTGAGCATTCAGGTCGATATGCCGAATCACGCCACGGTAACCGTGTCGCCGGTCATAATCCACCAGCCCGTTCCAGAGACTGTCGTTCGCTGCCTTTTGTAAATCCTTCCTGATCGTGGTGTACACACGCAGGCCACGGTTATACGCCTCATCACCAAACTGGCTGACAATTTCCGAGCGTACCATCTCGATAATATAGGGCGCCTGAACCTCAATCTGGTTGCTATGGCGCTGTGCTGTCACCGGTTCTGCAGTGGTACGCGCATAGTCCTCATCGGATATGTAATGCAGGCTGTGCATGCGAGACAGCACATAATTGCGCCGAATCAATGCCCGCTCGGGGTTCACGATCGGGTTATAGCTCGAAGGCGCTTTCGGCAGTCCGGCAATCATTGCTATCTGCGCCAGGGTCAGTTGATCCAGCGGTTTTCCATAATACACCTGTGCAGCTGCAGCCACGCCGTAGGCGCGGTTACCAAGATATATTTTGTTGAGATAAAGCTCGAGAATTTTGTCTTTTGTCAGCTCGTGCTCAATTTTCAGCGCCAGGAAAATTTCATTAATTTTTCGTAGATAGGTTTTTTCACTACTCAAATAAAAATTACGCGCCAGCTGCATGGTGATGGTACTGCCGCCCTGACCGCGCTCGCCGGTTTTGATCAGATTCAGCGCGGCGCGGATAATGC
This sequence comes from uncultured Gammaproteobacteria bacterium, assembly GCA_963721085.1. Classification (GTDB taxonomy): domain Bacteria; phylum Pseudomonadota; class Gammaproteobacteria; order SZUA-229; family SZUA-229; genus JASBSR01. The sequence continues at coordinate 107,281 of CAVRHW010000004.1, forward strand.
CCTGGTAATCCACGCCCGGATGCTGATAAAAACGATCATCTTCAGCCGAGAGAAATGCCTGGCGCATCAGCAGTGGAATTTGATCCAGTGATTTTGGTGAACGCCGTTTCTCGCCAAATTCACCCAACAAAGAGCCATCACTGCTATATATACGCAGTGGAACCTGCAAACGAACATCACTAAGACCCTCAATAGACGGTAACTGCGGCTCGAGGTATAGATAGAGCGCTGCCAGTCCCAGAAATGCGGTCACGGCCGGGATCAATATGACAGCGAGCAGTGTTTTAGGCGATTTGAAAAGTTTCACAAGTCCTTGACCAGATACAGGCATTTTGAGGGTGTGGAATTATAATCGTTCACTCCCGATTAAGCGATACGCAGCACTTTATAAGCTAGTAATTTTGGGCAGTTGCGTCTATCATTTAATGCAAAAAAATATATATATCCTATAACTATCTTAAATATAAATGGATTAGGGGAGTACAGTGTTTCTGCTGAACCGCACAAAACCCGCGATTCTGGGCCTCGATATCAGTTCGACTTCGGTCAAACTGCTGGAGCTGGCACAGGACGGGGATCACTATAAAGTCCAGAGTCTGGTCATCGAGCCCCTGCCAGACAATGCTGTCTCTGAAAAAAACATACAGGATGTTGAAGCCGTGGGTGAAACCATCCAGAAGGCGGTAAAACGTTCGGGTACCAAGGTAAAACAGGCGGCCGTCGCCGTGGCTGGCTCTGCAGTGATTACCAAGATCATTACCATGCCGGCAGCACTCAGCGACAGCGAACTGGAAGAACGTATCCAGGTCGAGGCGGACCAGTATATTCCGTACCCACTGGAAGAAATTAACCTCGATTTTGAGGTCATGGGCCCCACCCAGAACAACCCCGAGACCGTCGATGTGCTACTGGCAGCGTCACGCAGCGAAAACATCGAACTCAGAACAGACGCTTTAACACTGGGCGGCCTGACGCCCAAAATTGTCGATGTCGAGGCCTACACCATCGAACACTCCTCCGCATTGATAACATCTGACATCCCGGACTGGGATGAACATAAAATTATTGCCGTGATTGATATCGGCGCCACCATGACCAGCCTCAATGTGGTCGAGAACAACCAGCTCATCTATACCCGCGAACAAAGTTTTGGTGGCAAACAGCTGACCGAAGAAATTATGCGTCGTTATGGCCTGGCCTACGAAGAAGCCGGCCGCCTGAAAAAAGAAGGCGGTCTGCCCGATAACTATATCCCTGAAGTACTCGAACCATTCAAGGAAACGATTGCGCAGCAGGTCAGCCGTTTTCTGCAATTTTTCTATACCGCAGGTCAGCACAACTCGGTTGATCTGATCGCACTGGCTGGCGGCTGTGCGTCGATTCCGGGTATCGACGAACTGGTGGAATCACAACTCGATACCCCGACCGTGATTGCCAATCCATTTGCAAAAATGTCGTTATCATCCAAAGTCAATCCGCAGGCCTTAAGCAAAGATGCGCCTTCGTTGATGATTGCCTGTGGACTTGCGATGAGGAGTTTTGACTAATGGCGAAGATTAACCTGCTGCCCTGGCGCGAGGAACTGCTCAGGGAACAGACACGACAGTTTGCTACATTAACAGGGCTATGCGCATTCATGACCTGCGCAGTGGTAGGCGCTGGTGCATTTCAATATTTCGCGTGACATCGATCATCAATATGGGCGCAACCAGATTTTACAAAGCGAAATCAGCAAACTGGATATTTCCTTGAAAGAAATCAAGGGCCTCGAAGAAACCAAGTCCAAGCTGCTCTCACGTATGGAGATCATCCAGTCCTTGCAACGGCAACGCCCACAAATTGTGCATCTGTTCGATGAGCTCGTACGCACAGTGCCTGACGGCCTGTATCTAACCTCCATCAAGCAAAATGGAGACAAATTAACTATCAAAGGTGTCGCAGAATCCAACGGTCGTGTTTCAGCCTACATGCGCAACATCGACGCTTCAAAATGGCTGTCGACGCCCAAGCTCAATGTCATTGAATCCAAGAAAGGCACACTCAGAAGCAGCGATTTCGAAATCACCACATCGCAATCCACACCCAAAGACAATAAAGATGAGAAGGATAAAAGCTGATGGATTTATCCAAACTAAATGAAATCGACCTGAATGATATCGATTTTAAGAAAATCGGTATGGCGCCCTGGCCGGTCAAAACGGTTTTAATCATTCTGGTCTGCGTTCTGGTGGCTGTTGCTGCTTATTTTCTGGATACAACCAGCCAGCTTAATACACTTAAAAATGCCAAAGCACAGGAACAGACCCTGCGTCAGACTTTCAGCGAAAAACAGGCCAAGGCCGCGAATCTGGATGCTTACAAAGAACAGCTTAAAGATATGCGGAACTCGTTCGGCGCACTGCTTCGCCAGCTCCCAAATAAAACAGAAATCGAAACATTGCTGACCGATATTTCACAGACCGGTATTTCGAGCGGGCTCGAAATTGACTATTTCAAACCTGAAGGACTTGTTCCCAAAGAATTCTACGCTGAATACCCGATCAAGTTAAAAGTCACCGGACGCTACCACCAGTTTGCCCAATTTGTCAGTGGCGTAGCCGCATTGCCCCGTATCGTCACTCTGAAAAATATAAAAATTGAGCCCGCCGACAAGAAGAGCGGTGTTAAATTACAGATGGAAGTCACTGCTGTTACCTATCAATATCTGGACGAGTCAGAGCAAGCCAAAATAGCCAAAAGCAAGAAGGGGAAGAAGAAATGAAAATTCTATCCACCCGAACTGCTCAGATAATGACTATTTGCACATGTGCTCTGCTGGTTAGCGCCTGTAGTAATAACAATGATGATCTTTACCAGTTTATCAAGGCGACCAAAGCCATGCATGTCGGCAATGTTAAACCGATCCCTCAGTTTGAGCCGTATAAGAATTTCACTTATTCTGCCGAAAAACTGCGCGATCCCTTCGAGCCCAGTGCCGACCTGCAACAAAAACCCAAAACAGCGGCAAATTCTTTGCGGCCTGACAGAAATCGCCCTCGCGAACCACTTGAAGCCTTTCCACTGGACACGCTATCTATGGTCGGCATTCTGGAGCAGAAAAAGAATCTTTGGGGCTTGATCAAGGATCCACAGGGTATTGTGCACAGGGTCCAGGTGGGTGATTACATGGGCCAGAACGAAGGTCGTATCACTGAGATTACCGATACTGATATACGTTTGAATGAAATTGTACCTGATGGCATAGGTGGTTATATCGAACGAGATGCCTCTATAGCCATTGGAACTAAGTAACGCGCGGAGCGGGATATGAAAACTACAAAAACTCAAAATAACAGCATTTCGCTCATCTCGAGTCTGAGCAAACTAATTGCGTTTGTACTGCTATGCATGATGAGCACACTTGCTATAGCTAACAACGCAATCGAAAGTGTTCAGTACAATACGATACCTGGTAATCGTTTGCAGATCATTCTGTCCATGTCGGAACATTCCGTAAAACCATTGAGTTTTACCATCGATAATCCTGCCCGCATTGCTTTTGATTTTGCCAATACCGGCAGCACACTGACTAAGCGCGCCCAGCCAATCGGTATAGGCATAGCTCAATCACTGACTGCGATTACTGCTAAAAACAAAACTCGCGTCATTCTTAATCTTACAGAAGTCGTGCCGTATCAAATCACGACCGAAGGCAAAAATGTAATCATTACGCTCGACAGCGAAGCCAATGGCGCTGGCTTTACCCAGAACCCCGTTGCGGGTAATTCGGCACCTGACAGTGAAGCACGCTTTTCTGACCGGGTTCGCGGTATCAAAAATATCGATTTTCGTCGTGGCAGCAAGGGTGAAGGCCGTGTGATCGTAACCCTGAACCAGACCAACATCCCAACGGATATCACCGAGGAATTCGGAAAGGTGGTCGTCAAGTTTATCGGCGCCAAACTACCTGACAAGCTGCGCCAGACGCTTGACGTTCTGGATTTTGCAACACCCGTGAAAAGCGTCAGCAGCTTTGAGAAAAATGGTAATACCCGTATTGAAATTACCCCGGTCAATGGCAACTTCGAGCACGTTGCTTACCAGGCCAACAATGTCTTCACCATCGAACTGAAACCAGTGAGCAAAGAAGTTCTCAGTGAGCAGAAAAAAGCCAAATTTGGTTACACGGGTGAACGACTGTCTCTTAATTTCCAGGATATTCCTGTGCGCGCCGTGTTGCAGCTGATTGCTGATTTTACCGGCCTGAATATTGTTGTCAGCGACTCGGTGACCGGTAATGTCACTTTACGCCTGAAGAACGTCCCCTGGGATCAGGCGCTGGACATTATTCTTAAAGCAAAAGGTCTGTCCAAACGCGAATCGGGCAATGTTGTACTGGTCGCACCCAGCGCAGAAATTGCTGCCCAGGAAAAAATTGATCTTGAGGCATCGCAGGCAGTGACTGAATTAGCGCCATTGCGCACCGAGTATTTCACTATCAACTTCGCCAAAGTCACAGACCTTGCTCCCTTGTTCAAATCGAAAGGTGGCGGTTCTGGCTCTTCCGGTGGCTCTTCCGGAGGTGGCAGTGATTCTGGCGCCGCGGGTGCCACGGGCGGCTCATTGCTATCGCCGCGCGGCAGCGTCATTGTTGACCAGCGCACCAATACGCTGATCGTCAAGGATACCGAAGAAGTGATCAACGAAGTTAGACGTATCCTGACCAAGCTTGATGTCCCTATTCGCCAGGTCATGATTTCGTCGCGTATCGTTATCGCCAATGATCTTTTCACCAAGGAACTGGGATCTCGCTTTGGTGTCAGCCGTGTTGCAACCAACGGCCCGGCCAATGGCTATGTTACCAGTGGCGGCATAAACGAAACCGGTACTGCTATGCGACAGCTTTGCGACCAAGCGGTACGCTTTCTCCTGGCGGACTTACCTTTAAGTTCCGACCGCCTCAATGTCAACCTGCCAACTTCAGGGGCAGCCGCGGGCAGCATTGCTTTTGCGGTGTTGAACGGTGGCAACCTGCTGGATCTTGAAATCTCGGCTCTACAGGCTGAAAACAAGGGCGAGATCATTTCCAGTCCACGTGTGGTCACATCCGATCGCCATGAAGCGTTTATCGAACAGGGTGTCGAAATTCCATATCTGTCAGCCTCTTCCAGTGGCGCAACCCAGGTGGAATTCAAAAAAGCGGTACTGAGTATCAAGGTGACACCACACATTACACCGGACGATAAAATCATCATGGATCTTTCGGTCAAGAAAGACGCTGTAGGCCAGATTTTTGCCGGCATCCCGAGCATCGACACGCGTGAAGTCGGTACCCAGGTACTGGTAAACAATGCGGACACCATCGTACTCGGTGGTATCTATGAACAGACCACCCGCAATGAAGTAGACAAAGTACCGTTCCTCGGCGACCTGCCATTGATCGGTTATTTCTTCAAGCACACACTGGTTAATAATGAAAAAGCCGAACTGCTGATCTTTGTTACGCCTAAAATACTGAAAGAGTCACTTTCACTATAGCGCTTAGTTACACAGGCACAATGTCAGGTACAAATGTGACAACCGTCTCTTTAACCTGCGCGTGACCTGCTGAGCTTCTCACCCTATACTAAGCGGCCTGCTAACCAGGCCGCTTTTTTATGGCGAAACACAACACCAGCATCTTTCTCATCGGCCCCATGGGGGCAGGTAAAACCACGATCGGGCGCCAGCTCGCGCGCAAACTGGGCATGCAGTTTCTCGACAGCGACCGTGTCATCGAAGAGCGCACCGGCGCAGATATTCCACTGATCTTCGAAAAAGAAGGCGAAGACGGTTTTCGCAAGCGCGAGCAGGCAGTTATCGATGAACTGACCCTGCAGGACAATCTGGTGCTGGCCACCGGTGGCGGCGTGATACTCAATGCTGACAACCGTAAGGCACTGGCGCAGCGCGGCCTGGTGATTTATTTACACAGTGACCTCAAATCCCTGGTCGAGCGCACCAGCAAAGACCAGAACCGCCCTTTGCTACACTCCGGCCAGGATCCACGCACCGTACTCAGGCAAATCATGGAACAGCGCGAACCACTGTATCGCGAAACTGCAAATTTCACTGTCGATACCAGCAACACCTCGATACGCAACGTGATACAGGCTATCATTGACCAGATCGACCATCTGAACAAAAACGGTTCTCAATCCTGATTCTGCGGCTAGCAATACATGAAACAACTGACTGTTGACCTCGGTGAGCGCAGCTACCCGATCTATATAGGCGACGCCCTGCTCGGCCAGAGCGCACTGCTACAGAAACACATCCCTGGCAAATCCGCGTTGATCGTCAGCAATGAAACCGTGGCGCCGTTATACCTCAGCAAGGTCAGCGCCATGCTCAGCGGCATCCGCCACGAAAGCGTGATCCTGCCCGATGGTGAAGAATACAAAAATCTCGAAGTGCTGAACCGTATTTATGACGCCTGCCTGAGCCATCACCTGGACCGCAATACCACTATTATCGCCCTCGGAGGCGGCGTGGTAGGCGATATGGCGGGGTTTGCTGCCGCCAGCTACCAGCGCGGGGTCAACCTGATCCAGATCCCCACCACCCTGCTGTCACAGGTGGATTCTTCGGTGGGCGGCAAAACCGGGGTCAATCATGCGCTGGGCAAGAACATGATCGGCGCGTTTTACCAGCCGCGCGCGGTGATCGCTGATACCAGCACATTAAATACTCTGCCCGAGCGCGAACTGTGCGCCGGACTCGCCGAAATCATCAAATACGGCCTGATCCGTGATCGCTCATTCTTCGACTGGATCAACGACAACCTGGATGCGCTGCTACGACGCGACCAGCAGGCACTGGCCTATGCCATCGAAGTGTCCTGCCAGATCAAGGCCGATGTGGTGGCCGCAGACGAACGCGAAAGCGGCCAGCGCGCTCTGCTCAATCTTGGCCACACCTTTGGCCACGCGATCGAAAACGGCATGGGCTACGGCCAGTGGCTGCACGGTGAAGCGGTCGGCGCCGGCATGGCCATGGCTGCACGGCTTTCGCAGATTCTGGGCTGGCTGGACACTGATCAAACCGAAGCGGTGATCGACCAGATTCGTCGCGCCAAATTACCGGTACACGCCCCGGCCGATCTCTCGGTCGATCAGTTCATCGAACTGATGTCGGTAGACAAAAAAGTACTCGATGGCGTGCTGCGGCTGGTGCTGATGAAAAACATAGGCAGCGCAGTGGTCACCAATGACTATACCGAAACACAGTTACGCGAAGCGATTCAGAGCAGTTATGTCTGAACACTACACTGGCTACCGCGGACATCTCCAGCCCTACGCCTGCAACGACCGCGAATCGCGTGGCCGCCTGTATGAAGAAGAACTGCCGACCTACCGCAATCATTATCAGCGCGACCGTGACCGTATTATCCATTCGGCCGCGTTTCGCCGACTGGAATACAAAACCCAGGTGTTCGTCAATCACGAAGGCGACCTGTTCCGTACCCGACTGACACATTCACTGGAAGTGGCGCAGATCGCGCGCAGCATCGCGCGCGAACTCGGCCTGCACGAAGATCTGTCCGAAGCCATCGCACTGTCACACGATCTCGGTCACACCCCTTTCGGTCATGCTGGCCAGACCGCGCTGAACCATTGCATGCGCAATCACGGCGGCTTTGAGCACAACCTGCAATCTTTGCGAGTGGTCGACAAGCTGGAACAGAAATATGCTGATTTCGACGGCCTGAATCTAACTTTTGAAACCCGTCAGGGCGTTCTGAAGCATTGTTCTGTTGTAAATGCACAACGACTCGGCGAAGTAGCACAACGCTTTATTGACAAAACCCAGACCAGCCTCGAAGCACAGCTCACCGATCTTTCCGATGAAACCGCTTACACCAATCACGACGTCGATGACGGCCTGCGTTATGGTCTGATCAAAATTGAAGACCTGCTCAAGCTTGAACTGTTTCGCAGCCAGTACGACATCGTGATGAAGCGATATCCCGGTTTAAATGACCGCCGCATGATTCACGAAGTCATCCGCCGCATGATCAGCACGATGGTAGTCGACGTGATCGATACCTCACGCGCAAAAATTGAAGCAGCAAATCTTAAGTCACTGGCCGATGTTTACGCACAACCGGAACCCCTGATCAGTTTCAGTGCAGAAATGGACGAAATCAAACTCGAACTCAAGCAATTTTTGCGCAAAAACCTGTACCAGCATTATCGTGTGCACCGCATGACCACGAAGGCAGGCGCTATCATCGAGGCGCTGTTTGACGCGTTTATGAATGATGCGCGCGTGTTGCCGCCAGAAGCACTGGAACACTGTGAAGCGCTACGCCAGAAAGCAGGGGATGACGGACACGCGCGCGGCGTTGCCGATTATATTGCTGGTATGACCGACCGTTACGCGATTGTCGAGTACGAGCGCATCTTCAATCCGCGCCAGCTATCTTTCGTCAACCTGATCCCTTAATGCACCGTGAAAGGCCGCATTCCGCAGAATTTTATCGATGACCTGATTGCGCGCGCCGACATTGTCGACGTGATTAATGCGCGCGTACCACTGAAAAAGAAAGGTCGCGAGTATTCTGCCTGCTGTCCTTTTCATAACGAAAAAACGCCTTCCTTCACCGTCAGCCAGAACAAACAGTTCTACCACTGCTTCGGTTGCGGCGCGCACGGCACCGCGCTGGGTTTTTTGATGGAGTACGAAAACCTTGATTTTGTCGATGCGGTCGAAGCACTCGCTGCCGAATACAATCTTGATGTACCGCGTGAAAATATTCCCGAGCATCTGAAATCACAAAAAGATGAACGCCAGAACATATACGACGCGCTGGAACAATGCGCACAACTGTACCAGCAACAACTCAAAACAACGCCACGCGCGGTCGAGTATTTAAAGCAGCGCGGCCTCACCGGCGACATTGCCAAAACCTATCAGCTGGGTTACGCGCCTGAAGGCTGGAGTTTTATCGGCGACAAACTTGCCAGTAATACCATCACACGCAAGGCCCTGCTCGACAGCGGTGTGCTGATAGAAAAATCAGCCGATAACGTTTATGACCGATTTCGTGATCGCATCATGTTTCCGATCACTGATAAACGCGGACGCGTTATCGGTTTTGGTGGCCGCATACTCGACCAGGGTGAACCAAAATATTTAAACTCACCCGAAAGCATCGTGTTTCACAAAGGCCTTGAACTCTATGGCCTGTACGAAGCCCGCAAGGCAGTGCGTGACCTCAAACGCATTGTCATCGTTGAAGGTTATATGGACGTGGTCGCGCTGGCACAACATGGTATTGGTTATGCCGTTGCGTCTTTAGGTACCGCAACCACACGCGAACAGATCCAGACCAGCTTTCGCAGCGTGCGCGAAATTATATTTTGTTACGACGGCGATAACGCAGGCATCAAGGCTGCCTGGCGCGCACTGGAAAACGCGCTGCCGATTCTACGCGATGGCATGATCGCGCGTTTTCTGTTTTTGCCTGACGGTGAAGACCCCGATACCATGGTGCGCAAGGAAGGCAAGGAAAAATTCGAGCAACGTCTCGACAGCGCGATGCCTTTATCTGATTTTTTATTCCAGCATCTGGAAAAAGAGACCGACACCAGCACCCAGGAAGGCAAAGCCCGACTGGCCGAACTGGCAAAACCGCTGCTGGCCAAAATGCCTGACAGCGTGTTTCGTGATTTATTGTTCGAACAACTGGCAGGTCGAGTCGGTGTCGCAGCGAGCAAGCTCAGCGCTGCCGGCTCGGCGCCCGCCAGTCAGCCTGCACAAAAACCACAATCGCCCAACCGCAGCCGAAAAACCAGCTTGAGCGGTACACGTGATGCGGTTGCTTTGTTACTGCAATATCCTGATCTCGCTCAATATGCCGAGATCCCGGATGATTTTGCTAACAGTCCGTTGCAGGGCCTGGATCTACTGCACACGCTTTACCATACGCTGAAAGACTCTCCCGCTCTGAGCAGTTCGGCATTACTCGAACGCTGGCGCGGCAAAGACGAGTTTTCAATTCTGGAAAAACTACTGCAACATAATGTTCAGGGCACTGAGGACAGCGAAACACGCATCGAGGTCTATCGTGAAGTCATCCAGCATCTGATAAAAAAATACCAGGACTATCGCTTCGAACTGCTACACGAAAAAATGGCCAGTGGCGAGAACCTGAGCACAGATGAGCTCGCAGAATATCGACGCCATACCGGCGCACGCTAAACAATACATTTCATGCGGTTGACATCGCTGCCGTCTGGTCCTATGCTCCCCACCAGTTCAGCGCCCATTTGACTCAGATTGCAGGCGCTATATAAATCTGGCTAAAGCGAGTTGACGGTACAACTACCTGAAACCCGAATCGCCACGCGAGTCGGGTTTTTTGTTGCGTCTTACATTTGACAGGTACCATTATGAGCAAACACGTTTTCACTTCCGAGTCCGTTTCCGAAGGCCATCCTGACAAGGTTGCCGACCAGATTTCCGACGCTATCCTCGACGCTATTTTTGAACAGGACAACAAGGCGCGCGTCGCCTGCGAAACCCTGGTGAACACCGGTATGGTGATCATCTCCGGCGAAATCACGACCTCGGCCTGGGTCGATATGCAGACCGTGGTTCGCAACACCGTCAAAGAAATCGGCTACAACCACTCCGATATGGGCTTCGACTGGGAATCCTGCGCGGTGATCACCTCGATCGACAAACAGTCTGCTGATATTGCACAGGGTGTCGATGAAAGCGATAACCACGAACAGGGCGCTGGCGACCAGGGCCTGATGTTCGGCTACGCCAGCAATGAAACCTCGGTACTGATGCCAGCACCGATTACCTATGCGCATCGGCTGGTGAAACGTCAGTCCGAAATCCGCAAATCCGGTGTCCTGCCCTGGTTGCGTCCGGACGCCAAAAGCCAGGTCACTTTTGTCTATGAAAATGGCCTGCCGGTGGCGATCGATGCGGTGGTGCTGTCCACCCAGCACGATCCCGATATCGACACCAAATCCCTGCGTGAAGCAGTGATGGAAGAAATCATCAAACCGGTACTGCCTGCTGAATGGCTGAGCAGCGACACCAAATATTTCATCAACCCGACCGGCAAATTTGTCATCGGTGGCCCGGTCGGTGACTGCGGTCTCACCGGTCGCAAGATCATCGTCGACACCTACGGCGGTATGGCACGCCACGGCGGCGGTGCATTCTCTGGCAAGGACCCGTCCAAGGTCGACCGCTCAGCGGCCTATGCGGGCCGTTACGTGGCGAAAAACATCGTCGCTGCCGGTCTTGCCGATAAATGTGAAATCCAGGTGTCGTACGCGATCGGCGTTGCCGAGCCGACCTCGATCTCGGTACAGACCTTTGGTACCGGCAAAATCGACGATGACCGCATCGTACAGCTGGTGCGCGAATTCTTTGATCTCAAACCCAAGGGCCTGATCAAGATGCTGGATCTGCTGCGTCCGATCTACCATGCCACTGCTGCTTATGGGCATTTTGGCCGCGAGGAGCCCAATTTCACCTGGGAAAAAACCGACAAGGCCGATGCCTTGCGCGATGCCGCAGGACTTAAGCAATCTATAACAGCTATAAAATCAAAAAGATACCTTCCATGGTCTGTCAGAGCACGAACGCAGAGATAATGCGATTTCTCTAAACGGTTTTCCATTTTCATATATATTGAGAATATTGGCGCTTCCATGTGCGGAGTAAAGTCTATGAAGCTCTTGGGTGAGACCTGCCATGGTGATATCTCAGAGCTACAAACCTCGATTTTGCTCGGGGTTTGATGCATAATTCACTTTTCTGAGGAGCGCTGCAGCCCTGCAAGTTTTAAGGGTCAGGCTCAGAACGATTACCGACACTCTGCTGCACCGGCAGAGCATGGTCCTTAATCAACGGCGCTCATTTCTTAACCATTAGGAGATGAGCTTATGAATGCTGTTGTCGATTCCAGTTTTAGCGATTACAAGGTCGCTGACATTTCGCTGGCTGACTGGGGCCACAAAGAAATCAAGATTGCCGAAACCGAAATGCCGGGCCTGATGGCGTTGCGCGAAGAATATGGTGCCGCGCAACCACTGAAAGGTGCTCGTATCATGGGCAGCCTGCACATGACCATCCAGACCGCGGTATTGATCGAAACGCTGGTCGCACTCGGCGCCGAAGTGCGCTGGGTATCGTGCAATATATTCTCTACCCAGGACCATGCCGCGGCTGCGATCGCAGCGCAGGGCATTCCTGTGTATGCCTGGAAAGGCGAAACCCTGGAAGAATACTGGTGGTGCACCGAACAGGCGCTGAAATGGCCCGACGGCAAACTGCCCAACATGATTCTGGATGACGGCGGTGATGCCACCCTGCTGGTGCACAAGGGCGTGGAATACGAAAAAGCCGGCGCCGTACCCAAAGCCAAAGCCGATGATAATGAAGAATGGAAAGCGGTACTCGGCGTATTAGACCGCAACTTCAAATCCAGCCCGGGCATGTGGCAGGAAATTGCTGCCAGCATCAAGGGTGTTACCGAAGAAACCACCACCGGTGTGCACCGCCTGTATGAAATGATGAAAAAAGGCCAGTTATTGTTCCCGGCAATGAACGTCAACGACTCCGCCACCAAGTCCAAGTTCGACAACCTCTACGGCTGCCGCGAATCCCTGATCGACAGCATCAAACGCGCCACCGACGTGATGATCGCGGGCAAGATCTGCGTGGTACTCGGTTATGGCGATGTTGGCAAAGGCTGCGCCCAGGCATTCCGCGGCATGGGCGCTACCGTGTGGGTCACCGAAATCGATCCGATCTGCGCACTGCAGGCCGCGATGGAAGGTTACCGCGTGGTCGACATGAATGATGCCTGCAAGCAGGGCGACATTTTTGTCACCACCACCGGCAACATGAACGTGATCAACCATGACCACATGGCGGCAATGAAAAACGAAGCCATCGTTTGTAACATCGGCCACTTCGATTCTGAAATTGATATCGCTTCGCTGGAAAAATATCAGTGGGAAGAAATCAAACCTCAGGTTGACCACGTTATATTCCCTGATGGCAAACGTATTATTGTTCTCGCCAAAGGTCGTCTGGTCAATCTTGGTTGCGCTACCGGTCACCCAAGCTTTGTGATGTCAGCCTCATTCACCAACCAGGTGATGGCGCAGATCGAGTTTTTCACTCAGTGCCGAGGAATACAAAAACGAAGTTTATATCCTGCCCAAGATTCTCGATGAAAAAGTGGCACGTCTGCATCTGGACAAAGTTGGCGCATACCTGAGCACACTGACACAACAGCAGGCAGACTACATCGATGTGCCGGTCGAGGGCCCGTACAAGCCCGACCACTATCGTTACTAAGCAAGTAACGCACAATGAGTAGCGATAAGAAAAACACGCCTGTGTTTAGCTGTGAGTTTTTCCCGCCGAAAACGGATGTCGGCATGGAAAAACTGTGCGCGGTTCGTCACCAGCTAGCAGGAGAAAATACAACCCGCATTTTTTTCTGTCACCTTCGGTGCTGGCGGCAGCACCCGTGATCGCACACTGGAAACAGTCAACGCTCTGATGACGGATGGAGCCCGCAATGTAGTTCCTCATATTTCCTGTATAGGCTCAAGCAAAGCCGAGATCTCAGGCCTGCTTGATACCTATGTTGAAATCGGGATCAACCGACTGGTAACACTGCGCGGTGACATACCTCATACAAATGATTCTGGCAAAAAGATATCGGGTGATTTCGCACACGCCAACGAGCTAATCAGCTTTATCCGCGAACACAGTGGTGACCACTTTCATATCGAGGTTGCAGCCTATCCCGAATATCACCCGGAATCGGTTTCGCCACAAAGTGATTTCGACTTTTTCGCGCAAAAAGTAAAAGCCGGTGCGAATTCAGCGATTACCCAGTATTTTTATAATATCGACTCGTATCTACGTTTTGTTGATAAATGCGACAGGGCTAAACTTGGTATTCCTGTCACCGCCGGTGTCATGCCGATCACCAACTTTGCCAGCCTGACTCGATTTTCAGATGCCTGCGGCGCCGAGATTCCGCGCTGGATCCGGTTACAACTTGAAGCTTTTCAGGATGATGCGGAAAGCCTCAAAGATTTCGGTTGTGATGTAGTCAGCGATCTTTGTCGCCGTCTGCTCGAACAGGGTGCGCCTGGATTACATTTTTATACCCTGAATCAGGCTGACGCCACCCTCGCTATCTGGCAGCAACTCAAGACCTATCATCCTTAACCAGTGCGTACTACTCGCATTTATTATGCTGCTGAGCTTGCTGTGAACAGCACAGTGGTGCTGGATAAAACAGCATCGCATCATTTAATACGCGTACTGCGAATGAAAGCGGGTGCAGAAATCACGGTTTTCAACAACAGCGCACACGAATACGATTGCGTCCTGCTCGATGAAAACCAGAAAGCCGCCAGCATACGTATTAACGCAATGACCGAATGTCACAGGGAATCACCGCTGCGTATTCACCTGCTACAGGGTGTATCGCGCGGCGACCGTATGGATCTAAGCATTCAAAAAGCAACCGAACTGGGTATTGATAAAATTACACCCGTGCTCTGCAATCGCACGAACATCAGTCTAGATACCGAAAGAAAGAAAAAGAAACTCGATCACTGGCAACAAATTATCATAAGTGCCAGCGAACAGTCTGGCCGCAGTCAACTTGTTAAGCTTGATACCGTATCTACACTGGAAACCACACTGCAACAAACAATGCCTGGATTAAAGCTGGTCCTGAACCCCACGGCCAGCACTTCACTTCGCGCGCTCGATAAAGCAGAGGAAATTGTTCTGCTAATCGGACCCGAAGGCGGCCTGACAGAAATTGAAATCGAACTGGCAGAAAAACATGGCTTTACTGGTGTGAGTCTTGGGCCGAGAATTCTGCGCACAGAGACTGCCAGCATAGCCTGCATTGCGGCTTTGCAGGCATTATGGGGTGACCTGGGCTAAAGCACGGAAGCCATAAATTTGGCTCCGGGTTAAACCGCAGCCTTTTTAAGCATTGAAGCGATTGAATCAATATTCAGGATACTGGCGGCCGCGCCATTAATTCGTATCCTCTGCGCAACCATTGGGTGCGCCTTTCGTTCCTGCGCATCAACCGTAATCTGTTCCTTTGAGAACTCGCTAATATGTGGCACACCTGAAATGGATAAGCCTACATAAGGATACACAGCTTTTCCATCAGCACTAATCAAATGTAATGAGCAA
>CAVRHW010000005.1:0-56888 GCA_963721085.1 uncultured Gammaproteobacteria bacterium
CCAGTGAATTGGTAGTGCCAAGATCAATCCCGACCGCGAGCCGATGCTGGTGCGGTGCGGTAGACTGTCCGGGTTCTGATATTTGCAATAAAGCCATGATTAAAACAACTCGTCTTCAATTTTTGCTGTTAGGGTTTCGATTTCTTTGCGTGCTTTTTGCATGAACTGCATTTTTCGCAGACACTCTTTGGCTTCATCAACAGCATCAGCCTGATAAGCAGTTGAAAATTCCTGCGACAATGACTGCATGCTGGATTTTACCTTCGCAAGCTCCGCATCAAGAAACGCGAGCGGATCATCCTGCTGATGCACATCTTCAAGCGCTTCTCGTAATTCCATCTGCTGCATTAAAAACGCGGCGTCCATTGTGGTTTCGTTGTCCATCTTGACGTCAACGCCCTTCAATTGCAGCAGATACACTGCACGCTCAATCGGATCTTTCAGGGTCTGAAAAGCCTTGTTGATCCACGAGGATTGCTGCATCGAAATTCTGCGTTCCTGATCACCTGCGCTGGCAAACTTATCAGGATGGGTCAATTGCGCCAGGGTACGATAATGCTGTTGCAGATGATCCATATCGATCTCGTATGCAACCGGCATATCAAATAACTGGTAGAAATTTTGTGTAAGTAAATCGTTGCTCATAATCAGTCAGGTTTTCGCAATCGACTGACATGCACACGCATAGAAGTATGCGCGGAAATGCGAAAGCTTATATCGCAGGCTTATACGGTAAAGCTTTCACCACATCCACACTGGCCCTTTTCATTCGGGTTGTTGAACTTGAATCCCTCATTCAGGCCTTCCTTGATAAAATCCACTTCGGTGCCATTGACATAAACCAGGCTTTTTTTGTCGACAACGATCTTGACGCCATTAACTTCAAAGACTTCGTCCTCAGGATTAATTTCATCGACAAACTCGAGCACATAGGACATACCCGAACAACCATTGGTCTTGACACCAACGCGCATACCCACACCCTTGCCGCGATTAGCAAGAAATGTTTTAACGCGTGCTGCAGCAGGTTCAGTCATTGTAATAGCCATCTCAGTCCTCTGTCGTTCTCGTAAACGTGTTTATCGCAAACTTATTGCGCGTGTTTTTTTCTGTAATCATCGATCGCCGCATTGATCGCATCTTCGGCCAGTACCGAACAATGGATCTTGACCGGCGGCAGGGCCAGTTCTTCGGCGATCTGCGTGTTCTTGATCGCTTTGGCTTCGTCCAGGGTCTTGCCCTTGACCCATTCGGTCAGCAAGGAGCTGGAGGCAATCGCACTGCCACAGCCGTAGGTCTTGAACACCGCGTCTTCGATGATTCCATTATCACCGACCTTGATCTGCAGGCGCATCACATCGCCACAGGCCGGCGCCCCCACCATGCCGGTGCCGACATTCTCGTCGTCTTTACCAAAACTGCCGACGTTTCTCGGGTTTTCGTAGTGGTCTAATACTTTTTCGCTGTAAGCCATGGTGGTGTGCCTCTTCTTGTCTCTAGTGTTTGCGTCTGGTTTTTAGACGCTGTTTTACTTCATTCGTTGCTGTTACAAGTGAAAAGTGAAAAACGAATAAGTGAAAAATTAAAAGCCGGGCTTTTTACTTTCGACTGTTCTTTTGTTGTTCATTTTTCACTGTTCACTGTTCACTGTTCACTGTTCATTCGCATTAAATGCGCTATGCGCATTTAATGCGCAGCCCATTTGACACTTTCAAGGTCGATGCCTTCTTTGTACATGTCCCATAAGGGGGACAGTTCTCTGAGCTTTTCGACCGCTGTGCGCACGTGCGCGACCGTGGTGTCGATGTCTTCTGCCGTGGTGTAACGGCCCAGGGTGAAGCGCATCGAGCTGTGTGCCAGTTCGTCGTTGCGACCCAGCGCTCTCAAGACATAGCTGGGCTCGAGGCTGGCCGAGGTGCAGGCCGATCCGCTGGAGACCGCGACGTCTTTTAAGGCCATCATCAGCGATTCGCCTTCGACGAAGTTGAAACTGATGTTCAGGTTGCCGGCGATGCGCTGTTCCAGGTCGCCGTTGATATACACTTCTTCCATGTCTTTGACGCCGTCCCAGAGGCGGTTTCTTAAGGTCAGCAGGCGTTCGTTCTCGGCGGCCATTTCGGCTTGGGCGATGCGGAAGGCTTCGCCCATGCCGACGATCTGGTGCGTGGCCAGGGTGCCCGAGCGCATGCCGCGTTCGTGGCCGCCGCCGTGCATCTGGGCTTCGATGCGGATTCGGGGTTTGCGCTGCACGTAGAGCGCGCCGATGCCTTTGGGGCCGTAGATCTTGTGCGCGGAGAAGCTCATCAGGTCGACCGGCAGTTCGGCGAGGTTGATCGGCACCTTGCCGGCGCTTTGTGCGGCGTCGACGTGAAAGATGATGTTGCGTTCACGGCAGAGATTGCCGATCGCGGCGATGTCCTGGATCACGCCGATTTCGTTGTTCACGTGCATGATCGAGGCGAGGATGGTGTCGTCTCTGAGCGCGGCTTTGAATTGTTCAAGATCGATCAGGCCGTTAGGTAACGGATCTAAATAGGTGACTTCGTAGCCTTCGCGTTCCAGCTGGCGGCAGGTGTCCAGTACCGCTTTGTGTTCGGTTTTGCAGGTGACGATGTGTTTGCCGCGTTTCTGGTAAAAGTGCGCGGCGCCTTTGAGCGCGAGGTTGTCGCTTTCGGTCGCACCCGAGGTGAACACGATTTCGCGCGGGTCCGCGCCGACCAGATCGGCGACCTGTGATCGCGCCTGTTCCACCGCCGCTTCCGCGGTCCAGCCGTAGCTGTGACTGCGCGAGGCCGGGTTGCCGTAGGACGACTCCGGGCCCAGGTATTTGATCATCTCTGCCACGACACGTTCGTCGCACGGGGTCGTCGCGCTGTAGTCGAGGTAGATGGGTTTCGTCATCTTTGTTTCCTGTGTCACTTTTATAACCTTGTTGCTGTATCGATTAAAGATTCGCTGCCAGCATGACAGCGCTGTTCTGCATCGGCATGATGTCGGCCAGGGCTTTGACCAGAGCATCGACATCCGCGCGAGTATTATTCATACCAAAACTGACCCGTACCGCGCCGAGCGCAAACGCATTCGGCACCTGCATCGCCCTGAGCACATGACTGGCTTCGGTTTTACCGCTGGTGCACGCTGAACCACTGGAGACCGCAAACCCTTTGCGATCCAGTTGCATCAACAGGGTTTCACCATCGAAACCGGTAATTCCGAACTGCACTGTGTTCGATAAACGATGACTGTGCTCGGCAAAAATCTTCACATTGGCAAAAGCACGCAACTCGGCTTCGAGTGCATCACGTAACTGACGCGCGTGTTGCATGCGCGTTTCGAGCTCCGCTTTGGCCAGCTCGGCGGCTTTGCCAAAACCAACGATGGCAGGCACGTTCTCGGTGCCCGGGCGCAAACCTTTTTCCTGCGAACCACCGTGCAAAATCGATTTCAGTGGCAGCGCTGAATCTATAATCAGCGCACCTGCACCCAGCGGACCATTAAACTTGTGCGCTGAAAGAGTCATCGCGTGCACACCGCTGTCGTTAAAACTGATCGGCATCTTGCCCGCTGCCTGCGATGCATCGCTGTGCATAAACGCGCCCTGCTTTCGCACGATGGCGGCAAGCGCAGTAATGTCCTGAATCGCTCCGGTTTCATTGTTCGCCGCCATCACCGATACCAGTCGCGTATCGGGGTGTAAATTTTTCTGCAATGCTTCTGGCGTGATACACCCCTGCGCATCGCTTTCGATCCAGTCGATCTGGTTACCATGCCGCGATAAAAACTGCGCGGGTTCCAGCATCGACATGTGTTCTATGTTGCTGACCGCGATGCGTGCATCCGGCATAGCTGCGGCAAAACCCTTGAGCACCAGATTGTTCGCCTCGGTACCACCGGAAGTAAACACCACCTGCTCGGCTCGCGCGCCCACCAGTGCCGCCACCTGCGCGCGCGCCTGGGCAATGGCATCGCTGTGCAAACGGCCGTAGCGATGCAGGCTCGATGCATTACCGCACACTTCACCCAGGTAGGGCTGCATCGCTGTCAGCACCTCGGGGTGCAGGGGCGTAGTTGCGTTATGATCGAGATATACCATGATGGCCGACCGACCCGGACTCAGTGTGCGAGCGCGCTCGCAGTGTCCTGGCGCAATGACACTTCGCGCACGGTTTTGCTGCTCATGATTTCGGCCAGGGTAATGCCATCGAGAAACGAGCGAATCTCATTGCTCAGTTCCTGCCATAGATCGTGGGTCAGGCACTGGTAATCACCACCGCTGCAGGATTCCACCTCATCACAACCGGTGATCTGGCAGCTTTCATCCACCGCGAGAATGATATCGGAGACACTGATTTCGCTGGACTTGCGCTGCAGGCTGTAACCGCCTCCAGGGCCACGGGTGCTGGTGACCACACCATTACGACGCAGCTTGGCAAACAGTTGCTCGAGGTAGGAAAGTGAAATACACTGCCGTTCCGAAATCGCGGCCAGAGAGACCGGCCCGTTTTCCTGGTGGAACGCGAGATCCAGCACCGCCGTCACGGCATAGCGACCTTTAGTAGTCAAACGCATATAAACCTGCCTCAGCTGTTGCTCATAAAACAGGCTTATTTTAACTAATCCCGACTATTTTAGTCAAGTATTTACCCGACGGTTTTACTCAGGTATTAATGAGAATCATTCCTGGCAGATCAAGCGCCCTATTCACCGATAATCTTCTCAGCTTCTTCCTCCTCGGCCTCACCTGTGCCGAGCTGGCAAGGGCCCAGATCAGGCAGATTACTGACATCGATCTCGCTGCCGAGCTGTTTTAATGCCGCGCACATGGTCTGCATTTTTTCATCCATGGCATGCATATGATCCAGCATGCGATTGATCGCTACCGCCACCGGGTCAGGCGCATCCCGGGTCGCACCATAAGCATCGAAGCCCATTTTCTCGGCCATCGCTTCCCGGTTTTTCTGCTGCACCGCCTCTTCGCCACTGTGCTTTTGCACCAGTCTGCCGGGCACACCGACCACGGTGCCATTTTCCGGCACGTCGCGCGTCACCACCGCATTGGAACCGATGCGCGCGCCGCTATGAATGGTAATCGGTCCCAGCACCTTGGCACCGGCGCCCACCACCACATTATTCATCAGCGTGGGATGGCGCTTGCCTTTGTCCCAGCTGGTACCGCCGAGCGTAACACCGTGATACAGGGTGCAATCGTCACCGATCTCGGCGGTTTCACCGATCACCACTCCCATGCCGTGGTCGATAAAAAAACGCTGGCCGATACTGGCACCCGGGTGAATTTCGATACCGGTGAACCAGCGCGCCAGGTGAGAAAGAAAACGCGCCAGCCATTTCAGACGCCAGTTCCACAGGCGATGACTGATGCGGTGCATAATCAGGGCGTGCAAACCCGGATAAGTGGTTAACACTTCCAGCACATTGCGTGCCGCAGGATCGCGGGCAAAAACACAGCGAATATCGTCTCGAAGGCTGATGATCTGACTCCTGTTATTGATTATTGGCTATTGGCCAATCAGGCAAAACGACCGGGCTTTGCCTATCTTATTTGATTTCCAGCTCAATGTTATACCCGGAATACTTGCGGATATTCAACACTCCAGTGTCGAGAATTAAATATTGCCCCTTGATCCCCTGCAGATGACCTTCGATCAATGCCTGTTTATCAAAATTCAGGGATTTGATTTTCTCAGGATAGCGTCTCTACCGGGTAATCGATGCTGGTGACTTCAGCATCGGGCAAAAACTCAATGGCGCTATCGCCATACTGCTTCGTTAGCTCATCAATTCTGGGCGCACTTTTTTCCGCCAGTTCATCACGCAACGTTTCCAGGTCGACCGGCTCGGCATCGCCCTTGAGCATTTTGCGCCAGTCGGTGCGATCGGACACATGATTTTTGATTTCGACTTCGAGCAGGCCCGATTGCAATCGCGTCGCCACTTTGAAAATCGGCAGCGCCTGGGTGGCGCCCTGATCGATCCAGCGCGTCGGCACCTGGCTGCCGCGGGTAATACCGACCTTGATACCCGATGAATTCGCCAGATACACATAATGTGGCTGCATGCAGTGATGCATCGCCCATTCGGGTTCACGGCAGGTGCCCTGATCAAAATGGCAGGTTTCCGGTTTCATGATGCACATATCGCAGGCCGCCAGCGAGCGAAAGCAGGGATAGCAATAACCCTGATTAAAACTTTTTTTGGTCAGACGGCCACAGGCCACACAATGAATCTCATCCGTATATTTCAGGCTGATCTGTTTGCCGATGGCGGCATTCATGTCGACGCGAGCGTCACCGATGGGCAGGTCATAACTCACCGGCGCATCCTGATGAACGATCATTTTGGCGATATTTCCAATCATATTTAGCTTCGGTTGTTGTTTAAATACATCTGAATCAGCTCTACGGCACGCTGCAATTCCTCAACAGGTCGAGTATAAGCAAAACGAATATGCTGACTGGCTCTGAAATCACCAAAGTCGATACCGGGCGTGACCGCCACACCCACCTGCTCGAGTAAATTGATAAGACCAGCTAAAAGCATCATCGGTGATCGCACTGCAATCAGCATAAATATAAAACGCGCCGCTGGGCCTGATCGCTATGCTGAATCCCAGATTCTGCAATGCAGGCAACAGATAATCACGGCGTTTCTGAAATTCTTCGCGGCGGTGCTGCAAAATGATTTCAGATTCATCGGAAAATGCTGCCAGCGCCGCGTACTGTGACATGGTGGGCGCAGCCAGAAAAAGATTCTGCGCCATGCGATCGATCGCAGTCACAAAGGCTTCAGGCACCACCATCCAGCCCAGGCGCCAGCCGGTCATGCCAAAATATTTCGAAAAACTGTTGACCACAAACACATCATCGGAATATTGCAGCGCGGTGTAATCTTCAACATCGTAGACCAGGCCCTGATAAATCTCATCAACGATCAGATGCCCGTTTTTTTTCGCAACCGCAGCCAGCAGCTGCTGCATGTGCTGAGTCTCGATCTGGGTACCGGTGGGATTGGACGGACTCGATACCATCGCGGCACGGGTACCGGCCTGCCATTCATTTTCGATCTGTTCCGCGCTGAGCTGGTATTGATTTTCTGCGGTCACCGGCAGTGATCGCGTCTGAATGCCCAGCAACTGTGCAATATTGCGATTGCAGGGATAACCCGGATCGCTGAGCAGCACTTCTTCCCCGACATCGAGCAGACAGGTTAATGCCAGCTGCAAGGCACCCGATGCACCTGGGGTAATAATCACCCGCTCGGGGCTGATTTTGACTGCAAACTTGCGCGCATAATAATCAGCCACCGCCTGGCGCAGTATCGGCAAACCGACCGCAGGTGTATAGTGTGTGCGTTGTTCGCGTAGTGCGGCGAGACCTGCATCGATAATCGGTTGCGCGGTGGCAAAATCCGGTTCACCGACTTCGAGATGCACCACCTCACGGCCCTGCGCCTGCATTTGCTGAGCGCGCGCGAGCAGGTCCATAACGTGAAATGGTTCTACACTACGCGCACGAGATGATAAATAATCCAACAAATACCTGCTCCGAAACGAGCAACAATTGTACACTGTAGCGCATGATTAAAAAGCACCCCGCCCGATCGAGATTCTTCAGTATTTATTTCTGCGCGTTTTGCCTGTTCGCAGTATTGTCAGGCAATGTTCAGGCCTTGCCGCAACAGGCGCTGGTTCCCGGCGGCATCGCCATCTTGGCCCTGCCCGATTATCAGCCCGGCACAGTGATTAAATTCGATGGCAAACGCGTCGCTGTTTTCCGGGAACACAGTCACTGGTACGCGATCGCAGGCATATCGCTGAATGCCAGGCTGGGCGAACACAAATTCACTCTCAAACACAAGGACGGTACCCGGCGCATCGAAAAAATAAACGTGGTCGCAAAAAAATATCCAGAACAGCACCTGACGATAAAAAACAAACGCAAGGTCGATCCCAATGCCGAGGATATAAAACGCATCATCAAGGAGCATGTCCGCAAGGTGCGTGCACGAAAGGTCTGGAGCAACACCACACCGGAAGTCGACTTTATCTGGCCGGTGCATGGACCGATCAGCAGCCTGTTTGGCCTGCGCCGGTTTTTCAACGGGGAAGCGCGCAAACCACACAATGGACTGGACATCGCTGCGCCGGAAGGTATGCCGGTGAAAGCGGTTGCTGCTGGCACCGTGATCGACTGTGGCTCATTCTTTTTCAGCGGCAATATGATCTATCTGGATCACGGAGAAGGTATAATCAGCCTGTACGCGCATCTCAGCCGGATTGATGTCAAACCGGGTGATGTGGTGAAACAGGGCGAGGTCATCGGCGAAGTCGGCCAGACCGGGCGCGCCACCGGCCCACACCTGCACTTTGCTGTGTATGCCAACCGGACCCTGATCGATCCGTTGTTTATGCTGCCCCAATTGGCCACCGCCAGCCACTGAACGCTGGCGAAATACAGAAATCGCGGAAAAACCTTGCTAATGGCTCAAATTTAACGATAATTAGCCCCCAGATTCGTAAACCCAAACTGTTGTATATGGCAAAAGAAGAAGCAATTCAGATGGAAGGCACGGTGATTGAAACCCTGCCCAACACCATGTTCCGTGTCGAACTCGAGAACGGCCACAAAGTCACTGCGCATATTTCCGGCAAAATGCGCAAGCACTATATCCGTATCATGACCGGCGACGCGGTCACCGTAGAGCTGACGCCGTACGATCTGGCCAAGGGCCGTATCGTTTATCGCGCCAAATAACATCTCCCCGACAGACGCAAAAAAGGCCTGTGAATCACAGGCCTTTTGTTTTGCGGCTGATATTATAGTTTTTTAGATCTAGTCCGCTAATGAACGCAAATAAACGCTAATGCTTTTGTTTGTGCGCCTGCGGCGCACTGCAAATAAGTGTTTTTAGAACTATTCGCGTTTATTTGCGTTGTTTGCGGACTTATGATTTTTCAGGCTTTCGCGGCTTCCAGCGACTCGACTTCGATGTTGAGTTCACCATTACGAACACTGACCCGCACTTTACCGCCGCGCACCAGTTCGCCAAACAATAACTCATTCGCCAGCGGCTTCTTGACATGATCCTGTATCGTGCGCGCCATCGGCCGTGCACCCATCTTCGGATCGTAGCCTTTTTCTGCCAGCCAGCGCCGTGCTTCTGCATCCACTTCCAGCGTCACTTTCTTTTCGTCCAGCTGCATTTCAAGCTGCATCAGGAACTTGTCGACGACACTGGCCAGGGTTCTTTCGTCCAGCGAACCGAAATGCACAATGGCATCCAGGCGATTCCTGAATTCCGGAGTAAACATGCGCTTGATTTCTTCCATGCCGTCGAGCTCGTTCTTCTGCTCGGTAAAGCCCATGCTGCTACGCGAAATCAGGTGCGCGCCGGCATTGGTCGTCATAATCAGAATCACGTTTCTGAAATCCGTTTTGCGGCCATTGCTATCGGTCAAGGTGCCGTGGTCCATCACCTGCAGCAAAATGTTAAACACTTCGGGGTGCGCCTTTTCGATTTCATCGAGCAAAACCACCGCGTGCGGATGCTTGGTCACCGCTTCCGTGAGCAGACCACCATCGTCAAACCCGACATAACCCGGAGGCGCACCGATCAAACGTGACACAGTATGCCGCTCCATGTATTCCGACATATCGAAACGCAGCAATTCGACACCCATAATTTTTGAAAGCTGACGAGTGACTTCGGTTTTACCTACACCGGTTGGACCTGCGAACAGAAATGAACCGATCGGTTTTTCCGGATCACCCAGGCCCGAACGCGCCATGCGAATCGCGGTGGTCAAAGTATCGATCGCTTTTTCCTGACCAAACACGGTCAGATTTAAATCACGTGACAGATGCTTCAACACTTCGGTATCTGAAGTGGTAACCGTTTTCGGCGGAATACGCGCAATTTTGGCCACAATATTTTCGATGTCAGTGACATTGACCGATTTCTTGCCTGGCTTGCCGTGTAAACGACGATTGGCACCGGCCTCATCGATCACATCAATGGCCTTGTCAGGTAAAAACCGGTCCATGATATAACGCTCGGACAGTTCTGCAGCTGCGCGTAAAGCATTGCTGCTGTACTTAACATCATGATGTTCTTCAAAGCGTGTTTTCAAACCTTTGAGAATTTCAACCGTTTCATCAACACTGGGCTCCGCCAGATCGATTTTCTGGAAACGACGCGCCAGTGCATGATCTTTTTCAAACACACTGCGAAATTCTGCATAGGTGGTGGAACCGATGCATTTCAGTTCACCTGAAGCCAGCATCGGTTTAATTAAATTGGACGCGTCCATGACACCGCCGGACGCTGAACCGGCGCCGATGATGGTATGAATTTCATCGATAAACAATACCGAACCGGGTTTGCTCTTGAGCTGTTTCAGCACGCCTTTCAGGCGCTTTTCAAAATCACCGCGATACTTGGTGCCTGCCACCAGCGAACCCAGATCGAGCGAATAAATAACCGCTTCCTTGAGTATGTCCGGCACTTCCTTGTCGACAATCTTTTTCGCCAGCCCTTCGGCAAGCGCGGTCTTACCAACACCCGCCTCACCAACGAGTAAAGGATTGTTTTTTCTGCGACGACACAGGGTTTGTATCACGCGTTCAATTTCGTCATCGCGGCCAATCAGTGGATCAATCATGCCCTGACGTGCGCGTTGATTAAGATTGGTAGCAAAGTTTTCCAGCGGCTGGCTATCAGGATCGCCCTGGGTTTCTTCGCGCGTCTCAGGTTCAACCTTGTCTGAATCGCTGGATACTTTGGTAATACCGTGAGAAATATAATTGATGATGTCGAGTCGTGTGACATTTTGCTGGTTCAGCAAATACACGGCCTGCGATTCCTGCTCACCAAACATGGCGACCAGTACATTGGCGCCCACAACTTCTTTGCGTCCGGAAGATTGCACGTGGAACACTGCACGTTGCAGCACACGCTGGAAGCCCAGGGTCGGCTGCACTTCACCACCGACTACATCACTGAATACAGGGGTATTTTTTTCCAGGTACTCACGAAGTTCTGAATTGAGCAAAGAGATGTCCGCGCCACAGGCCTGCAACACGGTATTGGCACTCGTGTTCTGCAGCAGTGCGAGCAACAGGTGCTCGACTGTTATGTATTCGTGTCGCCTGTCACGCGCTTCACTGAATGCGACATTCAACGAGGCTTCAAGCTCTTTACTCAACATAACTTCACCTCTTCGTTAAAAACTAAGCCCTTCAAACTTCTTCCATGGTACACAGCAACGGGTGCTGATTGATCCTTGCATATTCATTGACCTGGTCAACTTTGGTTTCAGCGATTTCGTAGCTGAAAATCCCGCATATACCCTTGCCCTTGGTATGCACCGCCATCATGACACGCGTGGCTTTCGCGTGGTCCATGCCGAAAAATGTCATCAGTACCTGAATAACAAACTCCATCGGCGTATAGTCATCGTTAATCAGGATGACTTTATACTGTTGTGGCGGCTTAAGTTTTGGTCTTTCTTCTTCAAGCGCCAGGCCACTGTCATAATCTGTGTCAGACTCATGTTGACTCATGGTTTACACTCAGTTTAGATCAAAGTTACAGGTTTTGCTTACACGCAATATCAGTCCGATAAACGGACTACATTACGGCCTCGATTGCTTCGCCAAAACCGGAACAGCTGACTTCTGTCGCATCTGACATCATGGTCGCAAAATCAAAGGTCACGGTGCGATTACGAATCGCTGCGGTGACGCCCTCGATGATCAGGTCGGCCGCTTCGACCCAGCCGATATGACGTAACATCATCTCAGCCGATAAAATCAGCGAACCCGGATTCACCTTATTTTGACCCGCAAGTTTGGGCGCTGTTCCGTGTGTGGCTTCAAACACACCGATGGTATCGGACAAGTTGGCCCCCGGCGAAATACCGATGCCACCCACCTGCGCTGCCAGTGCATCGGAAATATAATCGCCGTTCAGGTTCAGCGTTGCAATCACACTATACTCATCAGGGTGCAGCAGAATTTCCTGCAAAAACGCATCCGCTATCACATCCTTGATCGCTATCTCTTTGCCGGTGTTGGGATTTTTCAGACTGCACCACGGCCCGCCGTCGATTTCCTGGGCACCAAACTCTTCCTGCGCCAGCTCATACCCCCAGGCTTTGAAGCCACCTTCGGTGAACTTCATTATATTACCCTTGTGCACCAGGGTCACGGAGCTGCGATTGTTGTCAATGGCGTACTGAATTGCCTTGCGAATCAGTCGTTTGCTACCTTCTTCTGAGACAGGCTTGATGCCTATACCCGAGCTTTCCGGAAAACGGATCTTGCTCACGCCCATTTCATTTTGCAGAAAATCGATGACTTTTTTGACTTCTGGCGAACCCGCCTGCCATTCGATACCGGCATAAATATCTTCCGAATTTTCGCGAAAGATCACCATATTGGTTTTTTCCGGCGCTTTCACCGGGCTGGGCGTGCCTTCGAAATAGCGCACCGGGCGCTGGCAGACATACAGATCCAGTTCCTGGCGCAGGGTGACATTGAGCGAACGTATGCCACCGCCCACAGGCGTGGTCAGCGGGCCCTTGATCGCGACCAGGTATTCCTTGATCGCTGCCATGGTTTCGTCCGGCATCCAGGTATTTTCGCCATAGACAGTATTGGCTTTTTCGCCGGCATAGATTTC
Source organism: uncultured Gammaproteobacteria bacterium (assembly GCA_963721085.1). Taxonomy (GTDB): domain Bacteria; phylum Pseudomonadota; class Gammaproteobacteria; order SZUA-229; family SZUA-229; genus JASBSR01. Next base: position 12,700 of record CAVRHW010000005.1, read on the forward strand.
CATCCAGGCGATTTTTTTCTTGCCGTCGTAGGCTTTTTCCACTGCAGTATCGACCACAGAACGCATCACCGGAGTGATATCAACACCGATACCATCGCCTTCTATAAAAGGAATAATGGGATGATTCGGGACGTTCAGTGAATTATCAGCGTTGGCGGTGATTTTCTCACCATTCGCCGGCAGCTTGATTTTTGCAAATGCCATCAGGTGTTCCTGTCATTTAAATAAACAAATGACAGGACTATACATCAGGCAACCCTGATACTGTAGCCCCGTATTGGGATAGACCTATTCCGCAGTGACAAATCCAAACACAGCTGCACTCAACTGAGTTTTGAGTGTTTTTTCGATACTGGTGCGCAGGCGCGCATTGAGCTGATCCGGTCGGCTCGCGGATACTTTTAATGGCCATGACTTCTGACCGCGTACGCTACCGTCGGGTGTTTCCAGTTGCAGGTTCATTGTGCCACGCTGCCAGTACCAGCCCTGTTGTTGAAAACCGGGCTGAACATCAACATCGAGCACAAGCCGGTATCCAGAAGCAGAATGCGAGGAAACAAAACCGGCCTGTGCCATAGCACCGCGCAGAATCTGCGCCAGTCCACCCACAGTATCCTGCTTCACGACCGCCTGCATGTGCAGTTCGCTCATCGCTGATTGCAGAGTTCCGTTCAGTTCGGTCTGGCTCCATTGGGCCGGCATGCCGCGCCCATTAAGGTCAATCACTTTCAGCGTTTTCTGCAGTGCCGCGCGTTGCTGCTGGTTCGTAATCGCACTCTCGATGTCAGCCACCTTGAGCAGACTGTCATGTTCGGATTCTGCTTTTTTGAGCTGTAACCTGGTCTCATTATCCAGGCGCTCGATTTCACTGCGAATCGAATTCCCTGCCTGGTGTCGATCAAGCACCGCAAGCGCATAGTAGGTGCGATCTTCAGGATTTTGCCACTGTTCAGCAATGCGTGCGCCTTCAATCAGTTTGTCGGTACTGACATTGATCTGCGAATTGATACGCTGGTTGCTGTTCACCGATTCAACGCCGTTGGCTCTGTGGGATTGCACATCCTGGGTTGTGGTTGCGGATTCGCGAATCCGCAGTTCAAACACTTTGGCCAGGTTCGCCTGTGCACGTTTTTGCGCCGTTTCCGCATCCGATGCCGAACCACTGGCAACCACATATTGTGCATTGGGATACGCCGAGGATTCACCATTGAGCCAGTCCGGCTGATTTGCATTGACGACCGACGCAGTCGGCAAACAGGCGCTGAGAAAAACACTGGAAAACAAAATCAATTTGTAGGCGTTAGAAAATAGGCCTTTGCTCATGGTCTGTATCCTGATTTGAATCATGCTGACGTAAGTTTATTTTGAGTTTGCTGCCATCACCGGTACCGGCGCAATCCAGCGTTGGCTCAATAACTGGCGTTGCCCGGATTTGACGGTCACTGTCTGATCGATACTATCGACCACGCGCCCGGCAGCATTCACCATTTCGATATGAACAGTGTGCTGGCCCTCGGGCAGAAGCAGACGTGCCACTTCAATTTCCTGCGGCAACGTTGTCCAGCTACGCGTATCGGCGCGTTCGGTAGCCATATTGGTGACAGTCATAAACAGGCCGGCCAGTCCGCCCTGTTTGTCCTCGACTTCTTTTTGCGCTTTGTGCTTAACCACAGCGCGCGCGATGGCTCTTGCCGTGATCCCCGCAATATCATTTTTGAGCGCTGAACGTGCAAGCGCATCGATGTTTTCCACGGGTTGCATTGGCTGCTGTTGTTTATCCACATCAACCTGGGCGCGCATCAAAACAGCGGGGGGTTGTTTATAGGCCGGTAAGGCGATACGTACCGTGTTACTAATTTTATCAGCAAAGGTCTGGATAATATTTTCACCACGCTGAGGCGCAAGCCCGTTGCCAAGAATCACAATCACCTCACCAACACCATTACCAATGCTCGCCGGTTTAAAATGCGTTAGTTTAAATTCCTTTTTCATCTGCCTGTACTCATTGTTCAGGTCTTCTTCGGCGAGCAGGCGCAAATAATCCTGTTTCACGATCAGTGGCGTATTCAGACCGATACGATCGTGCGAAGACCGGTAAGCCTGATAAGCCTGACGATACGACACCAGCGCCTGGTCGTTTTCACCGAGCATTTCGTAAATGATGCCGGACAGATAGCGAACAAACGGATCTTCTTCAGGCTGATCACCCCACTCGCGCATTTTCACATCCGCCTGCAACATTTCAACGCGCGCATCATCCAGGCGACCAAGCTGTATATAATTCAGCGCCATGTAGGCATGCAACAGTACCTGTTCATAACGATCGCCCTTGAAAGCGCGGAGTGTATCGTTCACAGTCACAGCACCGAGCTGCTCACTGACGCTAACGCCGTAGAGTTCATCGATGCGTTTCTTGGCTTTCTCGAATACCTGGTTGCTGGCCTTATAATCGCCTGTCAGGCGACGCAGCATGCCCTTGTTGAGTTCAACAAGCGCATCATCGTCATCAGGCATTTGTTCAACCAGACTTCGCGCAGTGTTCACATCGCCCGCAAGCAAACTGCTGCGCATTGTCCGGGTTTTCTGGCCATAGGTAACACAGCCGCTGATAGCGAGACAACAACCTAGCAATCCAACGAGCACCAGATAGAAACGAAGCCTGCACTCCGTCAGATCCCTCAACATCATCAGGCACACCCCTTGTCTGATCTACCAGCGAATACCGCTTTTCTGGATAGTTTTTTTGATTTTTTTCTGGCCGACCCAGACTTTTCGATTTGTAGCCAGATCAATCAGATTCAGGTCTATCTGGTAAAAACGAGCCTGCTCACCACTGACCGCATCAACAATCGAATTGATACTGCCCTGGAGCATAAAATCAGCACCTGTTTCCTGCCCCATTGCCTTTCGCGTGGCTTCGGATGCATTTAAGTCCTGATCTTTGCGCTCACTGCGTATTTCCTGACGTTCACCTGCAGAAGCAACAAAATTCACATCACCAGAATTGATCAGTTCACGTTCGATATCAGAAATAAACGTGCGAGTGTTTATGTGCTCATGACTGAGATTGCGCACCGTACCCACAATGACTGTTGGTGGCTTGCCTTTCTTTCTGGTGAAGTTTGATAACCAGTTACGAGACAGCACATCCTGCACCATCTCCTGCGCCACCAGTCTGGAGTCGGTATCGTTCCAGTTTCCGCTCAGATCGGTCACCTTATTAGCATCCACACGCGTCACACTGGGATTACAGGCGAACAGCACGCTGCTGGCAAACAAAACAACAAAAACCCTGGTGAGTTCTGAGAGTTTCAAAGATGACATAGGAGGCTCCGATCTTTACTGGTTATTAAACATTTATAAAATGCGACTATAGGACATATCACGACCTAATTGGCGTGATATTGACCACATTTTTCCGTTTCAGGGAACCTGTGATCAAATCACTGGTTCCGCGTGGCAGGCCATTTTCTGTATTCACATTTTTGATTCGTGCTCCGAGAATTCCTGGATGGAATTCTTCAGAGCTTCCTTAGAGATATATTCAGCTCTCTAGTTGCGCTCAGGGGTGCCAGCAGGTATCTTGCCGCCATGACACACATCGACACCCTGTTGCAGGCCCGCTGGCTGATCCCGGTCAACCCGGCGCACGATTGTCTGGAACATCATACGATCGCGATCGATGATGGCCGGATCGTTGACATCCTGCCGAACGACCAGGCGATATTACAATACAGCGCGAAAAACCGCATTGCCTACCCCGAACATGCGCTGATGCCCGGCATGATCAACAGCCACACGCACGCGGCAATGAGCCTGTTTCGTGGACTCGCGGATGACCTCGCGTTGATGGACTGGCTGCAAAATCATATCTGGCCCGCAGAGCAGAAATGGGTCAACGAAGCCTTTGTCCAGACCGGCACCGAACTCGCCATCGCTGAAATGCTGCGCTGCGGCACCACCTGCTTTAACGATATGTATTTTTACCCCGATGTGAGTGCGCGCGTCGCCAGCCGGGTCGGTATCCGCGCCTGCGTTGGTCTGATCGTGCTGGATTTCCCCACGGTCTGGGCGAGCAATGCTGACGAATATATCGACAAAGGCACCGCCCTGCGCGATCAGTATCGCGATGACGCACTGATCCGCACTGCGTTTGCTCCCCATGCCCCGTACACCGTCTCGGACGCACCCCTGCAGAAAATCCGCACCCTGGCCGACGAACTCGATGTGCCGGTACACATGCACGTGCACGAAACCGCCTTTGAAGTTGCAGACGCTGTTAAACAATCAGGCAAACGCCCGCTGCAGCGTTTACAGGAACTCGACCTGCTGTCTCCAAACCTGCTCGCGGTGCACATGACGCAATTGCTCGACAGCGAAATCACAGCACTGGCAGAAGCCGGCAGCCATGTGGTGCACTGCCCCGAATCCAATCTCAAACTGGCCAGCGGTTTCTGTCCAGTGGCAAAGCTGCTCGCTGCCGGGGTCAATGTCGCGCTCGGCACCGACGGTGCCGCGAGCAACAACGATCTCGATATGTTTGGCGAAATGCGTACCGCCGCATTGCTCGCCAAAGGCGTGGCAAACGATGCCACCGCGCTGCCCGCGCACCAGGCACTGGAAATGGCAACCATTAACGGCGCCCGCGCGCTGGGTATCGACAGTGTCACCGGCTCGCTGGAAGTCGGCAAGCAGGCCGACATCATTGCGGTGGATCTCAGCGCGATTGAAACCACACCCATGTTCGACCCGATATCGCACCTGGTGTACTGCACCGGTCGCAACCAGGTCAGCGATGTCTGGGTGGCGGGTAAACATCTGATGAAACAACGCGTCCTGACTTCGCTGGATATTGTTACAATTAGCACTGCAGCGCGAGAACTGGCGGCTCGTATTGACGAATAAGCCGCGCAGACCGAACAGCCATACATTAAACAGATACATCATCATGCCAGAATCAGAGCAACGTCGACCATTCCGAAATCCAGAAATTCGAGGACCTGGCCTCGCGCTGGTGGGATCGCGAAGGCGAATTCAAGGCACTGCACGACATCAATCCTATTCGCCTCAATTTCATCAATACCGGCAGCCCGCTCGAAGGCAGACGCGCGCTCGATATTGGCTGCGGCGGTGGCATTCTGAGCGAAAGCATGGCGCGCAGTGGCGCCCAGGTCACCGGTATCGACATGGGCAAGGCACCGCTGTCAGTGGCAGGCCTGCACGCGCTGGAAGACGGTCTTGAAATCGATTATCAGCAGATCACGGCCGAAGCGATGGCTGCCGCACAGCCCGGCGGGTTTGACCTGGTCACCTGCATGGAAATGCTGGAACACGTGCCCGAACCCGAATCGATCGTGAACGCCTGCACGACACTGGTCAAACCCGGTGGCGATGTGTATTTCTCTACCATCAACCGCAACCCCAAAGCCTATGCGCTTGCCATCGTCGGTGCCGAATACATCATGAAAATGCTGCCGCGTGGCACGCACGATTACAGCAAGTTCATCAGACCGTCCGAGCTGGATATCTGGGCACGCGCTTCTGGTCTTGAGCTGGTCTCAATATCTGGCGTTAGCTATCAGCCAGTCACCGGCATGTTTCGCGCCAGCCGCGATGTGTCGGTGAACTACATGGTGCATTATCGTCGCCTGCTGGAAAGCTAGGATGAGCACAATCCGCACCGTGCTGTTCGATCTGGACGGCACACTGATCGACACGGCCCCCGACATGGCCGCCGCACTCGATAAACTCTGCATCGAACAAAATCAGCCTGCACTGTCTTTTGCACTGGTGCGCCCGCACGTGTCCAACGGCAGTGCCGCACTGGTAAAACTGGCCTTCGGCGATGACATTGACAATGCGCGTATGGAGTTTCTGAAACAGCGCTATCTCGAACTCTATGCACAAAACATTGCACAGGAATCCAGACTGTTCGCGGGTACCGAAACAGTCCTTAAACACCTGGAAAACAATCATCTAAACTGGGGCGTGGTCACCAACAAGCCCGGTTTTCTTACTCTGCCATTGATGAAGAAACTGAACCTCGAGCAGCGCGCAGCCTGTATTGTCAGCGGCGATTCCACCCAGAACCGCAAACCGCACCCCGAGCCCATGCACTATGCCTGCAAGTTAGCAGGAAGCGACGACCACGAATGCATATATGTTGGCGACGCTCGACGCGATATCGAAGCAGGCAATAATGCCGGCATGAAAACACTGATCGCCAACTACGGTTATATCGGTGACTGGGAAGATGTCACAGACTGGGGCGCGGATGCGCAAATAGATAAACCCGAAGATATCTTGTTACACATTAACAGATCGTCCACGAAAAATATAGAACGTTAGTCCACAGATGAACGCAGATATACACAGATTAAAACTAAAGCACAGAAGTTAAGTGCTGATGCGCCGTAGGCGCACAAATAACAACATTCTGCGTTTATTTGCGTTCATTTGCGGACTAATAAATTTTTCAATTTCAAATAACGTTGATAATCTTCCAGGCGATCAACGTCCCAGCAGGTTTCAAGTTCTTTGTAGCGCAGGGCCTGGGCCACAATATTACCGCGCGTTCTACGCAACACCTGTGGACTGCCCCAGGGCACTGACAAAAACACCTTGTCGAAATGATCGCGCATCGCGATCAATACATAACCACCATCCTCTGCGGGCACGATCACCACCTCGTGTGTTTCCAGCGTATCCAGCGCACGTGCTACCGTGTCTGCATCGAGCGCAGGCGCATCGGTGCCAATTAACGCCACTCTGTCATACTGTTTGAGCGCAACAGAAAAGGCATGTGACATGCGCGAACCAAGATCATGCCCCTGTTGTAAATGCAGACTGATACTGTGTTCGCGCGCACAACGCTTAAACACTTCATGTTCGGTATCAGGTGCACACCAGAGCTGTAGATCAAACCGGTCCGATTTCGACATACTGTTGCACGCACCGTTCGAGAAGCTCCTGCTGCAGCGCAGTTGCAGCGTCCACTCCGATATCAGGGATCAGGCGTGTATTGACCTCGCCGGCAACAGGCGCTTTGGCAAAAATAATGAGCAGGTCGCGCGCCGACATCAACGATATAATTTTTCGAGTCGCGCAGGCGACACACCAGAGACATACAGCACGCGCAGCCACCACATCAGCATAATTGTTCTGAAAGTACCCCGCTGTTGCCAGCGGCGACTCGATGTCACCACCTGCTGTTTCATGCACACCGGTGAAGACAGTTTGCGCAGTACCTTGCTCAGGGCAATATCTTCCATCAAGGCAATCTCGGGAAAACCGCCCGCTTCTTTGAACAAAGAACGTGAAACAAACATCGCCTGATCACCGGTGGCCACCGAAGTCAGTCGCGAACGCAAGTTCATCATGGTTTCAATAACTCGAAACATAAAATTCTCGCCAGACAAACGTACGCTAAACCAGCCCCATGAATGTTCGATATCATCCAGCAAATCCACTACGTTTTCGGGAAGCATGGTATCTGCATGCAGAAACAACAGGGTATCAGCCTGCGCACAGGCCGCGCCGGCATTCATTTGCAAAGCACGCCCTCTGGGAGAAACAATGACCCGGTCCGTGTACTGGCGCGCAAGCTCGACGCTGTTATCACTGCTGCCGCCATCGACCACGATGATCTCGTAGTCACCAGACTGGGTTTGTTTTAAATGCTGCAACCGATCCGCAATCTGTGCTGCTTCGTTCAGCACCGGCATGATGATCGAGACTTTCATTCAGCCAGCAGCGTTATGTCAGCGAACCGCCACAGGAAGAACCCTGCCCTGCGGTGCAGCCGTAACAGTGATCCATCACCACGATTTCCTGGTCTTCAAAGTTAAACTCCAGCAGATCACGCAGATGCGCCCTGCCTTTGCCGAATTGTGATTCAAGACCCAGCATCTGATTAAAATCGCAGTCATAAACAAAACCCTGCCAGTCAACACTGATCAGTGTCTTACACATGACACCGTCCAGATTACCTGGCTGGTAAGCATCCTTGAGCAACTGCATATATTCAGCAAACAGACCTTTTGACAACAGCGTGCTGCCAAAACGCTTGATCGGCATATTCGTTATAGTAAACAGATTATTGAATCGAATATCATATTTTTCGGCGAGTATTCTTTTATAGTCTCGTTCCAGCGCATGCTGTTCGGGTGGCAGATTTGTACCCTGCGGGTTGTACACCAGGCTCAGCACCAGCGATTCATCAATACCATAGCCCTGTGCATTAAGCTGGTGCAGTCCGCGAATACTGGTATCAAACACCCCTGCACCCCGTTGCGCATCAACATTCTCCTGCAAATAACAGGGCATGGACGCGACCACATCAAGTTTTTTTTCTGCAAGAAACGGTGCCAGCCATTCATATCCCGGTTCCGACAGAATGGTCAGATTGCAACGATCAATCACGTGCACCTGGCGTTCGCACAAAGCAGAGACCAGCTCACGAAAATGCGGATTCATCTCCGGTGCGCCACCGGTAAGGTCTACCGTTTTGATTGTATGCGCATCGACAAAATCCAGCACGTTATCAATCGTGTCGCGCTGCATGATTTCTTTTCGACGCGGACTGGCATCGACATGGCAGTGCAGACATTGCTGGTTACAGAGATAACCCAGATTAATCTGCAGGGTTTCGAGCTTGCCACGCCGAATGCTCGGAAAATCGGATGGAGTCAGGTATTGCAGTGTACTTTTCATTATGTCTTCATATTCATGGCAACAGCCGATGTAACCATTTTACGACCGTTTTTGTTTTAGCACTATAAAGTGCTGGACTGAAATAAGCGCCGGCCGCGCGTTTACTGATTTGCGCGTAACTGGGATAAGCATGCACCAGCGCGGTTATCCTAGAAAGTTTAATTTTTTCATGCATGGCCAGTGCAAATTCGTGGATCACATCCCCGGCATGCGGGCCCACGATCTGAACGCCCAGCAAGCGGCCTTTGCGCACAATCAGTTTGGCAAATCCGGCTGTTTTATGTTCTGCAATCGCTCGATCCAGATCGGCCATTTCAAATCGCACCGTGCTACAACCGTCGACATTGGCAGTATCGCTTTCGCTGAGTCCGATCTGTGCACATTCCGGATCGGTGTACACCACCAGTGGAATGGCCTGCTGGCTGATCCGCTTCGGTAATTTAAATACAATATTCGCAATCACCACGCCCGCCTGCAACTCTGCCACATGCGTCAATGCAAGTTGTCCCGTGACATCGCCGCAGGCAAAAATATGTTTTGCCGAAGTCTGCATGCGCGTATTTACCATGATACCGCGTAGCGAATAATTCACCCCGGCGCTCTCCAGCCCCAGCCCTTCAACTACCGCGCGACGCCCGGTGGCGACAAGCAGGCTATCGCCGCGAATTGTTTCACCATTGGCCAGTTCGACACCTATCATCGCTTCGTGTTTTGATACTTTGCGCACTGCGCTACTGGTATAGATTTCAACCCCTTCCTGCTGCAGCACTTCGGCCAGGCTGTTCGCAATCTCCGCATCCATGGTCGGCAGTAAACGCTCGGCCGCTTCAACCAGTTTCACCCTGCAGCCCAGCCGCACATAGGCCTGCGCCATCTCGACTCCGACCGGGCCTGCACCCAGTATCACCAGCGTTTCAGGTAAGGCAGGCAGACTGAACATGTTTTCATTCGTCAGATAATCGACCTCGGCCAGGCCTTCGATCGGTGGCACGAATGGCGCTGAGCCGGTGGCAATGACAAATTTTTTCGCGTGGATAATCCGGCCGTTGACCACAACACTATGCGCGTCCTGAAACCGCGCTTCACCCGTGATCACCTCACAACCCAGCGATTCAAAACGTTCACGGCTGTCGTGCGGCTGGATGGTATCAATAGCGTCTTGCACCGCAGCATTGACTCGCTCGATATCAACCACCGGAGATGCAGCCCTGATGCCATAGTCATGCGACCTGCGCACGGTCTGTGCCACCTGCGCCACTTTCAGCAGCGCCTTGCTGGGCACGCAGCCATAATGCAGACAATCGCCCCCAGGTTGTGGGTTTTTCTCGATCAGCACCACATCCAGACCCAGCTGTGCAGCCACGCTGGCTACGACCAGGCCGCCAGCACCACCGCCGATAATGACCAGATCGCGTGTTCGATTTTGTGTTTCAGACATTATGTGCCACACCCGAGCTTAACTACACAAATTGTACAAACAAAAAAGGCTGACAATGTCAGCCTTTTTTGTTTGCCTGATACTGAATATCAGAGAACTTTGCCCATCAACGCAAACGATTTGACAAAAGCCTCGGCCAGGCTTGGATCTTTGATCATGGTGGCATAGTCACCTTTCAGGAATCGCATTTTCCGTGATGTATAAGCGATGCCCAGCTGCATTAAACCTGGCGGCTTGGCTACCATCGATATCCAGTTTTCTTTGGTGGCGCGGATATCCCATTTAACCTCTTCATCTGGCCGCGAACCTATCGAAACAACCTTGCCATCTTCGATAGTCATTACGAAAGCCGGCCTGGCTTCACCTTCAAAACCAAAAGCCACGACCGAACTAAAGCCTGCCCGCTTCAAAGTATCGATAATTTCCCTGTCTGCATTCCAGGTATCCATGTATGCCTTGCTCCATTCGCCTGAAAATATTTCCGCCATTTATTAGCCCTTTATTTTGAGTGCCACAAACCATTGTCCACTGAGTTTCCACGAAATCCGTAGAATTGTCAAAACGAGTATAAGCTAATATACTGATATTTCTCTAATTTTCACTTTTTATTTTGAGGATTGGAGCACCCTGAACAACTCGAACGGCTAAGCCTCGGTTTTTCAATGTATTGTTGCCAAAAAGCGATGCCTGCAGCGCTGTAAATTATATTGTTACGGGTTAACCCCAGGGCTCAAAATCATAAGATTTATTGCTCCGCAAAAAGAAAAAGCCCCCATAAGGGGGCTTTTGTATTTGGCGGAGAGCGAGGGATTACAGATTACGTCCCATGTAATCTGCCCTTCGGGCCGCACTTCGTGCGTTCAAATTCGCTCCCGGCGAATTTGTCGAACCCGAGGGGTCCGAACCAAGACCTCACTCCCCAACAAATAACAAAAGCCCCCATAAGGGGGCTTTTGTTATTTGGCGGAGAGCGAGGGATTCGAACCCCCGGACCCTTTCGAGTCAACGGTTTTCAAGACCGTCGCTTTCGACCGCTCAGCCAGCTCTCCAAAATCTATCATTCACTTTAAGTTCATCGCTTCTGGCAAGTTCATCATTGCTCAAGCGACGGCATCCGTCGCGTTATTCCGGGCTCCTGCCCTCCACCCTTCGGGCCAGCTCACTGCGTTCGCTGTTCTGATTCGCTCCCGGCGAATCAGTCGACCGCTCAGCCAGCTCTCCAAAATCTATCATTCACTTTAAGTTCATCGCTTTGGCAAGTTCATCATTGCTCAAGCGACGGCATCCATCGCACTATTCCATGCATCCTCGCCCTCTGGCCAGCTAATCACAAGCACAGAGGCACCGGCGGAAAGGCGGGTATCATACTAGAAATCCTCAGCGATTCAATTTATAACAGGAACAAACTACAAAGAAATATGCATTAATCGGTCATGAATGAGGCAATAATATTGTCTCTGAAACTAAACAAACTGGTATAAGGCCTTATTTATCAGTCAGTTATTTTAAACGTGGGTTGTATATCGCAATGTACTAAAAAATCGACCAATACACCAGCCATACTTGAGTCAGTCATCGAAGCTGTTGAGAACCCATTCGTCGTCATCGATAAAAATTACACCATCATTGCGGCCAATAGCGCTTATCACACAGCCTATGGGGTTTCGGCAAAAGAAATCATCGGACAGAAATGCCACAAGGTATCGCACCACTCAGACCTGCCCTGCCATCTGAACGGCGAAGATTGCCCTCACAAAAAAGTGTTCGAGACCGGCAAACCGCACGAGGTCCTTCACACTCACTATGACCACAACAATGAAGAAGAGCATGTGCGCATCAAGGGCACACCTATCCGAACTGACGACGGCAAGCTGTATCTGGGTGAAGCGGTATTCCCGCTGGCAAAGCCGGAGGAACTGGGCTGTGACGAACAGCGCATGCTGGGTCGATCGGCCGCTTTTCTTGCCTGCGTCGATGAAATGGCAGGTGCTGCCAGTTCCGACGCCCCGGTGCTGCTGGTCGGTGAAAGCGGTGTTGGCAAAGAACTCGCAGCGCAGTTCATACACAAAAAATCCTCACGCGCAGCGGGGCCGTTTATAGCCATCGACTGCACCACCATCCCGGAAGGCATTTTCGAAAGCGAATTGTTCGGCCATGAACGCGGTGCGTTTACCGGTTGCATCGGTCGTCGACATGGCCTGATCGAAAGTGCAGAAGGTGGCACCCTGTTCCTTGATGAGGTTGCCGAGATACCGCTCGCCATCCAGGGACGATTATTACGCGCACTGGAAACCGGTTTTTATCGTCGCCTGGGCGGCCGCGAAGACATGCATGTAGATGCACGCATCCTGTGCGCAACGCATCATAATTTACGTGCCATGATCGAACAGGGCACGTTTCGCGCCGATCTGTATTACCGTATTGCAGGCATTTCGATTGCCATTCCGTCTTTGCGCGAACGTGGCGATGATATAGCACCACTGGCCAATGCACTCGTTGCCAAAAAATGTGACCACAATGGACAGCCTTACAAAATCACAGAGGCCGCTATTGAACGACTCAGGCAATATCATTTCCCCGGCAATATTCGTGAACTGAAGAATATATTGCAAAAAGCGATTTCCCTGTCCAGCTCCAGACTCATTACACCAGACCTGCTGAAATTTGATGACATAGAAAATGCTTACGACAAAAGCCCGTCTACTGTTCACAAAAATACATTTGGGACACGCAGAAATCCACTCATAACCAATCGTTCGATCAGCGAAGTCGAAGCAACACATATCGAATCATTGCTGCATCAATATCATGGTCACCGCGCCAAAGTCGCCGAAGTGCTGGATATCAGCGCGCGCACACTGTACCGCAAACTGAAACGATATAATCTGACACACGTCGGTAAACACTGAGCAAGTCGCAATAAAAAGGCCCGGATATCCGGGCCTTTTTTACAGTTTATAACTGCACGCCTTAATTCAGTTTCTTGATACCAAGCACCTTGAGCACATATTTCTCATACAGGGGATCGGTAGTACCCTTTTTCATCTTGCTCAGGAAATATTTTTCAAACGCAACTTTTGCCAGATGCACCCATTTGCCTTTTTTAAACCAGGCCACATTGCGTGGCGGTATCTGTGGCAATGCAACAAACGCTGCGCCGGTATCACCCATATCAGCCAGACAGATCGCATTCCACGTCGCCGTAGTTGATGGTTCTTTGCCATTAAGTTCATCAGAAATATTGTGCACAATCGATGTCACCATGGATTCAATCATGTAACCGGTTTTTGGCGTACCGGTTGGCACAGGCGTTGCTTCAACTGGTGGAATGGCGATACACACACCCGCTGAATAAATATTTTGATACTTCGGATTGCGATGCAGTTTATCGACAACAACAAAGCCACGTGGATTACACAGGTCGGGCACCGCAGCAACCGCGTCGACACCCTTGAATGCAGGCAGCATCATCGCGAAATCAAAAGCAACTTCGTGTTGTTTATGCGTTTCACCTTTATCGTTAAGCTCATCGACAAATATTTTTCCGGCTTCGACTTTGGTGGTTTTGGCATTAGTGATCCACTTGATATGTTGCGCACGCAACTCGCTTTCCAGCATGCCTTTTGAATCGCCCACACCGCCCAGACCCAGATGGCCGATATACGGTTCAGAGGTAACAAAGGTGATTGGATATTTGTCACGAATCTTGCGTTTGCGCAAATCCGCATCGACAATAAAAGCAAATTCATACGCCGGGCCAAAACAGCTTGCCAACGGCATCGCACCGATCACGATCGGGCCGGGTTTTTCGAGGATTTTCTGGTATTGCGCCCAGGCGGCTTCAGCATGGGCGACAGTACAGATTGAGCTGGTGTGCCCACCCGGACCTGCACCTTCAATCTCTTCAAATGCGAGTCGCGGCCCGGTGGTAATCACCAGGTAATCGTAATTGACCGTGTCTCCGTTCGAAAGCGCGATGGAATTGTTTTCTGCATCGATCTTATCCGCGCGCGCGCAGATAAAATTGATATTCTTTTTCCTGAGATATTTCTCTATTGGCAGGGTAATCTCGCCACGATCGCGCCAGCCCACGGCCACCCATGGGTTGGATGGGACAAACTGAAAATACTCATTTTCATTGATGACCGTCACTTCGTGCGCCCGGCCCAGCTCGGCCTTAAGCTCGTATGCTGCCGGCATGCCACCAATACCCGCGCCAAGAACAACTATATGTGCCATTTCATTCACTCCTCAGAGAATTTTGAACCACGACTGCTGTTCAGAAAACTGTATAACATTCGCCGCGAACTGGCCATGCAGACCTGGACCAGAAACAGGCTTTCGCTGCCAGATTTTTGTGACATAATGTCACCATATCACACAAGCTTAACAATATAGCGCTTGAAATCATCAGAAGTAACAATATATTAAGGGTCAGGTCTCGGCGGTATTGAACGCAGCAGCGAAAAAGCTGTCAATATTAGCCAGTAGTAATTAACGAATTAAATGACAGGTAAAATCATGCAACCAGCATCAATTTCACGTTCAGAATCCCGGGTACTTGCGACCAACAAGGTGCTTAAAAACACCTACGCCCTGCTCGCGGCCACCCTGTTCTTCAGTGCTGCGATGGCCGCCGTATCGATGGCGGTGATGCCACCACCCGGCCTCACCATGATCGCCATGTTCGCTGCGCTGGGTCTGGTCTGGTTCGCCCTGCCCCGCACGGCCAATTCCAGCAAAGGCCTGATCGTGGTCTTTGCGATCACCGGCCTGCTCGGTTTCGCCATCGGCCCCATGCTGCAGATGTATCTACACATGGCCCACGGCAGCAAGATCATCGCCACCGCATTCGGCGGCACCGGTGTGATCTTTCTCGCGCTTTCCGGTTACGCCCTGACCAGCCGTAAGGATTTCAGCTTTATGGCCGGCTTTTTGATGGTAGGTCTGATCACGGTACTGGTGGCTATTGTCGCCAACATATTTTTGCAGATGCCGATATTCTCCCTGGTCATTTCTGCTGCCATCATTCTGATCATGAGCGGCTTCATTCTTTATGACACCAGCGCGATTATCCGTGGTGAGCAGACCAACTACATCCTTGCGACAGTTGGTATGTATCTGAGTATTTTCAATATTTTCATCAGCCTGCTGAGAATACTGGGCTCGAACAGATGATTTAGCGCAGTTTCACCAGCAATAAAAAAGCCCCGTCAGGGGCTTTTTTACTGGGGCCGGAGTTCGCACACAGGCCACCAGCCCGGGGTATCGCGCGATGTTGCAAAGGGTTCCGCCAGCCAGTAACCACAGACACAGGCGAGCTCGTCATCAACATAGAGCAAAGGAATTCGCGCCCGCTGCCAGGGCGGAATACCGGCTTCCTGCATCAGTTTTTTCAGATCCTGGTGATGGGTTTTTCCTGCGACCTGCAAACGTTCGCCCGAACGCCGAAAACGCAGGCTGAGTTTTTGCTCACGCAGACTCGGATCAAGCCCCGGAGTATGCGAATCCACTGCGCTCACGATAATGTGTTCAGCCAGCCGAACCGGGGTCTGCCCGTCCCAGGGAACGCACAGCTCGCTGTAGTTTTCACTGCTCTCGGGCAATAGATACAGTTTTTGCTGGTAACGCCGAAGCTCATAATCGCCCCAGTGCAGCAGCGGACTGGTCTCTGGCGCTGCAACCAGCAAACTTTCCGTCAGCTCCAGTAAGACATTACGCGAAGGCGGTCGTCCCGCGCGCTGGCGCAGCCAGTAACGCAACAGATTAAGCTGACGTGTTCTGTCCAGCTTCTGCAATCTCGCGATCGACAAAATATCTGCATCCTGAGTAATCACCGCAGCCAGGTCTATGCGCGCGAGCGCCTGGTTCAGTTCCAGTGATTCCTGCTGATACTGAGCGCTGTGGCTGATGCTGCGCGCGACCGCAGGCCAGCGCTGCTGCAGGCGCGGCAGTATGGTCTGGCGCAAAAAATTACGGTCAAAATCGGTATTGGAATTGGATGGATCATCGATCCAGTGCAGTCCTTCAGCTTCGGCATAGGCCAGAATCTCCTGGCGCGTGTAAACCAGCAGTGGCCGACAATGCCAGCCAGCAGCAAAGTCTTTGCTTTCCGGCATCGCGGCCAGCCCGGCCGCCCCGGCACCACGCATCAACTGCAATAAAAAGGTTTCGGCCTGATCATCTGCGTGGTGCGCAGTGAGCAGGCACTCGCCGGCTTTAAGCTCGCTCCCGAGTGCTTTGTAACGCACCTTGCGTGCTGCATCTTCCGGGCTATCGCCATTGCTGGCTGAGGCATCAACATAGACCACGCTGAATTCGATCCCGAGCTCGGCTGCAGGTGTCAGCGCAATGTTCAACCCAGGCATCGGCCTGGCTTTGTAAGCCGTGGTGCACATGCACCGCGCGCACCGGCACACCGAGACAGGAACACAGATGCAATAGCACCTGCGAGTCGAGACCGCCGCTGTAGGCAACAAGATATGTCGGGGAAGACCTGGCCGGATTCAGCGCGCGCAGATGCTGCCCGAACCAGGCACGTTCGATCATGGTAGGCTTTAGCTGGCTTCTTCCTGCAGGAATTCGCCGTAGGACATCAGGCGCTGGTAACGTTTTTCCAGCAGCTTCTCGAGACCGATTTTTTCAAAACCTTCCAGACTTTCTACCAGTGCCTGGCGGATATTGCGCGCGGTCGCATCGACATCACGGTGCGCACTGCCCAGCGGTTCACGAATAATATGATCGATCAGTTCAAGATCTTTCAGGCGCTGGGCGGTAATGCCCATGGCTTCGGCAGCATCCAGTGCCTTGTCTGCACTTTTCCATAAAATAGACGCACAGCCTTCGGGCGAAATCACAGAATAGGTGCTGTATTCCAGCATCATCACGCGATCACCCACACCGATCGCGAGCGCACCACCGGAACCGCCTTCGCCGATCACGACACAGATGATCGGAGTACGCAGTTCGGCCATCACAAACAGATTGCGTGCAATTGCTTCCGACTGACCGCGCTCTTCGGCATCGATACCCGGGTAGGCTCCGGGGGTATCGATAAACGTAATCACCGGCATACGAAAACGCTCGGCCATTTTCATCAAACGCATGGCCTTACGATAGCCCTCGGGACGTGGCATGCCAAAATTACGGCGGATGTTTTCTTTGGTATCGCGACCTTTCTGGTGGCCGATGATCATCACCGGCATGCCGTCGAGTCGGGCGATGCCACCGACAATGGCGGAATCGTCAGAGAAATTGCGATCACCGTGCAATTCCTGAAAATCGGTAAAAATCCGGTCGATATAATCCAGGGTGTACGGCCGCATCGGGTGACGCGCCAGCTTCGAGGTCTGCCACGAGGTCAGCTTGGCAAAAATGTTCTTGGTCTGGGTACGCGATTTTTCCTGTAACTTGCTGATTTCTTCGTTGATATTGATTTCAGAGTCATCACCGACATAACGCAGCTCTTCAATCTTGGCTTCGAGTTCTGCAATCGGTTGTTCAAAATCGAGATAATTTGGATTCATGTTCAGCGCGCCCGGGTGTTTTTCTGTGTTAACAGCATATTATATTGAATACTCTGAAAATTTCAGCAATTACCTGCTTATTGATCGTGATGCTGACGCTTCCTGCAGGTCGACCAGTTCGCGCAATACCGTGGTGGCATAGGCGCCCGCGGGCAAATCAAAGGCCAGCACGCAGTCGTCGTGCTCAAAATGCCACTGCAGATTGCGCGGCATCAGGCGCAGCGCCCGGCGTTGCTGCTCGACCCGTGCGGCCACCAGTCCGTTCGATAATTCCGGATAGCGTTCGGCCACGGCCTGTTCCAGAGCGAGCACTTCACCACTACTCATGCACTCGCCGTCGCCCCACATCACCCCGCAGGGATGAATCTCACCTGCCTGTAAACGCGGCATCCAGATCGGCCGAATGGTCATCGCGAAAACAGGCCGACTTACCTTCGAGCATAAAGACATCACCAGCCATGCGACGGTTCCAGCTCTGGTTCAGAATCCGCTGCGACAGGATCTCGTTGAACAGCCAGGAACGTGCTGCGGAAAGATAGATGCTGCGTTTGTGACGCGGCAGGCGCGAGCGGCGATCAGCAAACATACGCTCGGCCTGCATCAGATTATCGCGGTCTCGACCAAAACGCTGTTCGCCAAAATAATTGGGCACGCCTTCACTGGCGATGAGCTGGCATCGCGCTGCCACCAGATCGTGTTGCTCGACTGCGCGCAGTCGGATTTCGAAACGATTGTGACTGAGCGCGCCGCGCTGCAGTTTTTTGCCGTGACGAACCTGCTGCAGGATTTCAATATTGTCCGATAACAAGGCACTCAGATCAGGATCGGGCTGTCCCGGCAGATGAATGCTGAACCATTGCGTGGTCACCGCATGACGATCCTTGAGCCCGGCGTAGCCCACCGCCACCGATTTCACCGATGCATGCTTTGCCAGCTGCTGCGCCAGCCAGTCGGTGTTACAGCCAGTTTTGCGAACATGTAACCAGAGATGCTCACCGCTGCCACTGAGCTCGAACGGCAGTTGCTCATCGACCCTGAAATCGTCAGGCTGCTGCTTGAATCCTGCGCTGATCCCAAGCTGCGGCCAGGCATGAGCAAACGCGTGGTTACGATAAGCCTGTTGCCGACTACTGGCCGTTGGCATGTCCTGACTGGCGATATTCATTAAATATAGAAATCCATAAAATGCGGGGCATCTGATCGTGACGGCAGTCTAGCCTACCGGCGCGCATTCGTCCTCAGTAATGCCTGCCGGCAGACCAGGCGGTAAGTATTGTAATTCACCATCCGGCCATGCAAGATGGCGCCGTGTTTTAGCGCCGACACCACAAAAAAAGCAATAATAAGGCGCTCCGGAGGAGTCATCATGGTTGTCAGCTTTACCCAGTTCATGATTCGCTGGCGCTATCTTATCGTTTTGCTCACTCTGGCCGTGGCTGGTATCACCAGCTATGGTGCATCACACCTGACTTTCAGTGACGATTATCGCGTTTACTTCGGCAGCACCAACCCGCAACTGAAGGCCTTCGAACGTATGCAAAATACGTTCAACAAAAATGACAATATCAGTTTTGTGATCACGCCAAAAGACGGCCATGTATTCAGTATCAAAACCCTGACCGCGATCAAGGAACTGACCACCGAAGCCTGGCAGATCCCGTATTCAACCCGCGTCGACTCGATTACCAATTATCAGTACACCCGCGCTGATGGTGATGATCTGATGGTATCTGATCTGGTCAGCGATCCGGCCAGCCTGAGCCCGGAGCAACTGTCAAAGATACGCGACTTTGCGGTCAACGAGCCCACACTGCTGCATCGACTGATCTCACCCGACAGCCATTACACTGCGGTGAATGTCATACTGCAATTACCCGGTAAAAGTCTCGACGAAATTCCAGAAGCGATGGCCTATACGCGCGACCTGCAGCATCGCTTTGAAAAAAAATACCCATCGATTGAAATTCGTCTCACCGGCATGGTGGTGATGAACAATGCCTTTACCGAAGCCAGCCAGAGCGATGCCACGCCATTTATATCCGCTTGCGCTCGGATTTATTCTGGTCACATTATTACTGCTTCTGCGCGGACTCAGTGCGACCGCGACAACACTTGCTGGTGGTTATTTTCTCGATGAGCTCAGCGATGGGCGTGGCCGGCTGGCTGGGTATGCATCTCAGCCCACCGGTGGTGAGCGCACCGATTATGATTCTCACCATGGCGATTGCAGACGCAGTGCATCTGCTCTCCAGCATGCGCCATGAAATTCACGAAGGCCTGAGCCCGACGAAAGCCATGATCGAAAGCATGCGGATCAATTTTCAGCCGGTGCTTGTCACTTCATTAACAACCGTACTCGGCTTTCTCAGTTTGAATACCAGCGACTCGCCACCGTTTCGTGATCTCGGCAATCTTGCCGCCCTGGGCGTTGCTTTTGCCTGGCTGTACTCGATTACTTTTTTACCTGCACTGATTACCATTTTACCGTCACGCTCGCGTAAAGAAGTCGCGGGCAAACAGTTAATGAAACCCGTAGCCGAGTTTGTCATCAAACATCGTAATACGCTGTTCTACACCACGTTGACCATCGTGGCTATTCTGGTGGCACTGATACCTCGCAACCAGTTAAATGATGTGTTCGTGGATTATTTTGATCAAAGCACTCAGTTTCGCCGCGACACCGATTATGCTGCCGCACATCTCACCGGGGTGTATTTTATGGATGTGTCTATTCGCACACCCGATCCTGGTGGTATCAGCGATCCACATTATCTCCAGTCAGTGGAAAAATTTGTTCAGCACATGCGTGCACAAAAAAACGTAGTGCATGTGTTTTCGATTACCGATACGTTTAAACGACTCAACCAGAATATGCACGGCGATGACCCGAGCTGGTACCATCTACCCGAGAAACGCGACCTGGCGGCACAGTATTTACTGCTATACGAAATGTCCCTGCCTTACGGACTGGACCTGAACAACCAGATCGATATTTCAAAACGCGCCACCCGAATTCAGATCGCGCTGGACACCATGTCCTCGGCACAGATGCTGACCCTGGAGAAAACCACCTCTGACCTGGCTGGCACAGAATCTACCGGAATATCAGTCTAATATTTCCGGGCCAACACTGATGTTCTCGCACATCGGGCAACGCAATATAAAAAGTATGCTGATCGGTACTTCGATCGCACTGGTGATGATTTCTCTGGTGCTGGTGATATTTCTGCGCTCGTTCAAATACGGCTTCATCAGTCTGCTGCCCAATCTGATTCCTGCGGCAGCCGGATTTGGACTCTGGGGATTGTTCGTCGGTCAGGTCGGGCTCGGGCTGTCAGTGGTCACCGGCATGACGCTGGGTATTGTCGTCGACGACACCATTCATTTTCTCAGCAAATATCTGCGCGCGCGCCGCGAAAAACATCTCAGCTCAGAAGATGCCGTTCGATACGCTTTCCATAGTGTCGGCATTGCCATGGTCGTGACATCGGTGGTGCTGATCGCAGGTTTTATGATTATGACCCTGTCCCATTTTCAACCGAATTACCAGATGGGATTACTCACCAGTGTAATTATCGCACTGGCATTACTGGCAGACTTTTTCTTTCTGCCGCCTCTTCTCATCAAGTTCGCGGGGAGCGCGCATGACAAATAAAACGTTTATCACAGGTCTATTGAGTGTTTTGTTAACACTCGGCGCGCTTGGTGCGCACGCAGAAACCGCCGAGGAAAAAGGCCTGGCCATCGCCAGGGAAGCCGATCTTCGCGACTCGGGTTTTGTCGATCAAACCGCCGATCTCACTATGGAGCTGCGCAACAAACAGGGTGATTCCAGTATTCGTTTTCTTCATATCAAAACACTCGAAGTAAAAGACGATGGCGACAAGTCACTTTCGGTATTTGAAAAACCGGCCGATGTCAAAGGCACCGCGTTTCTGACATTTTCACACGCACTGGTGCCGGACGAACAGTGGTTATACCTGCCCGCACTGAAGCGCGTCAAACGCATTAACTCAAATAACAAGTCCGGGCCTTTTATGGGCAGCGAATTTGCTTACGAAGACCTGGCGTCACAGGAAGTCGCAAAATACACCTACAAATATCTTAGAGATGAAAAAGCAAATGGTGTCGACTGTTTTGTGATCGAGCGTTTTCCGGCTTATGAGCACTCAGGTTATAAACGTCAACTCGCCTGGATCAACAAAGCGGAATATCGTCCTGAGAAAATCGAGTTTTATGATCGTAAAAATGATTTACTGAAAACCCTGACCTTCAGCGGCTACAAACAATATCTGAACAAATTCTGGCGCGCCGACACCATGACCATGGTGAATCATCAAAACGGCAAAAGCACCATTCTGCGCTGGAATGATTATGCATTTAAAACCGGACTCAGTGATCGTGATTTCAATCAGAACGCCCTGAAGCGTGCGCGATAACACAGATCATAATTAATACGCCCGAGCATGCTGAAAACGTCTCTACCCTGCCTGTGCCTGCTGGCCAGTAGCGCCGTCTTTGCCGCTGACATGCAGCTCAGCGGTCATCTGGATGCACAATGGCAGGGTTTCACTCATAAAGCACTATTTCCCGAACAGCACCAGAACAATATTTCGTTCTCCGGCGAAACCGAATTCTACTTCGATCTTGACCATGGCGATGGAAGCATCACCTTTACCCCGTTTTATCGTCACGACCAGCGCGATAGCGAACGTACACATGGCGATATCCGCGAACTGCAGTGGCAAAAAGTGTTCGATCAGTTTCAGCTGCGCGTCGGCATCAGCAAAGTGTACTGGGGCGTCACCGAATCCGAGCATCTGGTCGATATCATCAATCAGACCGATCAGGTCGAAGATTTCAATGGTGAAAAAAAACTCGGCCAGCCGATGATTTATTTCAGCACCGACCAGCGCTGGGGACTGCTCGATCTGTTTATATTACCGGGTTTTCGAGAACGCACGTTTCCCGGTATTGCGGGTCGCCCACGATTTCCTTTTCCGATTGATACCAGCACCGCGTTCTACGAAAACGCAGACAAGGAACACCATGTCGATTATGCCGGACGATTGTACGAGACCCTGGGTGACTGGGAGATCGGCGTGTCGTATTTCAGAGGCACTGGCCGAGAACCCGAAAGCTTTCAACCGTCCAGCTTTGATACATCGGGACAGGCAACTGCTTTCGCGCCGTACTATGCGCAGATCAGCCAGCTGGGTCTCACCGTCCAGGCGCTGATCAATGCCTGGACCTGGAAACTCGAAGCGATTTCACGGTCCTCATCCGCGCAGCACTTCAATGCATTCACCGGCGGTTTTGAATACACTTTTTTTGGCGTACGCAGCAGTCATACGGATATTGGTGTGCTCATGGAATATCTTTACGATCAGCGAGACCAGGCATTAACGACACCCACACAACCGCTTCCGGCCATTTTTCAGAACGATATGACTACCGCGCTGCGATTCAGTTTTAATGACATCCAGTCCAGCGAGATACTGCTCGGTATCACCACCGATCTCGACAACCAGGCCGTCGCCGGGTTCATCAAGGCCAGTCGCAGACTGGGCAGTAGTTTCAAGGCCAATCTTGAAGTCAGAACCTTTCACAATACCAGCGCTGGACAGGCCCTGTACGCGTTTCGCAAAGATGATTTTGTCCAGCTGAGCCTGGGCTGGTACTTCTGAGCCTGGATATGTTTCAAGCTGTGGCAAAATACCTTTCTAATCTGCACATGTTATTGAAACCCTGAGACATTTTAGTGGTTCAGGACTATACTAAAAACGCGATTCGATAATACACCGGTCAAAAATGTTATCTAAGCTTTCCTGCGCTACGCTGTTGTGCATTCTGTGTTCATCTTTATGGGCAAAAACGCTGCCCAATTGCGTATTTGTATCTTCCTACCACAGCGGTTATGCATGGGAGGACGGCGTCGCACGCGGACTGCACAGCAAGCTGGACGGCAAATGCGCCATCACCAGCTTTAGCATGGACACCAAACGCAACACGAGTGTAGCCCACGCAAAACAGGCAGCATTGCAGGCCAAAGCGCTGATCGAAAAACTCAGACCTGAGGTAGTGATCACGGCCGATGACGCCGCGGCCAAATATCTTATCGTTCCCTATTTCAGAAATGCAGCGACTCCCTTTGTATTTTGTGGAATAAACTGGACCGTATCGCAATACGGCTTTCCGTATTCAAATGTCACCGGCATGATTGAGGTCGCCGCGGTCGAACCACTATTCGGGAAATCGTATGCCATCGTTGGAAAAATTCATCAGGCAACCTATATCGGTGCTGACACATTAACAGAAAGAAAAAATCTCGCTCATTTCAAAAAGATCGCAAAAAAACTTAACACCACGCTTATCAGCAAGCTGGCCAGCACAAGAGCCGAGTGGATAAAAGACTATCAGCAGTCACAGTCATCGCAGGTCATCATTATCGGCAGCAATGCCGGCATTCATGACTGGGATAAATCAAAAGTACTGGCGGCAATCAGACCCTATACCCACACGCTCACCGTGACCAACCATGGCTGGATGATGCCTTATGCCATGCTGGGTTTGACCAAGGTACCGGAAGAACAGGGTGAATGGGCCGGCGAGCTGGCTCTCGAAATACTCAAGGGCACCAAACCTTCCGACATACCTGTCATCCCAAATCGCAAGTTTGACCTGATTATAAATAAACGACTGATCACCCTGGCCGACATAAAAATTCCTGAATTTATAAGACTAAAAGCACAACCATTTTACGAATGAAAGCGCTCACGATAAATCCCTCAATCAACCACCGAGTTATTAACTTCTGGGCAGCAGTACTATGTTTACTGATATTCGTCGGACTTCTCTCGGAAATATTCAATATGGGTATCAGGGAGACCGATGCAAACCTGGGCAAAGAATCCGACATTATTTACAACAGACTCACCAACGAACTTAACAACAGCGTGAACGTACTAAATGGCTTCAACGCCTATTTTCACACAGTTGATAACATTGACTACAATCATCTTGACGAATACTCGAGCTCAATTCGCGCACAGTATCCACATATCTACATGATAGAGTACATGGTGCAAGTTCCAAAAGAGGACGTTAAGAAATTCATTCAAGCCCGCAAGAATGAAGGCTATGCAAACTACCGAATCACGGAGTTTTCAGGAAATCATCACAAAGAACTTTCGCCGGTTAAAAATCGAGATGTCTATTACCCAATAGTCTTCATGGATCCACTCGAAGTTAAAACTGCCGCTATACTGGGATTTGATGCCTATTCACAACCCGCAATGCGAGACGCAATCGATAGCGCCATCAAACATGGCACAAACGTAGCTACGGTACCCTTTGAGTTATACGAAGGCAGCATGGGATATGCTGTTTTCAGGCCAATATTTACTACAGACGGAACGCCACAAAACCTCAAACTCAAACGAGAACTTGCTACCCGCCTGGTTGCAGTTATAGTTCGTATTGACAACCTGATTCAGAATCTTGGCCTGAACCCGCGCTACAGCATGGAACTTGATTATCTGGACGCCAAAACCAATAGCTACAAATCAATTTACAGCAACCACGTTGATACCAGCAACAATACTGTGCTGCCTGAATTCCAGAAGCAACGCATAATTGAATATGCCGGACAAACCCTTAAGTTGTCACTCAAACGCCAGCTTCACTGGGATGATTTCAGTTATGAATGGCTGATATTCTCCCTCATAGTCACAGGTGCTATTTCACTTCTTATTTTTAACTTTATCCATTTTCGTCTGAAAAGCATTCGCGAACGCCAGCAGACACAGGCAGAACTGTTCCGCGAAAAGGAATTAGCCGAAGTAACTCTGCACTCCATCGGTGAAGCAGTCATCACAACCGATCTCGAACATAATATAAAATACATGAATCCTGTTGCCGAATTGCTGACCGGCTGGAAAATTGATGATGCCATCAATCTTCCACTTGAGTCTGTATTCAAACTTGTAAGCGAAGATACACGACGCGAAATAGACAGCATAATCCATGACTGCCTGCAAAAGAATGAAACCATCAGTATCGACACGCCTACCCTGCTAATCAGCAAAAACGGCAAAGAATATGCTATTGAAAGTTCCGCCGCTCCCATTTGTGACCACAGTAACAATATTGTAGGCAGTGTTCTTGTCTTTAAAAATGTTACCCATATTCGTAACATGGCCAGAAAAATGGAGTACCAGGCAACACACGACTCTCTTACCGGCCTTATAAATCGGCGTGAATTCGAACAACAGTTAAAACATGCTATTCATAGTGCGCGAGACGACGACCATCAGCATGCCCTGTGCTACCTTGATCTCGATCAGTTCAAAATTGTCAATGATACCTGTGGGCACATCGCGGGTGACCAGCTGCTGCGCGAACTGGCCAAGTTAATGCCAGGCTGTATTCGCACCAGCGACTGCCTGGCAAGGCTGGGCGGAGACGAGTTTGGCGTACTTATGTTCGATTGTCCGCTAGACCAGGCAAAAAAAGTTGCTGATGCCCTGCGTACAACGATAAAAGAATTCCATTTCACATGGGATAAAAAGGCCTTTGATATTGGTGTGAGCATAGGCCTGGTCCCCATCACCAGAGACAGTGGCAGCTTGCAGGATATTCTACGCAGCGCAGACGCATCCTGTTATATCGCGAAAGATAAAGGCCGCAACCGTGTGCACGTGTATCTCCCGGACGATTATGAACTGGTCAAGCGCCATGGCGAAATGCAATGGCTGACACGTATTCAAAAAGCCCTCGATGAAAACCGGTTTGTGCTCGCACTGCAATCCATGCAGGCACTCAAACCCGTTGAAGGACTTCCGCACAAAGAAGTCCTGCTTCGTATGCTGGCAGAGGATGGAAGCATAATATCGCCTGCCTCATTTATTCCGGCCGCTGAGCGATATGACATGATGGCAACACTGGACCGTTGGGTCATTAGAACTGCGTTCAAGATGATCAATGACGACCGCACTAACAAACTGCCCAGCCTTGTTTACAATATCAATCTTTCCGGGCAAACACTTTGCGAGCCCGGCATCCTTGATTTCATTCAGGCTGAGATAAAAAACTTCAACATAGACGCCAGCACTATCTGCTTTGAAATCACCGAAACCGCTGTGATTGCAAATCTATCACATGCCATTGAGTTTATTACCGCGATGAAAAAAACCGATTGCCTGTTTGCTCTGGATGATTTTGGTAGCGGCCTCAGCTCTTTTAATTACCTGAAAAAGCTACCTGTCGATTATCTAAAAATTGATGGCGAATTCATCAGGGACATACTCACCGACCCTGTCGATCGCGCCATCGTGTCTGCAATCAATAATATTGGGCATGAAATGGGTCTGCAAACGGTCGCGGAATACGCTGAAAACCACGATATCATTGAAGTGTTAAGAGAAATCGGCGTGGACCATGTTCAGGGCTACGGCATTGATAAACCCGTGCTCTGGGATAGCGGCCACAGGCAGTCTCAGCTCAAAAAAACTAGACAGGTCCCAGAGCCATCCGTTTGATCTCTTCGATTTGATCACGCACCATTGCGGCCTGCTCGAATTCCAGGTTGTGCGCATGCTGTAGCATCTTTTCTTCCAGGGTATCAATCTCCTTGGCAAACTGCGCTGGTTTCATGGCCTGATAATGCGCGCGCACCTCAGCCACCTTGCGATTATCGAGTGTGCGACGCGACGCTCGATCGCCATACCCGGTGTCCAGCACATCCGTAATATGGCGTGTGATCCCGGTTGGCACAATATTATGCTCCAGATTAAAGGCCTCCTGCTTCGCGCGGCGCTCCAGTGTGATATCCATAGCACGCTGGATCGAACCCGTAATCCTGTCCGCATAGAGAATAGCCTTGCCATTCAGATTACGCGCCGCCCTGCCAATGCTCTGTATCAATGAACGTTCGGAACGCAAAAAACCTTCCTTGTCAGCATCCAGGATCGCCACCAGTGAAACTTCAGGCATGTCCAGCCCTTCTCGCAACAGATTGATCCCTACCAGCACATCAAATTCGCCGAGACGCAAATCACGAATAATTTCTACCCGCTCCACCGTGTCGATATCCGAATGCAGATAACGTACGCGCACACCGTGTTCTGTAAGATATGAAGTCAAATCTTCTGACATACGCTTGGTCAGTGTCAGGATCAATACGCGTTCGTTTTTTGCCGCGCGGATAGTGATTTCTGATAGCACATCGTCGACCTGTGTCGCTACCGGACGAATTTCAATTTCAGGATCCAGCAAACCGGTCGGCCTGACCACCTGATATGCGATGGCATCGGATTTCTCGTCTTCGTAGGGGCCTGGTGTTGCCGAAACAAACAAAGTTTGTGGTGACAGTGCCTCAAATTCTTCAAATTTAAGCGGACGATTATCCAGCGCGGATGGTAAGCGAAAACCAAAATTCACAAGGTTTTCTTTGCGCGAACGATCACCCTTGTACATGGCGCCCAGTTGTGGAATCGACACATGGCTTTCGTCGACCACCAGCAGCGCATTATCAGGCAGGTAGTCAAACAGGCACGGCGGCGGCTCGCCCGCTTCGCGGTTCGACAAGTAGCGCGAATAGTTTTCGATACCGCTGCAGTAACCCAGCTCCTGCATCATCTCGATATCAAAACGGGTGCGTTGTTCGAGACGCTGCGCTTCAACCAGTTTATCCTGTGAACGCAATTCTTCCAGACGGCCTTTAAGTTCTTCACGAATTTTTTCGATCGCGTTGACGATCACTTCGCGAGGCGTGGCGTAATGTGTTTTCGGGTGGATGGTTAATCGCGCCACCTTGCGCAGTATTTCACCGGTGAGCGGATCAAAATAACTCAGGCTTTCGATTTCCTCGTCGAACAGTTCGATGCGCACCGCTTCGCGCTCGGAGTCGGCGGGATGTACATCGATCACATCCCCGCGCACACGATAGTTCCCTCGGCGCAGTTCGATATCATTGCGTTTGTACTGAAGCTCAGCCAGCCGACGCAATATGGTGCGCTGATCCACAATATCGCCGCGCACCAGGTGCAATAACATTTGCATATAGGACTCGGGATCACCCAGTCCATAAATCGCCGACACCGTGGCAACAATGATCGTATCCTGTCTTTCCAGTACCGCCTTGGTTGCAGACAGCCGCATCTGTTCGATGTGCTCATTGATCGAGGCATCTTTTTCGATAAAAGTATCACTGGCCGGCACGTAGGCTTCGGGCTGGTAATAGTCATAATATGAAACGAAATATTCCACCGCATTGTGCGGAAAAAAATCTTTCATCTCGCCATAAAACTGCGCCGCCAGGGTCTTGTTCGGCGCCAGCACGATGGTGGGCCGCTGTTGCTGTTCAATAATTTTGGCGATGGTGAAGGTCTTGCCGGATCCCGTGACCCCGAGCAGGGTCTGACGGGCCAGACCGGCTTCGAGACCCTCAACCAGCGTTTTGATCGCCTCGGGCTGATCACCTGCAGGTTGATAGTCGGTTTCAATTTCAAAACGTCTGGACATTGACTACAATAGGGCCTCTTTCTGGCGCCTGACATTCAGGCTTAACAACGGACATCATTTTGAGCATTCAACCTTCGAACCGCATCCAGCGGATCAAGCCATCGCCAACTCTGGCTGTGACTGCGCTGGCAGCACAGTTGCGCGCCGATGGCCGCGATGTCATTGGACTTGCTGCTGGCGAACCCGACTTTGACACCCCGGACTACATCAAGCAGGCCGCGATCAAAGCCATCCACGACGGCCACACCCGTTACACCGCAGTCGATGGTACCGCCGGACTCAAACACGCCATTATAAACAAGTTCGAACGTGAAAACGGCCTGCACTACAGTCCCGAGCAGATTCTGGTCTCGGTCGGCGGCAAACAGGTGTTCTACAACCTGGTCCAGGCGCTGCTCAACCCGGGCGATGAGGTCATCATTCCCGCGCCCTACTGGGTGTCCTACCCGGACATGGTGAAACTGGCCGACGGTGAGCCGGTGATCATTTCTGCCGGTATCGAGCAGGCATTCAAGATCAGCCCGGAGCAGCTGGAAGCGGCGATCACCCCCAAAACCCGTTTGATGGTGATCAACAGCCCGTCCAATCCATCCGGTAAGTCCTATAGCCGTGACGAAATGTCTGCACTGGCCGAGGTTCTGCTGCGTCATCCGCAGATCGTGGTGGTCACTGATGATATCTACGAGCACATTGTCTGGAGCGAAGGCGGTTTTTTCAATATTCTGAATGTCTGTCCGGAGCTGGCGGATCGTACCCTGGTGTTGAATGGCGTTTCCAAAGCCTATTCCATGACCGGCTGGCGCATCGGTTATGCAGGCGGGCCTGCCGAGCTGCTCAAGGGCATGAAAAAGGTGCAGTCACAGAGTACTTCCAACCCCTGCTCCATCGCCCAGTACGCGGCGCAGGCCGCACTCGAAGGCAATCAGGACTTCCTCACCGGCATGTGCAATGTATTCAGGCAACGCCACGATTATGTATTTGAACGTCTGAACTCAATGGACGGAGTGCAATGCCTGGCCAGCGATGGCACCTTTTACAGCTTCCCTTCGTTCCAGGGCGTGATCGACCGTATGGACAAGGTCAATAACGATCTCGAACTCACCCAGATGCTGCTGGAAAATGCCGAAGTCGCGCTGGTGCCGGGCTCTGCCTTCGGCTCTGAAGGCCATTTGCGGCTGTCTTACGCAACTTCGATGGAGAATCTGGAAAAAGCACTGGATCGGATCGCGGCTGCAATTGCCTGACAGGCGACATAACGCAACTAATGTGACAAGAATGAGCGGTATATCGCCACGTAACCATTGACCGTGGCAGACCAAATCGGTAGCATACCGCCCTTCCATCAGGGGGCTGATCGCCCGCTGCGAGAACTATTCCCCGATAGCTCAGTTGGTAGAGCAACGGACTGTTAATCCGTTTGTCGCTGGTTCGAGCCCAGCTCGGGGAGCCATCTACTCAAAAGCCTGGCTGCCACGGTGACAGCCAGTGTCTTTTCCCAGTTGACAGTGTCAAAGCCAGATTATTACTTGAACATCATCTTCCACGCCCGATAATCCGTCGGCGTGTCTGAAATATCCTGCAACTCTGCGCCGGCCTGATAACTACCGTCATCGATCTGTTTGCACCAGCGTACTTTTGCAGACAGGTAATATTCTCTGAAATCACGGTCCAGTGTCACATTGATGTCGATCGTGCTATTGACCACGAGCGGTTGCGGCAACGACAGGCGCAGACCCGAGGCAGAGACATCGACCGTTGAACCGTCGAGCACCTGACCGAGCGCGCGTGGGTTGTCTGAAGAAAAAACGATTTTGAGCTTTACAGCATAGGTGTGTTGTGTGCGCCTGGCAACACGGCGCTCTTCAAAATTGAGCATCGTTAATGATCTCGCCTGAATGGAAATATGATTATTTTTTTAACATATCGCCCCGAGGCGAAATCGTTTATGACAAATATATCCGTCTATCTGCCCGGGCATTTAAATCAAAAGCATAGAAGTATTTTTCAGAATGTCTAGCAGACAGCCGTCTGTAATCGTCTCACATGATGTACGGTCACCCGGCCTGCTCCCGGCATTCGAGGGAAAGCGCAGGCGACGACCGATTAGAAGTGATAGCGAGCAGACAACATGACTGCCTGCAGATTGTAGCTGGGGCTGCTTTCACCCAGGCTTAAAACTTTGGCGATGGTATCCGGACTGACCCCGTCCAGCATCCAGTCTCGGGAATCATAGCGCTCGTACCACCAGGCGACATGCAGACTCAGGTCGCTACGCAGACGATAATCGGCAAACAGTCTGAGCGAATCGAGACGGGTTTCCAGCACCGGGAATGCCACGCCCGGTGCGACCGGTGTCACACTGACAGCACCGGTCGAACGCGACACCATATAGTCGGCGCCGAGACCCAGGCGGCCCTCGAGCATCTGATGTTTCAACCCCATGCCGAGGCTATCGATTGTGTCATCATTGCTGGAAAACCAGTCCGGGGAAGAAAAGCTCTGACTACCCGCCTGATCTGAGCTGATCTGCTGCCGGCTAACAAAAACATGCAAACTGCTAAGCTCGCTGAGCAGCAGCGACGCATCGGCGTTGTAATCGGTTTCACGACTCCCAGTCAGGCCCAGCGCCGAGTCCGAATACCGGTCTTTTGAGTACGCTGCACCAAGACCGATACTGAGCGTTTCACCAGGCGAGAAACTGGCCTGCACACTGCCGGTGTCACGACTGCGATCGGCCATGTTGTATTTTCGCAACAACGGGTTCTGCGCCGGGCTGGTTTCTGCCACCGGATGATATCCGGAAGCATTACGTTCAGCATGTGCCGCTTTAAATGTCAGATCAACAGTCTTGAAACTGCGCAGACTGATTTTGCCCCAGAGCGTGTTTTCCGTGGTCTGATCCACTTCCTGATGAGTGCGATCTTTTGTTGCGTTTTCGATACCGGCACTGAAGCGGATTTTCCTGCTCAGGCGATAATCTGCATTGAGTTTGAGAATACTGTCGGTAATACTGTAGGGCTGGTTCTGCCGCGGCGCGGCAGCAAAAGCATCGGTGCTTACCCAGTCGAAAACACTGATCGGCGTCACATTGTCACGATCATTGTAGTGCCAGGACGCTCTAAGATTTGATTTCTCGTTTAAAGCAGTATTGAATTTCAGATTCGCGGTCAGGGTTTTTACTTTTGCACTCGCTGAATTCCTCGGCAACACCACGCTGAAATTGGGATTGGTGGTGGCATCCAGCAGGCTCTCATCCTGTTCCATCCTGCCGATGGCGAGATCAGCATTTAAGCGCGTCACATCACTCAGCTGATAACCCGTTGTTAGCAAAATTTGATGAAACTGGTTATCCGGTGGCAATGCACGCTGGCCACTGTCCGCACCCGGGACAATCGGGTTGTAGGGATTTTGCCAGCTCAGCGAAGTATCATTGTTGCTGAAAAACGAAGCGTAATAAGTCAGTCGGGATTGCCACTGATCGGTATTATAAGAAACCGAAGCATCGACCTCGTCGGTGACATAATCAATGGGCTCGATCAACTGTGCGCTGCTGAAATAAAATGATCCCGCGCTGCGTTTCAGTCCGTCGCGCACTTCATGGTGTACATTCACTGCGGTTTCCCACTGGCTGGCGGGGATGTAGTCGACGCCAATGCCGAGACGTTTGCGCCGGGTTTGCAGATTAACATTATGCAGACTTGAATTCAGATCGACCATACCGGCAGTAGAATCAGCACGGGTCCATCCTGCAGGTAACACCAGGTTGTCACTGCCAGTACCCAGATAAGGCGTTCTCGCACTATCGGAAATAGCGTGCGAAATCTCGTTGTAGTTCAGCTGCAATTTATAACGGCCCTGGCGCCCTGCTCCGACATCCAGCGAACGGCTATCGAGCCCGAGATCGCGCGCCTGCAAATCCAGATACGCCGCATCTTCACCACGGTAACGCAGGCTGGCATTGCCGATAACAAAAGCGCCGTCCTGGTAGAGGCCGTTGTACTCACCGAACTTGAATGAACTATCAGAAACCTGACCGAGACCGATCTCGACTTCGCCACTGTAACCTTGTTCGAATACGCAGTACTCGCATTCCCATTTAGAAATATCGACACCCGCCGGTGTATTCTCAGCATCAGCATCGGCCGCAGTGGCTACCAGGCTGAACGGCAGACAGATCAGGAATAGCAACCAGTGTCTATTCTCTGTAATCAGGTTCAAGTCGCGTTTCTTCATTGCAATGCCCTCGGTCTGCGCCAGCAACGCTAACGCATCATCTTCACACCGGAAGGATGGTTAGAACCGTGCACCTGTGAATGACAATTGGTACAGGAACCTGCGAGCAAAAAGCCGGATGCACTCCCCGTCGGCAAACCGGCACCCGTCTGCGCGATGCTCGGATGACCGATCTGTGAATGACACTGCTGGCAGAGTAATGGGGGACGTTTGGTCAACAGCGCCGGATGGATCGAACCGTGCGGTGTATGACACAAGGTACAGTCTTCAGCTGCAGGCGCATGCTCCCAAAGGAATGGTCCACGCTTGTCAGCATGACAGGTGTAGCAGGTTTCGTTCACTGTCGGTTTAATCAGCAAAGCAGCTGCACTACTGGAACCGTGAACCGCGTGGCAATCACTACAGGCCATCTGACCAGAACGTACCGGATGACTCGATGTTTTCATAAACTCAGCACGCTGTTTCTGGTGACAGGTATAGCATTTTTCGGGCTGGGTCTGTTTGTCGAGCACAGGATCGTGCGGCGTGTGAATGGTATGACAGCTGGCACAGGCAACATCGGCGGCCTGGTGCTGGCTACCGTGCCAGCCGATACGATCGTTTTTCTCGTGACAGTCCAGGCACATGCCATTCTGCACTGCCACAGGTACAGTTGAATGTGCGCCAAACTTGATGATCGGTGGCCGTTGTTCGCCAGGCCTGATCTTGCTGACATGACCACCGGTTTTTCCGGTTGCATCAATTAATACCGGGTTTCTCACCCCCGGTCCGTGGCAGGCTTCGCATTGCAAACCGGCGAACGGTGTACGCGAATCGGCTTTGAACGCATGTCTGGTCTTGAAAATATCAAGTACCGGATATTTTGAATCTTCGTCGTGGCATTTGATACAGGTGTCGGCGCCTTTACGACTGTATTCGCTCTTCTCTGTCACTACCTTTGCAGCAGTATCAGCAGCAGTCGTGGTTGCATCATTAGTCGTTGTCGTCGTATCAGCGATAGCAAGACGCAGCACGAAACATGACATGAACAACAAAACCGTGGTCAACCTGTGCTTATGATTCATATCCCTGGCCACTTTTATAAAGGTTCACTCGGCGGTTTGCTGTCGATTAACACCGCAGAGCAATAAACTCCACGGTGTTATCGTCTACAGCACCTTCAATGCACAGCTACTGAACTGGTGTGAACCACTTCGACATCGGCAATGCTTCCAGGTCCGTGACACACAGAGCAGGTCTCGATCACAGAGCTGCTAATGACACTCTGTGTCTCATCAAATACCGCACCACCAGTAGTTATCATGTGCGTCCTGGCGACCAGACCATCGTGACATGATGAGCAGACTGCTGCGGTCGGGCTGATATTCAGGTCATCCGTTGGGTCAGCAACCTCGGTACCAATGGCCGCTTCAGTCGTTCCCGTGGGTGCAGCATCGGTAGTGCTTGAGAGAATACCATTCTGTGTAGGCAGCTCCCAGTCACCGGAGAGCACATAGGTGCCTGGCTTATGACAGGTTTCGCAGTCATTCAGTATGCCGGGGAAACGTGTGTCGCTGAAATCATGGCTACCACCAACGACCAGTCCCTTCTCACGGAAGCCGTGTGCCGGGGTCTTGTCATAAAGTTTCTGCGCGCCGGCGTGAATGCCGTGGATCATGCGTTTGAAGTCAACGGACTCTTCGCGCTTGCCATCGAGCGTTGAGGCAACATCTATATCACCCGCCTCATCACCCGGCGTGACATCAAATCTTGGACGATCTTTGACATCGGTCTCATTCGGGTTGTGGCACGTAACACAGACCTGTGCATTACCGTTACGACTATTGCCGTGGAGGGTAACCTGCTCGTGACAGTTATTACACTTGGCATTGTCCACGACTTCACGGCGCGCGACCACTTTGGCATCATCGATCCTGAAGCCTGCAACCACGCTCTTGGGATGAATGCGTTCACGATCTCCATTGGGTAAAGTCTCGCCATAGGTACCATTGCCATTAAAATCGCCGGCCAGTCTACCTATGAAAGCAACCGTGCCACTGCCCGTTGCTGTGTAGCCATTGGGCGTACCGACAGCCACCGTACCGTCCGGAATGGCAAACCCTGCGGTTGCTGTATAGACATGAGAACCGCCGTCGACAGCACCCGTGATGCTGATGCTGTTGGCAGCGGAAGGTGCTTTATGGCCACCAGTCAGATCTATGCCACTATCAATGTTGTTGAAATCCTTGTTATCCCAGGCGACCAACAGAGACAGACTACCGTTGGTAATTTCCGGAGTCGTGGTGATATCGTACGCGGCATCACCATTAGCAGGATCGGTGATGGTGAATGTAACAGTTGGAGTATCACCCGGCGCACAGATCGGGCCCGGATCCGTGCCAACATCAACACCGCAGATCTTGAGAATATTGAACTGGAACCTGGCACGTGCCAGCAGCTCGGGATTCGCATGCTTTTCTTCGACACTGCCGGCAACCTTATTAGCTGCATGACAGGTGATGCATTCACTATTGTCGGTCATGATGCCACCGGGATGACCGGCTGGATCATAGTTTGCAGCACCGACAACACCGTTTTTGGAAAAATCAATGTCATCATGACAGGAACCGCATGCCGCCATACTTAACCTGGTTTTCCAGTTGTCCCCTTCTGGAGTCGCCGGATCAGAACCATCATGACACTTGGTGCAGTTGCGAATATCCTGCGGGAAAACAACATCTGAAAAATCATTCACACTGCCCTTGTAGCCAATGATCTGGTAACTGCCGCCGGCAACTACGCTTGGCAGCTCTGCGCCACGATGGATCTTGTGGATCAGCACCTTGAAATCGACGGTATTACCGGTATCAGGATCGGTGGAGCCGGGGTTATGACAGGTCACACAAAATTTCGTATCGATGCGTCCACCACCGTGCATGGCCAGTTTATTGTGACACTCGTTGCAGTTACCGATCTTGACGATCTCGCGACTGAACAGTCCGGTGGTCGCACCATCTGAAGGTCTGAAGTCATAGGTAGGATTGGCCGCCGGGAATCCACTGACCTGGATTGCGACGCGATGCGTCAATGACGGTTCATAAACAACTCCACCCGTCGCGGCAGGGTCGGTGATATCGGTAGCGAAAGTGTATTTGAACTGGCCATTGCCCATATCTTCCAGAGTGCCGGTGTTTTCAGTGGTTCCCTGGCCATCGCTATTGTTGATGTAATTCTGCCAGGCTGCTCGGGTCACCATTGGTACCTGGTGCGAGCTTGGCGATATCGAATCGAAGGTTATCGGTGGTGAGCCCCGCCATTGGAACTCCGTTTTCATCTTTGACAGTAAGTTCGACGACCGGTGCGCTGTTGATAGTGACGCGCTCTATGGTAATTTCTAGCGACTCTGCAGCAGTCGTTCTAACCGGTCCGTCCTCTCCCGGTTTACCGTCGCTGCCGTCGCTACAACCTGCCAGCGCCAGTAACACTATTGAGGAGACTACTAACCACCTGCTATGCAGACTCAATGATCTTGAATGTGTCATTTTCTTCATCCTCATGTTAAACCTTCGGTTAACCGCTGAAACGATCTCTGCATCCATACATTCTTCCACGAGCTTGGTATATCCACAGCATCGTTTAATTTAATATCTGTTATAAAGCATTAGTTCCCTGCGGTACATAGCTAGATGAGGTACAAACCGCATACATACACATTAAAGTTGATCTATGTCAGTTATTGCTAATGTACAATCTGTCCAATCCGGCAGAAGATTATCTACAGAAAAAAAAGGAGGCATTATGAAAACAAAGATCCTGGTTTCGTCATTAATTTACATAGCGGCTATGTTCGCTCGGCTCATCGGGAATTGCTTCAGCCGCAGACATTGCTGCACTCACAGGAACGTGCGAGGACTGTCACGGTAAGGACGGCGTCAGCCAGGACAAGGACATTCCTACCATAGCCGGTTATTCAGCCTTGTACATCACCGATTCGCTTAGTGTTTATCGCGATAAATCCCGTCCCTGCAAAGACATCAAATACCCCTCGGGTGCGCACAAAGGTGACACCACCAACATGTGCAAGATCGCCGAGAAAATTTCAGAACAGGATGCTGCACAGTTATCGCCGATTATTTTGCGGGCAAAAAATTCGTTGCCGCGAAACAGACTTTCGATGCAGAGCTGGCAAAAAAAGGGCAAAGGCATCCACATACTCAATTGCAAAAAATGTCACGAGGATGGTGGCAGCTCGGCAGATGACGATGCCGGCATACTCGCCGGGCAATGGACGCCCTACCTGGAACAGCAGTTTAAAGAATTCAAGGCGGGCAAGCGCGCGATGGATAAAAAAATGAAGCCCAAAATGGAAAAACTGAGCGCAGACGATATCAAGGCACTGATTCAGTATTACGCCAGCGAGCAATAAATACGACGGGTCTATTATCACCGATAGAACCGAACAGGCAGAACCAGGAGAAGAGTTATGTCAGAGAACACTCAAAAAGAAGGCAAGTTTAAAAATCTCTGGCGTCGACCTCGATTCTGGTTTCTGTTTGGCATTCCCGCCGGCGGTTTTCTCATGTTTGCCGCAGGCATCATTTTCTGGGGCGGATTCAATACCGCACTGGAAGCGACCAACTCACTCGGGTTCTGTACTTCCTGCCATCAAATGGACACGGTGTTCAAAGAATACAAAACCACGGTGCATTACCAGAACGCCAGCGGAGTCAGAGCGATCTGCCCTGACTGCCACGTCCCGAAACAATGGGGCCCTAAAGTATGGGCCAAGGCCAAAGCCACCATGAATGAATTACCAAAAACCATTTTCGGTGTCATGAGGACCCCCGAGGAATTCGAGGCCAAACGCCTGGAACTGGCGGAAGATGTCTGGGCCGGCATGAAAGCCACTAATTCAAGGGAATGCCGCAACTGTCACGCCATAGAAACCATGAAACTCGACAAACAGGACAGGAGCGCACGTAAAAAGCACAACCTGGAGCGGATGCAGGCGCGAGGCGAAACCTGTATCGATTGCCATAAGGGCATCGCGCATCATCTACCGAAAGGCTATGAAGGCTGAGCAGACTGAGCTGCGAACCAGCTGGCCCTCATCCGTACGCTGCATTAAACCGTTCCGTGGCAGCGCCGGGCTGTAGATAATTTTTTAGATACCTGAACTATTGAGATCTCAACAGCTCTCACTAGCTGATTGCATGATCTGTTACAGCATTTGCTTTTGGTGGCTGAGTATCCAGCTAAAAGGGAGGCGCAAGCCTCCCTTTTTTTATGGTCATATTGTCTGCCATCCGCTCAGGAAGGCGCAGCGAAATGCATCACCAGTTGCACAATTCCGATCACAAAAAGAATAAACAGAACAAAAAAAACAAGCCCGGCAAAAATAAAGGTCGAAGCCTTGCCGTGGGTGAAATCACGCTCGCGATTTTTGTTGCTCTGCACTCCGAACCAGCTCGCGAATATGCTACCGACAACCGTGAATATCGTAACCCTGGGCTGATCTTCATGCTCTTTCATGTTCTGTTTTTGTTCTGAGTCTGGCTGGTCGCTCATGATTTTATCTCATTTAGTGTTTTCAGATAGGCGCGGAAATCGTCCGCCAGTTCAGGATGCATCAGGGCATACTCGACCGTCGCCTCCAGGTAACCCAGTTTGCTGCCACAGTCATAGCGCCTGCCTTCAAAACTGTAGGCAAAAATTTCTTCTTCAGCGCGCAGCGCCGCGATCGCATCGGTGAGCTGAATCTCACCACCCGCACCGGACTGGGTGGTTTTGAGCTTGTCTATGATGGCAGGCGTCAGAATATAGCGACCCACCACAGCCTGATCAGACGGCGCTTCTGCTGGCGAGGGCTTTTCGATAATTTCATCGACGCGGCATAGCCGATCCTCGACCATCGGGCCGGCGACCATGCCATATTGATCACTCACGGAGCGATCCACGGTCTGGGTACCGATGATAGACGCCTGCTTACGATCAAAAACTTCGGCCATTTGCTGGATACAGCTCTTGTCCGGGCTATAGATCAGGTCGTCGGGCAAAATCACCGCAAACGGTTCGCCGTGCACCACCGGCTCGGCGCAGAGCACAGCGTGCCCCAGACCCAGTGCCTCGGACTGACGGATG
This sequence comes from uncultured Gammaproteobacteria bacterium, assembly GCA_963721085.1. Lineage (GTDB taxonomy): Bacteria > Pseudomonadota > Gammaproteobacteria > SZUA-229 > SZUA-229 > JASBSR01. The sequence goes on from CAVRHW010000005.1 coordinate 52,252, forward strand.
AAGACACACTGCACCTCGTCGGGCACGACCTGCTGGACGATTTTCAGCAGCTTGTCCTTTTTGCGCAGCGCCAGCTCGGTTTCCAGCTCGTAGGCCTTGTCGAAATGGTCGATAATGGAATTTTTGGTTCGTCCCAGGATGAATACCAGTCGATTCATGCCCGCAGCGACAGCCTCTTCCGCAGCGTACTGAATCAGCGGTTTATCGACGATGGTGAGCATTTCTTTGGCGACAGACTTTGTCGCAGGCAAAAAGCGGGTGCCCAGTCCGGCAACCGGGAAGACAGCGGTCCTGATTTTATTCATGGAAAATCCTTGAAATAACAAATTTAAAGGTACGATCTCCCCATTTTAGACTATCAGGCAGCCCCTGTGGCTGTGTTAATATCAGTCGCACTCAAAACATCATTGAATATTCAAAAAAACCCATGACATACGTAGTTACTGAAAACTGTATCAAGTGTAAATACACCGACTGTGTCGATGTCTGCCCGGTAGACTGTTTCCACGAAGGGCCCAATTTTCTGGTCATCGACCCCGAAGAATGCATCGATTGCACCCTGTGTGTGCCCGAATGCCCGGCCGAAGCGATCTATGCGGAAGACGATGTGCCCGCAGACCAGGAAAAATTCATCGCGATCAATGCCGAACTCAGCCTGGAGTGGCCGGTGATCAATGTCAGCCAGGATCCGCCCGCAGACGCCGCGGACTGGGACGGCGTTGAAGACAAACTGCCCTATCTGGAACGCTAACTCGCAAGCCGAGGCGCATCATGGCTCTGTCCGCTGATCTCAGGATTGCGCCCAGTGAGCACCTGATCACGCGTACCGCAGAGCATATTCTGCAGCACCATGCTGATCGTCTACCCAATCTGAACTCGATCGTGGTCCTGCTGCCCAACCAGGGCGCCAGCACGGACCTGCGCTCTGCTTTACTCCAGCAGCTCAGCAGCCGGAATACCAGCGCTCTGATTCCACCCTGGTGCGGCACACTGCCCGCCTGGCTCAGTCAGCAATACAGTGCCAGCGGCCATCCACTCAGTGAGCACGGCCGACGTTTATTGTTCATCGAAGCGCTCGAACAGCACAGTGAACTGTTTCGCGAAGAGAATAAATGGCAGGTCAGTCTTGCTTTGCTGAAATTATTCGATGAACTCAATCTGCAACAGATCCAGTTAACAAAAGATAGCGAAGACTGGGAAAGCTTCATTCAGCTCAGTTACGGCCTGCTCACCCCGCACGTGCATCTTCACCAGGAAGCCGCGCTGGTACACACACTCTGGAATGCCTGGCATCAGCAACTCGAAGCGAATCAGCAAAGCGACGCCAGCCTGGCGTATGTGCAGCGCTTAAACACCGCCATGCAGGACAGTGATGACGAACACTATTATTATGTTGCCACTTCCGCGCCCTATTCAAACGCGGAACGCGCTTACATCAAACATCTGCAACAGCAGGGGCGTTGCACGCTGATCGATTTCGACGACAGCATAAACGATGACAATGCTGTCTGGCGCTTCATCGATTCGGCATTTGATTTCACAACCAGGCCATTGCTGGAACGAACACAAAAAGCAAAAGCACTGCCTGCACTGCCGTTTACCCTGTTTCGTGCCGCCAGTGCAGATATCGAAACTCGCGCGGTCGACCTGCAGATCAGAAAATGCCTGTTCGCAGGTTGCCGTACTATCGGCGTGGTCTGCGAAGACCGTAAACTTTCACGCCGTTTACGCGCATTACTGGAACGCGCGGCGATACCATTGCAGGATAAAGCCGGCTGGTCACTCGCCACCACCAGTGCAGCAGCTGTGCTGGAACGCTGGCTGGAGTGTATCGAAACCGATTTTGATTACCGCGCCTTTCTCGATGTGATCAAATCACATTTTCTGAGCAGCGATGACCGGGAGCAACACCTCAACAATGTCTACCGGCTTGAACACGATATTATTTTGCACGAAAACATCGGTCACGGACTGGCGCGATATAAAAAACAGCTCAAATACCGTCTCGATCGACTGCCGCACTGGCCGAACAACAGTTACACCGAAATACAGCAGTTGCTCGACAACATTGCAGATATCAGTGCGCCATTGCAGAAACTGTATCAAAACAATACGAAACAGAAACTCGGAGCTTATCTGGAAGCGTTAAACCATAGCCTTGACGCACTGGGTATGACACAAAATTTTAATAAGGATGCAGCAGGCATCAACATTTTGCAGCTGCTGGAAGAGTTACAACAGAGCATCACCCGCTGCAATCCTGAATTGCACTGGCAGGATTTCAGGAACTGGCTGGGCATGGCGCTGGAAGAACAGTTATTCAGCCCACAAAGTCATTCATCGGTAGTACAGCTGATGACGCTGGAACAGGCCACACTGAAACAGTTTGATGCCCTTATCATCGCAGCTGCCGATGAACAGTATTTACCAGGCCGCGCTGAAACCTCTCCGTTTTTCAACCAGGCCGTTCGGCAGTCGCTTGGCCTGCCCACCTGGGAACAGCAGCGCGCCGAACGTCTACAGCAGTTCAAACGTCTGCTGCTGTCCGCCGACACCGTGCTGCTGACCTGCAAATCACATGATCATGGGGAACCGATCCCGCTCTCTCCCTGGATCGAAGCATTACGTGTGCACTGCCAGTTGAGTTTTGATCGTAGCATCGACGATACAGCACTCCCGTTATTGCTGGAGCAGATACCTGACCTTAAGGTCGATGATGACGCAATGCTGCCGACCATGCCCGCACAGCCCGCACCCGCTGCCGACGCACAACTGGTACCGCATACCATTTCTGCCAGTGGACATCAGCGCCTGATCAACTGCCCATACCAGTATTTTGCTGCTGACATTCTTGCGCTCAAACCTTCAGATGAAATCTCTGAGGAGCTGCAAAAATCCGACTACGGTGAACGCGTCCACAAAATATTGCAGGCATTCCATCAACAGGTAAAAAACCTGCCGGCACCGTTTGCCGAGCCCGTCACACACAGCAACCGTGATGCCGCGATCGCGCATCTGACCGATATCTCACAGCGTGTATTCGCACAGGACCAGCAGGACAATCTTCTGCATCGCAGCTGGCAGCATCGTTGGCAGACGCATATCCCTGCTTATATTGACTGGCAAATTGAGCAACAACAGGCTTCGCGCGTGATCGCCACCGAACAGCATTACGATGCCGATCTAAACGAATATCTGAACGTACATGGTCGACTCGACCGCATCGACCAGCCCAACACAGGTGATCACAACATTATCATTGATTACAAGACTGGTGGCAGCGCACAACAGAACGATGTCGACACTGGCGAAGATGTGCAACTGATCACCTACGCCATGCTCGATCAAAAGGCCGATCAGGTCATGTATCTGTCGCTCGACGAAAGCAACGGCGAGGTAAAAACACGCGCGCAACTAAGCGGTGATGAACTGCAGCAGTTACGCACAGACAGCGAACAGCGCCTTCAGGACATATTTTCCTTGCTCAATTCCGCACACCCACTCACTGCCTGGGGCGATGAACACAGTTGCCAGTACTGTCATTTCGCGGGACTTTGTCGCAGAAATATCTGGAACCGATGATCCGGACTGAATGGGCAATAACAAAGCAGCGTATCAGCTTCAGGATTTGTAGCTTATGACAAGCAGAGTGTTTGACTAAAAAATTACATCTGCCGCGAAATACGCAAATCACGCGAAGCTAAAAAGCAGCAGTTGTTTGCGTAATTGCGTATTTTGCGGCTGATGATAGTTTTTATTCAACAGCGTATAAAGATCCATTCGCACTGTTAAAGTATATTTTTCCGTCCTTCACAGCAGGGGAAGTATAGATACTGCCATCGGTTTTATATTTCCAGCGCACCAGACCGTGATCTTTTCCAAGCGCATAAAGATATCCGTCCGAACTTCCTACATAAACCGTACCCGAAGCCAGCACAGGTGACGAATACACTGGCTCATCGGTTCTGAACTCCCAACGGCGATTACCATTACCGCTGTTATATGCATACACATAACCGTCCTTGCTACCGATATACAATGTATCACCATCAATCGCAGGCGACGATAAAACTTCACCAGCCGTCTTCTTCTCCCAGGTGAGCTGTCCTGTTTTAATATTGACTGCATAAACGTGTTTGTCGTCACTGCCAAAATAGACCTGGTGATCATCAACCGCGGGTGATGAATGAATTTTGCGTGAGGTATGATAACGCCAGTATTCCTGACCTGATTTAATATTCACTGCAATCAGGTCACCTTTGAGCGTACCAAAGAAAATATCTTCACCACGCAAGGCTGGCGATGAGTAAATAGCGCCGCCTGCATTGAACCGCCATTTCTCATAGCCAGATTTTGCATCGATCGCGTATAAATTGCCGTCTTCACTGCCCACATAAACCACACCATCAGACCACCAGCGGTGAAGATGAAACCGGCCCCGAGGTACGGAATTTCCACAGTAATTCGTGGGTTTCGGTACTAATGGCATACAGGTTTTTATCCCAGCTGCCTACATACAGAACACCATTCACCAGCGCAGGCGTGGATTCAACATTATTATCGGTTTTGAACTTCCATGCTTCCAGTCCGGTAGCCTTATCGACTGCATACAAATAACCGTGGTTGACCGATATCTG
>CAVRHW010000006.1:0-71694 GCA_963721085.1 uncultured Gammaproteobacteria bacterium
CGTCTGATCCGCATCTCTTTCGGCCCGTTTCAGCTTGGCGATATGGAAACCGGCGCGGTTGATGAGGTCAAACGCCGTATTCTTGTCAGGACACTCGCGCCGGCACTTTGGCTGAAAAGTTTGGCCTCACTGAAAGGCGGAGCGGTGGTGCCGCACCGGTGAAACAGGATGGGCCGAAGCCGGGGCGCAAGCGCTTTGTGCCAAAACGAAACAGCCGCCCAAGAAAGCAGCGCGAAAAATGAAGAATCGTTGCCGGACGCTTCCGGAACCGCGCTGGCTGCGCCGAAAACCTATGCAGATTCGTCCGACGAGCGACCGTGTTCGCGAATTGATCTTCAACATATTGAGCCACGGTATCGAGGAGTTCGATCTGAACGGCGCACGCGTACTCGATCTGTTCGCCGGAACAGGCGCACTGGGGCTGGAAGCACTGTCACGCGGGGCGTCCTACGCCCATTTCGTTGACGAAGCGCCGAGGCGCGGGGCCTTATCCGCCGCAATATCGAGGCGAAGCTGGGCCAGATGGGGACAACGAAACTCTATCGCCGCGACTAGCCAACCGATCTCGGTTCTATCGGTACGCTGAGGCCATTCAATTTGCTCTTCGCCGATCCACCCTATGGCAAGGGGCTCGGCGAACGGAGCGCTCGCGCGCGGCGAGCAAGGGAAAATGGCTCGAAAATCGGAGCCACCGCCGTCGTCCTGCTCAGGAGCGCACGGACACGGACTTTCAGCGCACTTCGGGCTTTTCGCTAATCGACCGGCGCGTCTATGGCGATACTGCCGTACATTTCCTGCATTATTCGAACCAGGAACGCCTGAGTCGCGGCACTGCACGCAAGGTGGTGTTTCTCACCGGTCACGGTGAACGCGATCCCGAGATCAAGGACAATCGCAATTACAGCAAGCTGGCCGCCGAGCTCACCAGCAAAGGTTTCAAGATCGAAAAACTCAGCCTGCTGGAAAAACCCATCCCGGACGATACCCGGGTGCTGGTGATCGCATCGCCTGTGCACGAACTGCTCAAAGGCGAAGTTGAACGCATCAGCAAATATATTGATAACGGCGGCAACCTGCTGTGGCTGGCGGATCCCGGCAAACTGGAAGGCCTGGGCAGTATTGCCAAACAACTGGGCGTGGTGTTCCAGCCCGGCGTGGTGGTCGATGACAATATTAATCTGCGCGCAACCTTGCAGATTCAGCAGCCGACGGTGATCCCGGTACTGGAATATTTCCCGCACCCGGTCACCAAGGGAATTGATTACAATACCCTGTTCCCGCTGGTGCGTGGCGTGGGTTTTGAGTCCAAAGACAACAAGGTCTGGAAACAGGAACCAGTTGTTCCGTTCATTCCAGAAAAGCTGGACCGAAACCGGCGACCTCACTAAAAAGATTATTTTCAATACCGCGGATGGCGATATCGCCGGCCCGATTACCCTGGGCGTTGCGCTGGAACGCCAGCTGCACCCGGATAAGGACAAAACTTCGGGCAAGGCCAGTCAGCGTATCGTGGTAGTTGGCGACAGCGATTTTCTCAGCAATGCTTTTATCGGCGCAGGTGCGAACCTGTCTCTGGGCATGAACATGTTCAACTGGCTGGTGGGTGATGACAACCTGATCGCGGTCGAACCCAAGTCGGCACCCGATACTCACCTGAGACTGAATGATAACGAAAGAATAGCGATCAGCACCGGCTTTTTCTTCATCGTTCCCGGCTTGTTACTGCTTGTGGGTTTTGGGCTCTGGTTCAAACGTCGCAAGCGGTAACTGTCGCTTATGTTTTCCCGCTTACTGACAAATCTTATTCTGCTCGTGATCGTGGTCACGCTGGGTATTTTTATCTATGTTACCCGTAATGATGATGTCGTCGATCATCGCCTGACCAAACTGGATGCAAAAAACGTTACCCATATCAGCATCTATCATAATGGACGTGACGTTGAACTGAAAAAAATCGGCAAGCACTGGCGCATGCTAAAGCCCACCGATATTGACGCCAATGATTTCCGGGTAGGTTCGGTACTCAATATATCTGTCCACAGACAGTTTTGGAACTTATGACCCCAAAAAACTGGAACTCAGCGAATATGGCCTCGATAAACCCAGAACCACCTTGCTGATAGATAAGCTCAAAATTGAATTTGGTATCGACAACCCGATCAATCACAGCCGTTATGTACTGGTCAACGGCAAGGTACATACCATCAGCGACCAGTTCTATCCTTTGATCGCTTCCCAGGTCGGAACGCTGGTTTCACCCAACCTGTTACCGCGTGGTGCAGACATCACGCGCATCCAGCTACCGGACCAGACCCTGAGCAAGGACAAGATTGGCTGGACCAGCACCAATACCAAACTGACCACCGATGCGATCCAGAAACTGGTCGATGCCTGGAAAGATGCGCAGGCATTTGGCGTACACACCTATGAGCCACGAAAATCAAAAGGCAGAATCGAGGTCAGTATAAAATCGCAGAACAAGCCGCTGGTTTTTGAGATTAGCGACCTCGATCCCTGGATGATCATTGCCCGACCTGCTCTCAATGTTGAATACCATTTCAATCTTAAATATGTAGACCGTCTGTTACACCCCGGCGCAGAAAAAGACAAAGCAAAAACCAGCAGTAAAAACAGTTCGGCACCAGCGCCAGGCCACGCGCTCACGCCGGCTGCACACACTACTGCGGCAAAACACTAAGACCGCTGCGCGACGCCCGGTCGCTTTAAACACTGCCTGATTGCCGTATAATGTGGCTACCCACCAAAATCCCGAGACTGCTGGCATGAACCGATTCGGCCTGGATTCATTTTTTCTGCGCTTCATTTTCGCCGCCGTGGTGGTGTTTGCCACCTACAATGCTGAAGGATTTTCATACTTCCACTGGATTTTGAACAACCTGGGTGACCTGAACCTGTACATGGCAGGAGCCGCTGTGGCCCTGGTGCTTAGCTGGATCATGCTGATACGCGCCAGCATCGCTTCGCTCACGCTTATCGGATTTCTGGCGGTGGTGATTGCGTTCTCACTGCTGGACTGGTTGATTATCCAGCGCCTGGGCCTGGATGCCAGCAGCAGGGGCGCGATCATCTATATTATCGAACTGACGATTGCTGTTGTGCTCAGCATTGGTGTGCCCTGGTCTCAACTCAAACGTAAATTTCTGCCTCAAACAAAAGAAAAACCCGCAGATAAAAAAAGCAGCGACAAAATGTCTCAATCTACGAACAGTGAGCAACGTAAAACAGATAAGGCCCGGGAAATATCACCGCCCGTCGATTACGACGCAACTCAGCTAATCGACAAACCCGAATAAATCCACTCCATGCCAGAGCTCCCCGAAGTCGAAACCAGTCGTCGTGGTATCGAACCGCATATTCTCAATCAGACCGTGGTCGATGTCGTTATTCGCCAGCACCGCCTGCGCTGGCCGATTCCGCGCAAGCTGCCCGAATATTTAAAAAATAAAACCATCAACAGCGTCAGCCGGCGCGGCAAGTATTTACTCTTATCGGTCGATACGGGTACAGTGATTATTCATCTCGGTATGTCTGGCAGCCTGCGCATCTGCGAGCCCGGTCGCGCATTCGACAAGCATGATCATTTCGATCTGGTACTGGGCAATCAGAAAATACTGCGCCTGCGTGATCCACGTAAATTTGGCTGTGTTTTATGGACCGACCAGCCTGTGGAAAAACACAAACTGCTCAGCAAACTGGGGCCCGAACCACTGAGCGATGATTTCGACGGCAATGTCCTGTTTCAAAAATCACGCAAGCGCAGTTGCTCGATCAAATCGCTGATCATGAACAGTCAGATCGTGGTGGGTATTGGCAACATCTATGCCTGTGAAGCCCTGTTTCTTTCCGGCATCAATCCGAAACGCAAAGCCGGATCCATCAGCAAAGCGCGCTGTTTCACTCTCGCCAGCACCATCAAGCAGGTACTGGCCGCCTCCATCGAACAGGGCGGTACCACGCTGCGCGACTTCAGCCGTGAAGACGGGCAGCCCGGATACTTTGCACAAAAGCTGTATGTTTACGGCAGAGCCGACGACGACTGCCTCCAGTGCCACTCCACCATAAAACAGTTTACCCAGCAGGCACGTTCAACATTTTATTGCAGTCATTGTCAGACATGATCGATGATCTGCTGGTGTTAAAACGAATACACCAGGGTTAACGCAGTCTCGGTATCGTTTTCTTTTGTCCCCACAGGAACGTGCGTGGTTCGTGTCAGCGTAACCGTCACCTTCATCGCCAGACTGCTATTCACTTTCGCGGTCAGGCCGGTCACGGACTTTGTAACACTGGATTCATGACTGGCTTCTGACGTTAGATCTTCGCTAAATTTTGAGTTATCAGATATTGTCCAGCGATACTTCGCTGCTGTGCGCAGCACTGCTTGACTTCTGGCTTCTGCGTTCGGATCAATACTGGTATCGACCTTGCTGAAGCGAACACCAGGGCCTGCTTCAAGATCCAGCGTCATAGTGTCGTTATTCAGTATACGGCGACCATAACCAGCAGCAATCGTTGATTGATATTCATAACCACTAAACAGATCCTTGTTATAGGTTAACAGTCCGAACATGTAATCAAATTTATTAAACTTGTAATTCGCCTGTCCAGATGCCAGATATTTTTCTGCCGATTTAACATTATCACTGCTACTGGATAGTGTTTCAGCATGTAAGTTAAAACGCCATTTCTCAACTTCTTTATTGGTATCGAACTTTCCACTGGTAGAAGATGTTTTAGTATTACCGCTGGTAACAACAATCCCGAGTTCTGCCGTGCTTTCCCAGCCTTTGTCCAGGGCGGTATTCGCCGCAGCACTATCCGTTGCGCTCGCTGTCGCTGCCATCGCGCCAGTATTCAACACCAGCAATCCGGCAATCAGTAAACCTTTTTTAACACATTTCATATACTTTTCTCACGCTGCATTTTTCTGATGTATATCCATTTGCGGATAAGGTATTGAGATTCCATTTTCATCAAAAGCCAGCTTTACCTTTTCCTGCATGTCAAAAAATATATTCCAGTACTCACCGGTATCACACCAGGGCCGAACATTAATATTGACACTGCTTTCTGCCAGTTCAGCAACCGCTATCAATGGCGCAGGTTCTGCATGTACACGAGGGTCTGCATCAAGAATTTCCTTGATAAGGCTTTTCGCCTTTCGAATATCGTCATCGTAACCAATACCAAATACCATATCAATGCGGCGCGTGGCGCGCTTTGAATAATTCGTAATATTTTTACCGTATACATCGCTATTTGGAACAATGATCTCGCGATTATCACCGGTGCGCATGGTGATGCTGAATATTCCGATTGATTCAACGACACCCTGAAGTCCGGCTGCTTCTATGAAGTCACCTGCGGTGAACGGTCTGAACACAATCAGCATGACGCCACTGGCAAGATTTTGTAACGAACCCTGCAATGCCAGGCCAACTGCCAGACCCGCGCCTGCAATCAATGCCACTAACGATGCGTTGTATTACCCCCAAGTCGATCAAGCACCGCGATACTGATAAATAAATACAGCGCACTCTTGATGATTGATGATATGAAATTCACCAGAATCTGGTCTGTCCCTGCACGTTTCATTAATTTTTTACTGATACTGACAATCAGGCCCGTTGCAAACTTACCTGCAATAAAAATTGCCACTGCCATAGCGATATTGATCGACCATGGTACGAGATATGTATCCAGAATATTTTCCAGATTGATTGTGCTGAATGCGGTTAGCATAAATCCTCCCATGAATTATTTTTTATATCAGCTATTGTTAAACTGCATGTCGCATCTTAGCATAGTGATATTTACATATATTCTTTATGGAATTCATGAGCGCTACATTACACATAGTTCGCGACGACATCACAACGCTCTCTGTTGATGCGATCGTGAACGCGGCAAACAGCAGTCTTCTCGGCGGCGGTGGCGTGGATGGCGCTATTCATCGTGCTGCTGGCCCTGAGCTATTGCATGCCTGCAAGGCTTTGAACGGTTGTTCTACCGGTGACGCAAAATTAACACCGGGCTTTCGCTTACCTGCGCGCTTTGTGATTCATACGGTGGGACCGGTCTGGCAAGGCGGTCATCAGCATGAAGCCGAGCTGCTGGCATCGTGCTACAGCCGCTGCCTGGATCTCGCTGCGCATGAACAATTACGCACGATCGCGTTCCCCGCGATCAGCTGTGGCGTTTATGGTTATCCGGTGGATCAGGCCTGCGAAATCGCCTGGCTCACCGTGACAAACCATGCCTCGCTTGCCCGGCTGGAGTCGGTCTTTTTTGTCTGCTTCAATGAGGCGGTATATTCGGCGTTCACACGCCTCCAGGCACGATTCCCCTGCCAGTAAAACCGGTATTTTCCGGTATTGGCCCAGACAGGGCCTTTGCGGTAGCCGTCTGTCCGCCCACATCCAGTGATTGAGATTGACCTGACAGGCAATCTTGTTTATAAATGCTGAAGGGGGAGTGTCGCTATAAGCCAGATTCCATCTCAGATCTGGTTCTGATCTGGTACAGGCATGCCCAGCTTACCTGCAGACTCCTGTAACTAATTGATATACAATAGATAATTTGAATTAAGCGCGCTTAATTCATTTAAATTGTCTCCTGTACTACACTTCGAGTGATTACATGTTACGTAACCGTGCAGCCATGGCCACACATTCAAGCTTCGAACGCAGACTCGCAGAGCGACACAGCCTTCATTTACAGATTGATCTGGTGCTGTCGGACGGCACCATTCTGCCGATCGAAACCAGCAATATTTCTGCCTCGGGGCTGCAGTTCACCTGTGACAGCTCGGTCGCTGACGAGATCGAGCCCCGTGGAATCCACAACTACCCGCTGGATCGCCATAGCGTCAAGGTCGTGGGCGAACTGCCCATCGAATCCAGCAGCAAATTCTACGCGCGCTGCAAAATTGTCTCTGCGCGCCGCCTGTCGCAGGATACCTATTTGATCGGACTCGGCTTTGTTAACTTTGAAGGTGATGGCGGCAAGGCACTGAACAAACTGATCTCTGAATACGAACGTAAAAAAGTCATCCGCAAACTGAATCTCGGTGAATAAATCAGACCTGGCGCATTAATCAAAAAATAAAATATGGACACTAAAAACCCCGGCTAACCGGGGTTTTTTATTGAAGTATTGAAACAGGTGCTCAGGGTAACTGGCTGGACCCCATCAGATAGCGGTCGATTTCGCGCGCTGCTTCGCGCCCCTCATTGATGCCCCAGACCACCAGTGACTGACCGCGTCGGCAATCGCCCGCTGTAAACACACCCTCAATACTGGTGGCGTAGACACCATAGTCAGCCTTGTAGTTTGAGCGCGCATCGTATTCCAGCCCCAGCGCATCGCTGACATAGTGTTCGGGACCTAAAAAGCCCATCGAGAGCAGAACCAGGTCGGCTTCCCAGATTTTTTCGCTGTTCGGCACTTCAGCCATTTGCCAGCGACCACCATCATCTTTTTTCCATTGCACCATCACGGTCTTGACCGCTTTGACATGACCCTCGGCATTGCCGACGAATTCTTTGGTCAATATGCTGTATTCGCGCGGGTCTTTACCGTGCATATGTTTTGCTTCTTCGTGACCGTAATCGGTACGATAGATCACCGGCCACAGCGGCCATGGATTATCTTCCGCGCGCTGCTCGGGCGGCTGCGGCAATAATTCAAAATTTACCAGTGATTTGCAGCCATGACGCAACGAGGTACCAATGCAATCGGTACCGGTATCACCACCCCCGATCACGATCACATGCTGGTCTTTGGCTGAAATGTATCGACCATCAGACAGTTTCGAATCGAGCAGGCTTTGTGTATTGGCAGTCAGAAATTCCATCGCCAGGTGGATGCCTTTGAGTTCGCGGCCCGGTGCATCGAGATCACGCGCCAGCGTCGCGCCGGTCGCAAGCAATACCGCATCGTTGTCTTTTTGCAAAGTGTCGATTGCGATCGCATTTTCACCTTCACCGCCCACATCTGCACTGGTGACAAACTCCACACCTTCAGCGTGCAGCAGGTCGACGCGACGTTGCACCACGTCTTTACCCAGTTTCATATTGGGTATGCCGTACATCAGCAGGCCGCCGATACGATCAGCGCGCTCGTAAACGGTCACCGTGTGACCCGCTTTATTTAATTGTGCTGCGGCAGCCAGTCCTGCAGGACCGGAACCGACCACCGCCACCGATTTACCGGTACGTGTTTCTGGCGGTACCGGTTTAACCAGTCCCTGTTCAAAACCGTAATCGATAATCGCGTGTTCGATATTTTTTATGGTAACAGCGGGGCTGGTAATGCCGAGAACGCAGGCGCCTTCACAGGGCGCTGGACACACGCGGCCAGTGAATTCCGGGAAATTATTGGTTTTGTGCAAACGATCCAGCGCATCATCCCAGCGATCGGTGTATACCAGGTGATTCCATTCCGGGATCAGGTTGTCGATCGGACAACCATTGTCCGATTGACAAAAAGGCACGCCACAGTCCATGCAACGCGCACCCTGAATTTGTAGCTGCTCGACATCGTGCTGGCCACTGAAAATTTCTTCGTAATCGCTCAAACGAACACTGACATCACGATACGCTTCAGTCTTGCGCGCAAATTCTTTAAAACCGGTGGGCTTGCCCATGCTGTTCTCTACTTTTTATTCGTTTGGTTTTGATCAGGCTACGGCCTTGCCGCTTTCTTTTGCCTGTTCCTTCTTGAGCTGCTGCAATACACGCTTGTAATCTGTCGGCATCACTTTCACAAACTGCGACAGCGAGGCCTGCCAGTTTTCCAGCACTCGACGTGCAACAGCAGAACCGGTGTAATGCAGATGGTTTTCGATCAGGCCTTTGAGTTCGGCAATATCCTCGTCGACGTCCACCGCTTCCAGCTCAACCATATCCGGATTACATTTTTCACTGAAGCTGCCATTGGTATCCAGGATATATGCCACACCCCCGCTCATACCTGCAGCAAAGTTGCGCCCGGTATCGCCCAGCACCACAACACGGCCACCGGTCATGTATTCACAACCATGGTCACCGACGCCTTCAACCACTGCAGTGGCGCCACTATTGCGTACACAGAAACGTTCGGCTGCAATACCGCGGAAATACGCTTCACCTTTGGTCGCACCGTAAAGACAGACATTGCCTGCAATAATACTTTCTTCCGCCACGAAACTGCTGTTCGCTGGTGGATACACAACAATGCGGCCACCCGACAGGCCTTTGCCGACATAATCGTTAGCATCGCCTTCGAGCTCGATGGTGACGCCCTGATACAGCCAGGCACCAAGACTCTGCCCTGCTGCGCCATTGAGTTTGATATGCACGGTATCATCCGGCAGTGGTTTGCCCTGGTGTGCTTTTGCCAGTTCGTGCGACAACATGGTGCCGACCACGCGATTGGTATTGATCACCGGCAGTTCCATGCGTACCGTTTCACCTTTTTCAATCGCAGGTTTTGCCCGGCGAATGATCTCGTGATCGAGCGCTGCCTCCAGGCCATGATTCTGTTTCTGTGTGCAATACACGCCCACATCTTTGTGTGGCTTGACCGCAGGTTTCAGGATGGCAGAAAGATCGATACCTTTCATCTTCCAGTGATCGAGTGCGATATCCGTTTCCAGCACATCGACGCGACCGATCATGTCATTCAGTGTGCGGAAACCCAGTTCCGCCATGATCTCGCGCAAATCTTCTGCCACCATGAACAGATAATTCACCACGTGCTCGGGTTTGCCGGCAAACTTCTTGCGCAGTTCCTTATCCTGAGTCGCGATACCGACCGGGCAGGTATTGAGATGACACTTGCGCATCATGATACAGCCCAGTGTAATCAGTGGCGCGGTCGAGAAACCAAATTCTTCCGCACCAAGAATAGCAGCCACGGCAACATCGCGGCCGGTCTTGAGCTGGCCATCGGTCTGCAATACCACGCGCGAACGCAGGTCGTTCATCACCAGGGTCTGGTGGGTTTCCGCAACCCCCAGCTCCCAGGGCAGGCCGGCGTGTTTCACCGACGTCAGCGGTGAAGCACCGGTGCCGCCATCGTGACCGGCAATCACAATATGATCGGAGAATGCCTTGGCAACACCCGATGCAATCGTGCCAACACCGATTTCCGAAACCAGTTTCACGCTGATGCGCGCGGCCGGGTTGGAATTTTTTAAATCGTGAATCAGCTGCGCCAGGTCTTCGATCGAATAAATATCGTGGTGCGGCGGTGGACTGATCAAACCCACACCCGGTGTGGAATGACGAATGCGCGCGATCGTGACATCGACCTTGCCGCCAGGCAGTTCGCCGCCCTCGCCCGGTTTGGCGCCCTGCGCCACCTTGATCTGCAATTCGTCGGCATTAGTAAGATACCAGTTGGTAACACCAAAGCGACCTGACGCGACCTGCTTGATCGCGGAACGTTTGGAATCGCCGTTTTCCATCGGGGTGAAACGTTCTTCGTCTTCGCCGCCTTCACCGGTATTGGATTTACCGCCCATGCGATTCATCGCAATAGCGAGAGACTCGTGCGCTTCGGCGGAAATCGAACCAAAACTCATCGCGCCGGTAGCGAAACGTTTGACGATTTCTTTTGCAGGCTCGACTTCATCGATTGATATCGGACCGCCGTTTACATTCGTTTTGAATTTCAGCAGACCACGCAAGGTGGCGCCGCGCGTTGCATGCAGATCTGAATGTTTCGCAAAATCTTTATAGGCCTGTTTGCTGTTGGTGCGCGCTGCGGCCTGCAAACTGGCGATGGTTTCCGGGTTCCACATGTGCAGTTCACCACCCGCGCGCCAGTGGAAATCACCAGGATTAGGCAACACTGGCAAACGCACCAGGTTGCGGCTGGGATATCCCAGTTCGTGACGACGCAAAGATTCCTGCGCCAGCAGACTGAAATCCACGCCCTTGATGCGACTCGCGGTACCGCGGAAACAACGCTCGATGACATCGGCACCGATACCCACCGCTTCGAAAATTTGCGCGCCCTTGTATGATTGCAAGGTCGAAATACCGATCTTGGCCATCACCTTGAGCATGCCCTTGGCCACGCCTTTGCGATAATCGTACACGATCGCTTCATCGCTCTCGCTTTCTTCGAGCAGGCCATCGCGTTGTGCCTGGAACAGTGCTTCGAATGCAAGATACGGATTAATGGCGTCTGCGCCATAACCGATCAGCAAACAATGGTGGTGCACTTCGCGCGCTTCACCGGTTTCGAGCACGATACCAATGCGTGTGCGCAACTGGTTTTTGACTAAATAATGATGCACGGCGCCTGTCGCCAGCAAGGCACTGACCGGTACACGCTCGGCACAGATGTTGCGGTCCGAAAGCACGACCAGGCTATAACCTTCATCGATGGCCTGGTGCGCCTGCGCACAGATTTCTGTCAGACGTTTTTCCAGACCGGCATCACCTTCGGTTTTGTCGTAGGTGATATCGATGGTCATCGTGCGCCAGCCACGGTGGTTCATGTGCTTGATGGCAGCGAGTTCTTCGTTGTCCAGAATCGGGTGCGGCACGCGTAAGCGATGCGCATGCTGCTCGGTGGATTCGAGCAGATTACCTTCCGGCCCGATATAACATTCCAGCGACATCACGACTTCTTCGCGGATCGAATCGATCGCGGGGTTGGTCACCTGCGCGAACAGCTGTTTGAAATAATCGTACATCATGCGCGGCCGATCCGAGAGACAGGCCAGCGCAGAATCGTTGCCCATGGAACCGACCGGGTCGCGCAGTTCTTTTACCAGCGGCAGCAACATGAACTGCATGGTTTCGCTGGTGTAACCAAACGCCTGCATGCGCGGCAAGCAATGTATCAGGATCGAAACCGTGCGGTTCCTTGTTCGGCGACAGTTCTGAAAGTTTTATTTCCTGCGCGTCGAGCCAGTCACGATATGGACGGCGCGTAGCAAAATCGGTTTTCAGATCGTCATCCGCGATCAGTTCGCCCTTGTCGAAATCGACCAGGAACATTTTGCCCGGTTGCAGCCGGCCTTTGAATTTAACATTACCCGGATCAATTTCGAGCACGCCGACTTCCGACGCCATGATCACACGATCATCGTGCGTTATGTAATAACGACTCGGGCGCAGACCATTACGATCGAGTGTCGCGCCAATGTATTTGCCGTCGGTAAATGCAATCGATGCCGGGCCATCCCAGGGCTCCATCAGCATCGAGTGGTAACGATAAAACGCGCGTTTCTCGGTTTCCATATTGTTGTCGGACTGCCAGGCTTCGGGCACCATCATCATGACGGCTTCCTGCAGACTGCGTCCCGACATCAATAAAAATTCCAGCACGTTATCGAAACTACCGGAGTCAGAGCAGTCGGGTTCGGCGATCGGAAATAATTTGCTGATGTCATCACCAAACAAATCACTTTTCACCACGCCCTGGCGTGCGGCCATCCAGTTTTTATTACCCAGCAGCGTATTGATCTCGCCGTTGTGGCTCATGTAACGATTCGGCTGCGCGCGGTCCCACGACGGGAAGGTGTTGGTGGAAAAACGCGAATGCACCATTGCCAGATGCGATTCATAATCTTCGTCGGCAAGATCGGGATAGAACGCCATCACCTGCAAGGCGGTGAGCATGCCTTTGTAAATAATCACCCGGGTTGAAAGCGAGCAGATATAAAACTGTTTGCACTGGCTCAGGCTGGTATCGGAACGCAGCGCGTGGGTGCTGCGTTTGCGTATCGCGTAAAGCTGGCGATCAAACGCAGCGCCTTCGCATCCCTCTGCGGCGGCAACAAACAGCTGCATCATGTAGGGCTGTGAATAACGCGCGGTCGGGCCGACATCGGCCGCATCGGTTTCTACCGGCAGGTCGCGCCAGCCGATCAGTACCTGTCCCTGTTCGGCGATAATGTTTTCCACCACTTCCATGCAGCGCGCGCGCTGTTTTTCATCGGTGGGCAGGAATACATTGCCGGCCGCGTAATAGCCCGGGCCGGGGATGACCGCACCAAGGTCGCGGCGCGCCACCTTGGCCATAAATTTGTGCGGCAGGCCGGTCAGTATGCCGGCACCGTCACCCGTGGTCGGTTCGCAGCCACAGCCGCCGCGGTGCACCATGCGCTGCAGAATATGGTCAGCATCGAGCACGATCTGGTGGCTGGCCTTGCCCTTGATATGAGCGACAAAACCCACACCACAACTGTCCTTTTCAAACGCGGGATCGTACAAACCCTGTTTTTCAGGCAGGCCATAGCGGTTCTGTGGTTTTATGGTATTACTCATACTCAGCTCAAGCTCGCTCAACCAGTCCAGACAACAGGCTGATTTTGGTGATTATTTCCAGGATTACCGGGACCCGCGGCAGATTCAGGACCATCGCACCTTGCGCGTCAGTCAGTAAAAATCGCAGACAAGGCCGTTCATTTTAGCGAATGCAGGGGGTAAAGAAAAGAATACAACCTATTAGAGATAGATGCCCGGCGGTGCATATCCGGCAGATTCAGTGATTTACGCCAATCACCTTGCCACCTGCGCCAGCCAGTCAGCAAAAAACAGCTGTCCCTGACGTACTGCATCATCCGCATATAAAGCCGCCTGAGCGCGCAATGTGGCCACTGTCGGTACTCCATTCCGCCTGATCTCTGCCTCGTGCCCAAGATACCAGCTTTCCAGCCCCTGCGCCGAGCATTCGCCGTGAAACTGCAGGCCCAGCACGCGCTGTCCACAGGAAAATGCCTGGTGGACATAGTGCTCGCTGGCTGCGAGATGGACAGCGCCAGCGGGGAGATCGAAAGTATCGCCGTGCCAGTGCAGGACATGTACCGGTTCCGCCAGGTAATGTAGTGCCGACTTTTCCCCGGCCGGAGTGAGGCTAACAGGCGCCCAGCCAATTTCTTTTACCTCGCCCGGGTATACCCGTGCGCCCAGCGCCCTGGCCATGAGCTGTGCGCCGAGACAGATGCCCAGGGTGGGCTTGTCCAGAGGCAGGCGTTGTTCGAGCAGGCTAATTTCGCTCGTCAGAAATGGGTACGCATCGGTCTCATAGACGCCCATTGCGCCACCCAGAACAATCAGCAGATCATCACCCGCAGGGTCGATGGCAGAGATGTCGTCCTGACCTGCTTCGTAGTACTGCACCGCAATGTTTTTCTGTTGCAAAACTTCGGCGAAACAGCCCAGGTCCTCGAAGACCTGATGCCGAATTACGTTGGCGCGTTTTATCTGCACAATGCCTCCCGCTGTTGACCTGCTACGCTATAGCCGCAGTCTACTCGTATTCAAATAACTAAAACCATATCTCAGGTACAGATTGATGCGTGAATAGCAGCCTGTTTTGAGATACTCGGGTAGAATAGCCGCTTTGCCCCGGGAATCCCATGGACTGCCTGCATACCAGCAATCTCAAAAGCCTGCCTCTGTTGCACAAAGGCAAAGTGCGCGATATATATGATATCGACGCCAACCATATGCTGATCATCACCACCGACCGAATATCGGCTTTCGATGTCATCATGCCCACGCCCATCCCGGGCAAGGGCCGGATACTCAATGAAGTCACCCAGTTCTGGCTGCACAGGCTGGAGCACCTGATACCCAATCATCTCAGCACCCTGCCGCTGGAAAAAGTCCTGCCCGATGCCGCCGAGCGCGAACAAGTCGCCGACCACGCGATGATCGTGAAAAAATTAAAACCGCTGCCGATCGAAGCCATCGTCCGCGGTTACCTGATCGGCAGTGGCTGGAAAGACTACCAGGCCACCGGTACGGTATGCGGCATTGCCCTGCCCGCCGGACTGAAACTGGCCGACCGACTGCCCGAGCCGATTTTCACGCCATCCACCAAGGCAGCGCTCGGCGCGCACGATGAAAATATCGACTACACTAAAACGGAAGCGCTGCTGGGCAAGGACCTGGCCGCCCAGGTGCGCGATGTCAGTCTGAAACTTTATAAGGAAGCGGCCGAGTATGCGCTGGAACGCGGCATCATTATCGCGGACACCAAGTTTGAATTTGGCCTCGACGAAAATGGCAGGCTGACCCTGATCGATGAAGTATTAACACCCGATTCTTCGCGCTTCTGGCCGGTGGATCAATATCAGCCCGGTACCAGCCCGGTGAGTTTTGATAAACAGTTCGTGCGCGATTATCTCGAATCGCTGGACTGGAACAAGACCGCACCCGGCCCGGAACTACCGGATTCAATTGTGACCAAAACTGCAGAAAAATATCAACAGGCGAAAACACTGCTCACACAATAAGTGCTCGCCCGGAACAGGAGTTCTAACATGCAAGGCGTTTTTATCACCGGCACCAGCACCGAAGTAGGCAAAACACATACCGGCGTATTACTCTGCAAAGCACTGCGCGAACACGGTATTAACGTGATTCCGCGCAAACCGATCGAATCCGGATGTGACCCGGTCGATGGCGAACTCATCCCCCGAGACGCGACTGCTTTAAAACAGGCGGCGGGCTATGCGGGCAGTGTCAACGAAGTCTGCCCCTTTCGCTTTGAACCCGCGATCTCACCGGTGCGCGCTGCGCTGCTCGCCCATTGCGAACTCAACATCGAACAACTGGTGAGCGCCTGCCTGGAAGCCGGTGAAAAAGGTTTTCTGGTGGTCGAAGGCGCCGGCGGTTTTTATTCACCCCTGACTGAAAACGGGCTTAATGCCGATCTTGCTTCAGCACTGCAATTGCCGGTATTACTGGTGGCCGATGACAAACTCGGCGTCATCAACCAGGTTCTGCTCAGCGCTGAAGCCATCAAATTACGCGGATTAAACCTGATCGGTGTGGTACTCAATGAGACCAGCACTGACAAACCTGCGCACATGGACAACGCGGCCGACCTGAGAGAACTGCTGGATTGCCCGGTATTCTCACAACGTTATTGTTCACTCGACAAGGCCACGCTCGCCAAAGGACTGATCGATCGCGTGCTGACACAAAACAATCTGCGCAAAGCAGGCTAGTCCGCAGATGAACGCAGATAAACACCAATAAACGTGAACGTTTTTTGTTTGTGCGCCTGCGGCGCACAGCACTAACATACCTTGTTTTTATCTGCGTTTATTTGCGTTCATCTGCGGACCATGGGTTTTAATCCTCTCAAGCTAACTCACCGATATCAGTTCCACCTTGAATATCAGCGTTGCGTTCGGCGGGATCACGCCGCCCGCACCGCGCGCACCATAGCCCATGCCCGAAGGAATGGTCAGTTTACGTGTGCCGCCGACTTTCATGCCGGCCACACCCTGGTCCCAGCCCTGGATCACCTGGCCCGCACCGAGCTTGAAACTGAATGTGTCGTTGCGATCGTGACTGGAATCGAACTTGGTGCCATCGACTAACCAGCCGGTGTAATGCACTTCGACCGTCATGCCCGGTAAGGCTTCATCGCCTTCGCCTTTTATCTGATCTTCAATTTCGAGTTCTTCTGACATATATATTCTCCTGAAACAAAAAGAGGGGACCAAAGCCCCCTCTTGAATTTGGATAAATGGGCTGCTTACTTGTAGTACTCAACCATTTTTTCCAGCGAAATCGGCTTGATCTTGGAAGCATTGCCGGCGCAGCCGAATGCTTCGTAACGAGCCTTACAGATTTCTTTCATTGCCTTGGTGGATTCTTTGAGGAACTTACGTGGGTCGAAGTTCTTCGGATTGTCGGCCAGGTGTTTGCGAATCGCACCGGTCGATGCCATGCGCAGGTCGGTATCGATATTGACCTTGGCAACACCGTTCTTGATGCCTTCCTGGATTTCTGAGACAGGCACACCGAAGGTCTGGCCCATATCGCCACCGTAGTTATTGATGATTTCCAGCCAGTCCTGCGGTACCGATGAAGAACCGTGCATGACCAGGTGGGTGTTCGGCAGGCGCGCGTGAATTTCACGAATGCGGTCGATACGCAGAACTTCGCCTGTCGGTTCCTTGGTGAACTTGTAAGCCCCGTGTGAAGTACCGATCGCAATTGCCAGTGCATCCACACCGGTCAGCTTGACGAATTCAGCCGCTTCTTCAACACCGGTCAGCAGCATGTCCATGTCCAGCTTGCCTTCGGCACCGTGGCCGTCTTCTTCGCCCATTTCACCGGTTTCCAGTGAACCCAGGCAGCCCAGCTCGCCTTCAACCGAAACACCACCGGCGTGTGCCATTTTCACAACTTCCTTGGTCACGTCGACATTGTATTCAAACGAAGCCGGAGTTTTCATATCGGACATCAAGGAACCGTCCATCATCACCGAGCTGAAACCTGACTGGATAGAACGCAGACAAACTGCAGGTTCTGAACCGTGGTCCTGATGCATTACCACAGGAATGTGCGGATACATCTCAACTGCGGCACTAATCATATGACGCAGGAAAGGTTCGCCCGCATATGAACGCGCACCAGCAGAACCCTGCATAATCACCGGGCTGTCACATTCGTCAGCAGCCTGCATGATGGAATGCACCTGCTCCATATTGTTTACATTAAATGCCGGCATACCGTAGCCGTTTTCTGCGGCATGATCCAGCAACTGTCTCATTGAAATTAAAGCCATTTTGGTTCTCCCAAATGTATCCTATTAATAAATTCTGTCTAACAACTCTTTGTTGATATCAATCACTTTCATAGAGTTGCTGCCGCCTCGTTTATCTCCAAGCAAATCGCCTCGTGTCAGGATAATTCGATCACCTTCACGTGCGATACCTTTTTCCTGGAGCATGGCAACAACACTCCGTCCAACACTCGATGGTTCGAGTTTATCAAACTCTACATGCATCGGGTAAACACCCCGGTACAACGTTACTTTTCGCAGCGTTGTCTGACTAGGCGTCAGCGCATAAATAGGGATGCCCGAACTTATCCGCGACATCCATAGGGCTGTGGCTCCAGATTCCGTCAAAGACGCAATCGCGCATACCTTGAGATGATTTGCGGTATACATTGTAGCCATCGCAATCGCCTCATCAACCCTGCCAAATGTAAGGTCAACACGGTGATCCGAGACCATCGCCTGGCGCTGCTGCTCGGCCAGCTCGCAAATTCGGCTCATCGCCATCACTACTTTTTCAGGATAGCGCCCAACTGCTGTTTCACCCGAAAGCATCACTGCATCGGTGCCATCGAGCACCGCGTTGGCAACGTCAAAAACCTCGGCACGCGTTGGAATCGGACTTTCGATCATCGATTCCATCATCTGGGTCGCGGTAATCACCACCTTGTCCTTGGCGCGCGCTTCCTTGATCAGCATTTTCTGTAAAGCAGGCAACTCAGCATCGCCCATTTCGACGCCCAGATCACCTCGCGCCACCATGATCACATCAGATGCATCGATGATCTCATCCCTGTTTTCGATCGCTTCTGCGCGCTCGATCTTGGTCACGATTGCGCCGTGACCACCCGCTTCTCTAAGCAATGCGCGACATTCATTGACATCGGCCGCCGAGCGGGCGAACGACAGCGCGACATAGTCGGCTTCGATTTCAGCAATCGTCTTAAGGTCTCGCTTGTCCTTTTCCGTCAAAGCCGGTGCAGACAGTCCGCCACCTTTGAGATTGATGCCCTTGTTATTGGACAGCTCGCAGGTGTAATTAACAGTACAGTGAATTTCCGGGCCTTTGACTTCGACCACGTCCAGTTCAACACGACCATCGTCCAGCATCAGCACATTGCCCGGTTTAACATCTTTGGGCAAATCTTTATAAGCAATACCGACGCGCTCGCTGGTGCCTTCGTTCTCACCCAGCATCGCATCCAGAATAAAGCTATCACCACGTATCAGTTGAACTTTGCCTTCAACAAAACGCTCGGTACGGATTTTCGGGCCCTGCAGGTCAGCAAGTATGCCGACGATTCGCCCTACTTTATCACTGCATTCGCGAACCATTTTCGCGCGTTCACATTGCTCGTCGTGTGATCCGTGCGAGAAATTAAGACGGAACACGTCCACACCGGCGCGGATCATGTCTTCGATGACCTCCGCCGTGCTGGAAGCAGGTCCCAGTGTTGCTACAATTTTTGTTCTACGCATAGCGCTTGCGCTATCCCCTCAAAGAACAAATGGGACACAAGGTGCCCCATCGATTCACTATTTTTTCGCCCGTGCTTCGAGCATGGCAACTGCTGGTAAAACTTTTCCTTCGAGATATTCGAGGAAGGCGCCGCCCGCAGTCGAAATGTAAGATACCTTATCGTAAATATTATATTTCTGAATTGCAGCGATGGTATCACCGCCGCCGGCCAGACTAAAACCTTTGGCATCAGCGATCGCCATGGAAACGGTTTTTGTACCTTCGCCAAACTGGTCAAATTCAAACACACCGACCGGGCCGTTCCAGACAATGGTACCGGCCTTGCTAATAATGTCAGCCAGCTCCTTGGCAGACTTCGGCCCGATATCAAAAATCATGTCATCGTCTTCGACTTCGTCAGCATTTTTCAGTACAGCTGGCTCGTTCTCATCAAATTTCTTGCCACAAACCACATCGACTGCAATTGGAATATGCGCGCCACGTGCCTGCATTTTTGCAATCAGCGCTTTGGCGGTATCGACCAGATCTTCTTCGCACAGTGACTTGCCGACATTGTGGCCCATCGCTTTCAGGAAGGTGTTGGCAATGCCGCCGCCAACGACCAGCTGGTCGACTTTTTCCGACAGCGCTTCGAGCACGGTCAGTTTGGTTGATACTTTTGAACCACCGACGATGGCAACCATCGGGCGCGCAGGATTGGCCAGTGCTTTTGCCAGGCTATCGAGTTCATCAGACAACAACAGGCCCGCACAGGCCACTGGTGCATAAACACCAGCACCATGGGTTGACGCCTGCGCACGGTGCGCAGTACCAAACGCATCCATCACGAACACATCACACAGCGCTGCGTATTTTTTCGCCAGCGTTTCGTCGTCTTTTTTCTCGCCCGCATTGAAGCGCACATTTTCCAGCAGCACAACTTCACCATCAGCCACTTCAGGCGCCTTGTCCAGATAGTCTTTTACCAGGCGCACGCTCTGACCCAGTTTTTCGGTCATGCATTCTGCAATCGGCTGCATGGAGTTTTCTTCATCCACCTTGCCTTCTTCCGGGCGGCCACGGTGTGACATCACCATCACTTTGGCGCCAGCTTTTACACAGTGTTCTACTGTGGGCATGGAAGCAGTAATACGCGCATCAGAAGTGACCTTGCCTTCTTTAACAGGTACGTTTAAATCCGCACGTATCAGTACGCGCTTACCAGCCAGATCAAGATCAGTCAGTTTTATAAAAGACATGAGAACTCCAGAAAACTTTTTTCAATTTAAATATGGTTTGTTAAAAATATTTAGCGTCCGGTTTTTAACAAACGATACTTTTTTTAAAAACACCAGCCCGGTTATTAACCGGGCTGGGTTTAACAAACTACTTCTCTCTAAATCTTCACATATAAATGAGGAGATAAAGATCCTTACTTGGAGACGTGCTCTACGAATCGAGCATGTTACATGTGTAGCCATACTCGTTGTCATACCATGAAACCAGCTTCACAAATGTGCCGTCCAGTGCGATACCTGCTTCTGCATCGAAGATCGATGAGAAACCGCAACCACGGAAATCAGTGGAAACCACTTTCTCGTCGGTGTAACCCAGGGTCTTGCTCATGTCACCCGAGGTAGATGCCGCTTTCATAGCTGCACAAATTTCTTCGTATGAAGCTTCTTTGTTCAGTTCGACGGTGAGGTCAACAACCGATACGTCAGAAGTCGGAACACGGAAAGCCATGCCGGTCAGTTTGCCATTCAGCTCAGGCAGTACCACGCCTACTGCTTTGGCAGCACCGGTTGAAGACGGGATGATGTTTTCCAGGATACCACGGCCACCGCGCCAGTCTTTCATCGAAGGACCGTCAACCGTTTTCTGTGTTGCTGTCGCAGCATGCACAGTAGTCATCAAACCACGCTTGATGCCCCACTTGTCATTGATCACTTTGGCAACAGGCGCCAGGCAGTTCGTAGTACAGGAAGCTGCAGACACAATCGCCTGACCCGAGTATGTTTCATGGTTAACACCATAAACGAACATCGGCGTACCGTCTTTTGAAGGTGCAGACATCACAACTTTCTTCGCGCCGGCAGCGATGTGTTTCTGACAGGTTTCATCGGTCAGGAAGAAACCGGTACATTCGATCACCAGATCGGCACCGATGTCACCCCATGCCAGGTTTGCAGGATCACGTTCTGCAGTCAGGCGGATCTTTTTGCCGTTAACGATCAGGTTGTTGCCTTCAACAGCGATATCGCCCTGGAAATTACCGTGCACAGAATCGTACTTCAGCATGTAAGCCAGATAATCAGCGTCCAGCAGGTCATTGATACCGACAACTTCGATTTCAGGGAAATCTTTTGAAATCGCTCGGAATGCCATACGGCCTATGCGGCCGAAGCCATTAATACCGACTTTTATAGTCATCATTTTCTCCTAAAAAATTTTCAGTAATAAACTTGTTGATTCCGCTCCACCGGGAGCGGAAGAAAAATTAAAGTACGCTGTTAACCGCTTTTACTACGTTCTCAACAGTAAAGCCGAAGTACTTGAACAACTCGCCCGCAGGCGCTGATTCGCCAAAGCGATCCATACCAACTACTACACCGTCGAGACCGACATATTTGTACCAGCCTTCGGTAACCGCTGCTTCAACTGCTACACGCGCCGTTACACCGGCAGGCAGAACAGATTCTTTATACGCAGCATCCTGTTTGTCGAACGTGGTCGTCGATGGCATGGAAACAACACGAACCTTTTTGTCTTTCAGCTGTTCAGCTGCACCCATTGCCAGTGCGACTTCAGAGCCAGTGGCAATGATGATAGCGTCGGGCGTGCCGTCACAATCTTTCAGTACATAACCGCCGCGTTTGATGTTGGCCAGCTGCTCAGCGCTACGCTTCTGAAAATCAAGATTCTGGCGTGAGAAAATCAGGCACGAAGGACCGGTCTTGTTTTCCAGCGCA
The DNA here is from genome assembly GCA_963721085.1 of uncultured Gammaproteobacteria bacterium. GTDB lineage: Bacteria > Pseudomonadota > Gammaproteobacteria > SZUA-229 > SZUA-229 > JASBSR01. The sequence goes on from CAVRHW010000006.1 coordinate 21,982, forward strand.
ACTTGCCAGCTCACTGCTGATTCAACAGTGTCACAGGCACGCCATACATCCATGTTCGGAATCATGCGCAGCGTTGGAATCTGCTCAACCGCCTGGTGTGTCGGGCCGTCTTCGCCCAGACCGATGGAATCGTGGGTGTATACAAAAATACTGCGGATCTTCATCAATGCCGCCATGCGCAGTGCATTGCGTGCATATTCCGAAAACATCAGGAAGGTCGCGCCGAACGGAATAAAACCACCGTGCAGAGCAATGCCGTTCATGATTGCGGACATGCCGAATTCGCGCACACCATAATTAATGTAGTTGGCGTCAGGCACATCGGCGCGCATCGACTTATGGTTCGACCATTCGGTCATGTTGGAACCACCGAGGTCGGCTGAACCGCCCATGAATTCGGGCAGCACTTTGGCAAAACCTTCGATCGCAGCCAGTGAAGCATGACGTGTCGCTGTGGTCTTGGCATCGGCATCGACCGACTTGATGAACGCTGCGGCCTTGTCGGCCCAGTCGGCTGGCAGATCACCCGCCATGCGGCGTTCGAATTCAGACGCCAGTTCTGGATGTGCTGCACGATAGGCTTCAAATTTCTTGTTCCATTCAGCTTCGGCTTTTGCACCTTTGTCTTTGGCGTCCCAGCCAGCATAGATATCTTTGGGCACTTCGAATGCGTCGTGGTCCCAGCCCAGCGCAGCCTTGGTCAGGTTGATTTCGTCCTGACCCAGCGGTGCACCGTGACAGGCATGGCTGCCGGCCTTGTTCGGCGAACCAAAACCAATCGTGGTCTTGCAGCAGATCATGGTCGGCTTGTCGGTCATTGCTTTGGCAAATTCAATCGCTTTTTGCAGCGCTGCAGGATCGTGGCCATCAACATCGGCAATCACGTGCCAGCCATAAGCTTCAAAACGTTTCGGGGTGTTATCGGTGAACCAGCCTTCAACATGACCGTCGATAGAAATACCGTTGTCATCCCAGAACGCGATCAGCTTGCCCAGGCCCAGGGTGCCGGCGAGCGAACAGGCTTCGTGAGAAATACCTTCCATCAAACAGCCATCACCCAGGAATACATAAGTGTGGTGGTCGACGATATCGTGACCGTCTTTATTGAACTGCGCAGCCAGGGCGCGTTCCGCAATTGCCATACCCACAGCATTGGTAATACCCTGCCCCAGAGGACCGGTGGTGGTTTCAACACCAGGCGCATAACCGTATTCCGGGTGACCCGGAGTTTTTGAATGCAACTGACGGAAATTCTTCAGGTCATCCATGCTGAGTTCATAGCCGGTCAGGTGCAGCAACGAATAAATCAGCATCGAGCCATGGCCATTGGACAGCACAAAACGATCACGATCAGCCCACTTCGGGTTGCTCGGATTGTGTTTCATGTGGTCATTCCACAGTACTTCTGCGATATCCGCCATGCCCATGGGGGCACCCGGGTGGCCTGAATTCGCCTTTTGAACGGCGTCCATACTCAACGCACGAATGGCGTTTGCAAGGTCTCTACGTGAAGGCATTATGCTCTCCGGTCTGGTTTTGTAACTGTGGCGTTACCGCGAACAGGGCCATACCGTCCCCACGCAGCAACATTAAATTCTTTAGAAAATCAACGGATTAGGCGACTATAGCAGCCCCAAAATTCTGCCGTGGCCCGTCGAAAGGCGCGTATTTTCCCTTAAAAGACCGCAATGGGCAAGCGACCTGATTTCACAGGCAGAAATCCCTAGACCTGCTGTGGTTTCCATTTGATCGAACAACCGATGCTCGGAGTCTGCTCCAGAGGGCCCTGGCCTGTCTCGGCGACCTGCTTCATCGCCTCGAACAACTCACGCGGCGTGTCGGGTGAAGCCTGATTTTTACCGCTGGAATCCAGCCTGCCACGGTATTGCAATTCGAGGTCGCGGTTATAGCCAAAGAAGTCGGGGGTACACACCGCACCGTAGGCTTTGGCGATCTGCTGGCTCTCATCCAGCAGATACGGAAAAGGAAAGTCGAAATCGGCCGCCACCTGCTGCATATTCTCGAATGAGTCCTCCGGGTAATCGGTGGGGTCATTCGACATGATCGCCACGGTATTAATACCGTACTGCATCAATTCACGAGCATCGCGTACCAGCCGTTCACGAATCGCGATCACGAACGGGCAGTGATTGCAGATGAACGCTACCAGCAGGCCATTCTCGCCCGCACATTGCTGCAGGCTCCAGTTTCTGCCATCGACACCCGGCAGATCAAAATCGATGGCCGCCGCGCCAAAGTCACACACAGGGGTCTCAGTTCTAGCCATAATCGTCTCTCAGAATTTATAGAATGTGTCAGTTTTCGGACATTTTCTCAGAACAGGCCCGGAAGTGCACGCCAAGCCTGGACTGGCGCACAAACCCGAAGAAACAATCATGCCCAGGGAATAAAACTCTTGCTCGACAGTCAAAACTCTATGTAGCGCTGCACATAGCTAAAAATGATAAAATGATCGATTCGATTACCAAACCGGTGACCGGCTGTCAGTTTATCCAGCCCTGACCGTTAGTTGTATGGCCGGCAGCACTTGATTAATCGATTTCCAACACTACTCTGGTATCTACCACAGGCACAGGCATCGCTATGACGGCACAGGTTATGAAACACGCGCAAAAATCCCGCCTCAAGGTTCTTATCGCAAAAGGCAAGGAACAGGGTTATCTGACTTATGCAGAAGTCAACGACCACCTGCCCGATGGCATAGTCGATCCTTCCCAGGTAGAAGACATTATTAATACCATCAATGACATGGGTATTTCGGTGTGCGAAATCGCGCCCGAGGCCGAGTCACTGGTATTGAGCGATTCTTCGGTCAGCGAAACCGATGACGATACGACCGAAGAAGCCGTAAACGCGCTGGCGTCAATCGAAACCGAACTGGGCCGCACCACCGACCCGGTACGTATGTATATGCGTGAAATGGGCAGTGTTGAACTGCTCACCCGCGAAGGCGAAATCGAAATCGCCAAACGTATCGAAGAAGGCCTGAAGCAGGTGCTGCGCGCACTGGCCACCAATCCACACATCGTGGGCATGGTACTGCGCGGCTGGGAAAAAGCCGAAGAAGGACAGGCCCGCCTGTCCGACCTGGTGGTTGATTTCCACAAGAGCGATGCTGAACTCGACCGCCTCGCCGAAGAAGCCCTGGCCAATGCCGCCAAAGAAGCCGAACTGGCAGCGGCCGGCAAAACCAGTGAAAAAGAAGAAGTTGTCGATACCGGCCCTGATATCGAAGAAGTACGTAAACAGTTTGCAAAAATCAAGCGCGCGCACACGCGTACAGTTAACGCTATCGCCAAAGATGACAGCGATGCTATCGACAAGGCGCGCAAGGCCATGGCCAGCGCTTTTCTCGAACTCAAATACACGCCCAACGTCGTGGCTGAACTGACGCACAACCTGCACGAAACCATCAACCGGATTCGCAGACTGGAACGTCACATCCTGGATCTGGCAGTGAATCGTGCACGCATGCCGCGCAAGATCATGATCAGCACCTTTCCACAGAATGAAACCAACACCAGCTGGATCGACCCTTACTGCAAGGGCCATGAATATTCCGAGGCGCTGAAAGAAGTTGCACCCGACATCAAGATCGCGCAACAGAAACTGCGCGCACTCGAAGCCGAATACGGCCTCAGCATCACCGACACCAAGGAAATCAATCGCAAGATTTCGATTGGCGAAGCCAAAGCACGCCGCGCCAAAAAAGAAATGGTGGAAGCCAACCTGCGCCTGGTGATCTCGATTGCGAAAAAATACACCAACCGTGGTCTGCAGTTCCTCGACCTGATCCAGGAAGGCAACATCGGTCTGATGAAAGCGGTCGACAAGTTTGAATATCGCCGCGGTTATAAATTTTCGACCTATGCCACATGGTGGATACGCCAGGCGATCACGCGTTCGATTGCCGACCAGGCGCGCACCATTCGTATTCCTGTGCACATGATCGAAACCATCAACAAGCTGAACCGTATTTTCCGTCAGATGCTGCAGGAAATGGGCCGCGAACCGACACCGGAAGAACTGGCTGAAAAAATGGAAATGCCGGAAGACAAGGTACGCAAGGTGCTGAAGATTGCGAAAGAACCGATTTCGATGGAAACACCGATCGGCGATGACGAAGATTCACATCTGGGTGACTTCATCGAAGACAACAACATCATGGCGCCGCTGGAATCAGCAACCTCCGAGTCACTCAGTGAATCCACTCGCGAGATCCTGACCACGCTGACCGCACGCGAATCCAAAGTGTTGCGCATGCGTTTTGGTATCGACATGAACACTGACCACACGCTGGAAGAAGTCGGCAAACAGTTCGATGTTACCCGCGAACGCATTCGCCAGATCGAAGCCAAGGCCTTGCGCAAACTGCGTCACCCCAGCCGTGCGGAACATCTGCGTAGCTTCCTCACCGACGAGTAGCACAAAAGCCTTAGTCCGCTAATGAACGCAAATTAACGCGAATGTTTGTACATGCGCCTCTGGCGCATGCATTCCTTTATTTGTTATTTGCGTGTATTAGCGTTCATTAGCGGACTAATTTTTAGCTTTTGACTATCAACAATAGAAATTCTTCTACGGCTCCATAAATCGCCACTGAACCGGCTTAACTGCATTTTCTGACTTCAACGCGACCGACATCACATGATCCGCATCGGGTTGAAAGATTTCAAACTGCCATTGCGCTGCCAGATCGTTCTGTTTTTTATCTGTAAACTCGATGCTTGCAGATTTACACTCTGGCGCAACACTGTCTTCAGAAATTTTAAAATGAAATGCTTTTGATGAACCACCCAGGCCCGTGCCCCTTGCTTTGACATAGGCCTCACGCAAGGTCCAGTAATAAAAAAAGTTCTGCCGAATTTCAGCATCGGTTTTGTTTTTGAATGTTTCCAGTTCTATCTCTGAAAACATGCGCCTTGCGATTGGCAACAATTTATTCTGTCGTCCGAGATGCTCTGCATCAATCCCGCATCTGATATTTCGCGTGACCACACAGGCACACAGATCCGCGGTGTGGCTGAGATTAAAACGCAGGGAAGCAGCCGACGGGTTTTTAATCTGGGGCTTGCCGTGCGCGCCGCTGCCAAACACCCAGTCCTGCGGCAGGATATCGGCATACAGGGACAACACCTGCCTTACCAGCGCGTGCGACACCAGGTAACTGCGCTGATCCCTGATAAAATGAAAATTTCGCTGTTGCCTGCGCTCTGCATCCGAGAGCATGGCCAGATAGCGCTCCAGCCTGTCCGGATCAAAAATAGCCTGCGGATTACAATACCAGACATGCACCTGCTGCTGCAGAGACTCAAAATGTTCGCGCCAGGGCGGGATAGACGACTTCGACATACACTAATTCTAGTGCAGATTACGGATTAGGCGCCCACAAGCCGACTTTTTCAGCAGCCAGTGCCTCACCGAGCGGCAAAATCCGCAATCGGCTACTCCAGAGACAGTGCCGTAGCGCAAAGAATTCTATATAATGCCGGCTCCGCGCTGCTGATCTGGCAGCACAACAGGCACATGGAAATCGTACACGGGCCCATAGCTCAGCTGGTTAGAGCATCCGACTCATAATCGGCAGGTCGAAGGTTCAAGTCCTTCTGGGCCCACCATTTTTTCAGAACGCACCACAGTGGCGGGGTGCGGCTCAACCCGCACCCCTTAGCTATTCTCTCCAGACTGGATTAAACAGCGACCGCAATATGCGATTCGGTTTAATTCCAGTTATCAATTTTCAGATCGTCCGGCGATGGCTTGCCTTTGCCTGATTCAACATAATCACGCAGGCTCAACAGGAAAGTGGCCCACTTCATACTGCAGTGGGATGTGAATTCCGTTGCCTCACGCCAGTTACGATGACCGAACAGAACAATGGTCTGATCGTCCTGCTGCGACAGATCGAAGGTGATGTCGGTGCCCAGCCATTCTTCGGGCTCATCGACGCAGCGCCATTGCACTTTATCTGGCGCATTGAGCGTTTCCACTTCCATGCCGATTTTGCCAATAGTTTCACCTGCTTTGGTACGAAAATTGAACTCCAGTTTTCCACCGATCTGGTCATCACCGGTGACGTCTTCCGTCCACCAGTGTGCCAGGCCATCCAGAGTTGATAAGGCTTTGTATACCTGCGTCGCCGGGGATTTGATTCCTATACGATGAATGATGTCTGCCATGATTACCTCCAAATGATTGTGTTAACAGATCATGAAAACCAGCTACCGTGGAAACGGCCTGTGTACTGGTCATGTGCTAGATTAGTGCCGATGATCTGAATGGTGGGAGTGACAATTGTGTCGGGATTCCGATGGACTCGTTGATCACAGCTGCAGCACGCGCACTCATGGCGGGTGACCCGCTAGCTGCACTGGACCGGGTTGCACTGCGTGACGATGCGCAGGCGATTGCGCTTCGCGGTATCGCGATGGCACAACTCGGTGATTTCGTTGTCGCAAAAAATCTCCTGCGACGCGCAAGACGTGCTTTCGGTTCGAAAGCGGCGGTGGCCCGTGCACGTTGCATTGTTGCCGAAGCAGAGATCGCACTGGTCTCTCGTGACCTGGGCTGGCCGGCGAAACAACTCGATGCAGCGCGAGCAACACTTGAAGCACACAGCGATCATGCGAATAGCATCCATGCGCGCTATCTCGAAATCCGTCGCCTGCTCCTGATCGGACACATCGACGCGGCCGAGCGCGCACTTGGCGAACTCAAACCTGCAACACTTCCGCCCGCATTAAAAACCATTCACGAGTTGATAATCGCGGGTATCGCGCTGCGCCGCATCCAGATAAAAACGATGCGCGCCGCGCTGATGCGCGCCGAAGGCGCCGCGCACAAGGCACAAATACCAGCGCTAATGGCAGAAGTTGAAACTGCCTTGCGCGTGCTGACCACGCCCGCCGCACGCCTGATTGCAAATGGTAAACAACGCACCATTCTGCTTGAAGAGGTCGAAACCCTGCTCGCATCAAACGCGCTGGTGGTCGACGCATGCCGAAACGTCGTGCGACAGCAAAATAATGTGATTCCCCTGGCAAAGCGCCCGGTGTTGTTCGAATTGGTGCGCGTGCTCGGTGAAGCATGGCCTGGTGATGTATCGAGAGACGCACTCGTCGCGCGCGTTTTCAGATTAAAACTTGCAGATGAATCGCATCGTGCGCGCCTTCGGGTTGAAATCAGCCGACTTCGCAAAATACTTAAACCGCTGGCTGATGTCAGCGCGACACAGGATGGATTTATGCTGACACCCACGGGTGCACGCAAAGTCATAATACTGGCGCGCCCGGTCGAGGAAAAGCATGCAGCGGTACTCGCCTTTCTTGCCGACGGTGAGTTATGGTCAAGCTCGGCTCTCGCACTTGCGCTCGGCACCAGCCAACGAACCGTGCAGCGAGCACTTGATTCGCTGGCGGCAGCCGGCAAGGTGCAGGCGATCGGTAGTGGGCGAAGCTGTCGCTGGATGACTCCGCCGGTGCCAGGATTCACGACAGGTTTGTTACTCCCCGCGCCACTGACATTTGATTAGGATATACATATGAATCAATTGAGCAGGTGACGACTATGACTAAATCAGCCGCGAACATCATTAATGAATATGGACCCTTTGCGGGATACCGATGCCGTGCACGGCGTTAGCTATGACGGCCACAACATCTGGTTTGCTTCTGGCGACAGACTGAACGCTGTCGATCCGGACAGCGGCCAGTTGCTGCGCACCATCGATGTTGCCGCCCACGCCGGAACCGCCTTCGACGGCAAGCACCTGTATCAGATTGCGGAAAAGCGCATCCAGAAAATCGACCCGGAAACCGGCCGTGTGCTGTCCACCATCCCGGCGCCCGGCGACGGCTGGGACTCGGGGCTGACCTGGGCCGAAGGTGCACTCTGGGTGGGGCAGTACCAGGACCGCAAGATCCACCAGATCGATCCCGACAGCGGAAAAATTTTACGCACGATCGAGTCCAGTCGTTTTGTCACCGGTGTCACCTGGGTCGACGGCGATTTCTGGCACGCTACCTGGGAAAACGATGAGAGCGAATTAAGACGCGTTGATCCCAAAACAGGAAAAGTACTGGAGAGTATCGAGATGCCGGCGAACGCGGGCATCTCGGGGCTCGAGTCCGATGGCAAGGATCGATTCTTTTGTGGCGGCGGTGCCAGCGGCAAGGTGAGAGTCGTGCGCAGGCCGAAACGAAACACTAGCAGCCAATAACCACAACACCGAGCTGGTTCAGCGAGCCAGGCCTGCCCCGATCTGTCCTGTCACCTGGCCCTGAACGCTCTCGCTGATCTCGGCTGTCGCAGACCAACTTTACTTCTCCTGGTGTCTGGCGAGACCGGCTCGCAACACCAGATCACCTGCACTGACGAATCCGACCTGCGCAGCTTTCCCTGTCGATCCACCCTGAACCCTGCTGTCACTAAAAACTGACAGAAATGTGTTGCACTCCTATTGCAAATGAAAACCATTCTCATTATCATTAGCACCCGAATACATCATTGCTGATATTGTTCAGTCGAGGTTATTATTTTGTCTTTAAAATCAAATACTTCACTTATATTTCGGGGTGCGGCATCGGTGCTTTTGGTCACTGCAGCTATCCAGTTATCGGGCTGCGATAGTGTCAGCAGTACTGAACCGGGCGCCGATTTTGCTAAAGCCGCACCGTTGTCAGTGAAAGCCGAACTCGGCCAGAAACTGTTTTTTGATACCGCATTGTCTGCTTCGGGCGCGCAATCCTGCGCCACCTGCCATGTGCCTTCGCGCGCTTTTTCCAGTGACGACGATCTGCCTGTCCAGCCCGGCGGACCGACGATGAACCTGACCGGTCTGCGCAATACTCCGGCCCTGGTTTACACCGCTTTCACGCCCCCATTTCATATCGAATCCGATGGCACACCGGTTGGCGGTTTCATGCGCGACGGTCGTGAGCCTTCTCTCGCCTCACAGGCACAGGGCCCATTCGTGACACCGTTTGAAATGGCCAACAGTGGCCCGGACGAAGTGGTCGCGCGGCTCAAATCACGACCTTATCTGCAGGACTTTATCGATATTTATGGTGCAGACACACTCAACAATGCCGACGCGTCCATGCATGCCCTGGGCGATGCGCTGGCTGCATTCGAAAAAGAAGATGTCAGGTTTCATCCTTTTAGCAGCAAGTACGATTACTGGCTTAAAGGTCAGGCGCAGTTGAGCGCGCAGGAAAGGAACGGCCTGAGATTGTTTAATGATCCCACCGCTGGCAATTGTGCTGCCTGTCATTCAAGCAAATCCGCTGACGGTACCACACCGCCTCTGTTCACCGATTTCAGTTACGACAACCTGGGCGTGCCGCGTAATACACAGATTGCAGCCAATGATGATATGAGCACACTGCCCTATGTTCCTCATAACAGTAATGATGGCGTGCACCAGTATTATGATCTTGGTCTGTGCGGTCCATTGCGCAGCGATCTCGGTCACGAAGCATCGCTTTGCGGCGCTTTCAAGGTACCGACACTGCGTGACATCGCATTGACTGCACCGTATTTCCATAACGGTGTATTCAACACCTTGCAGAAAACCATACAGTTCTATGTCAGCCGTGATACCAGTCCATCGCAATGGTATCCCGACGACGGTCACGGCAACATTATCAAATTCAACGATATGCCCGCCGCGCATGGCGGCCAGTTCAGCGTCAATGCTCCCGGCAGCGATAACTTTTATACGGGTAACGTGAATACCGATGAAGTGCCTTACAACCGCAGGCTGGGTGAAAACCCGTCGCTGACAGCGGATGACATCACCGATGTTGTCGCCTTCCTGTGCACACTCACCGATGGCTATGACCCGGCAAATCCGGCTGCCTATGCACTGCCTTCGCAGTGTCCGCAATCGGGTCCCTGAAAAAATAGTTTACTGAAAATATCTAATTTAGAAAAACACTGGAGCAATCATGAAATCTTTAACGTTTCTTTCTCTTATGGCATTCGCAACCACCGGTGTGGTCGGCAATGTCAACGCTGAACCGGTCACGCCGGATAACGGTAGCGAACAACAACTCGGGCAGAAAGTCGATACGCTTTCGCAGCAACTGGACCAGCTCAAAACACAGTTACAGGATCTGAAATCAGCAAATGAAGCACTGGCAGCACAGCAGGAACAGACGCAATCCGGTGCACAGGCTGCGACAGAAAATCAGTCATCCTTTAACAATGTAAGTCTCTGGGGCTATGGTGAAATTTATTATTTCCGTCCGACAAAAAGGCCGGAGATGACACAGGCTGATCTGGCACGCGCGGTCTTCGGCATAGGTTATCGTTTTGACGACAGCACACATTTCAATTCCGAATATGAAATCGAGCATGCTGTGGCATCGGCCGATGATCCGGGTGAAATCGAAGTGGAACAGTTTTTTGTCAATCACCGCTTCAACAATACATTATCCGGTGAAGCCGGTCTGTTCCTGATACCCGCCGGTATTCTCAACGAACACCATGAACCCACTGCCTTCTATGGTGTACAACGCAATTTTGTTGAAACCCTGATCATCCCCAGCACCTGGCGCGAAGGCGGTATTGCATTGCGCGGTGATACCGATGGCGGTCTGAGCTGGAATGTTGGTGTCACCACCGGCGTCAACATGGCGAACTGGGATTTTAATCCATCCGAACCGCTGTACGAAAATGCTCGCGAACTGGATGAAGCCGGTCCGTTGCAGCAGACCCATCAGGAGCTGGCTCAGGCCAACGCTCAGCATTTATCGCAATATGTATCGCTGAATTACAACGGTATCCCGGGTCTGGAAACCGGTGCGTTTATATTTACAGGCCTGGCTGCGGTACCCCAGGGCCAACCTGATCAACGTGTCACATTGTGGGAAACTCATGCACGCTGGAGATCCGGTCGCAGTGACCTGACAGCACTGTATGCACGCGGCTCGATCAGTAACACCGCCAGCTACAACCAGTTAAATCCTGGTGGTTCAAACCTGATGCCGGCGGAATTTTACGGTTATTATCTGCAAGGCGCTTATACTGTCTGGCAAAGCGGCGATTCAAAACTGGCGCCGTTCCTGCGTGCGGAACGCTACGATCTTGGCGCCCGTTATGAAGGTGTGCCGAGTGGTTTTTCACCTGTCCCGACCGGTTCTACTGCAACCGGCGGCAGCTGGCCGATTCCGAATGACCGGGTATGGACCGTGGGCGCCAATTATTACTTGAACTCGCATGTGGTATTCAAGGCCGACTTCCAGCACTTTGCGGAAAACGATAACTTCAAACGTTTCGATCTTGGCCTGGGTGTTGCTTTCTAACAGGGATAACTTTGTGACACAACAACGAAACATGCTGTTCCGCGTTCTGCGTGCATTGTGCATGGGCCTGCTTATGCAGGCCGCATGCAAGCTTGCCGTGGCTGATACAACCTATCAGGCACCGGATGCATTTTTACGCGCCAACTTTGCAGGCTCACCACCGCCGGTAAAGTTTATCTGGCTGGACACCGCCAAACAGGAAAAACTCAAAGCCATATTTGGTCATCCCTACCCACAGGCACGCTTGCGTTACTGGCGTGCCAACGGCAAGACGGCCTGGATACTGGAAGACATTGGCAAGGAGTTTCCGATCACTGCCGGTTTTGTTGTCAAAGATCATGTCTTATCCAATGCTCGTGTCCTGATCTATCGCGAACCACGCGGTAATGAAATTCATCTGCCATCGTTCTTAAAACAGTTCGATGGAGTGAAACTGCAGGATGATCATTTCAACCATCCGATCGATGCTATCAGTGGCGCCACATTATCTGTTGCCGCCATGCAACGCATGGCACGTGCGGCACTGGTGCTTGATGAGCTGGCAAAATGAAACATCGACAGTGGACAACGGCCCGTCACCGGCTGGGAATATTATTGCACCGCTGGCATCGCCGGGTTGGTGTCGCTGCATCGGTGTTTTTGATCTGGCTGGCGGCAAGCGGCATCGTGCTTAATGAAAGTGCCAGTCTGCATCTTGATTCACAACGCATTGCATGGCCCTGGCTGATGCACTGGTATGGTTTGCAGAATGACATACCGACACACGGTTATCGCTGTGACAATCACTGGATTGTATTTGGTGAAGATTCCACCTTGCTGGATGGTCAGCCCATCACGCCTGCGATTCGTACGCTGCGCGGTGCTGTGGCAATCGATGGCATACTCTACCTTGCAACACTGGACAGCATTATTATGCTGCAGGCGAATGGTTCACGCATTGATACATTAAACACTTTGCCGATTAAACTTATAAAACGTATCGGCAGCGCCGGTCACCAGCTTGTCATTGCCAACCAGAAAGCCTACGCATCCGCAGACGGTGACCAGTGGCGGGCAATTGACCCGAATACGGTGACATGGTCACAGGCAGAAACACTGCCACCACCGATACGCGCTGGCATTGCAAAACAGCTGCGCCCCAGCCTGCCACTGTTACGCATTATGGCTGATGCACACAGTGGCCGTTTGTTCGGAGCCTACGGCACGGTACTGATCGACGCCGCTGCTATTGCTGCCATGCTGCTGGCACTCAGCGGCATCTGGATGGTCGCTGCGCAATGCCAGTCGCCGTCGACAAAGACCGCGTCAGCGCTGATAACTATAATTCCACCTCTCGCGGCACATGCTCGCACGCAACCGACAGCGCAGTCATGTCTGGTTTCTTACTGGATCGTGAGCCCGATTTGACTTGGGCACTTTTTAACCTTCTTTTTATTGGTTATCAGACATCATTTCCAGATAGAACTCCCGGCTCGTTCCATTGCCATAGCCCGTATCAATTTCAGGCAGTCCAGGAGACACACATGAACCAGAGCACAGAGCTACAACGGCCCGCCCATCAGGCCGTCACCACATTCGGCATAAAAAATTACAAGCTGACCATGGCGATGACATTTTCCGGCATTTTTCATTCACTTTCGTTAATCCTGATCGTAGTCACCGTGTATCAATTCCTGAACACGATATTCCTGCCGGATGGCGAAATCATCAGCGCTGCTGTCAAATCCATCAACACCCTGGTCATATCACTGGCCATGTTCGAGCTGGGCGTCGGCGTGAGCAAGGAATACGTACCCAGTAGAGGAGAAGGCAATATCTTTTTCAATATACGCCGCACCATCACCCGCTTTGTCGGTACCGTGTGCATTGCGCTGGTACTGGAAGCCCTGATCATGATTATCAAATACAGCCAGCTGGATCTGGCAGGTAATCTGTTTTATCCAGTGGGCATATTGATCGGTGGCAGCGTGTTGCTGTCTTCACTGGGGCTGTTCCTGTGGTTGACACGCGGGCATACGGAATAACATGATCCTTTGCATCAATAGTTTTCACGTTCGATAAATTTTGTTTAATGCGAAGCTGCAAAGATTTGAAGAAACGATGATGGGTTTATATCTGTTATTCAAAATAAATCTGTGCCTTTTGGTCCCCTGAATACTTTCGCAGGTTTCGAGATTTGAGGTCGCAACCGCAGAGTGATGTTTAGTCTTTGAATGCGATACTGATTACGCCCTCATTTCTTCGGTAACGCTTGCCTGTACCAACAAGGATCGCGCTTTCGGCATGTAACCGTCGTGCATGTCATTTATGCGGCTGACATCACCCGGTGTCATTCCATAAAGCAGATTTTTCAGCACCGATTCAAAAACAGCCTCTAATCGACTCACTAACAAAAACGTGGCAGTGGGTTCGACCAGGACCGTGCGCCGGTCAAACCCCGCAGCCGCAAGAACGCTTCGACAGCGCGCTGATGTTATAGTGCTCCGACGTATTCACCGAGGCAAACCGTGACCCCTCCAGAAAAACCGAGCCAGCTGCCTGCCAGTATCTGGGTACTGGGTTTTGTCAGCCTGTTTATGGATATCTCATCCGAGATGATCCACAGTCTGTTGCCACTGTTCATGGTCACCAGCCTGGGTGCGAGTGTGTTCGTGGTCGGCATCATCGAAGGCACAGCCGAGTCTGCAGCACTGATCGTGAAAATATTTTCCGGCACGCTCAGCGATTACCTGGGTAAACGCAAAGCACTGGCGGTGACGGGTTATGCCCTCGGCGCACTGAGCAAACCGCTGTTTGCGATGGCGCCGACCATCGGTCTGGTGTTTGCAGCACGACTGGCTGATCGCACCGGCAAGGGCATTCGCGGCGCACCGCGCGATGCACTGGTGGCCGACATTGCGCCACGTCATCTGCGTGGTGCAGCATTCGGCCTGCGCCAGTCACTCGATACTGTTGGCGCCCTGCTCGGCCCGCTGCTGGCGACCGGTTTGATGTTGCTCTGGGCGGACAATTTCCGGGCGGTGTTCTGGGTCGCGGTGATTCCTGGAACTCTGGCCGTGGCTTTGCTGCTTTTCGGCGTGCGCGAACCCGAACATTCAGCCACCAGCAAAAAATTAAACCCGATTCGCAAAGAAAATTTGAAACGTCTGACCGCGCCTTACTGGTGGGTGGTCGGCATCGGCGCGATATTTACCCTGGCGCGTTTTAGCGAAGCCTTTCTGGTGCTGCGCGCGCAACAGGGCGGTATTCCGCTGGCGCTGATACCGCTGGTGATGGTGGCGATGAATCTGGTCTACGCCGGATCAGCCTATCCGTTCGGCAAACTGTCCGACCGTATGAGTCACACCCGATTGCTGGCGCTGGGCCTGTTCGTTCTGATCGCAGCGGATCTGGTGCTTGCGCACAGCGATCACTGGTCTGTGGTATTGATCGGCGTTGTGCTGTGGGGTTTGCACATGGGGATTACCCAGGGTCTGCTGGCGACCATGGTCGCCGATACCGCACCCGCCGATCTGCGCGGCACCGCTTACGGATTTTTTAATCTGGTCAGCGGGATCGCGATGTTGATTGCCAGCGGGGTCGCCGGCCTGATATGGGACAAACTCGGCGCAGCGTATACATTTTATACCGGGGGTGCATTCTGCCTGCTGGCATTGATCGTTCTGGCCCGGCGTCCTCGCAATGCGACAAGCCGAAGATTGATAACGCGCCTTGATTCAGGCCGCGCCCCAGTTGACGATGCCGCTATACGACAGATACAGCACCAGCAGACCAAAGCCGATACGATACCAGGCGAATATGGTGAAATCGTGACGACTGATAAAACGTATCAGTCCGGCCACCGCAAAAAACGCGCTGATGAAAGCGGCGATAAAACCCACCGCGAACAAACCAATGTCAGCTGTGTGCAACAGATCGCGGTTCTTGAACAAATCATAGGCTGTGGCTGCGGCCATGGTCGGTATCGCGAGAAAAAATGAAAACTCGGTGGCGGCACGACGCGACAGTCCAAAGAACAGACCACCGATGATGGTGGCGCCGGAACGCGAGGTTCCCGGAATCAGCGCCAGTGCCTGGGCAAGACCCACTTTGAGCGCATCGCGCCAGGTCATTTCATCGACTTCCTGAATACGAATTTTGTGCTGTCTGCGCTCCGCCCACAGAATCAGCACACCACCGACAATCAGTGCAATTGCGACCGGCACCGGATAAAACAGATAGGACTTGATGATTTTGATAAACAACAGGCCCAGTATCGCCGCGGGCATAAACGCAATCATCAGATTGGTGACAAAACGCCATGACACCGGGTCTTTTCGGGTCAGGCCGGCGGCCACCACCCAGAGACGCAGGCGATATTCCCAGCACACCGCCAGGATCGCGCCGAACTGGATCACGATCTCGAACAGCTTGCCGGTGTCATCATTGAAATTCAGCAGGTTGCCGACAATGATCAGATGGCCGGTGCTGGAGATGGGTAAAAACTCGGTCAGGCCTTCGACAATACCGAGCACCAAGCGCTTTTAATAATAAAATCAGATCCACGGGTGTTTACCCACTGTTAGTCGTTATTTGTATATCGCAGCAAACCAGTCTTATAGCACGCCACTATCGTTGCGGCATTCTATCTGTGTTTCACGGCCAGAGCACTATCCCACCGACTTACTATATTGTAAGAATACCCGTTTACCGATCTGCGTTATGATCTCGCCATGCATATATTGCTCATAGAAGACGATCAGAACGCTGCGTCCTACCTGATAAAAGGCCTCAGCGAGAACCAGCATCAGGTCGATCACGCCAGTAATGGCGAAGACGGTCTGCACATGGCGATGACCGGTGACTACGATATTCTGGTCGTCGACCGCATGCTGCCGAAACGAGATGGCCTGTCTATCGTGCGCATGTTACGCGCCGATCATGACAAAACACCGGTGCTGTTGCTGAGCGCACTGGGCGAAGTCGACGACCGGGTCGAAGGTCTGCGCGCAGGCGGCGATGATTATCTGGTGAAGCCCTATGCCTTCACCGAATTACTGGCGCGGCTGGATGCACTGACTCGACGCAGCAGTGATATCGACAGCACCACACATCTCAGCGTGGCCGATCTCGAACTGGATTTACTCAAACACAAAGTCACCCGCGCGGGTCAGCTGATCCGACTGCAACCGCGCGAACTGCGTTTGCTGGAATTCTTTATGCGCCACGCCGGCCAGGTGGTTACCCGCACCATGCTGCTCGAACAGGTCTGGGATTTTCATTTCGATCCGCAGACCAATGTGATCGATACCCAGATCAGTCGCTTACGTTCAAAAATCGACCGCGATTTTGACCGCCCGCTGCTGCACACTGTGCGCGGTGTGGGATATCGGCTCGATGAAACTGCGTAGACTACTGCACACCACCGCGATTCGGCTGGCGCTGCGCTATGCCCTGTATTACGCGCTATTGATCACACTCGGACTCGGGATTCTGTACCTGACCATCAGCCGTTATGTAGACGCACAAACAGCGGCCAGCCTGGAACACGAACTGGCTCGCCTTGCCGAGATAGATCACAAGTCCGGACGCGACCAGCTGATCGCTGTGATCCAGGCGAATCAACGCCATTCCAACACCGAAAGTCAGCGTTACTATTTACTGCAATCACCCGACGGCAAAACGCTGGCAGGCAATCTGACCCACTGGCCGGCACACTTTACTGCCAGCAACCACGTGCGCAACGTCTGGGTAGAAGACCCTCATATCAACATACACGATGCAGACCGCGATGCCTTCTGGCCCATGATCGCTTCCAGGCTAAGCGATGGCAGTCGCCTGCTGGTGGCGCAAAGCGTGAAACAGGCCGAAGACCTGCAGGAATTTATTCTTGGCACCATGGCCCTGATTCTGACCGTGTCGGTCGGGCTGGCGCTCACCATGGGCTGGTTGCTGGGACGCAAGCTGTTGCAGCGCATCGACTCGATCAACACCACCGCGCAACGCGTCACCGCCGGAGAATTATCCGGACGCGTTGCGCTCAGCGGCCAGCACGACGAGTTCGACGAACTCGGTGGCCATCTCAATACCATGCTGGAGCGTGTCGAGAAATTACTCACCGGCATGCACCAGGTCACCGACAATATCGCGCACGACCTGCGCCGTCCGCTGGCGCGGATGCGCAATCGCATCGAAGTCACCCTGCTGGAAAGCCGCGACCCGGACGAATATCTGCGCGCGCTGGACGAAACCCTGCAGGACTGCGATGAACTCATCCATACCTTTAATGCGCTGCTGGAAATCGCCCAGGCCGAAGCCGGCAGTGTTCGTGGTGAATGGAAAAGCATCGACCTTTCGAACTTGCTGCAGGACCTCGGCGATCTGTATCTGGATCAGGCCGAAGCGCAGGGCAAGCACCTGTCACTGGATATCGAACCCAGTCTCACACTCACCGGCAACCGTCATCTGCTGGCGCAGGCAGTCGGCAATCTGCTCGATAATGCCTTTAAATACACGCCCGATAACGCAGAGATTCGGCTCGAAGCCCGGCGCAAAGAGGGAAAAATTCTGATCACGGTCAGTGATAACGGGCCCGGCATTGCCAGCGAGCAGCGTGAGAAAGTGCTGGAACGTTTTGTCCGGCTGGAATCCGAGCGCAGCACCACGGGCAGCGGCCTGGGTCTGAGTCTGGTGCGCGCTGCAGCCGAACTGCACAAGGCCGCGCTACGCCTGGAAGACAATCATCCGGGATTGCGCGTCAGCCTGACCCTGACGATCTGATCTGCTTTAGAATCGAAGCACGAACCCTGGGTCACTGGCCCACGGCTGCTTTGGTGACATTCACGCCCAGCTCGTACACCAGATGGCCACCGAACCAGGCAGTGGTCAGCAGCACGATAAGCACAGCTGCGCCCGCAACCAAAAAACCCCAGCTGAGCACAGCGCCAGTTCTGGCTTTTCGGTACCACCAGATTTCGAGCAGCGCCAGCCCGGAAAGCAGAACCGCACTGAGCTGACCCAGTTCTTCGTGTGTTTCCAGCGACGCCATGGGCACACCGGTGGCCAGCGCATGATCCAGCGCCATATCACCGAACACCGCTGCAACAATGGCACCCAGTGCAGCCAGCACGACCAGAGCCAGCCCGGTGGATGACAGGCAATGACGACCAAACAGGCTTTCGCCCTTGAGGACCGCCAGCAGTTGCGCCGCCAGTGCAACCGGCAACAACGCCAACGGAAAATGAATCAGCATGGGATGGATATGTGCGATATCAATCATGATAACTTCCCCTCAATTTATGTGAAAAAAAACTTCAATCCTGTCAACCAGCTCCTGCTCCTGCTGTGCCAGCACGACCAGCCTGTCCGGTCGCTTTTCAACCATCAGCCCGTGAATAACCGGGTCGACCCGCTGAATCAGGGCAACACCTTTCCGGGTCTTTGCCATCAGCGGTTTGAGATTGTTCCAGGTTGCCTGCAAATCATTTTTTCGAATTCTCACCAGCGCATTATCAGGCTTTGAATCTGCGGTCTGGTTCAGCAATACCATTTCACGACCCAGATAATCCATCCAGTCGATATTTTTCTCATAAGCATGCTGAAATTTTTCGGCATCTATAAGCTGTGCAGTAAATTGATTAATGGCATATTCCAGCGCAGGAACATCGTCCATTTCTTTCATTTCAAGCGAAGTCAGATCAAACCAGGAATTGAGCAGCGCAATATCTCTTGACTGTGCATTCGAAGCGTCCACGCTTTCATTTAACTGATTCAGCTCGACCATGTCAGCCGCCAATGTTTTATACAACGGCTTTAGCCTGACCAGATTTTTGGCCGCTAACTGATCCAGCATGTCTTCTGCTGGCGATTCCATCTTCATCAGGATTTTTGAAACGGCGTTTGTATCAGCGACACGGGCGCTCCCCTCTGCAGCAAAACCGGCGACAGGTGAAGTGATGACCGCAAGACCAGCAAGAGCAGTTATTAAAACACGCATTTATTTCTCCCATGAGATTGATGTCCGATACATATGATCTGGCGGCTATTCTGTCATGCACCACCTTGCACACAACTTTCCGCGACCTTACCGAACCGCAAGGTATACAATTCTGCTTCCCGAACCCGCTATCCGGCTGCGTAACTTGCCAAATGGTAACGGTACGTTTCCCGAAAAATACCGATAATAGGCGGGCAAAAAACCGTACTGCTGCCAGGAGCCGCGCCGACAGACCATGGAAATCGAGATTTAGCCGGATATCTGCCGGCAGCAGGCAGCGACATTCCTGATTTATTTTGCCAAAACATTTATCATTCCGTATTCAGATCCATCTTTGAGGACCACCATGTCATTTCTGCCGCTCTCCCGGCCTTCGATTCGCGCCGAAGAAATTGCTGCTGTGGTTGACGTATTGCAATCGGGCTGGATTACCACCGGCGCCAAGGCCGCCGAACTGGAACAGGCGCTTCTGCGATTTCACCGGTTGCCAGCACGCGATTGCGCTGTCCTCGGCGACCGCGGGCATGCATCTGTTGATGCACGCGATGGACATCGGCCCCGGCGATGAGGTGATTACGCCTTCGATGACCTGGGTGTCGACCGTCAATATGATCGTCGCCCGCGGCGCGACGCCGGTGTTCGTCGATATTGAAAAAGATACCCTGATGACCAGCGCCGCGCTGATCGAGCCGCTGATCAGCGATCGCACCCGGCTGATCGTGCCGGTACATTTTGCCGGCGCCGCGCTGGATCTCGATCCCCTGCGCGCGCTGGCCGCGAAACACGGCATTCCTCTGGTCGAAGACGCCGCCCACGCCACCGGAACGCTATTATCGCCAGCAACCGATCGGCGCGCAGGGCACCTCGATTTTTTCGTTTCATCCGATCAAAAACATCACCACCGGCGAAGGCGGCATGTTCTGCACCGACGATGCCGCGCTGGCCGAGCGTATTCGCCGTCTGAAATTTCACGGTCTGGGGGTGGATGCGTTTGATCGTGAAACCCAGGGACGCTCGCCGCAGGCCGAAGTGCTGGAGCCCGGTTTCAAATATAATTTGCCGGATATGAACGCGGTGCTGGGGCTCGGTCAGCTGGCGCGCCTGCCAGAAATGAACCAGCGGCGCGCAGAGTTGTCTGCGATGTATCTGAAACAATTAGCTGACGTAAACGAACTGACACCGCTGCACGTCCCCGACTATCCCATGACGCACGCCTGGCATCTGTTTGTTGTGCGCCTGGACATTGACGCCTGCGGGATCAGCCGTGATGATTTCATCGCACGCCTGAAAACACTGGGTATCGGTGCCGGGCTGCATTTTCGTGCGGTGCACGGTCAGAAATATTATCGTGAACAGCTGCCCACGGCGGCTGTTGTATTGCCCAACACGGAATGGAATTCTGAGCGAATCTTTTCGTTGCCTTTGTTTCCGGATATGCTGGACAGCGATGTCATGCGCGTTGTCGAAGCCATAAAAACCGTAATGCGGGAAAAGATAAATGAGTGACCTATGGCTCTCACTGGTGATTCCGGTATTCAATGAGGAAGAGAATCTTAAGCGAACTGATCTGGCGCTGCCTGGCCGTGTGTCAGGACATCGGCAAACCGTTTGAAATCATTCTGGTCAATGATGGCAGCCAGGACTGCGTCCGCGCAGATGATCAGCGAGGCGCAGAAAAACACGATGGCGATATCATCGGCGTGCTACTAAACCGCAATTACGGTCAGCATGCTGCGGTGATGGCGGGCTTCGCGCAATCGCGCGGTGAAGTGGTCGTCACGCTGGATGCCGATTTACAGAACCCGCCGGAAGAAATTCCAAATTACTGCCGCCGATCGAGCAGGGCTGCGATGTGGTCGGCAGCGTGCGCATGAACCGGCAGGACTCGATGTTTCGCCGCCTGTCATCACGGCTGATGAACAAAGCCGTGCAAAAAGCCACCGGTGTTATGATGAGCGATTACGGCTGCATGTTACGCGCCTACCGATCGTTCGATCATCGATGCCATGTTGCAGTGCCACGAACGCAGCACGTTTATTCCGGTGCTGGCTAATTCGTTCGCGCATAAGAACCGAGAAGTCATGGTAACGCGCACGCAGAACGCGCGCAGGGCGAATCCAAATATAGTTTCCTGAAGCTGATCAATCTTCAGTTCGATCTGTTGACCACCATGACCACATCGCCATTGCGTATGCTCAGTATTCTGGGCAGCGGCCTGGCGATACTGGGCTTTCTGCTGAGCACTCTTACTGATCGGATTGCGACTTTTTTACGGAGCGCACTGGGCCGCAGAAGGTGTGTTCACTGTGTTTTCCATTCTGTTTATTTTTCTTGGCGTCCAACTGCTGGCAATGGGTTTGCTGGGCGAGTACATCGGCAGAATTTACAATGATGTGCGCGCGCGACCGCGTTATTTTATAAAAGATGTTGTATCAGGTAAAAAACCTGATGCGCAAGTTACTTCACTTAAAACCAAAAAATCAGTGCAACAGGAGCCAACATGAAAACAGTTGTTTTCGCCTATCACAACATGGGCTGCGCCGGAATTGAAGCGTTATTGCGCAGCGGCTTTGAAATCCAGGCAGTATTTACTTATCCCGATTCCAGCAATGAAGCCATCTGGTTCGATTCTGTTGCCAAACTTGCAGCGCGACATGAAATTCCGGTCTATACCCCGGATGATGTCAACCATCCGATCTGGATAAACAAGATCAAATCACTGGCGCCCGATGTGTTGTTCTCTTTTTATTATCGCGACATGCTCGTGCAAGGAAATACTGGATATCCCGAAAGCCGGCGCAATCAATCTTCATGGCTCATTGTTGCCAAAATAGCGCGGCCGCGCGCCGATCAACTGGGCACTGGTCAAGGGTGAAACCGAAACCGGTGTAACCCTGCATCACATGACAACCAAAGCCGATGACGGCGATATCGTCTGTCAGCAGTGCATTGCCATTGATCCGACGACGATACCGCGCTTACCTTGAATCGAAAAGCACTAGCTGCCGCAACAGCCAATGCTGGACGAATACGCTGCCACTGATTAAAAATGGCAAGGCACCGCGTCGTCCGCAAAATCATGCCGAAGCCACCTACGTTGGCCGCCGCACAGCCGAAGACGGCGCGATTGACTGGAACGCTCCCGGCCACCACGATCAACAATCTGGTCCGCGCGGTGACACTACCTTACCCGGCGCGTTTACCTATCGCGGCCAGCGTAAAATGACCATCTGGGAATCCTGGCGTATCTGTACCAACACACTCCGCCCCACCCGGAACCATTATCTCAACTGCATCCACTGGTCATCGCCTGCGGTGAAGGCGCACTTGCAAATCGTGTTCGCCGAAGTTGAAGGCAGTGTTCTACTATGGCCGGTGACCAGCTGGCTGTCAGAACTGAATCTGGTGAAAGGTATGCGCCTGGCGCCAAAGCCGGTACAAGGCAGTCCGGCGCAAGACACGCGTACTGATTCTTGGCGTCAACGGATTTATCGGCAACGCGTTAACTGAGCGCTTACTGGAAGACGGACGTTACGAAGTTCACGGAATGGATATAAACGATAGTGCGATCACCCGTTTTCTTGATGTACCGGATTTCTATTTTCACGAAGGCGATATTTCCATTCATCGCGAATGGATTGAATACCATGTCAAAAAATGCGACGTGATTCTGCCGCTGATCGCGATTGCAACCCCGATTGAATACACCCGCAATCCGTTGCGCGTGTTCGAACTCGACTTTGAAGAAAACCTGCGCATCATGCGTTATTGCGCAAAATACAACAAAGCGCATTATTTTCCCGTCGACATCCGAAGTCTACGGCATGTGCGATGACGAGATGTTCGACGAAGATAATTCGCGTCTTATTCTGGGGCCGATCAACAAACAGCGCTGGATTTATTCCTGCAGCAAACAGTTGCTGGATCGCGTGATCTGGGCCTACGGTAAATCCGAAGGACTGAACTTCACCCTGTTCCGCCCGTTCAACTGGGTGGGTCCGCGTCTGGATTCGCTGGAATCAGCCCGCATCGGCAGCTCGCGCGCGATCACTCAGCTGATTCTGAATCTGGTCGAAGGCACACCGATTCAACTTATCGACGGTGGTGAACAAAAACGTTGCTTTACCGATGTATCCGATGGCGTGGAATGCCTGTTCCGAATTATTGAAAACAAAAACGATGTCTGTAACGGCCAGATTATCAATATCGGCAACCCGGACAATGATGCCAGCATTCGTCAACTGGCCGAAACCCTGGTTGCACAATTCGATAAACACGAATTACGCAAACAGTTTCCACCCTTTGCCGGCATGATTGCGATGGAAAGCCGTGCCTATTACGGTGATGGTTACCAGGATGTTCAGCATCGTCGCCCAAGCATCGAGAACGCCAAACGCATACTCGACTGGGAACCGACTGTTTCGTTTGAAAAATCGATTGCAGACACGCTGGACTTTTTCCTGCACGAATATATCGACAGCAACGACGCAAGCAAACAAAAAAATCCATCGGTTGTAAAAAACCGTTAGTTTTCACCGACAGCAATGACATCATCTACTGATAGTTGCAGGCTGGGCCTGCGCGTTGATGTTGATACGTTTACCGGCACGCGTGACGGTGTTCCTGCATTGCTGGCTATGTTGCGCGCGCACGATGTGCGCGCAAGTTTTTTCTTCAGTGTCGGCCCGGATAATATGGGGCGCCATCTCTGGCGATTATTTAAGCCGGCATTTCTCTACAAGATGCTGCGTTCGAATGCGGCGAGTTTATACGGCTGGGATATCCTGCTGCGTGGCACCTTGTGGCCGGGTCCCAATATTGGTACCCATCTGGCAAAGGTAATACGAGAGACTCGGGATGCCGGGCACGAAGTCGGGCTTCACGCCTGGGATCATCATCTCTGGCAGGCACGCGTGGACCACATGAGCCGCGCGCAAATTGCGCAACAGATACAGCTGGGAATGAGCCAGCTCACCAGTATACTGGGAGAGGATGTATCTTGCTCTGCGGCTGCCGGCTGGAAGTGTACCGAAGATGTATTGCTGGAAAAAAATACTCATCACTTTAATTACAATAGCGACTGTCGCGGTGACAGCCTGTTTCGCCCTGTGGTAAACGATCAAACAGTCGCGCCTCAAATACCGGTAACACTGCCCACTTATGATGAAATCATCGGACAGAACGGCATCAATGATGCTAATTACAATGACCACATCCTGTCTTTAGTACGACCTGATCGTTTAAATGTTCTGACCATACATGCCGAGGTTGAAGGCATTGCACGTAAAACATTGTTTGAAGAGTTTCTTGTTCAGGCAAAAAGGCGGAGCATTAAACTATTACCGCTGCACCAGCTGTTACCCGAAGACCCTGCAAGCATCCCGTTGGGCAAGATTGAGCAAAAAGCCATTGCAGGCCGAGAAGGCCGTGTTTGCTGGCAGCAGATTGAGACACATTAATGTTAGTTCCAGATAAGGACCACAATACTTCATCATCACAGATGTACCGTTGGCTTCTGGCTGCGATGCTGGTTTTTTATATCCTTATCTATCTGGTACCGCTTGGTGTGCGTCCACTGATCGTTCCGGATGAAACACGCTATACAGAAATTCCGCGTGAGATGCTCAGCACCGGCGACTGGGTAGTGCCGCGTTACAACGGTCTGCGTTATTTTGAAAAACCACCTCTGGGTTACTGGGTCAACGCTGCATCCATTTATGCGTTTGGCGAAAACACTTTTGCCGCACGTCTGCCAGGCGCACTCGAAGCCGGTCTGACCACCCTCCTGGTATTTTTGTTCGCGCGTGCCACTTTGCGCAGTCGGCGGCTGGCACTGTATGCCGCACTCATACACATGAGTTTTTTCGAGGTCTTTGTTATCGGCACGATTAACGTGCTGGACAGTCTTCTGACGCTACTGCTCAGCGCGGGCATTGTGACTTTTTATCTGGCCGCGCAGGCGGAGCAACGAAGACAGGCAATGCCATTCTGGCTGGCTTCGGGCGTGTTTCTCGGCCTGGCTTTTCTGGCCAAGGGTTTTCTGGCGCTGGCAATCCCGGTGATCGTGCTGGTGCCGTGGATGATATGGCACGGCAAATTACGCACCCTGCTCACTTATGGCTGGCTGGTGGTCCTGGTCGCGGCACTGGTGGCCGCCCCCTGGGCTATCATGGTTCAGTTACAGGCGAGTGATTTCTGGCGCTATTTTTTCTGGGTGGAGCACATCAAACGCTTTACTGCCGAAAATGCTCAACATAAAGCACCATTCTATTATTTTCTGGTCGTGCTGCCACTGCTCGCATTTCCCTGGCTTACCCTGGTGCCCGCTGCCATCAGTGGCCTGAAACAAAAATCCGGTAACACGATCGATGCTTCGCTTTTGCATTTTCTCTGGTTGTGGTTTTTATTGCCATTTCTGTTTTTTTCCGCATCCAGTGGCAAACTTGAAACCTATATCCTGCCCTGTTTCCCGCCACTGGCGATTCTGATCGCTGCCGGTTTACAGCGTTATTTCAAGCAACCCGGAACACGGATTATTCAAGGCCGGGGTACTGATCAATCTCATCTTTCTTGCGACCGCGCTTGGCGCTCTGATATATACCCAGACAACGCATTCAGATCATGCGCTTTATAATACACACGAAACATTGAGTTACTATGGCCTGGCGCTTTCATTGATCGTGGTACTGCTTATTGGCCTGATAAGCTTCAGGTTCAGACAACACCATTTTCGGCTATCGAGTATTGCCGTCGCTATCGTCCCGGTGCTGGTGGTTGCGCAATTCGCCTTCCCTGACGATGGTGCGGAACACAAAAGCCCTGGCGTGTTATTGCAACAGCATATAAATGAAATACCCAAAGATGCGGTCGTGATTTCCGATTCTTATGTCATCGGATCGGTTGCACTGGCACTGAACAGACAGGATATTTACCTGGTCAGCGATGGCGAACTTGAATACGGCCTGAGTTACCCGGATGCAAAAGGCCGGCTTCTTACCTGTCATCATTCTCCAGGCTGTTGCGCAAAAACCGGTACACGCATACTGTTGCTATGCTGTGCTCGGATAGCTGCAATGCCGATTTTTTACCGGAGATACCTGCGTATGCCACCAGGTACCAATATGGTATTTTTGATTTATGGATCATACCCAAACAGGCGCGCGATCAAAAATAATTCATGGCTTTAACAGCAACTCTGCTAAGGTATTGATATGAAAAAAACAGCCGCTATCATGAATCCCTTTTCAGACATGCGCTAGCTATCACGATTAATGGAATACATTCTTATATTTATATCGCTCTGCTTCACTTTAAGTGGGCAGCTGCTGCAAAAACTGGCGGCAGATAAAGCGACCCTTTCATCAAGGTCATCATCTTTTCTAACACGTTTATTTCTGCAGTATGAAACCTGGTGGGCCATGCTCTGTCTTGGACTGGGCGCGTTGATGTGGCTGTTCGTACTGTATTACATGGATGTCAGCAAGGCATTTCCATTTCTCAGCCTCAACTTTGTCATCATCATGCTGATCTCCCGATTTTTTCTCAAAGAGGTCATTTCGGCGCAGCGCTGGCTGGGCGTCGGATTTATTACTCTCGGGATAGTGCTGGTATCACTGTCATGAAAGATGCGCACAAACAGTACGCGGGGGTGTTTTTTGCTGTCTGCACCGTGCTGTTGTCAGCCTGCGCACAGTTATTGATGAAATACGGGATGCTGGACCTTGCGAATGCAGGCGGTTTACATATCCAGCATATCGGCATCGACATGCTCTACCAGCCCGCAATTCAGGAAGTCCTGCTGTGGGTATTCGCCGGCTTATCCTGTTATGCAGTATCGATGCTGTGCTGGATGGCCGCGCTGGCCAGGTACGAACTCAGTCTTGCCTACCCCATACTCAGTTTAAGTTACGCACTGGTGTATATCGGGGCAGCTTCGTGGCCCGGATTTCATGAATCCGTTTCGAATCTACGCACCAGTGGCATAGTATTAATCATCATCGGTGTGATTCTGGTGACACGCTCCAGAAAAGCCGGTCTCTGATTTAAGCAGGCTGCGCTTCGCTCATCCAGCGCAGATAATCAGCGGCCTCGGCACTATTTTCGGCTGGCGCCCACGGCGCAAAATCAGTTTCGGGTGTCGGGATATAAGCGCCCTGTTTAATTTCCAGCGCGACCGTACCGGTTTTTTTACAGACATACGAATGCCAGGTATTTGCTGGCAGTTCTATGGCGCGCACCTGTTCAGGCGCCATCACAATTCTCTGGCTTAGCGTACCCTCATCATCGAAAATCAACAGGTCTATCTCGCCCTTTATTACCATAAAAAATTCCCACTTATGTGCTTCTGAATGGCGGTGCGGACGAATATAAGTCCCTGGTTCGGTCGCTATAAACAGGCGCTGCACGTCCGCGTCAAGTGATTCATGCACGTTCAGATTCGCTCGCTTGCGATCAGCCTGTCTGGCTTTATCACTCAATTGCTGAAGATTTTCTGCTGTGAAGGATTTGATCATGGAAAGATTTACACATTGGCCAGTAAAGATAGCGAATGGTACATGAATAGCGCCCAGGGCTCATCCCTGCTCAGGCATTTTTATCGTGGTTGCTGCCGACAAATAAATATTGCAGTTTTTTGAAAAATGCATATAGATAGCAGATCTTTCTACGCGCTGGACACCATGAAAACAGTTTTGCCCGCAGGCCGCGACGCGTTAATAAAATTATCAGCAATGATGATTGCAGCGGTATTTATCTGCCTGATAGCACTACAGATCTATGTTTTCTGGAACTCGTTACAGCAGGTCGAGACGCGCCCGGTCCCCAGACCCGTGCCTGCCAGCAACACCGGTCAGACCGCCCTTGATGCGGGCAGACTTGCTGCCACGCATCTGTTTGGCGATATCGAGAAAGCCGTTCCGCAGGATAGCGAAGTCAAAGAAGACAAGTCACTGAACCTGACCCTGCGCGGTATTGTCGCCAATAGCGGTGGCAATACCAGTCTTGCCATCATCGAATCAAAACCCGGTGGCGAAGACACTTTCGCGCTCGGCGACAATGTATACAATAAAGGAAAGCTGAACTCTATCGCGGTCGATTATGTCATCCTGATGCGCAACGATGGTCGTCTGGCCAGACTGCAGCTACCCGAGCAGGAGTCAATTGAGACGGGCAATGAAGACTACCTGCCCCAGTCGCAGCCAGCCTATGTCGAGCCTGTCTATGCCGAACCAGAGGCCCCCACACCTGAACAGACTCCTGACAGTAAGCCCGCGCCCGGGCCAGCCATAGCGGTTGAACCCGAACCGGAATCTGAAAACCAGAACCAGGCGGCTACCCAAGCCAGAAACACCATCCGAAACCGCTCCAGATGAGTCTACTGGTGAGAACGACTCCACACCGGCACAGCCATGACCGCGCACGGGCACATTGGGTGAAATGATAGCCCCTGAAATCAGAAAGGTGATTAGCTAGATTTCGTCCAGCAATGCAGCGTATTTCAGGCTATCGCGCAGTTCTTTGATTTCAGAGTCCACGCTGTCCGGTTCGCTGACCAGTTCGGTGGTTTTTTTGAGGGGCTGGCCATGCTGCTCCTGATAGCGCTTTTCGATTTGCTGGACCAGCGCTCTGACCTCCTGTTCCGGATAATTATGGAGTTCAAGATAATTGAGCAGCGCTCGCGGCACGTCGAAAGGATAAAACTGGAAACGATCAACATAGGCTTCGACCAGAGACCAGAAAAACGGTCGCACCTTGCTGATTTCAAGGTCGTTGCCGAGCAATAATTTACGCGCACGCAGGCTCAGCTGATCCATGTTTTCAAGCGATGGTGATTCCTGCGATGGATTCGCCTGCAAATCGTCTACGAGCGATAAATGCTCAGTGTGCGCCTGTGATTTCAAAGTCTGTCAGCTTTCGTTATTTTTCTCGGCCCCGGGTAGAGCGCTCATTTAACAAACCGTTCCGCATTAGTATCACATCTTTCACACGGATGGAATAACTATCTACGATATATAGTTTATGACATTCACAACAATCCACAACATTTTGTGCTTTAATAAATTTCATTTCAACAAACCCCGGGATCATTCAAGGAAATAAACAATCCTGAGCCAGTAGCACAGGTCGTCGGAGCAGCAGCCCACGTCGTCGGTATAATTTACATAAAGTAGCTCTTACTGCCTATCATGTAACCTATCTAGCTGATTATGTTGGACATTACAATTCGTGTACGATTATTGCATGTTTAGTTGAAAGTTCGGGCTCCCCCCACCAGCCAGTTATCGGAGGACCCTGCGCGCGCGTACATTCTGGAACCAGGGAATAATAAACGATAACGGCATGCAAACTGAAGCCAGTAACATCATTCAGAAGAACCGATGTGGACAAGCTCCCCAGCCTGCCCCATGTGCTTTTGCGTCTGCTCGCTTTGTGTCATGACGAGAGTATCTCGTATGAGCAGCTGGCTGATATATTGCGCAAGGATCCCTCGCTGTATCTCAAAATGCTGTCGATCTGTCATCGCCAGTGCCAGAAAAACGAAAAGCCGCAGCCGCCTGAACAGATACTGAAACTGCTCGGTCTCAACACCATCAAAAGTGTCGCAGTCACGTCCGCAGCCCAGCAGTTTTTTTCACGCTATAACCACGAACGCAGCGAGTTCATCAAGCAGCACTGGCAGCACTCCCTGCTCTGCGCCATCATCGCGGAAGCGATCGCAGTCCATCTGCACTATCCACAGCCCAATGATGCATACGGCGCCGGGCTGCTCCACGATATCGGCCAGCTCTCGCTGGAAACCGCGTTTCCGGAAAAATACACCACCACATTTGCGGAACTGTCCGAAGACGATAATTTTCACGATCTCGAACTCGAATCATTTGCAACCACACACCAGGAAGTGGGTGCCGCACTGCTACGCAAACACAATATCAATCCCTTTCCTGGTCGATGCTGTGCTGTACCATCACGAACCGGTCGACAGCCTGATCGATGCACACCCACTGGTAAAAATAATCCATCTCGCCAATCAGCTGGCAAGCAACGACTTCAATGAACAGGATACGCATGTTTTTAACGAAGCTGAAACGCTGTTTGGTTTTGAGCGTGAATGGCTGCTCGAACTGCTGACCCAGTCCCGTGAACGGATCGCAACCACCGCCAGCAAGCTCGAGATCGACCTGATCGTCGATGGCACGGTAGACGGTGAAACTGCAAAACGGATCAAGGCGCGCGAAGAATACAAACAGCTTCAGCTCGCCGAACAGATTCGCAATATTGCCATGCTCGACGGCGTCCACCAGCATCTGTCGCGTATCGATGGTGAAAAACAGCTGTTGCAGGCCATCGAACAGCATGTCGGCATACTTTTTAGCGTCAGTAAATGCATCCTGTTTCTGTACGATCCGGAAATCGACCAGTTACGCGCCCTGGCCTCAGACAAATTCCCGGCACGACTGGATGAATTTCGTATTCGTCTGGAGTCCAGCCACAGCATGGTGGCAACGGCGGTACTGAATAAACAGGTGGAACACAGTTTCGAAAAAGACACAAAAACACTCAGCGTGATCGATCGCCAGCTCATCGGGCTGACCGAGCGCGAAGGTATCATCTGCGTGCCCATGATTATGAATGATGTGGCTATCGGCACCCTGGTACTGGGGGTCGACAGCATCCAGCAACAGGTGCTGTGGAAACAGCTGGGCCTGCTTGATCAGTTTGCCAGCGGGATTGCTCATACGATCAGCGCTATTCGTGGCACCAGTCGAATCGGCCACCCGGAAGAAGACCCCAATATCGCCAATCGGCTGCTGGAGTCACACGTCCGCGAAGTGGTCCACGAAGTGCGCAATCCGCTCAGCATCATGAACAATTACCTGGAAATTCTCGGGTTCAAGCTGGAAGCCGACCACCCGGCACAGGCCGACCTGAAAACCATCAAAGGTGAAATTCAGCGCGCCAGCAGCATTCTGGAACGCCTGTCACAGCCCAGCCCCACAGCCGAAGAATCTGCTCTGGTCGACATTAATGCCCTGATCTCCGACCTCACGCTGGTATTCCAGACCTCAATTTGCGCGGCCAACAATATTCAGATCAAACTCGATCTCGATGATCGTATCAGGCCCCTGATGAGCAATGCCAATGCGCTGAAACAGATCTACACCAACCTGATAAAAAATGCGGTTGAAGCACTATCGGCAAACGGCCAAATCATGGTCTACACTCAGGACTATGTGAATGTTGGCGGTAAAGAGCATATTGAAATCTCTATATCTGACGATGGCCCGGGGATAAAGCCCGAAAAACTACCCAAGCTGTTCTCGCCTGTTGAAACCCAGAAAGGCTCAGATCATGCTGGACTCGGACTCACCATCGTCAAAAATCTGGTCAACGAACTGCGCGGATCTATCAGCTGTAAAAGCAGCAAAAAAGGTACAAGTTTTCACATACTTTTACCAAAAAAATGAACTAAAACAGGTAGCTCTGTTTTGTGCAAAATTTTGACAACAAAGGTCCGGATGCCTTTGCACTGTAGAGTATTAAAATGAGCCTAAAAACGCAGCATATTCTTATTGTCGATGACGATCCTGTTATCCTCAAAAGCCTCAAAGACCTGCTAGCCACCCGCGGCTATGCTGCGGATACCGCTATCGGTGGCAAAGAAGCTATTCTTAAACTCGATCAGAATATCTATGATGTGATGCTGCTCGATCTTTATATGCCTTACGTATCAGGCCATGACGTAATGACGCATATAAAAGAGCATCAGATTGACACCTCAGTCATTATCGTCAGTGGTGAAACCTCTTTTGAGTCTGCACGTGATGCGGTTTCCAAAGGCGCCTACGATTTTCTGCGCAAACCCTATGCTGCTGACGAACTCATACTGACACTCAGCAACGCGCTTAAAGAAAAAAAACTCGCAAAGCAAAACACTCTCATGCAGCAACAGCTGCGCGAATCCGAACGCCTGCATCGCTACCTTGTAGACACTTCGCCCGACATTATTTACATACTCGACCCGGAAGGTTATTTCACTTTCATCAATGAGCGCGTGGAAAGTCTGCTGGGATTCGAAAAAAGCGCACTGATCGGAAAACACTATTCTATGCTGGTGCATCATGATGATATGGAACAGGCAAAATATGTGTTTAATGAACGCCGCATCGGCAAACGCGCATCACGCAATGTTGAACTTCGCCTGAAATGTAAAGATGACGGCGTGCCCCGCGTATTTGAAAATCGCGCGCTACCGATCGAATTAAGCTCGATGGGCATTTACACCGCAGCCAGTGATGGTGACGCCAAAACCTATCTTGGAACCTACGGTATTGCGCGCGATGTAACTGATCGAAAACTGGCTGAAGAAACCATTAACTTCCAGGCCTACCACGATCTGTTAACCAAACTTCCTAATCGCGCACTATTGCGTGACCGACTCAGTCTGGCCATTGCTCAGGCAAAACGTGATAACGAAATGCTGGCGATCATGTTTCTTGACCTCGATCGTTTCAAGAACATTAATGACAGCCTCGGCCACATGATCGGCGATGAACTTCTGCAGCAGGTGAGCACGCGGCTCAAAGACTGTTTACGAGAAGGTGACACGCTAGCTCGGTTTGGTGGCGATGAATTCACACTGCTACTCCCCAAGCTCGGTGAAAGGCGCGAAGACGTTACCGCAATTGCTCAAAAAATTACGACCATTCTAAAAGACCCGTTCAATATCGACGGTCACGAGCTTTATGTCAGTGTCAGTATCGGGATTTCAATGTATCCACAGGATGGCACCAACATGGAGTCGCTGGTCAAACATGCGGACGTTGCCATGTACCATGTCAAAGGAAAAGGTAAAAACGGTTACCAGTTCTATTCCAATGACATGAATACACCTTATTTCCAGAACCTGTCCATGGACACAGGCATACATAAAGCACTGGAAAATAATGAATTCACACTGGTGTATCAGCCGCAAATAAATTTAAAGTCCGGCGAAATCGTCGGAGTCGAAGCATTACTGCGCTGGCTGCATCCTGAACACGGTATTATTTCACCCTGTGAATTTATTCCTTTCGCCGAAGAAAGTGGTTTGATTGTTGATATTGGTCACTGGGTATTACGAACTTCACTCGCCGAGCTAAGTCGCTGGCGTAACGCAGGCTTACCCGACATACGCATGTCGATCAATGTTTGTGCGCGCCAGTTAGTGGAGAAAAATATTATCTCAGTCATCAAACGTATGCTCAATGAATTCGACTTACCCGGAAGCGCTCTGGAAATCGAAATCACTGAAAATGCAATCATGGACGATATGGACACGATTATACGTAAACTGAAAGAACTGAGTGAGTTTGGCGTTACCGTCGCGATCGATGACTTTGGCACCGGCTATTCGTCGCTAAGTTACCTGCATCGATTACCCATCCAGACTTTAAAAATTGACCGCACCTTCCTCAAGGAAAGTCGCTTTGCCAAAGGCGATAACACAATCGTCAACACCATCGTTGCCATGGCCAAAGGCCTGCAGTTAAATGTTGTTGCAGAAGGCGTGGAAACCCAGTCGCAGCTGGATTATTTGCGCAGTATCGAGTGCAACGAAGCACAGGGCTTTTCTGTTCGGTAAACCATTATCATCAGAAGTCATTGCGCAATTACTGATCCAGGAACCCTACTCTATGCCGGGCTCGGGTAAGAACCCCAGAGGCAGTCTCAGACATCATTAGCAGTGTTTATCTTTAACCCGATAAAAAAGCCTCATCGATGAGGCTTTTTTATCGGGTCGATGCAACGACGTAGTTTAGTACTGGCGCATCAACAGGGATTTACCTGTCATAGACGGCGGTTGCTGCAGGCCCATCAATTGCAAAAGTGTCGGCGCTACTGAACTTAAGGAGCCACCGGGGCGCAAATACCAGTTGGCCTCATCGATAATCAGACAGGGCACCGGATACAGAGTGTGCTGCGTGTGTGGTTCCTGCGTTACCGGATCAACCATCTCATCGCAATTACCATGGTCTGCGGTCAACACTACCGAGAAGCCTGCTTCCACTGCAGCATCGAGTACACGACCGACTTCGCGATCCAGCGCTTCGACTGCTTTAATGACAGCCTCACGTATCGCGGTATGTCCGACCATATCTCCGTTGGCAAAATTAACCAGGATAAAACCGTAGTCACCCGAGTGCAGCGCTTCGATCACTTTGTCCGCGACTTCGGCCGCGCTCATTTCAGGCTTCTGGTCATAGGTCGCAACATCAGGCGAATTCACCATAACATGCACTTCACCCGCAAACGGCTGCTTCTTGCCGCCATTGAAAAAATAGGTGACATGCGCATACTTTTCTGTTTCTGCGCAGTGAAATTGTTTGAAACCCGCGCGACTCACTACTGAAGCCACGGTTGCCTGCGGGCGTTCCGGCGCATATCCGATCGGCAACAGAAATTCCGGATCGTACTCGGTGAGACAGGTTACTGTTGCGCCTTCAAAATCATCACGCTCGAATTTACCAAAGTCATCCTGACTCAGCGCTGCAGTTAACTGCCGCGAGCGGTCATTGCGGAAGTTGAAAAAAATCACGCTGTCGCCGTTTTCAATCAGCTCACAGCCATTGAGCACTGTCGGCACGATAAACTCATCGGTTTCATCACCAGCGTACGCCGCTTCGATTGCATAGCGCGCGCTCTCTGCTTCCCGACCTTCACCTTCGACCATGGCGCGCCAGGCCAGCTCGGTACGGTCCCAGCGATGATCGCGATCCATGGAGTAGTAGCGACCACACACCGTGGCGATACAACCGCCTGCATCTTCCAGCTTATCTTCGAGTTTCTGTAAATTGACCAGCGCGTGCATCTGCGCAGTATCACGACCGTCGGTAATCATGTGCACTACCGGCTTCACCTTGTAATTACTACAAAGCTCGATGAGCGCGAACAGGTGATCAATATGGCTATGTACGCCGCCGTCTGAAGTCAGGCCAACCAGGTGCACCGGGCGTTCACGCGCGAGCGCGTCTTCCACTGCATTGACCAGCGCCGCGTTCCTGAAAAATTCGCCACTCTCGATTTCGTCATTAATACGCACCAGGTCCTGGCGCAATACCGCGCCACAGC
Source organism: uncultured Gammaproteobacteria bacterium (assembly GCA_963721085.1). Lineage (GTDB taxonomy): Bacteria > Pseudomonadota > Gammaproteobacteria > SZUA-229 > SZUA-229 > JASBSR01. Next base: position 57,391 of record CAVRHW010000006.1, read on the forward strand.
CGAGCGTCATATGACCCACTTCAGAATTACCCATTTGCCCGTCAGGCAAACCTACTGCATCACCACAGGCATCGAGCGTGGTATGCGGATTTCTGGAGAAATATTCATCAAAACGTGGTGTATGAGCTTCCTGTACCGCGTTATTGAGGCGGCTAGGGTTGACACCAAAACCATCGAGAATAATCAGAATTGTAGGCCGACGGGGAACGCTTCTTTTTTCGGCCATTTAGGAACCCAGTCCTCTTCTTGTCTTTGTGATTTTCATTGCGAACAGAATTTTACACTATCCACCCTGTGACATGAATAGCGGCAAACAGTTTAGTCACGGTTTTATGGTTTTTCGGGCGGTTCCTGGCGGTTTTTCTCCTCTTCGGCTTCCATATCGTCGAGCAGGGTATCCATATCGTCATCGCTCAGATCCTGGTGATCTTCCTCAACAATTTCATAGTCATTGCTCTCGGTAATCACCGACGAAGGCTTGATGAAAAGTCGTGACATCAGCAGCCCAAGCTCGAACAGCAACCACATCGGAATCGCCAGCAACGACTGCGAAAATACGTCGGGCGGGGTCAGGATCATGCCAATTACAAATGCGGCAATAACGATATAAGGGCGTTTTTTTGCCAGTGCTTCCGGCGTGGTCACACCGGAAAGAATCAGCAAAAAAGTGGCCACCGGAACCTGAAACGCGACCCCGAAGGCAAAAAATATGGTGATCACAAAATCCAGGTACTGGCTGATATCGGGCATCATGGCGACCCCGTTCGGGACCACTTTGGTGAAAAAGCCGAACATGATCGGGAAAATCACAAAATACGCGAACGCAATGCCGCAATAAAACAACACCACGCTCGAAACCAGCAATGGCCCGGCGAGGCGTTTTTCATGGTGGTAAAGGCCGGGCGCGATAAAACCCCAGATCTGGTGCAGGATGTAAGGCACCGCGAGCAGTATCGACAACATCAGTACCAGCATCAGCGGCACCAGGAATGGCGAAGTCACTCCGGTCGCAATCATCGACGCGCCCTTGGGCATCAGCGCCAGCAGCGGACGTGCGACAAAAGTAAAAATCTGTTCGGAAAAATAAAACAGGCAGGCGAATATAATCAATACCGCCAGAACACTGCGCATCAGGCGATCGCGCAGCTCTTTCAGGTGATCCATCAAGCTTTGTTCCTTGTCCTGTGCCGTCTCTTCCACAGGTTCGCTCATGTCAATGGCTTGTCCTTTTTGTCCTGATCGTCATCGCTGCTGATACGGTTCTCGGAGTGCTCTTCGGGTTCGGCGGGGTCGTCATGAAATTCGTATTTCGACAGCGCGTCATCTGTTTCGGGCGCGGTCACATCTTCATGCATCTTGTCGCTCAGCTTGCGCTGCAGCTCATTGATCTGTACTTCCTGGTTATGCATCAGACGTTTAAATTCACTGATATCAAATTCCTGTTCGACTTCGTTTCTCACCCCTTCGATATAGCGTCGCGCACGGCCTACCCAGTAGCCTGCAGTGCGGGCGGCACCGGGCAGACGTTCGGGCCCGATAATCAGCAGTGCCAGCACTACGATAAGAAAAACTTCCCAGAAGCCTATTTCAAACATAGAGGGTCGACGGATAGTGAATAATGAACAAGGTATAAGGAGCCATAACCAGCACTCCGCTCAGCCAGACTTCGTCAGGCAGATAAACGCCTAAACCTTATCTTTTTTTTCAGTCGTAGCTTCGCCTTCGATCACATCCCCGTCCTTGTCGATATGTTTTTTTTCCGCAGGTTCGTTAGCGCCATCGCTCATCGCATTCTTGAAGCCCTTGACCGCAGAACCCAGATCGTTACCGATGTTTTTCAGTTTTTTGGTACCAAAAATCAATATCACCAGCACCAACACAATCAATAACTGCCAAATACTAATACCCATATCATCTCACTCTTGTGCGTTAAAACCATGGCCTACTTGCGCGCGGCCTTCTCGTCGAGGCCGGACACGCCGAAGCGCCGGCCCAGTTCATTCAATACATCCTCTGGATTCAGGCCCTGATATGCCAGCAGCACCAGGGTGTGAAACCACAGGTCCGCGGTTTCATAAATCACCTTATCCGGATCACCATCTTTCGCCGCCATCACGGTCTCGGTCGCTTCCTCGCCGATTTTTTTCAGAATCGCATCGAGGCCTTTGGCATACAGACCGGAAACATATGAAGCATCCGCGGGTGCCTGTTTGCGCGCTTCGAGCACTTCTGCCAGTGCGGTTAGTATCGGCTCGTTCACGCGTTCAGTCACCATATATCTCATGGGGGTCCTTGATCACTCCATCGACCTCGACCCAGTGGTCACCGTCGAGAACACGGTAAAAGCAGCTCTCGCGCCCGGTGTGACAAGCGATCCCGCCTGTCTGTTCCACGCGCAATAAAATCACATCGGCGTCGCAGTCAAAGCGGATTTCCACCACTTTCTGCACATGGCCAGAGCTCTCGCCCTTGTGCCAGAGTTTTTTGCGCGAACGCGACCAGTATACCGCTTCGCGCTTTTCAGCGGTAAGCCGCAATGCTTCGCGATTCATCCACGCCAGCATCAGGACCTTGCCGCTGTGCGCATCCTGGGCAATCGCTGGCACCAGCCCTTTGTCGTCAAATCCGACTTCGTCCAGCCAGTCTGTCATCATCGGCTCCTGAAAACGCGCTGTGCCGCGGGTTTTGCAGCAAACCCAGAGCCCCACAACACGACGATGAAACACATTGGGCTCATAACCGAACCTCAACGCCACGTTCCCGCATACGTTGCTTGGCCTGACCAACGGTATATTCACCAAAGTGAAAAATACTCGCTGCCAGCACCGCGTCGGCGCCGCCTTCGATCACGCCGTCGGCAAGATGGTCCAGATTGCCCACTCCACCGGAGGCGATCACCGGCACCGGCACCGCATCGGCGATCGCACGCGTCAGCGGCAGGTCAAAGCCCACCCGGGTGCCATCACGGTCCATGCTGGTGAGCAGGATCTCGCCGGCCCCGTAGTCACACATCTTGCGCGCCCATTCGATGGCATCCAGGCCGGTGGGCTTGCGGCCGCCGTGGGTGAAAATCTCCCAGCGCAGAGGCTCGCCTTCAGCGCTCACCTGCTTGGCATCGATCGCCACCACGATGCATTGCGAGCCAATGCGATCACTGACTTCACGCACAAAATCCGGGTTGAACACTGCCGCGGTGTTGATCGCGACCTTGTCAGCACCGGCATTCAGCATGCGGCGCACATCATCGATGGTACGGATACCGCCGCCCACGGTGAGCGGGATAAAGACCTGTTCCGCAACATGCTCGACCACGTGCACAATGGTGTCGCGGTCATCCGAGCTGGCGGTGATATCTAAAAATGTGATTTCGTCGGCGCCTTCTTCATCATAACGGCGCGCGACTTCAACCGGATCACCGGCATCACGGATATCGACAAAGCGAACACCTTTGACAACGCGTCCGTTATCGACATCCAGACAGGGAATAATGCGTTTGGCGAGTGGCATGAAAATATCTCTGTGCAGCGCTACGCTATTGCGCGTCGAGCCAGGCCTGGGCCTGGGCAAAATCGAGCGTGCCTTCATAGATCGCGCGACCCGTAATCGCTCCGATCACGCCTTCGCTCTCGACTGCGGCCAGTGCTTTCACATCGTCCATGGTAGTGATGCCGCCAGACGCAATCACCGGCACGCGAACCGACTGCGCGAGTTTGACCGTAGCATCGACATTGACTCCCTGCATCATGCCGTCACGCGAAATATCGGTATAGATGATGGCTTCAACACCATCTTTTTCAAAACGCTGCGCCATATCAACCACATCGTGCTTGGACAGCTTGGACCAGCCATCGATCGCCACCTTGCCGTCTTTGGCATCGAGGCCGACGATAATTCGTTTCGGAAATTCGACACAGATTTCATTGATAAAATGCGGCTCGATCACCGCCTGAGTGCCTATGATGACATAACTGACGCCTGCATCCAGATAGGCCACGATAGTGTCTTCGTCGCGAATGCCGCCGCCGAGCTGGATCTCGATGTCCGGATAGGCGCTGGCGATATCATGGATCACACTGGCATTTTTCGGCTGCCCCGCGAACGCACCGTCCAGATCGACAATATGCAGACGTCTGGCGCCCGCTTCCACCCAGCGTCCGGCAACTGCCACCGGATCATCTGAAAACACGGTATTGTCTTCCATTTTTCCCTGGCGCAAACGTACGCATTGACCGTCTTTAAGATCAATGGCGGGGATCAGTAACATGGGTGAGTCTCCTGAGACATGTATTGGTTGAGTTAGGCAATCTGGCCATTCCAGCGCACGAAATTGTGGAGCAGGCGCAAACCATCGGCCGCGCTTTTTTCCGGATGAAACTGTACAGCGAACACATTAGCGCATGCTATCGCCGAGGTAAACTCAATGCCATAGCGGGTCGTGCCACTGACAATCTGCTGGTCCTCGGGATCGACAAAATAACTGTGCACAAAATAAAACCGGCTGTCCTGTTCGATACCGTCCCACAATGGATGCGCCTGAGTCTGTGTCACATTGTTCCAGCCCATGTGCGGTATTTTGAGCCCATGATCACCCAGCGTTGCCAGCTTCGGCGCCAGCGCTCTGACTTCGCCAGGATACAGCGCCATGCAATCCACGCCGGCATTTTCCTCGCTGTGCGCCATCAATACCTGCAGGCCCATGCAGATACCCAGAAACGGTTTAGTGTGTGCCGCTTCCAGCACCGATTCGATCAGGCCGTGTTGCTGCAACTCAAACATGCAGTCACGTGCCGCACCCTGGCCGGGAAACACCACATGTGAAGCCGCGGCAATATCGGCCGGGCTCGAAGTCACACGCACAGTCTGGTTTTTGTCTGCGACATGTTCGATCGCTTTCGCCACCGAACGCAAATTACCCATGCCGTAATCAACCACGGCGATTGTTGAAGTCATGGCTTTATCTACAGGCTGCCCTTGGTGCTTGGCGTGATACCACTCATGCGCGCATCCATGGACAGGGCCATGCGCACTGCGCGACCGAATGCCTTGAAAACGGTTTCTGCAATGTGATGTGCATTAACGCCTTTTAAGTTATCAATGTGCAGGGTGACATTGGCATGATTGACAAAGCCCTGGAAAAATTCGTGGAACAGATCAACATCAAATTCACCGATCATGCTGCGCGGAAAATCGACCTGATATTCCAGGCCTGGTCGACCGGAAAAATCAACGACCACACGCGACAGCGCTTCATCCAGCGGAACATAAGCATGGCCATAGCGCACGATCCCTTTTTTATCGCCCACAGCCTGATTGACCGCCTGACCCAGGGTGATGCCGATATCTTCTACAGTATGATGTGCGTCGATGTGCAAATCACCACTGGCTTCGATACTGATATCGATCATGCCATGACGCGCCACCTGGTCCAGCATGTGCTCCAGGAAAGGAATCCCGGTATTGAGTTTGCACACTCCTGTGCCATCCAGATCGACCTCGACCCTGATCTGAGTTTCCAGGGTATTGCGCTCGACACTGGCGCTACGCTTGTTCATCAATTACTCCAGTTATTTATTTAGAAAGCACTGACTGTATCGGCCACACTTCACGCCTGTAGCCAGAAAGTCACCGGACCATCATTCACCAGCTCCACGGCCATACTGGCGCCAAAGCGGCCGCTTTGCACTGTTGTTATAGCACCCGCGCTGACCTGCTGCTGCATTATACCAACTAGCTGGGCGAACAGGTGCTCTGCCTTTTCCGGTGTCGCGGCGGTGGAAAAACCCGGACGACTACCGGAACGGGTATCCGCGGCCAGGGTGAATTGTGGCACTAACAGCAACTCACCCTGAATATCCTGTAAGGACAGATTCATTTTGTCGTCCGCATCGGCAAAGACCCGATAGCCCAGCAGACGCTCAGCAAGGCGCTCTACCCGGGCTGCGGTATCGTCTTTTTCGACCCCGACCAGAACAAGCAAGCCTTTGTTTATAGAAGCAATTATCTTGTTATCGACAGCTACCGATGCGCGCTGGACACGCTGTAAAAGCGCAATCATGGGTGAAATCCGTCGCTTATATAAACAGGCATGCGTTGTTATTTGTAGGCGTTTGCTTACAGGAGTTCACCAATCGAGCTGATAGTCTAATCCACGATCGCCAGCCATACTTCAGCCAGGACACAGGGAAAGAGCCATACAGGGACTCAGGGACGAAAGGTAGCAGACGCATAACAGGGATCAGGAAGCAGTATCTCGAGACTCCAGAGGAAGTTTACACGGAAAGACGGCGATTGCTACAGCGCGGAGGCTCAATCACCAAGCAAGGATGTAGACCGAAACCCCGGACCTGTTCCGGGGTTTCTTTTTGACGGCCGCCATTGTATTTACTGTTCACCTGCCTCATAAACATCGCGCTCACCGGGTGGCCGTGTTCGAAACCACTTCATGGTCCAGAAATACTGCGGCACACACTCCAGCACCGCTGTTTCAATCGACTGGTTCATGCTACGCGCATCAATATTCGTCATCACCCTGCGGGAAGTTCTCCAGCGCCGGGAAGACTTTTACGATGTATTTTCGCCTGTCCTCATCGTAACAGCTGATACAGGTCAGCACTGCTGCATTGCAGGTTTTCGCCATGCGCCCCAGCACCGGAATGGTCGCCTTGGGCACACCAAAAAAATCCGCAAACACCGATACTTCGGGACCGAGGTCTTCATCAGCCAGATACACCAGCACCCGGCCCCCACGCGCCATCTTCACCAGCGGTCGTAAACCTTCCTCACGGGTAAATAGCTGCGCCTTGTTACGTTTTCGGCCTTTCGCCAGCTGCCAGTCGAGCAGTGGATTTTGCATCGGTTTGTACGGCCCTCCGCAGGGCATGTGCATCGCCAGGGTATTAATCGAAAACTCCAGCCCCACACTATGACAGGTGAGCACAATAATATTTTTTCCCTGCGCGCGTGCGCGCTCTATATTCTCCAGTCCATGCAATTCAGTATGGCGTCGAAACCGCCAGGCAGGCGCCCAGAGCATCAGGCCGTAATGCAGCAAACTGCGCATATAAGCGCGAAAATGTGCGTGTACCATCTGGTCGATTTCATTTGCAGATTTTTCGGGAAAGCACAGTTGCAAATTTCGCTGCGCCACATGCGCGCGTTTACGATTGTGTTTTAAAGCGTACTCACCCAGCACCACCGCCAGCCGGTCGATTACCGCCAGTGGCAACCAGCTAAACAAATAAAACGCGCCAAATAAAAACCAGAGATGCCAGTAACGAGGGTGCAGCAAAGCCAGGCTGAATTTCGGTAAAAAACGACTGGGCTGATACTGACTGCTTTGACTCATTTACACAAACCGTGAACGCATGGTAAAGATTATTTGCGCCAGAAAGCAGGCATAAACATGACCAGCAATGTGAACACTTCCAGGCGACCCAGTAACATGGAAAACACCAGCACCCATTTATTAAAATCACTCAGGCCTGCGTAATTCACACTCACAGTCCCCAGACCCGGACCAACATTATTCATGGTCGATGCCACGGCAGAAAATGCAGTCACCTGGTCAGTGCCGGTAAACATCATCATCAACATCATGATGACAAACGATGCGATATAAGCTGCAAAAAATCCCCACACAGATTCGATCACAGTTTCTGACATGGGTTTTTTACCCAGCTTCACAACCACCAGCGCATTCGGATGAATCAGTCGCATTAATTCACGCTGGCCCTGTTTGATCAATAACAAAAGACGGATCGCTTTCATGCCGCCACCGGTAGAGCCACCACAACCACCCATAAAACCGACCAGAATCAAGGTCACTGGTATAAAGGGCGGCCATGCTGAAAAAGGCGTGGTGGTGAAACCTGTCGTGGTCGCCATCGAGATCACATTAAACAGTCCGTGTCTGATCGAATCGACAAGATCATACACGGGATATTCAATATAAAAACAGATAATGATCGATACTGAAGCGACCAGCAAGGTAGTGGAGTACATCAAAAATTCACTATCGCGAATATAATGCATCACACTTCTATGGCGCATAGCACCGTAATGCAATGCAAAATTAACCCCGCCGAGAAACATGAACACAATGGCGACGCCCTCGATAACCGGGCTATGAAAATACGCCAGACTGGCATCATGCGTCGAAAAACCGCCGGTCGACAGGGTCGAAAAACTGTGCCCAATAGCATCGAACAGGTTCATCCCGGCAGCCCAGAATGCCAGAGCACAGGCGACAGTTAAACCAAGATAGGTGTACCAGAGCGCTTTCGCGGTTTCAGCAATACGCGGCGTCAGCTTGCTGTCTTTTACCGGCCCCGGCGCTTCCGCACGGTATAACTGCATACCCCCGATACCCAGCATCGGCATCACCGCCACCGCTAACACGATAATACCCATGCCGCCTAACCACTGCAGTTCCTGTCGGTAAAACAGAATACTGTGCGGCAATGCATCCAGCCCGGTGAGCACTGTTGCGCCAGTAGTGGTCAATCCTGAAATCGATTCGAACACCGCATCGGTAAAACTGGCAGACAGCGGGGCATAAAACACCAGTGGTAACGCACCGGCCATGCCCAGCACCGACCAGAACAACGCGACCACCATAAAACCGTCGCGCAATCTTAAATCGCCGCGCACCTTGCGCACCGGCAGATACATAATCAGTCCGAGTACCAGCAATACGATGGCGCTATAAAGAAAAGCCCCTTTGGCATGTTCTTCGTAGAAAAGATCGAGCAGAAACGGTGGCACCTGGGTGATGCTGAACAGCATCAACAACACACCCACCAGTCGTTGAATAATAGAAAAGCGCATAACTTAAATAAAAGTCACACTGACCTGGAACAGCTTTTCGACTGCGGGTAATTTTTTCTTGTCGAGCAGGAACAGAATGACATGGTCTTCAGATTCGATCACGACATCATGATGCGCCATGATCACTTCATCACCGCGCACAATCGCGCCAATGGTCGCGCCTTCTGGCAAAGGCACCTCTTCTACGCAACGCCCGACCACTTTCGATGTTTTTTTGTCGCCGTGCGCAACCGCTTCGATGGCTTCCGCCGCACCGCGTCGCAATGAATGCACCGCGACCACATCACCACGACGCACGTGTGTGAGCAACGCACCAATCGTGATCTGCTCCGGTGAAATGGCGACATCAATGATGCCCTGGCTTTCGATCAGGTCAACATACGCAGGACGATTGATGATCGACATGACCTTGTTAGCGCCCATGCGCTTGGCCAGCATGGCAGACAGAATGTTGGCTTCATCATCATTCGTGAGCGCACAGAACACGTCCATCTGGTCGACATTTTCTTCCAGTAATAAATTTTCATCTGCGGAATCACCCAGCAGAACAATACAGTCATGAAGTTCACGCGACAGCGCTTTGGCGCGCACTGTATTACGCTCGATAAGTTTGACCTGATGTTTCTTTTCCAGCGCAGTGGCCAGTCTTGCGCCGATATTGCCACCGCCGGCGAGCATGATACGGCGAAAGCTCTTGTCCAGTTTGCGCATTTCGGCCATGACGCGACGAATGTCTTTGCGCGCCGCGATAAAAAAAACATCATCGTCAGTTTCGATCACCTGATCACCTTCGGGCACAATCGGCGTACCACGACGATAGATGGCAGCCACGCGGCAATCGGTTCCCGGCATATGTGTACGCAGGTCGCGTAGCTCATGGCCCACCAGTGGGCCATCGTAATACGCTTTCATCCCGACCAGCTGCACCTTGCCATCGGCAAAATCGAGCACCTGTAGCGCACCCGGGTATTCAATCAGGCGCTGAATATAACTTGAAACAATCTGTTCCGGGCTGATCAGAACATCAACCGGTACCGCGTCTTTACCAAACAAAGCGGTCTGATCGAGATATTCCTGCGAACGCACGCGTGCAATTTTGGTTGGCGTGTGAAACAGCGTGTGCGCCACCTGGCAGGCGACCATATTGGTTTCGTCGCTGTTGGTCACCGCGATCAGCAAATCGGCATCGGCAATGCCTGCCTCGATCAATACATCGGGGTGAGACGCGTGGCCGTTCACGGTCTGGATATCGAGTCGGCCTCGAATATCGTCGAGTTTCTCGGCAGAGGTATCGACCAGGGTTATATCGTTGGCTTCGGAAGCAAGATTGGTCGCCACCGAATTACCCACCTGACCCGCACCCAAAATTAAAATATTCATTCCTTCATAATCTGTCTGTCACTGCAATGGCGCGAAGTTTACGCTGATACCCCCTGCTTTGCACCGTACTCAGGGGCTCAGCCGGATTTTTTCAAACGCGCAAAATAAAATCCATCACCGCCGTTGTCGCCGGGCAGACACTGCCGACCATGGGCACAGGCAATGCCCAGCGAAGCATCGATGGCCAGCTCTTGCGCCTGTGGCTGGCTGGATAAAAAGGCTTCGATTTGTTGCTCGTTCTCAGCACGCAGCACCGAGCAGGTGACATAGAACAGTTCGCCGCCCGGTTTCAGGGCCGACCAGGCCGCGCGCAGAATCTGCTGTTGCAGCTCCACCAGCGCGGCGATGTCATCGTCGCGGCGCAGACTCTTGATATCGGGATGGCGCCGAATCACACCGCTGGCCGAACACGGCGCATCGAGCAGTATGCGATCGAAAGCGACGCCATCCCACCAGCTCTCGCTATCACGCGCATCGGCAACGATACACTCTGCCTGAACACCGATACGCGCCAGATTTTGCTGCACCCGCTGCATTCGCTCGGCTTCGATATCGACCGCAACCACCCGCAGATCCGGTTGTAATTCCAGCAGATGGCAGGTTTTGCCGCCAGGTGCGGCGCACAGATCCAGAACCCGTTCGCCCGCGCGCGCAGCCAGTACATGCGCAGCCATTTGCGCCGAAGCATCCTGCACCGAAACCCTGCCCTCGGCAAAACCCGGCAGACCGGTGACATCGCAGGCCTGTTCCAGGCTGAGCGCCTCGCTGGCCAGCGGGTGACTCTGGCCTGCCAGACCGTGCGTGCTCAGTTGCTGCTGGTAATTGGCGACCGTGCTCTGACTGGCATTGACCCGCAACCACAGCGGCGCGCGATGATTATTCGCTTCCAGTATCGCCTGCCAGTGTTGTGGCCAGTCGGTTTTGATGCGTGCCAGCAACCAGCCGGGATGCGAATAGCGCGCACTATCATTGTCAGGTTCGGGCAGGGTACTGTGCTGTTGATCGCGAACACACTGGCGCAGCACACCATTGACCAGTGCGCTGGCCCAGGGCTTGCCGAGTGCGCGCGTCAGCTGCACCGCTTCGTTGACACTGGCATAATCGGGCGTGTGCAATTGTGTGACTTCGTACAGCGCCAGCAACAACAGAAGTTGCAGATCACGATCCTTGTTGCGCAACGGTTTTTGCAAATAATGTTGTAAATAAAATTCCAGCCGCCAGCGCCAGCGTAAAACACCCTGCACCAGCTCGAGACAGAGCGCGCGTTCACGCGCATCGAGTTTATCGGCCTGATGTTTGAGCACGCTCAATGACTGGCCATGATGCAGCACCTTATCGAGCAGCTGCAGCGCCAGTGCACGTGCCGTAGTTTTAGTTTTTAATTTCACAACTTAATCAGCGCCCAGTCGCTGACCATCAAGCTTATGTGCATTGCAAAAATCCGCGCTGGACATCACGCGTTTACCCATGGGCTGCACCTCGAGTAAACGCAACACCCCGTCCCCTGTTGCGACATCAATACCGGAGGCACTACTGGAAATCACAGTGCCGGGTGAATGCGCTTTTGCACTGGCATGACTGACTTCCGCGCGCCAGATGCGCAAAGTCTCGGTGCGCTGGTTTTTTTGCCAGTGGGTGTACGCTACCGGCCAGGCATTGAACGCACGCACTGCGCGTGCGATATCTATCGCGCTACGCTGCCAGTTTATTTCGGCTTCCTGTTTGTTGAGCTTATGTGCATAGCAGGCCAGACTTTCATCCTGCGAGACAGCGTTAATATTGCCGGCAAATACATCCGGCAGGGTATCGCAGTAGCAATTCAGCCCCCAGCTGCAGCAAACGATCATGCAAACTTGAACCCGTATCATCTGCTGTAATTGCACAAGCACGCTGCGCCAGCATGGCGCCGGTATCCAGACCGGCATCCATCTGCATGATGGTAATCCCGGTTTCAGCATCGCCCGCCAGAATCGCGCGCTGAATCGGTGCCGCACCGCGCCAGCGTGGTAATAATGAAGCATGGATATTGATGCAACCCAGGCGCGGTGTCTGTAATACTGTTTCAGGTAATAACAAACCGTAGGCGGTCACTATCATTAAATCAGGTTTGAGTGCAGCCAGCGTTTCCAGCGCCGCTTCGGTTTTAAAATGATCCGGTTGATACACAGGAATGCTGTGCGCAAGTGCAACCTGTTTGACTGCCGAGGATTTAAGTTCGCGGCCTCGACCTGCAGGACGATCAGGCTGGGTATACACCGCGACCACATCATAATCGGCAGCGATCAAGGCTTCCAGCGGCGCAGCCGCAAACTCAGGTGTGCCGGCATAAATAATTCGGGGTTTAACAGTCATATTGTGCATCATTGCATGAAACCCGAGCCGGAGAATCGTTGGAGAGAAAATAGAGCGCGTTGATTAATGAACGCTGAAAGAACGGCTGACAAAATGTTACAGCGCCACAGCATGGCGCTGTGATTTCAACATTTTCTTTTTCAAACGTTGCTGCTTGAGAGGCGACAAGTAATCAACAAACAACTTGCCGACCAGATGGTCCATTTCGTGCTGTATGCACACCGCCAGTAAGCCCCCGGCTTCAAGATCATAGGCATCGCCGTTCTGGTCGAGTGCGTGCACTTTGATATGTTCTGCGCGCTCAACATTTTCATACACCTCGGGGACAGAAAGACAGCCTTCCTGGGTCATCTCAACGCCGTCGCTGGAAACGATCTGCGGATTGATCAGGCACAAAGGCTGGTTTTTCTCTTCGCTGATATCGATCACGATAACCCGCTGATGCACATCGACCTGGGTCGCGGCCAGACCGATGCCGGGCGCAGCGTACATGGTTTCAAACATGTCTGCGACCAGGGTGCGAATCTGTTCATCCACCTGCTCGACCGGCTGGGCGATGGTGCGTAAACGTTTATCTGGGTAATGCAGGATATCAAGTAATGCCATCGTTAATGTCTGTACCGGTATTTTCGCCAATTCGGCGCTAGATCAAGGTTTTCTGCTACAATTATTGAAACCTGTTTCAGAAATAGAAGTTTATCAGCTAAACTCCTGAAAACAACGGATAAAATCAGGGAAATATACTAACAATGAAAACACCTGTCAGCACCGTCCGAGCAATAATTGTACCCTTTTTCGCTGTCCTCGGGCTAATCGCGAACCTCTCTGGCTGCTCCACGCCCGCGCCACGCCCTGACGTGCCGCCGCCTGTGAGTCCGCCAGCGGCCACGGCTGAAACTCAGCAGCCACAGGCCACGCAGAAAATTCGCGTCAAAGAAAATCACCCGGTGCAATACGTAGTGAAAAAAGGCGACACGCTGTGGGACATCGCCAGTCTGTTTTTGAAAGATCCCTGGTACTGGCCTGAAATCTGGCAACGCAATCCACAGATCAAAAACCCGCATTTGATCTATCCCGGCGATGTTCTGACCCTGATCTATGTCAACGGACAACCGCAAATTCTGGTCAATCAGACTGCCACCCAGTCAGGCACACAAGCTGTAGAAAATAATCTGCCAGTGGTAAAACTCGGTCCGACGGTGCATCGCAGCAAGATTAACGCCAGCATCCCCACGATTCCGGGCGATGCCATTCGCCAGTTCCTCACCCGCCCGCGCGTGGTCACCAAGGAACAGATGGAAAGTGCGCCATACGTTATCGGCAGCCCCGATGATCATCTGATTCTCGGCCACGGTAATGAAGTCTACATTCGCGGTGAGCTCGACAAGGAGCGCGTGCGCTATACCGTGTTCCGTCCGGGTGACAAGCTGATTGATCCCAAAACCGGTGATCTACTGGGTTATGAAGCCATCTATGCCGGTCAGGTGAGAATCAAAAAATACGGCGATCCCGCAACAGGCGTGCTCACTGCAACCGATCGAGAAGTTCTGATAGGTGACCGGCTGTTGCCAATGGACAAGAGTTCACAGAGCAATCTGTATTTCCCGAAACTGCCCGACCGCGAGGAGCATGGCCAGATTATCTCTCTGTTTGATGCGCTATTCGGCGTAGCCAAATATCAGATCGCAGTCATCAACCTTGGCGCACGAGACGGTCTCGAAACCGGTAATCTACTGGCGACCTACA
>CAVRHW010000007.1:0-30867 GCA_963721085.1 uncultured Gammaproteobacteria bacterium
GCAAAACAAAGTAACTTGCTGCGGGTCAACCACCCGCGCTTTTGATTTTGAATTAATGATATTCAACTTTTCATCAATATGTAAGGCAAGGTGTATATCCGCTTGATTGGGCTGGGGAGGGTGCGGATAATGTTTTGGGTTATGAAGCTTAACATTCGGCGCAATGCCCGTTGGTTATTGCGCCCTACATAATCTATCTCTGGCATGTCAGCCATCATCACTTAGACTGGATTGAACAAGATGCACCTTTGTGCCAACCGGCGCAGAGCGCATATATTGTCCGGGGATTTCTACCGTGGCGCCTAACTTTTCAGCCGCATGCCAGGCCCAGTGCGGGTTGTATAGAAAGCCTCTGGCAAGTGCGACCGCATCGGCCTTGTTGGTATTGATAATCTCTTCTGCCTGTTCGGCTTCGGTGATGAGTCCGACCGCGATCACCGGCATGGTGACCGCTTTTTTTATGGCTTCTGCAAAGGGAACCTGAAAACCGGGGGCGGCTGAAATTTTCTGTGCTGGCGATAATCCGCCACTGCTGACATGCAAATAGTCGCAGCCCCGTTGCTGCAGTTCTTTGGCCAGGGCTATGCTTTGCTCGAGGTCCCAGCCGCCATCCACCCAGTCGGTTGCGGAGATGCGTACACCGACCGCTTTACTGGCGGGCATCACATCGCGCACCGCGGTGAACACTTCCAGCGCGAGGCGCATTCTGTTTTCCAGGCTGCCGCCATAACGATCTTCGCGATGATTCGATAAGGGCGATAAAAACTGGTGCAGTAAATATCCATGCGCGGCGTGGACTTCAACCGCATCAAGACCCAGTCTGTCGGCGCGTCTGGCAGATGGTACAAAGTCCTGGATAATATTGCCGATATCCCTTTCGCTGGCTTCTTTTGGCGCTGTGTGCTGATCATCGAACGCAATGGCTGAAGGCGCAATGGTTTGCCAGCCGTTTTCCTGTTCGGGTGAAATCGCCTGACCGCCCAGCCAGGGTTTTTCGGTCGAGGCCTTGCGCCCGGCATGAGCCAGTTGTATACAGATTGGCGTGTTTGAATACTGTCTGATCGCGCTGAGTGTTTTCGCTAATGCCTGCTCGGTGGCATCGTCCCATAAACCAAGATCGCCATAGGTTATTCTGCCCCGGGGATTCACCGCGGCAGCTTCGATAATCAGTAATCCTGCGCCGGACAGCGACAGCATGCCCAGGTGAATCGTGTGCCAGTCGGTGGCTTTTCCCTGATCGGCCGAATACTGGCACATGGGTGCGACGACAATACGATTGGCCAGTGCCAGCGGTCCAAATTTAACGGGCGAGAATAAAGCACTCATCAAATGCTCCTTTCAGGAACTAAAAATATTAGTGTGTGACTCACAACAGGGTAATCAATTCGGTTTTAATCGGGGTTTGATGTTTTCAGCACATTTAGAAGATGAGAGAATTGCCCATGGAATACACACCACCCGCTCGATATGGCATATCAGCTCAGACCCTGCACTGGCTGACTGCAATCCTTGTGCTCGTTGCGTTTATTTATGGTCCGGGCGGATCGGAAGAGCGCATCTATGCGGCCGCGCGTGATTTTGATCGCCACCTGCACGAAACCCTGGGACTGAGTATTTTTGTGCTGACGTTCGTGCGGCTCCTCTGGCGTAGTGTCGATTCCCATCCGTCGTCACCACAAGTTGCGCCATGGATGGATGCTGCGGCGAAGGTCGTTCAGGTATCGCTTTATGTGCTGCTTTTTACGCTGCCACTGACAGCTATTGCTGGCGCCTGGCTGGAAGGGCACGACACTGACCTTGCTTGGTGGGATACACTTTGCGCCCTGGTTTGCAAAGTCGCATGGGCTCGGCGCCACGATTGCAGATATTCATGGCTGGCTGGGCGATATCATTATATGGCTTGCGGGCGTTCACGCCGGCGCGGGCCTGTTTCATCACTATGTACTCAAGGACGAGGTGCTGCGGTCAATGCTTCCACGCTGGTTTATGAAATAACAAAATAATGTGGTATCGCTGAAAGACTATGAGAACATCAGGCATTATCTGAACATGATAATAATGGGGGCGGGGCAAAAAACCGTTAATATGCAAGCTCACTGCGAGCAGATCTTTCAGATGTTAAATAATGAATAAAGAAAATATAAAAAAATACCGGCTCTATTCCATCATTGTGTTCGCTATTGGTGTTGTTGGCTTTACTGTTTCGATGTCGATGACAGGGAATACATTTTTTCTGATATCGGGACTTATCGCTTTCAGCAGCATGTCGTTTTTTCTGTTTACCGAGGCTTTTCTTTTCCCGGTGCCGGAGCGAAGCAGGCTTAATATTTACGCCGCTCGTTTTTTCTTCGTTTTGACGATTCCGGTTATTCTGGAGTTATTGGTCGCTATTGTGAAACAGCTAATGTAAGAAACCTGATGGGTATAACTGGCATTGCAGGAAACCGATTGCGCTACAGGCTCTTTATTAATTCAAACGCAAACAGACCCCAGCTTATCCATAGCAATACTGCGCTGGCAACGAATACATAAAATCGCTGCATGACATCGTTTTTGCCACAGTGAATATAACTGTGGGTATATCGCAGTACTACAAACAGCGCTTGTCAGGATCATAAATACCGTGTTCGCCATGCTGGTGATATAGAGCAGAATAACCAGGGTGTAGAACACCACCGGCGTTTCGAACTGATTTGAAAAATTATCCGATATTTTTAAAGAATCACTTAATTGCTGGGTGGCGCCCGTGCTGGTAGCGATTTTTTGCGGGTGTATTCGTTTGCTGTCGCATCTCCCTGATACGAGCGGTTACCAGGCGCAGCGAGACTATGATCGTTAACAGGACCTGGGCAAGCAGGGGCAGCAGGATGAGTTTCTGGTTCATGACTTTGATGGCCTCTGTCTGATGTGTTCAAACATGCTCTCTAAGATAGATGGTCAAAGCGATGATCAGCAACAATGATATCCAGAAAATAATGGACAGGGTACGTGACTGGTTTGCCTTGCGTGTTTCGAGCCAGGTTCTGGGTCTGATGCCGTTTGATAAAAACACGATTTTGGCTGACAGGTTGATGCAGGCAACGTTCATTGCCAGTAGCAGGGTGGCGCCAAAGGCGGCCTGGTAATCGCCGGTGCTCAGCATCAAACCAATGGTGGTCGCTGGCGGCATCAGCGCAACTGCGACCATAACGCCGACCAGTACACCGGACACGCTGGTGACCAGTGACAGCGCACCGGCAGCACCGGAGGCCAGCGCGATGGATGCGCCGGAAAAAGTCACATTGGTGCGCGCCAGTACTTCGTTGCTGTAGAGCAGGTCGGGCCATACATAACCGATGCCTATGGCCACGAGCACGGCGACTGCGAACCCGGCGGTCAGCGCCTTGAGCGACTGGATGATCAATTTGCTGTCACCCATGGTGGTGCCAAGCGCGAATGCGATATTAGGGCCGAGCAAGGGTGCGATCACCATGGCGCCGATGATGACCGCCACATTGTCTTCCAGCAAACCGATCGAGGATACGACCGCAGAAAGCGCAATGAGGATTAGATAATTTCTGCTTAGCTGAGCGCCTTTTTCAACCTGGGTGAAAATTTCTTCGCGCGAAATGATGGTCGACTTCTTTCGTTTCGCAGTTTCCTCTTCCTCGCTTTCTTTGGGTCTGGGTAGTGAAGCTTCTATCGGATGTATCAGGATGCGGGCATTTTCTGATGAGCTCAATACGGTCTGTAAGGCATCGAGTACCGCCTGGCGGTGTTCCGGGCGTACCAGCATGCGTGCAGCAACACGGCCGTCTTCACCCACAGCGCTGAACCAGAGATCTTCCACCAGATGTTGTTCGGCGATGCTGCGGATAGTGTCTTCGTGGCCGGCATCAGCGATGACTTCGATAATTTTCATCAGGTTCCCGGGCTATTTTGAGATTGGATAATACGTGCAGAGAAATAAAAAAGGCGGTAGTACGAGCTACCGCCTTTATAGTTACAGCACTAGCCTCCGTGGCTTATTGTTGTTTATGTCCATAAACGCGATGACATCACCAGCAATTAATCCCAGCTCAGCGCACCACCGGTCTGATATTCGGTGACGCGGGTTTCAAAGAAGTTCTTTTCTTTTTTCAGATCGAGTACTTCCGACATCCATGGGAACGGATTGCCGGCACCCGGGATACTGTTCGGGCAGGCCAATCTGTGAGCAACGACGGTTGGCAATGAACTGCAGATATTCTTCGAACATCGGCGCGTTCAGGCCGAGCACGCCGCGTGGCATGGTGTCGCGTGCGTACTGCGATTCGAGTTCGACAGCATCACGAATCATATTGATCGCTTCCTGTTTGAACTCGGCTGTCCATAGATGCGGGTTTTCGATCTTGATCTGGTTGATCACGTCGATACCAAAATTCATGTGCATGGATTCGTCACGCAGAATGTACTGGAACTGTTCAGCAACGCCGGTCATTTTGTTGCGGCGTCCCATGGACAGAATCTGGGTGAAACCGACATAGAAGAAAATGCCTTCGAAGATCACGTAGAACGCGATCAGTTCACGCAGCAGTTTCTGGTCGTTTTCCGGTGTGCCGGTGTGGAAGTTAGGATCGGACAGATGTTTGGTGAACGGTAATGCCCATTCAGCCTTGCGCGCGACCACGGGCACTTCGCGATACATGTTGAAGACTTCGCCTTCGTCCATGCCCAGCGATTCCACGCAGTATTGATAGGCATGGGTATGCACGGCTTCTTCAAACGCCTGGCGCAGCAAATACTGGCGACATTCCGGGTTGGTGATGTGGCGATACACGGCCAGCACCAGGTTGTTGGCTACCAGTGAATCGGCAGTCGAGAAAAACCCCAGGTTGCGTTGCACAATGGCACGCTCGTCTTCGGTCAGGCCGTTCGGGTCTTTCCACAACGCGATGTCGGCCGTCATGTTGATTTCCTGCGGCATCCAGTGGTTGGCGCAACCGTCGAGATATTTCTGCCAGGCCCAGTCGTATTTGAATGGCACCAGCTGGTTGAGGTCAGCGCGGCAGTTGATGATTTTTTTATCGTCCACCTGGATGCGTGCAGCACCGATTTCGATTTCTTCCAGGCCAGTATTGATATCACCATCGAGCGCGCCTTCGGCATGATCAAGATTGACTGTTCTGGGTTCAGGGTTGACGCTGGGTGCGGCACCCGCAGTCGCCATCAGTGCTTCATTGCTGACCAGGCCGTCACCTGCGTGCGGGCTTCTGTGTTCAGGTTGTTGCTGTGGCGGCATGTTGCCAGCATCAGAACTAAATTTGGCAAGTGGATCGTCCCAGTTAAGCATTGTCGATTACCTCTTTAACAATTTTTTTATTATGTGAAGATTTATTTTGTGTTTCTTTGTTATGTTTCATCGGGTTCAATATTATCCACCAGGGTCTGACTGTTGATGGAGTAAGCGCCTGCCACGTGGTCCGTGCCCGTATAAACCTGCGCCTGATTCCATGGTGCTCACAAAAATGAGCCACTTCATCGCGTCCCGGCTTGCGTGCTAATGGCAGATCGTAAATTGCCTCCCTGAGTTCTGCGTACAAACCCATGTGCACCCCCGATTATTATTTTTGTTATTTTTTTATAAGCCCCTTAAATGACTCCATGTTTTTTTATATTGGTCCTGTTTCTCATTGTTCATACTCGACAGAAACATTCGAGTACAAGCTTTTCATTATTAATTATTAATTATTCATTGTTGTTACTGGCATGCTTCGCACTCAGGATCGAGAATCGAACATGCTTTTGGCGCCGTACTTTCCGCAGTGCTGTTCTGCACTGCATTCAGCTTGGTGGCGCGAGAGCTGTCCATGGTTGATTTCTCAACATGGGTAGCACCCATCGACCGCAGGTAATACGTGGTTTTGAGACCGCGTACCCAGGCCAGTTTATAAAGTGCATCGAGTCGCGCACCGCTGGGCTGTGACATGTACAGATTTAATGATTGTCCCTGGTCGATCCATTTCTGGCGACGCGCAGCAGCTTCGACCAGCCAGCGCGGATCCAGCTCGAATGCAGTCTGATACAGCTGTTTTAGTGAGTCGGGCACACGGTCGATCTGTTGCACGCTGCCATCGTAATATTTCAGATCGTTGGCCATGACTTCATCCCAGAGACCGTGTTCGCGCAAATCCTGAATCAGGTAGGGGTTCACCACGGTGAACTCACCCGACAGGTTCGATTTTACAAACAGGTTCTGATAGGTCGGTTCAATCGACTGGCTGACACCGCAGATATTGGAGATGGTCGCGGTGGGTGCGATCGCCATGGTATTGGAATTGCGCATGCCGATTTTTTGCACACGGTTGCGCAAGGAATCCCAGTCAAAGCTGTGACTGCGGTCAAGATCGAGATAACCGCCGCGGCCTTCGGCCAGGTAGTCGATGGAATCGATCGGCAATACACCCTTGCTCCACAGCGAACCGTCGAAGCTGGAATAACGGCCACGCTCTTCGGCGAGATTGGTCGAAGCCTTGATCGCGTAATAACTCACCGCTTCCATGGTGCGATCGGCAAATTCGACCGCAGCTTCACTGGCATAAGGCAAACGTTGTTTATAGAGCGCGTCCTGAAAACCCATGATGCCCATGCCCACCGGACGATGACGCAGGTTGGATTCACGTGCCTGCGGTACGCTGTAATAATTGTAATCAATCACATTATCCAGCATGCGCATTGCGGTGTTGATGGTGTTTTCGAGTTTTTCGGTATCGAGCCCGTTGTCATTTATATGCGCAGGGATGTTGATCGAGCCCAGGTTGCACACCGCAATTTCAGCATCGTTGGTGTGCAGCGTGATCTCGGTGCACAGGTTGGAGCTGTGCACGACACCAACGTGCTGGTTGGTGTAACGCAAATTGCATGGATCTTTGAAAGTAATCCAGGGATGCCCGGTTTCGAACAGCATGCTCAGCATCTTGCGCCATAGATTGGCGGCCTTCAGTGTTTTGTAAACCCGGATTTCACCGGCACGCGCTTTTTCTTCATAGGCCAGATAGGCCTTTTCGAATTTGGCGCCGCAAAGGTCGTGCAGTTCAGGCACTTCGTTGGGTGAGAACAGGGTCCATTCCTTGTCTTCGGCAACGCGTTTCATGAACAGGTCGGGAATCCAGTTCGCAGTGTTCATGTCGTGAGTGCGACGGCGGTCGTCGCCGGTGTTCTTGCGCAGGTCGAGGAACTCTTCGACATCGATGTGCCAGGTTTCAAGATAGGCGCACATCGCACCTTTGCGCTTGCCGCCCTGGTTCACCGCAACCGCAGTGTCATTGGCGACCTTGAGGAACGGCACCACGCCCTGGGACTTGCCGTTGGTTCCCTTGATGTGCGCGCCCATGCCGCGTACCCGGGTCCAGTCGTTACCGAGACCGCCGGCATATTTCGACAGCATGGCATCGTCTTTGATCGCACTGAAAATACCGTCGAGATCATCCGGCACGGTGGTCAGATAACAGCTGGATAACTGCGGACGCAGTGTGCCCGAGTTGAACAGTGTGGGTGTCGAGCTCATGAAGTCGAACGATGAAAGCAGACGGTAGAATTCGATAGCGCGTTCTTCGCGTTTGATTTCATTCAGCGCCAGGCCCATGGCCACGCGCATGAAAAAGGCCTGTGGCAATTCAAAGCGAACATTGCCGGAATGAATGAAATAACGATCGTACAGTGTTTGCAGACCGAGATAGGTAAACTGATGATCGCGGTCGGGCAGCATGGCATCGCTCAATACCTGCAGATCGTATTCCTGTAAACGCGGGTCCAGTAATTCAAGCTCAATAGCGCTACTGATATAACGCGCGAAATATTCGCCATACTGATTTTTCATTTCGCCATGAGTGGCATGCGTGGGTTTGTGGTAGACAAAACTCAGCGCTTCGGTGCGCATGTCATCGAGTAGCAAACGCGCAGCCGCGTAGGAATATTCCGGCTGTTTTTCGATCAGGGTACGCGCGCTCATCACCAGCATGCGGGCGACATCTTTTTCCGGTACGGCATCGAACAGGTTGCGCTCGGTGTCGTGCAAAATCAGTGCAGGATCAACACTGTTCAGGCCATTGCAGGCTTCGCCGATGATCGCCTGCAGACGCTGAATATCGAGTGGCTGCTGAGAGCCATCCGACATGGTGACCTGGATTTTGCTGATGCTGTTTTCCAGCTCGGCATCGATGGAAACAGCGGTGTCGTGTTGCTGTTGTTCGCGGGCACGCGCGTGTTCTTCACGATAGATAACATACGAGCGCGCAATACGCTGATGGCCGCCGCGCATCAGTGCGAGTTCGACCTGGTCCTGGATATCTTCGATATGGAAGGTGCCACCGTCAGGGATACGACGTGTCAGCGCATATTCGACTTCATCGACAAGCTTCTGCACGGTTTCCCGAATCCGGCTGCTGGCAGCCGCATTGCCGCCTTCGACAGCGAGAAAAGCCTTGGTCATGGCCACCGCGATTTTTTCACGATCGTATGAGGTGACCTTGCCATTGCGACGAATCACCCGAAATTTGCCGGGGGCGGTCGCGGCGATACTGCTGCTGTCTGTGATAGGCGTTGTGGTGGTTGAGGATTTTGTCTGTTCTGATACTGGAGTCTTAACTTGCATCCCGGTTCCGCTCATTTTTTGGGTTATAATTATTTTTCTCGCTCACAGCGCGCAGACCTCAGTACCACGCTTCCCTGGTTGTTCTCAGAACCCTTGTGATTTTCACAATAGATTCAAGAGCATGGACTGACTGAATTGCTGCGCACTTCCTGTTTCACCCTGAAGCAGTCTTTTTTCAAACACTGGCTTCAGGTCCGGTCTACTATAGGGTGTGGTTTGAGCCTAAGTCAAGCACAATATATTGTGCATATAATGGTGCAAGAGCCGAGGGTAAGTTGTGGATAAAATTGAAAAAATACGTTGAATCAAAGGTTTAAAAACAAGGCTGAAATTCTGTTTTAGAATCTCATAAAGTACTCATATAATATTTTTTTAGCCCGATATCAAAATTTAGAATCCCTGCTTAATTTAGATCCTGCAGGTTTAATTTTTTTTGACAGGCTCAGGGTGACGTTAACACGGATTCGTTAAAAGATTTGTAAACAATGATATCGATCAGCCGATCGGAATCATTAAAACACCATTCACCGTAGGTATGGGTGCGCGTGGCGCCCCAGTAGTACCAGCCCAGATCGACCTTGATCGATGCGCTGCCTTTTTGCTGGCTGGGTGCTTCGCGTTCCAGGCAGGGAGTGTTGCGACGGACCAGCAATTCGCCTTCCGGATGGATTTTATTTTTGATCAGCCGGACTGCGGTGTCCATGTTGATACCGGGCTCGGTGATGGCCAGATATTCATTGCGTAGATCACTGTCGGGTCGGCTCAGTGGTGAGCAGGCGAGACAGGCGAGACAAAGACTGGACACGATAATAAAACGGCGCATATGATTTAACCCTGTGAAATATCTGATTTACATTTTACTGCTTATCATTGTCATCTTGTGTGCCTGTTGGTGCTGGGAACTTTGTTGCACAATCATGCGCAGTTGTTTGCGCAGCCCCGGTCCTGTTGAGCGCCTGAAAGTGTATTTCACGCAAAATAGCGTACAAACTTCCGAGCAAAACCGGTTTCCTGAATTGCGCAGCGTTGTGTTCCCGGTCGGTTCCGAGCAGCTATATCGCGCGGTTCAGAACGCGCTGGTAGAACTCGGCTGGTCGCAATCGCCATCGTTTGAAGTCCACACACACGAGCATCTGATCAATGCGGTGGTGACAACCCCTGTGTTCAAGTTTAAGGACGATGTCGTGATCGTGGTCCACGATCAGCGCTGCGAGCAGGGTGCGCTGCACAGCACACTCGATATGCGCTCCAGCTCACGCATTGGTCGAGGTGATCTCGCTGCCAACGCCGGCCATGTGCAAACCCTGTTCGCACAGGTAGCGCTGGAACTTGGTCGCCAGGCCCCGGCTCGCGCGCCATCGTCGCCGTGCAAATAAAACATGTCCGCTTAGCTATAAAGGCGTCTGTTTCCAGCGTAACCAGTGTTTTTTGAAAGGCAAATATTTGCCGTATTCATAAATCGCCAGCCCGGTGAGGATCAGCGCCGTACCCAGCCAGACGCGTGTTCCGATGATCTCGTTATTGAGACCGGCACCCAGCAATAGTGCATTCACCGGGGTAACAAGTGTGATCAGCGCAACCCGTTCGGCGTTCACATTTTGCAGTAAATAAAAATACATCGGAAAGCCAATCGCCGATCCCATCACGCCGAGATACACGATGGCCAGCAGTGAGCGCTCGGGCACTTCCTGCGGCAGGCCGTGAAACAGGCTGTGCAACACAAACAGGGGTGTGGCAATAATCAGGCTGCCCGTGGTGACCGAAATGGCGGGCAGCGTCGACCTGACTTTTTGCAACAGCACTGCGCCAAAAGACTGTGACGACGCCGCCGCGCAGGCACCCAGCACACCCAGCCACGAAGCCGATTCAAGATGAAAGCTGGCAGCGAACACAATGCACAGTCCGGCCAGGCCCAGCATCATGCCGATGAGCTTGCCTGCAGAAAGCCGGCTACCAGGTAGCAGTACGACTGCGAACAGGCTGGTCATCAAGGGAGACAGCCCAAAGATCACCGATATCCATCCCGAAGGAATGTACTGTGCTGAGCGATACACCAGGGTCATGGCGGCAAAAATCGGCAGGCCACCTGCTGCATACACCTGGATCGCGTGACGATTAAATGGCAGCGGTTTGCGCATCACGCGAGTGATCAGGAGCAGAGCAGCCAGGCCGATACACATACGCAAAGCGACCCCGAATTCATAGCCAACAGCATCGCCACTCCACTTGATACCCAGTGGGGTGGTGCTCCATATCATCATCACGAGTAAAAACGCAGCAGGGACGGGCACTTCAGTTATCTCCTTGTAAAAGCACAAAAAACAGGACAAAAAAAAGGCCGCTGGGTTAGCAGCGGCCTGGGGTGTTCGATTTATTTCAGTTAAATTTTCGAATCAACAACAGGCCACTGCCGCGCGCGCCATACTGGCAGCACGATTGCGCGACGCATTTTTGCTACGCAGAGCAGGGTGTTGTTGTCATTGATATCCATGCCTGGATAGTCGCTGTTTGTTCAAAGCTGTCAATCATTTTTAAGTGCGTAGAATTCTGGGCCAGAGGCCTGGGCAGATTGGCGGCTGCCAGGCGGGCCAGGCTTGTGTATCTGGTTTTTTAATACATCTGGCCACAATTTGGCGCATGAGCGACTATGATTTGCTAATAACCAGAAACCGCCAGGTTTGAACAATATCTGAACAGACAGGAAACGTGGGCAGAGAAACAATCCCGGTTCTCGGCCAGACCTTGCTGCGTCCTGTACTGCAGCGGTTTCTGGGTGGTGTTATTCGAGTCTCTAAGGAATCGGCTGTGCTGGACTTGCCAGTAAATATTGGGGGTGTGTGATTATGAATGTTAAAAGGCTGTTTACGGCGCGTAATGCTGGATATCAGGCAGTTGCCATTCTTCTATTGTTGCTACATTGCGCGCTGGCTAATGCAGACCTGGTGCTGACTGCACCACCACGAGAATCTCTCGCCAATGGTGAAAAACAATACGGGCCGCTGGCAGCGCAACTGACCCAGGTGCTGGGTGAGAAAGTGACCTATTTCCACCCCAAAGGCTGGTTGTACTATCAGCGTGATATGCGTCTGGATAAATACGATATTATTTTCGATGGGCCACATTTTATTTCCTGGCGGGAAAAACAGTTCAATCAGATTCCTGTAGCGAAATTACCCGGAACACTTTCCTTTATGGTGTTTACCAAAAAATCCAATACAGATATAAACAAACTCGAGGATCTGTATAACACGCCAATGTGTGGCATCGCGCCGCCCAATCTGGCAACGCTGACCGTGCTGGCGCAATATCCGAATCCGGTGCGACAGCCGCACTGGTGACTGTGAAGGGTGGTGCGCCGGGTGTTTATAAAGCATTCAAAAGCGGGAAATGTACAACTGCGGTGATACGCGACAAGTACTACATGAAAAAAATTCCTGAGCAGGAACGCGACAAGTTAAAAGTGATATTCCACAGTCTTCCGGTGACTAATCAGGGGGTTTCGGTAAGCACTCGAGTGACACCGGAGCAGCGTGAGAAAATTATCAAGGACTCTGACAACGGAAGATAACAAGGCGCTTATGCCCACTCTGAAACGCTTTGGTGGTAAAGCTACAAAGATGATCGCTGCTTCGGCTGCAGACTATGACAAGCAATATAAATTGCTCACCGGTATTATCTTTGGCTGGGAAATCACCAATAAAGATTTTGTCGATTCGGACAAGAGCAAGTAGTTCTGTTTGTAGTTGTCACGATTTAATATTGCATACCGTAATGTCGGGCCTGGGTGTTCGCTAACAAAAAGCCTTGTCCGCAAAAAACGCAAAGGACGCCAGGTTAAAACCAGGAACAGGCATGCTTGTGCGGTATGGGTATATCGTACGCGTTGCAGGCAAGCCGCCGATAAGGTCTGACATCAATGCTCCCGGTATTTAAACAGCGGCTTTGCAGCCACATAATCGCTTTTTAGGTCAATTAATCTTGATTTGCGTAATTGGCGTTTTTTGCGGACTGATGCTTTTTAATATGTTTTATTATTTGCCTGCATTTTTTTTGCGGGCTTTTTTCTTGCCGGCATCTTTGGTTCTGGATTTGGTCCTGACCTTTACTTTTTTTCTGTCTTTCGGTTTGCCTGTCGTCATTTCTTTCGCCAGGTACTCGGGTTTTTTCGGTTTGGCGTTATCGGATAGCAGCGAGATATTCATCTGCTGACCCGAGACGCGAACTTTTCGTAACGACCGCAGCAGTTCTTTGGGCATGTCAGCGGGTAAATCCACCAGGCTATAATCATCGTGTATATCGATACGGCCGATATACTTGCTGTCGATGCCGGCTTCGTTAGCGATGGCGCCGACAATATTGCCAGGCTTTACATCGTGATTATGGCCAACTTCGATACGAAAGCGATCCATGCCTTCTTCACTGGGCGATTCTTTTTTGTTGAACGGTTCGCGCTTTGCAAACGGTTCGCGCCCCCTGTCATCACGGGCCTTGCTCGGGCGATCTCTGCCGGAACGTTCTTTACGTGCAGGACGCTCGTCTCGATCCCATTCGCGCTCGGCCTTGCGTTCAGGTTTATTCTGTAACAACAAAGGCGTGTCGCCCTGCGCCAGCTGGGCCAGTGCGGCGGCTATTTCTATCGCAGGAACATTGTTTTCCTGCTGGTATTGTTCCACCAGTTGATAAAACAGGCCAAGTTCTTCGGTGGCCAGAGTGTCGGTGATGCGTTGTTTGAATCTGACGATGCGTGCGTCATTGATCAGTTCAGTCGATGGCAGCTCCATCATCTCGATTTTTTTGTTGGTGGCTTTTTCGATCGCGTTTAACAAGCGTCTTTCACGCGGTGCGACAAATAAAATCGCATCACCATGACGACCGGCACGACCGGTGCGGCCAATACGGTGCACATAGGCTTCGGTGTCGTAAGGAATATCGTAATTAATCACGTGACTGACGCGTTCCACATCAAGACCGCGTGCAGCCACATCGGTAGCAACAATGATATCCAGTTTGCCGTTCTTTAATTGCTGAACCGTGCGTTCACGTACATTTTGCGGAATATCACCACTGAGTGGTGCCACTGCATAACCACGTGCTTCGAGTTTTTCAGAAAGCTCGGTGGTGGCAATTTTGGTGCGCACGAACACAATGATGGCATTGTATTCTTCAGCTTCGAGGATGCGGGTGAGTGCATCGAGTTTATGTACACCACTGACCAGCCAGTAACGCTGGCGGATGGTTTCGGCCGTGGTGGTTTTGAGCTTGATCGTGACCTGTTCGGGATTGTTCAGATGGTTGGTGGCAATGCGGCGAATCTGCGCTGGCATGGTGGCCGAGAACAACGCAATCTGGCGTTTGGCAGGTAGTTGTTCGAGTACCCATTCGACATCATCGATAAAACCCATGCGCAGCATTTCGTCGGCTTCGTCCAGAACAAGCGCGGTAAGTTTGTCCAGTTTTAAAGTGCCGCGTCGCATATGGTCCATGACGCGTCCCGGGGTACCCACGACAACGTGCACGCCGCGTTCCAGCGCGCGGATCTGGCCACGAAAATCCTGGCCGCCGTATACCGGCAGCACATGAAAGCCCTTGATGTGTTTGGCGTAGGTCTGGAAAGCTTCGGCGACCTGGATCGCCAGCTCGCGTGTCGGTGCCAGCACTAATACCTGCGGGTCTTTGACCTTTAGATCGAGCATGGATAACAGCGGCAGGGCGAATGCCGCGGTTTTGCCGGTGCCGGTCTGTGCCTGGCCGAGCACATCGCGGCCTTCAAGGATCAGCGGAATGGTCTGCGCCTGGATCGGCGAAGGCGTTTCGTAGCCCACATCATCCAGTACTTTGAGGATGGATGGGCTTAACGCCATTTGATTAAACATGGTGATGGTCTGGGTCGTCATTGGGTCTTGCCTGAATTCGATGAGTGCGGTGGGAAGCGACAGGCCCCTGCCTGAGCGTTCTTCGTTTGCCCACTGCGGGCCTCTGGTGAATCAGGAAGCGAGGTATATACAGATGGGGGCGCGTATTCTAACGGTTTAGCCCGGTTATTGCTTGTTTATTTCGATGTGCGAACAACAACCCCCCTCGACAATGGAGGGGGGTAAAGTGGTAGACAGGAATGCTGATTCAGCTGTGTTTGCGCCGGGCGACGCCGATCAGGCCGAGCAGACCGCTGCCGAACAACCAGACAGCTGCAGGCACCGGAACCACGGAAGCAGCACGGTAATTATCGATACCGGCAATCATTCTGGGGCCACCCAGAATGCGTACTTCTGAGGTGTACACATTATTCCAGAGTTCGCTGAAGGAAGGCGTCGGTGTCAGCGTGCCGTCGCTTTCTTTCACCCAGCCGTGGGCCATCGCAGTGGCATCGTCCCAGGTGGTATCGAAGGTGACCGAATAGCTTTGCCAGGGATCGGTAAAGAAGTTCGTGTTTTCCAGCGAAATATGCCAGCCGTTGGCGGTTGAATCCTGATAGCGAAAGCGCAACCAGGAATCGGTGAAATCGCCGTTGATGAAACTGAGGTCGACCGAAATGGTCCACTGTCCATCTGCGAACACACCGGAATAATCGGCTGTACTATTCGCAGCTCCGATAGCGCCGAAACTACCTGTGTTGCTCAGGTTATCAGTACTCAGGTAACCATTGGGATTACCGCCAGTGGCGGAGTATGTGTTGTTGGTTTCGGTGGTGTTTGGCATCCAGGTGCCAAGACCCGCATCGAAGTTGTCGTTGACTACAGTTGCTGCCTGGGTGATGCCCGGGAGACAGGCAAGTCCAGTTACTAATACAAATTTATTACATTTGTTCATCATAACCTCCATTTATGGTTTGCCCGGCGCATAAAAAACCGGGCTGGTTTAGTAACACTAAACAGCCAGTGCAAGTCGCAAGTGTAATTATTTGCCTGTCCGGGAGCAATCCCTTGTTTCCGCATCCGTTTCGAGAATAAGACAGCTGGATATATTAGGGAAGCTCTGAATAATTCATCGATGAATTCTCAGAGCACGAAAAAGGCAAAATTCGATTTTGCCTTTTTCTTCATTCTCAATGGCTTACCAGCCATTGAGAATGGCAGCACAGCCATGTGCTGCGGAAACTCTGAATTAATCAGACTTTCCTTAGTTTTCCCGGTTCTGGTAAAGGTCATCACGGCGCAAGGGCACCGGCAGTTCTTTGCTGTACATATGCCCCGTCAGCAACTGATACACATTGATGCTGCCTTCATCGAAATAATAGGCCGAGCCCGCCATATAGAGTCGCCACAGTCGATACGTGGCCTCCGAGGACTGGGCAATGGCTGCTTCTCGACTGTGTTCCAGCGCTTCGACCCAGTGGCGCAGAGTCATGGCATAGTGACGGCGCAGGCTTTCGACATCGAGCACTTCAAAACCGGCCTGTTCCATGGCCATGCTGACATCGCTGATCCGCGCCAGCTCGCCGTCGGGAAAGACATAGCGGTTGATAAAGCGGGTGATGGGAGTGTCCTGCCAGCCAGTGTCATTGGTGATGCCGTGATTGAGAAACAGGCCATCCGGTTTTAACACGGATTTCACCTTGCCGAAGTAACGCGGAAAATTGCTAACACCGACATGCTCGAACATGCCGACGCTGACAATGCGATCGTATAGTTTGTCTTCGGGCAGATCACGATAGTCGCGCAGTTCCACGGTCACGCGATCCTGCAGGCCGAGATCGCGGATGCGTTGTTGCGCGTAATCATGTTGCTGCTGGCTGAGCGTGATGCCGTGGCTGTACACGCCATAGTTCTGCGCAGCCCAGATCACCAGAGCGCCCCAGCCGCAGCCGATATCGAGCAGCTGCTGTCCCGGTTGCAGACGCAGTTTGCGGCAGATATGCTCGAGCTTGTCGCTCTGTGCATCAGCCAGCGACTGCTGTTCGTCTTTGAAGTAGGCGCAGGAATACACCATCTGCGGATCCAGCCAGAGCCGGTAAAAATCATTGCTGACATCGTAATGATGAGCAATGCTGGCACGGCCGTTGTGCCGCGCTGAGCGCTGAGCGCGTTTTTCCTGTGCTGCATCGTGCTTCACTTTGCTCGGTAAACGTAGTGCATTTATCAGCAACAGAAATTTTTCGTGCAGGGGCAGCTGGAGTTTTTCCAGTCGAGGTGTCAGCTCGAACAGGGCCTCCAGTTCACCTTCGGCTTCGATCTCGCCATTGAGATAGGCCTCCCCCAGTTTCACCAGGTCGCGTTTTAGCAGCAGTTCGCGCAGCACGCCCGGATGTTTGAATACCAGCGCGCCTCGGGTATCCGGGCTGTGATAAAGCTCCTGGCCGTCCCAGAGTCGTATCGCAGCGGCGCCTCGATAACCGTTTAACAGGCTTGAAATAATGGTCTGCGCTCGTCTTGAGATGGCCGCGAGATTTGCCGGGCTCTGTTGCGAAAGGGAGTGCTGGTCTGTGCTTTGACTGTATGTGGAATTCATCAACGACACCTCCTCAAGTTCTGGTTTGGTGGGTTTGATACATTTTAATCCTGATAGTGCCGTAAAAATACCTGTTATGGTGTTTTACAGAAAATGGCGAAACTGGTTTTATGAAGTGAAATAAACACACCTGCGGGTGCATAATACCGTCAGGAAAGCAGTGTTTTTGCCAGGGCTGGCAGCATGGATTAGAATATCAGGCGTTTCTTGATCATAGTCAAAACCACGGTGTTTCAAGTAGCCTATTCTCGTTCTGACGATTTCCAATCACGACTACAACTTTTGAAGGTGATGCCATGTTAAGCAATAAAGGTTTACTAATAGCAACGGCACTAGTCTCATCTCTTCTGTTCTTCCAGGAGGCGAGTGCGGTACCCAGTTTTGCACGACAGACGGGGCTCGCATGCTCGTCATGTCATACAATTTTTCCTGAACTCAACTCCTTCGGCCGTACGTTTAAAATGAATGGTTACACCCTGACCGGCATCAAGCAGGTCGAGGCGCAAAATACCGACGCGGCCAGCGGTTTGCAGTTCAACCAGATTCCGCCCCTGTCGGCAATGCTGCAGGTGACTACCACCACTGTGAAATCCAATTCGGCAGTGGCAGGAACAGGACCGGGACCCACAACCAACATTGCTTTGCCGGACCAGCTGAGTTTCTTCTTTGCGGGTGAGATTTCGCCGCACATGGGTTCGTTTATCCAGATCACGATGGCACCTGCTGATGGCCCCGGGTTTGCGATGGATAATACCGATATTCGCTATGCCAATCATGCCGGCGATGTCACCTACGGCGTCACGCTCAACAACAACCCGACAGTACAGGATCTGTGGAATACCACGCCTGCCTGGGGTTTCCCATTCACTGCAGGGGCAGGTGTAGGATCTCCGTTAATCGCCGATGGTCTGGGTGGGAATGTGGCAGGCCTTGGCGCTTATGCCGACTGGGGTAATGGTATATACACTGAGCTCAGTATGTACAAAGATGACGGTGCGGGTTTTGATGCTTCCCAGACAGCGGCTCCAAGCGGTAACGGTGCGCGTATCAGCGGCGCGGCGCCTTACTATCGTCTCGCCTGGAGCACGAACTTCGATAGCGGTGATTACCTGATGGTGGGTGCCTATGGCATGCAGACCAAGTTGATTGATGGTGACACCTATGCGGGCCCTGCAGACAAGTACAGCGATAATGCGGTCGATCTGCAGTTCGAGCACAACCTGGCCAACAGTAACATGGTCAGTGTGCACACCAGCTACACCAATGAGAAGCAGACGCTCGACTTTACAGGTGGCGGCGCAACGCCTACTCTGAAGAGCACCAAGCTGGATGCGATCTATCACTGGGGTTACCATGCCGAAGCAATGCTGGGTTATGCCGGCAATAGTGGTGATAACGGTAACTACGATGATACCGCTTATACTGCACAGTACAGCTATCTGCCCTGGCAGAATACCAAGTTCACTGCCCAGTATGTTGCATATAACAAGATTGGTGGTGTAACCACCAATGCATCGGATGCTAACACTATGACCTTGCAAGCCTGGTTGATGTGGTAATAGTGATAACAGGGAAGATGAAGTAGTTATTGATAACGCCCTTCTATCCAGTCGAGTACATCGTAGACATTCCTGTCAGGTGGAAAGACCGGGTAGAAGGTTTTTTTGATCACGCCGTTTTCACATATCAGCGTGATTCGTTTTATGAAAATCGACGACTCATATTCAAAGGTCGGCAGTCTCATCGCCTTGCTCAGCCTGAAGGCTGAATCATTCAGTAATACATAAGGTAGTTCGAGTCGCTCGCTGGCTTCCTGTTGTTCAGACAGTGGCTGTGAACTCACACCAAAAACGCTTACTCCCAGTTGTGTCAGTTTTGTATAGCTGTCTCTAAACGAGCAGGCCTGCGGGGTGCAACCCCTGGCGCCGGGAATGTCGTTCCAGCCGATCATCGCGGGTGAATCGGGGCGGCCGTGCATCGGGTAGAAAAAAATCACTGATATACCATCGACCTTGCTGAGATCAATGCGTGTACCGGAAGTGCTGTCGAGCATTACAGAAGGCAGCCGCGAACCTGTGAGATGGTCGCATGCGCCATCATCAACAGGAACGGGCAGATCATCGGGCAACTGATACAGGTTTTTCATGGTTTAACCATCGCGCTCGTTCGCTTGTTTTCGCCTTTTACCTGTCGGGCTCATAGCTTTCATACTGGGGAAGATCACCGCAGATGGTTTCCCAGTTGGCTTTTGAGGTGACAAATATATGCGCACTCGGCCGTTCAGTAATGTCTGAATCGATCGTGCCGAGCCGAACCCGCACCTGGTCCGGTTTTGATTCGGATTTGCTCATGATCGGTGAGCCGCACTGTTTGCAAAAATATTTGGTCTGGCCCGGCGTGGCCTCGTATCCGGACAGCATGTCCGTTCCAGTGAGTATTTCAAACGCATCGCTATTCACAATACCGTTGCTGGCAAATGCACTGCCCTGGGCTTTGCGACACTCTGAACAATGACAAAGCACTATGTTTCGAATCGGGCCTCTGATTTCGAACCGGATCGCGCCGCAAAGGCAACCGCCTGTATACATAATAAAGGCCTCTTGCTGGAAATAGTCAGTAAGGGGATATTAACGCTGCGAAGCCGGGGCGTACAGAGGTGCTCACAACGATGCAAACAGATGAATGCTGTGACCGGACGTTGTATAGTTGCTGAATAGACTAATCCTGATAATACTGAAGCGGTGATCCCATGAAGCTACTGATACGCAATCTTGCTCGAACCACCACCGAGGAGGAGTTGCGCGCGATGTTTGAAACATTTGGCATGGTTCAGTCCTGTAATCTGGTGATGGATAAAGTCACAGGTGCTTCCAAAGGATTTGGTTTTGTCGAAATGCCCAAACCGGGTGAAGCCAAAGCAGCGATGAAAAACTTCAATGGTAAAGATGTGGCCGGCAGCAAAATCCGCGTCAAAAAAGCCGAGGCCTGAACGCTGTGGCGGACAGTCCGTGGGCAGGGTGGAAGCCAAAAACAGCCCGTAAAGATCCGCTGCACGGCGTAACGCTGGAAATGATGCTCACACAGTTGGTAGACAAATACGGCTGGGAAGAACTGGGCCGCCGCATCAAGATCAAATGTTTCACCACCGATCCGAGCATCGCTTCCAGTCTCAAGTTTTTACGTAGAACGCCCTGGGCAAGACAAAAAGTCGAGACGCTCTATCTGCGCACTTCCTGGCCTGACAAATCCGGCAATGAGAAAAGCGAGCACGAGTGAAAGCTATCGGTGATTCGGCGAGTTTATATTTTGCGACTATCGTATGCCCAGTTCAAAAGTGCCTGTCTTTGTTTCGGTCGGCAGGTGAGATCGCCTTTTAAGCAGTTTTTTCTAATCTGGGCAATATGGCGTGTCATCGCTCTCCAGCGTTTGATCTGATGTTCATCCATGTCTGAGCGCCGTCCCATATAATAACGGCAGTACCACTGAAACCAGCCTCTGGGGTCTTCTTCATATATCCAGCCTTTCTCCCGCCACACCGACAGGGGTTGCGACGCATTGATGCCGAAATAATTGAGTTCTGGATCATGATGCTCGGGGCACAGCTTCGCGCTTGGTAAACCAGTCTTCGGGAAATTCTTTTGTGCAATCGCACATATATTTTCCGCCGAAAACGCCCAGCTTCAACATTTGCTTTGGTGTGAGTTGTGGTGAAAACTCGGCAGAAAAATTTTTCCCCGCAGGTTCTGTCAGGTAATAGATGTAATTTTTTTGCATCAGGTCGTTGACCGTGACCTTTCGTTTTCTCATCTCGTGTTTGTTGCCCCGGATGCCTGGACACACTCTGGCCGGTTTAACGCGCAGACATTGCCATGCGCTTCGTTTTCGATCTGGATCGTTGCGTGTTCAATATCGAACTGGTCGTGCAGATGGTTCTGGATCGTCTGCAGCAGGTTGTCGTCGATATAATCGCTGGTAGTGACCAGGTGCACGGTCAGCGCAGTTTCGGTGGTGCTGAGCGCCCAGACGTGCAGATCGTGAATTTCGGAAATCGGTTTCAGTCCGGTCAGGTAGTCTCTGATTTCGGAAATATCGATGCCTTGAGGTACCGCGTCAATAGAAAGACTGAGCGATTCTTTCAGCAAATGCCAGGTGCCGACTAATATGACCAGTACGATCGCGAGGCTGATCGCAGGGTCCAGCCACAACCAGCCGGTATACATGATGGCGATGCCCGCAATCACCACGCCAAATGAAATGCCTGCATCTGCCGCCATGTGCAGATAGGCGCCGCGGATATTAAGGTCATGTTTCTGGCCGCTGATAAATAACAGCGCGGTGACTGAATTAATGACCACACCGATGCCGGCCACCATAATAATGGTCATGCCATCGGTTGCTGGTGGATTCAGCAGTCGGCCAAAGGCCTCCCAGGTGATACCGCCGAGCGCGACCAGCAACAAAACAGCACTCGCCAGTGAAGCCAGAATGGTGACTCTGCGAAAACCATAGGTACGATTTTGGGTGGCAGACCATGTTGCCAGATAGCTCGCGCCCCAGGCGAGCAGCAGGCTGATGACATCGCTGAAATTGTGTCCCGCGTCTGCTATCAGCGCCAGCGAGTCTGCGATGGTGCCATAGGCTATTTCAACAACAACAAATACCACGTTCAGCGCAATGCCGATCGCAAAAGCGCGGTTGTAGTCGTGAACTTCATGGTTATGGTCGTGTGGCATCAACGCTTCCAGATATAAAGCAGGCAACAGGCCACTAGGTTAACCGCAAACGTACAGGTGACGCAAAGAGTGCGCCCATGATTAACCACAATGTATTAAAGTTTTTAGATTCTGGTAGCGATAATAACGCCGCTACCCCAGGATAATTTTGTGATATAAAAACCATCCATTTGTTCCAGACGTGCGATCAGGTCGGAGGCTTTTTTTTCGTGACCCTCCGGCCAGTTGGCTTGTGGAAGCATATCGTCGATGACGTACAGGCCGGCTGGGTTCAGTAATGCGAGTGTTTCATCAAGCAGGCGATATTTCCCGGCCCATGTGTCAGCAAAAATAAAATCGAAACGCTGACCATGAAGCGAACGCACGAAATCATCACCGTCATCGCAAACAACATTCAAACGAGAATCGTCTCCCAGGTGGTGCTCAAGGATGGACAGAAGCGCTTCGTCATTGTCGAGGGTGGTTAGCCGTGATTTGGCGTCCATACCATCTAGTATCCATGCGGTGGACAGTCCAGAACCCGAGCCCAGTTCGAGAAACCTGGCGGCAGGTTTTGCTGCAGCCAGTGTTCGCAACAGAGAACAGACCAGTGGGTCTGAGGCCATATCGAAACCGGCAGCACGGGTATCAGACCAGATCGCTTCGACAGGTTTGGGTGGCTTCGGGTTTTCATTGTCATCCATAATCAGACTATCATGTTTTGTTCTTATCTTTCTTTATATCGGGTCTGGTAGCCTGGGTTGTTGTCCGGGCGCAAGGCATTTGGGTAATTCCAGTCGGTTTTGACATCGACCGAAATTTCCTTGATTTTCTTGAATACTGCATACGGGTCATGAATGCCTATGAATCTGTCATATATTCGTCCGCCCTTGCTGCTGGTCCGGCCGGAATACGCGCGGATGGTGCCTACACCGAGAAGATTTTCAATCGGATTGACGTTCACATCGATATCGGAAATCTTGTCATAATCAATGGTCATGAAATCAGTGCCCCAGAAGCCGCTCCTCATCATCAGCCGTTTATTGGTGTATGCATAGCAGGTGTTTCCGTGCACGAGAAATAGCCGAAGCATGTTGAGCAGGCTTCCCCAGAAAGGGAACAGGTGCAGTGCGAAAAATGGAATGGCGAACCCGGCAGGGATGTTTTTCATATGCTGGATAAAGCCGAAATAATCGATCGAGCCCCAGATCAAACCGATAACCAGAAACGGAATGCCGGTCACCATGAACGCTGTGAAATCAGGCTTTCCAACCCAGAAAACCTTTTCGTCTTTGTCTTTGACCGCTTCAAATTCGGGCGGCAGATTATAATCAGTCCGCATCTAATGTCTCCATTTCATGGTCCGGTATGCGTGCATTGACTGTTTCAGTCAGCACTAGATAATGCTATATAGCAGCCAGAATGGGTGGTCACCAGTCTGGACCATTAATTATTAACGTGAGTCTGAATTAGAAGCAAAACTAAAATCTTTGAGTGTTATACAAGCGATAGTATCGCTATAGTTACAGTCCAGCTTATATGCTGAACAAATTGTCAATGACAGGGTCGGACAGGCATGAGCAGCGAATCCATCACGTATTCGAATGTACAGGGGCAGACGCTGACCGAGCGCCGGGCATGGAAAGCGCTTGCCGCACACGCCACAGCGACTCGTAATCTGACACTGCGTCAGCTTTTCGCCGACGATTCGCACCGGGGAGAACGCCTGGTGGCGGAAGCCGCAGGAATTTATCTCGATTACTCGAAGAACCGTATCACCGACGAAACCCTGCGACTGCTCGTCAATCTGGCTGAAGAATGCGACCTGGCTGAACGCATTGAGGCGATGTTCCGCGGAGAGCGGATCAATGTGACGGAACAGCGTGCGGTACTGCACACCGCACTGCGAGCACCCGCTGGCGAACAGATTGTGCTCGATGGGGTTGATATCGTTCCCGAAGTACATGCTGTGCTCGAACGGATGGCGAGGTTCTCGCGCCAGGTACGCAGTGGTGAATGGCTGGGGCATACCGGTAAGCGCATTCGCAATATCGTCAACATCGGCATCGGTGGTTCCGATCTCGGCCCGGTGATGGCGTATGAAGCATTGCGTTATTACAGCCAGCGCGACCTGAGCTTTCGCTTTGTTTCCAACGTGGACGGCACCGATTTTGCGGAAGCCACGTCTGATCTGGATCCCGAAGAAACCTTATTCATTATTTGTTCGAAAACATTTACCACGCTCGAAACATTGACCAACGCGCACACCGCCCGTGACTGGAGTTTGCGTACGCTTGGTGACGAGCAGGCCGTGCGCCGTCATTTTGTTGCAGTATCAACGAATGCCGAAGAGGTGGCCAGGTTCGGCATCGATACCGACAACATGTTTGGTTTCTGGGACTGGGTTGGCGGGCGTTACTCGATGGATTCGGCCATCGGCCTGTCGACCATGATTGCTATCGGCCCCGACAATTTTGGTGACATGCTCGCGGGTTTTCATAGCATGGACCAGCATTTTCGCAGCACGCCATTCGCACAGAACCTGCCTGTGCTGATGGGCCTGCTGACGCTGTGGAACGGTAATTTTCTTGATGCGCACACCATCGCGGTGCTGCCGTACGATCAATATCTCAAACACTTTCCCGCTTACCTGCAGCAATTGACGATGGAGAGCAATGGCAAACACGTTACGCTTGACGATAAGGAGGTCACGTATCAAACCACGCCCATCTTCTGGGGCGAACAGGGCACCAACGGCCAGCACTCGTTTTACCAGTTGATTCACCAGGGAACAAAACTCGTCCCCTGTGACTTTATCGGATTCTGTCAGCCGCTGAACGCCCTGGGTAATCATCACGATCTGTTGATGTCAAACATGTTTGCACAAAGCGAAGCGCTGGCGTTCGGCAAAACAGAAGAGGAGGTCATAGCTGAAGGCACGCCGGAAGACCTGGCCTTGCATCACACCTTCGAAGGCAATCACCCGAGCAACACCCTGCTCGCGGAACGGCTGACGCCAGAAGATACTGGGCTCGCTGGTTGCATTGTATGAACACAGCGTTTTCACCCAGGGTGTGATCTGGAACATCGATTCGTTTGACCAGTGGGGCGTCGAGCTGGGCAAGGTACTGGCGCAGCAGACGATACCGCAACTGGAAAGTACCGACGAGCCGTTGTTGAAGCATGACAGTTCAACCAACACGCTGATCCAGCGCTATCGTCGATTTAAAAATCAGCGTTCATAAACTATCAGAAAACACAGCAAAGACTAACTGCGGCTCGCGCACTGCGGGCAACGTGATTTAAACAAAGCAGATTCAAATTAATTATGAGCGAGCCACTTTACAAACTGTTTCTGGTGCGCCACGGCGACACGGCATGGTCCGACGCACACCGACACACCGGTTTGAGCGATATACCGCTTAATACGAATGGCGAGCAACAGGCGCGTGCACTGGCTACACGTCTCGAAGGTCTGCAGTTTGCTCGTGTCTTTGTCAGTCCCTTGCAGCGAGCACTGCAAACCTGTGAGCTTGCCGGTTTTGCAACAGAGGCCGAGTCAGATTCCGATCTGGTGGAATGGGACTACGGTGATTATGAAGGGCGTACCACGCCCGAGATACACCAGGAACATCCAGGCTGGGATCTTTTTGGTGATGGTTGCCCCAACGGCGAAACGCCAGAAGACGTAATGCTGCGTGCTGATCGTTTTATCGAAAAGGTGCGATCGGTACCGGGTGATGTCATCGCGTTTACCAGCGGACATATTTCTCGCGTGATTGCTGCGCGCTGGTTAGCGCTAGAACCGGAAGCAGGAAAATATTTTTACGTCTCCACCGCCGCCATCGGCGTCCTCGGCTATGAGCACAATACCAGCGAGCCTGTTATCAGGCTCTGGAATGAACAGTCAAAAATAGATTGACGGCAAGTGTATAACTTCAGCTTTACGACATATTCAAAAGTTGAAGACGCTTGTTCAGAACAACATAATGCCCGGTTTTTTTCTGGCGCACCTGTGGATGTCGTGAAAGCGCGGGTGTGATCATAATCAGTTATTTCCCGCCATAATTATCGTGGTAAATATCTTTGCGCATACTCACGACCTGACGATACGGGTATTGCATGTCAGGCTGTCTGTCGGAGCCCGGCGCAAATAGCGTGGCGCCGAGAGGCCGGTTACAATGGTTCCAGATCTGGTATGGTCATGCTAATGGCGATACGTTGGGGAGGATTATGAAAACGCGCTGGCTGCTGGGCAATACGCCGTTTCGTCTCGCGCTGCTGGCCGTCCTGGTGGGACTGGTGGCGGGCATCGGGGCCGTCATATTTCGTGACCTCATTGCGCTCTTTCATAACCTGTTCTTCTTCGGTCAGTTCTCCCTCTCCTACGTTGCCAATACCCACACACTCCCCAGTCCGTGGGGCGCGTGGATCATTCTGGTTCCTGTTGGCGGTGCGATTCTGGTGGCGTTCCTGGTTAAAAATTTCGCGCCCGAGGCAAAGGGCCATGGCGTGCCGGAGGTCATGGACGCAATTTATTACAAACGGGGCGTGATACGCCCGGTGGTCGCCCTGGTCAAGGCGCTCGCTTCGTCGGTCTCCATTGGTTCGGGTGGTTCGGTTGGCCGCGAGGGACCGATTATTCAAATCGGTTCCGCCTTCGGTTCAACCCTGGGGCAGGTGGTACGCATGCCCGAATGGCAACGACTGACCCTGGTCGCCTGCGGTGCCGGCGGGGGGATCGCGGCGACGTTTAATACCCCGATCGGTGGCATGTTGTTCGCGATTGAATTACTCCTTCCCGAGATCAGTGCACGTACCCTGGTACCGGTAGGCATCGCCACCGGGGCGGCGACATTTGTCGGGCGGCTTGCGTTCGGTAATCATCCGTCGTTCGACATCCCGGCACTGGCGATACCCGCCACTCACGCTATCCCCGTCCTGTCCTATGTCGCCTATATCATCCTTGGAGTATTGCTCGGACTGGTATCGGTGCTTTACATCCGCGCCCTGTACACGTCGGAAGATCTGTTCGATCGCATGCCCGGTAATTACTACACCCGGCACGCGCTGGGCATGTTGATGGTGGGAGTGATGATGTACCTGTTCATGCGCTATACGGGTCACTATTATGTTCAGGGGATTGGTTACGCTGTGGTACAGGACACCCTGGCCGGTAATCTCAATGCACCGCTACTCCTGCTATTGCTGTTTGCTGCCAAACTGCTGGCGACCGTAATCACTCTGGGCTCCGGCGCTTCCGGCGGTGTATTCTCGCCATCGCTATACATGGGTGCGGCACTGGGGGCTGTTTATGCGATCGTGATAGACCATCTGGTACCGGGACTGAACCTCGGTGCTCCGGCTACCGCTGTTATCGGCATGGCGAGTGTCGTCGCCGGAGCCACCGGAGCGGTACTGACCGCGGTGGTCATGACCTTCGAAATGACCCGTGACTATAATGTCATAATTCCGCTCATCATCGCGGTTGCCTTCGCTCATGGCACGCGCACGCTGTTACTGCCCGACAGCATCTATACCCTCAAGCTCACTCGCCGCGGTGACTTCATCCCGGCTTCGATCCAGACCCATCTCTATTTGCTGCGTACAGCAGTCGAGTTTATCGAGAACCCGCTGGTCTATATCCCTGCAAGCAGCACAGTCGGTGAACTGCGCCGGCTCACTAAACTGGCCGAACCTGTTCCTCATGTGATCGTGGTTGAGGATGGAAAGGTGGCGGGGGTTCTTCCGTCTGCAGTTTTACCCGGGCGCCTCGGCAACAGTGACAAGACCGATGCCTTGCCCGTCAACGATATCGAGACCTGCCCGTTTGTTGTCTCCAGGGCCGACGATCTTCTCATCGACGTCGTCGCGGCAATGCGTTTCCACAAACGCGAGGTAGCCGTCATCGCCAGGAAGGAAAAACTGCAAAGCGCGGATGATGTTCTGGGTGTCATCACCTGGGCGGATATCCTGGAACATGGCAATCTGCCGGACCACATGATGTCGTGGCGGCATTGTCGGAAATAAGACCTGCAGCCGCCAGATTAAAACAAGGGATCGCAGGGAGCCTGATCCATTCGTAATTTATTCTTCATCCTGTTTTGTAAATATTGCGTTAAGTGCTGGCCGCGCAGTTTGTTTCTAAGTTGAACATGTTTTTTAGTGGTCATCCTTATTGCTATAGGGGAACCTGGTGTGACCATATCGAATTGCGAGGATAGCTATTGCAAGGATGAATACAGAGGCTGCAAGGCCAAGCATTCTTAATGTGTCCAGGTTTTTCATATCAAGAATCATATAGCGCGCCAGTGCCACGATAGCAATGTAAAGTGGCATACGAACGGGTAGCGCCCCTGTCTTCAGGTATATTCCAACCATGGCTAATACTTCAAGGTATATAAAAAGCAACAGAAGATCATGATAGTGTCACCTTCATAGCGATAAACATAGCTGCCTATTTCAAAGCTCATTGCTATCACAGTTGAGAAAGCAATAACCAATAATCCAATGTATTAGGCTGTAGGCAAAAGTTTATGACCTGGAATTGTTTCTCTTTGGTGGTTTCCTTGATTCCTATATGACTACAACAACATCACCACCTGCTATTCAGGTCGATTGATTTATTGCTTTGTTCACGTTTAATTGATAGCACCTCTTTTTTGATAAATAAAACGTATACCCCATAATGATTAAGCTAAAGGCATAACTAAAAATAAAACCAAAGTAACCATTTTCATTTAGTACTCTCAATAATTCAGTATTTAGAATTGATAAATAGCCACAGACTATGGTCAACGCGAATGAACCTATGAGCCATGGAATGGCATATTTTTTTAATTGAAAGAGAAAAATCGCAGACATGAGATACATTACGTATGCTGTCGTATTAAGTATGTAATACAAAGGACCAACACCTTCTAACATGGGTTTTGTTGCTTCCAGAGGTGCATCAATAAGCCCTGTAGCCGTCGAGGAGCTTGCATACAACACCAAGAGATGAAAATGCGGCAATAATTAGAATTAGCCAAACTAATATGGGTCTTTGAGCCTTACTATTCGTATTCATAATTTAATCCTAACGTAGCAGTGAGAGGCAGCCGGAGCCGAAGCTGGAGAGAACCAAAAAGCGCAGCTTTTTGGCTGTCCTCTCGACTGCTGGGTTAAGAAAATACTGCCCGAACAACCAGGTTTTGGTGGTTACTCGGATATGGGGTGAAGCCCCTTTCTGCAAGTGCCGATCAGAATATTTGCAACGAAGAACTTTTCGCCTTCTGAAACCAAAACGATTTCAAATGGCTTTCTCAAGTTGGATGCGTCACGGATATAGCCAAAATGAACGAGAGCGGGCTTGTTCCCCTGTTCAAGCTTAATCGCTTCGACGTGCTCATAGCTATCGACGCTTTTGTAATCTGAAAAATGGCTGAAGTTTTTCTGGCTTACATAATTTCTTCAACCTTCTTCGCCAAACTGAACTTTCGTAGTATGCCATATCAATGACAGCACCTGTTCGGTGTTGCCTGAAGCCGCAGCGTCTGAGAACTGTTTGATGACCGATGCCTGGGCTTCACTTTGGCGCAGGATTCTTCAGCTGATCTTGGAAAGAGTCTTGGGCTTTCGCTGGGAGGTTCAAAGAAACCCAAAGGGCGAAACTGACAGTTACCATCTTGACGAAAAGCTTGTGCCTTGAATTTTTGCCTAACGGCAGAACATGTGGGGCTGGCAACCGCAAAGCGAAGCGACGCGGTTGACAGTCCCGCACGATGCGCTTGTTTCCGAAGAAATTATCTTTGCCATATTTATTTATATATTTATGTATATATCCCATGTTGTTGCCTAGCATTTGTGTGCGCTCCTCCTGGGTCAAGTCGGATGGCCCTTCATGCCGTATAACTTTTGCGTATTTTTGAATGTCTATTTGAATTAGGTTTTCATAAAGATACCTAAGTCCTCTCTTAATAACTTGCAACTTTTACCTCTTGGCATATTTTCAACAATATTGCCGTATTGGCTCCACAGCACTGTGAAAAACGAGTAAAGAACTGTCAAAAGGATTACGAATTGCTTGCCTTAGGTCAGCGAGACAACGCTGGAGATACCCACCTTCCATCCCCTTAAACAGGGAGGACAAAAGAGCATGTTTCTTTAATAAGTCCTCTTTAGTTTTGCAAGATGGTAATGTCTCGATATTAACGCCAAACACATGATCTTTTCTTTACATCATATGCTTTTATAATTTCTATTTCATATCCACAGCCGACAAGAAAACCAAAACTACTACCAGTACTTCTATCCTTGGCTGTAATAAATTCTAGAATAAACAGATCAATATCTTTCTCTTCGCGGTCTCGGTCGCAGTCATTTGCCGACTGATATTTCAAATTCAGTGTTTTCCAATGTATGCCATAGAACATAGCAACCAGAATATTGGGTAGTTTCTGAAATAGAAACCTGTGTCCTTTCCGGATGGACAACACCTGAAAATATTATCTCTTTCTCATATCATAACGAGGCCGTAGAAA
The DNA here is from genome assembly GCA_963721085.1 of uncultured Gammaproteobacteria bacterium. Taxonomy (GTDB): domain Bacteria; phylum Pseudomonadota; class Gammaproteobacteria; order SZUA-229; family SZUA-229; genus JASBSR01. Next base: position 30,291 of record CAVRHW010000007.1, read on the forward strand.
AACCCGCTGCTAGAACTGCGATTCTACAGCCTGCCTTTTAAATTTAAGATTTAGCCACATTGCCCTGAATAGATCCATTTATCAAGCGTATCCAATTCTTTCAGGCTGCCTCATTGGGCTAATTCTCCGTAGTTCTTCAGCTTCTCTATGTTGTGTATCAAACAATACAGCTGCCATTGCCCCTGGACTTTCTTTTTGCCTCGTAGACTAAATCGATTGAGCCGTTTGTTCGCCCCGATATTGCCAAACACCGGCTCGACGACGGACATGCGATGACTGTATATGAGTTTTCCTTTGTCACTATCGACACGCCGTTTCATCCAGTCAGTGTAGTTGGGTGCGCGCGAGGTTTTTTCCAGGATAAATGAGACTTGTCGACCATTGCCTTTTCGATGATTGGCGGATTCGGGATTTGTCATGCAACGTTGTTTGAGCGCACAGTGCCGGCATTGCAGTAAACGTCCTTCAAAAAAAGCTTTGATGTGACCGTGCTGATCAGTATGTTTACCGCGAAAGCTGATGGTCTCACCGGCCGGGCAACGACAGCTTAAGTTGACTGGGTCAAACTCAAATTCAG
>CAVRHW010000008.1:0-44114 GCA_963721085.1 uncultured Gammaproteobacteria bacterium
GTTATGTGTACGCTTGACTCGTACGTATTGCTTGTTTGCAGATGTATAAAATGAAGACGAAACCAGGATCATTATTATCAGAGCAAGGATACCCGAGCGAACATTAAATAGCATTGCCGCAACGATAGGAAACAGTAAATAGAACAATATTTCAACACCAATCGACCAGCCAGCCCATACTATACTTTCATGCTTGTCCGGGACGAGGCCGAATAGTAACGTTAAGTTTAGTACTACATCATGAAATGTGATAGGCACCAAAGTATCCCATCTTATCTTTGTCACTATTATCCATAATATCAGCATAAAATAAAAAAGCGGGGCAATACGGAAGTAGCGACGAATATAAAAACGAAGAACTTTCGGCCTGTCGTTAAGATTTTCGATATAACCATAAGCTAAAACAAATCCGCTGAGCGCATAGAATAGCGGTACACCATGGCCGAAATATTGCTTTATAACATTTAAATAGCCCGGTATAGGCATATTAGATAACATAACAGTGTGATAAATGATAATCATCAATGCCGCTATTGCACGCAAGGCTTCGATGCCTTCTAGTCTTGGCCGTGACTGGTTATTATTTTCTACACTATGCAATAGATTATCTGACACATGCCCACCATACGATAGACTAAACAAGACAACTGCAACACATATTGCTGATGTTTTGCAAAGCGATGATACCGCTTATTTTTTTCTAAAAAACATAATTGGATGAGTTTGCCTAGAAGGGTCATATAGGAATTTTTCCAAGACAAAGAACTCTGAATATGCTGTCTTCGCGTATTCTTCGGGTATAAATGTCTCACCATAGAAATCTGCAGTCATTGCACCACCGCCGTTTACGCCCTCTCGATTTGAATGAACGAAGCAACCTTTGTCATAGAGCAGCCGAGCATCATCGAAGTCATCGAACATTTTTGAAAGGGCATATTGATAACCAGTTTGCTCTTGTTTCTTAAGGGACTCACAATAATCAAAAAACGGGCGCCCACGTGTAGTCAAAGCAACTACACCGTTAGGCGCAAGTATTCGATCAAATTCACTCATCCAGCTCATACACGCCTTCTCAGATAAGTGGGAAAAAACAGAATACCCAACGATATAATTAATTGTGTTATCAGGAATACTTGTTGGAGGAAAAGGAGTTGTCACCTGAAAATTAGCATTGCGAAAAGTGCTTTTACATATGCTCACAAACTCATCCATAACATCAACACCATAGATATTTTCTAGCGGTAGTTCATGTAAAAAAAAGCGAGCAATCCTCCCCCAGCCAGTACCAAAATCAAGCAAAGTGTGTTCTGAACAAATCGGATTGATTAAATTAAAATTTTTAACACAATCCTGATAGAATATGAATGCCTCCTTAAGCGTCTCAATCCCGCACTGCCCTGTTGTATTAATCTGTATCTGATCAGGCGGAAACCCGGGCAGCTCAGCATCATTATAAATAACAGGTGGTGACATATAGCTACGACACACCATTTCAAACCATTCATCCTGGCTGCTCACATGCTTTTTCCAGCGGTTGATAATTTTAGAAATTTTGTTCATGTATACTAATTCCCATAACTTCCAATGACCATGATCTTTATAAGCTAATGGTATCGAATTATTACTTCAAAATACCAAACTGCTCTGTAAGTGTATTAATGTATTTTCTTGCAGCATGCGATTTTTCTGGCGTTACATCGTATTCAGTTGCCACAAATGCCTGTATACGCGAAATCTCATTTAGCTGGGTTTTGTCCATTCCACCAATAGTGACACCACGTGTGTGCCGTCGATGCATATTCAATGCTTGTGATGAAAATGAGATTTTTCCGTTATGCAACATCAAAACATATACAAACCAGTCGCCAGCAACCCTATATGTGCAAATTTCATCAATGTAAGTATCAAGAATCACTTTTAGCGCGGACCTGTAAAAAACAACAGCACTTACATTAGGGATAGTATTTTTTACACTAAGCGCCTCAATAACCTCATCTTTTCCCTGTCGAACATAAGACGTTAGCCATCGCTCCGAATCAATATCAGACACATACTCCAGATAATTATCCGCAAGTTTTTCACCAGCAGAATCCACCTGATTACTTTCGCAATAACTCAGTACAACATCAGGAGATTCGAACCCATGCATCACTTCGCCTAAAAACTCGTCACTACAAAAATCATCAGCCTCAGCAATCCAAACATAGTCACCTGACGCACGGTCAATGCCCTTTTTCCATTGGTTAAAAACTGTGCCTGAGTTTTTTTTATTGCATATAATTTGATAATCCGATGTTTGCAAAGAAAGAATTTCTTTGATAACGCTTACGCTTTTGTCCGTGGATGCATCATCTAATACAATAATTTCATATACTGGATAATCTTGACTGATAATACTCTGTAACCGCTGGCGTATATATCTTTCATAGTTATAATTCGGTACTACGACAGAGACACGTTGAATTCCGGTCTGAGCCAATACTGCAAGATCCAGCACATATTTTCTAAATGGAGAATTCTTTATCTATTATTGACTTGCCTTCACGGGCAAGCTGGTCAATCAATTCAGCATTATCTAATAACTGTGATAATCCAGACGCAAACGCATCAGGTGTCATTTCATCTATGAGCACACCACCGCCACGGGTAAGTAATTCTGCCGAGCCACCCGATTTCGAGAATGCAACAACAGGAGTAAAAGCATCAAGCGCCTCCATCACCACAGACGGAAACGGATCCTCTCTGGAGGTTAGTGCAAAAATATCAGCGCCCGCATAATATATGTCTGTGTCATAAATAAGGCCGGGAAATATAAAATTATCATCCAGTCCAGAAGATGCAATATTTTTAGTAATATTTCTCTCTAATCCCTTGTCAAATTTCCCCAGCCACAGGAAATACACGTTTGCATTATTTCTGATAACATCTATTCCAGATTCGACAAAAATATCAATCCCTTTCCTATGATCAGCATATCCAACACCAAGGACTATTTTTGCATCAGAGGGAAGATTATACTTTTCGCGTAGTGCGCTCTTTGCTTTTTGTGTTTCCTCCCTTGTCTGCAAAGAATTTTTTTTATAAAGGCCCTGAGGAATTACCCTCACTTTTTCAGAATTAAGATCCACAAAGGACTCGAACCCGTTTTTTACCGCGTCGGCTGCGAACACGATTTTATCAGCCCAGTCTGAAATAGCTTTTACATTTTCTCGGAGCCTGTAGTCCTTGATTAACTGCGGCATCTCATGCACTAATGAAACAACCGTAAAGTCGAATCGCTTTAATACGGGTACGATTAGGCCTGTAACAGCCGTATTCGTGATCGCTGATGATAATCCATGTTTATACAATCGATCTATAAGAGCCACAACCTCAGCATCGTTTACATCACGCCCAGCCAGTTCGTGCACAGTCGCATACTTACTGTATTCCTTTACAAGCTCGCCTTCACCAAGGACAATCATATCAACATCAAAGCCCATACTATCGTGAAAAACTTTTGCCATATGTAAGATCAGGTATTGTGCTCCATGTGGGTGCGCATCGTGAGACACTAAAAGAATGCGGCGTCCTTTAAGCTTCCTTTCAGCATCTATCAAAGACCTTCTTGTCGCATCGAGATATGCATAACCGAATTTCTTGTCTGGCTCAAGGTATGCGCCCTCTGCCCACTCATTCCACGCATTTATGAAAACAAATCTATTATCCGGATCCTTACTTGCAATCGTTTCATCATTGACTATATCCAGCCATTTTTTATATAACGACGGCCTGGCCCCATGAAGCACCGTGCCTTTTCCGGTTTTTCTAGCTTCGTTATCCCAGGATGGGCATACACATCGATATTTCGTATAGGGAGGCGCTGTATAGTCACTCGCCAGTTCGATAGCACTCTCGTAGTCGAAAACACACCCCGAGAAGCCTTTATTGATCAAGTCAATTTCACGTTTAGCAACACTTCTCAAGGGCATATTATTAGGGGAGAACTCAACAGCCGCATCGAAACCAATTTTCTCAGGGTCTGTAGTGTCGAATGAATGCGTCAATACCAAATAGATCTCCCCGATCCCGGAATTGCGACAATAATCACGCCAAATCTTGACCATTCGGCTTACATTGGGAATAAGTGATGGCCTATAGACCATTAATAAGGGCTTATCATGAACCTTTATATATCGCTCGTCTTTCAAAAAAACAGATACATCTTTAATAAACTCGAGATAATCATCATCCAGATAGTTCTGAGACACCAGAACATCAGAGTCCCTTCCATCCCATCTTCGCGTCCAGTTCTCATTCGCCCAGTTAATGCAAAATGGGAAATCTAGCGTCTTATCTTTGAGCAATTCGTTAATTGGATAATCAAGAAGTTTTTTACCTGAAAACCAGTAATAGTGATAACAAAACCCATATACTCCATAATTCTTTGCCAACTCAATTTGTCTTAATCGAACATCCCTAAGCCTAAGATCATAAAAGCCAAGCTCGCCAGGTAATCTTGGCTGGTAGTGCCCTATATACTGAGGCAAGGCCCTTGTTACATTAGACCATTCTGTAAAACCAGCTCCCCACCACTCATTATTTTCAGGGATCGGATGGAATTGAGGCAAATAAAAAGCAATATATTTTATAACCTGATTACATGATGAATTGTCAAAATATGTTTTATGCTCCGTGTGTTTAACATCAACCATTTTCCGCATATAACTATAAACATCAGCATTATCCGTTGTTTTCCGTAAATGCAGGAATTTATTGTGACGCAATCTTGCAGCAATGCGTCTAATGGTGTTGGAAAAACCATTTGAGCGGCAATAAGCTATTGTTCGAATTAATATTTTCACATTACTCCGTGAATATACAGCAATAAACCTTATCATCATGCATCATCCATAATAATCACGCAGGCCAAACTATCATTTCTTTAAAATGCATTTAGAAATATAACGTAGTGGCTTTGTTACTTTCCAGCTATACGATGTTTGCATCTTCTCGATTTCGCTATATGCCCGTTTTATATCTAGCGCCGAAGAATGCCTTAAATCATTTAATTCGGTTTGGGTTTTGTGGAGCTCAGCCTCTACCACAAGTCTTTCATCATCAATTGAGTTTATATATTTTAGTAACGGACTCAATTCGGTATACTGAGTAAAAAGAAGATCTAGCCTATCATCAAAGTCACTACTATCAATCGATATCTGATCAGTGGCCGCTTCAAGAAGAAGAGTATAAAGATCGGCTATAACAGATAAAACATCGCTATCGTTGTTTAATTCGAAATTAGTGAAATCACTATGTCTCAAATTTTTTGTCAAAAAGTTATCGCAGTAATATCTTACTGAGTCAGTTTTTTCATCTAAGGCCGCCAACTCTAATGCCAGTGAAATCCGTTTCAGCTGCTTGAGTGGTGATTGCAGCATCTCGTCATAACTAGTCAGAACTCGAGACTCGTTACGAGTAAAAAGCATCGACTGGAACATCGATGTCGCCCACAGTAATAATGACTTTTGCTTTGTTATTGCGTTTCTTTTGTATAATGAGGCAGCAATATCGAGCGGATTTCTCAATGCTATCAAATAGTAGACGGACAACTCGAGACACCGAAAAACCTCTACCCAGAACTCGATTAGAATAGCCGTTCGCGGATCTTTGAATCCAAATATATTAGTATGCGAAAATTTACTATTTAGTATTTCCATGGCGCGCTCTTTTGCCGCTATCACCTCGTTTTGCTTCCAGTCAATCCTGTCAGCAATCAGGCCCCCATACCATGTATATCCAAGTTTCGATTGTAGCTCTTCGTTGAAATTTACGATTTCAGAATCTTCCCAGAACCCACGCTCGTTATCGCTAGCTTCTGGCACAAAGTTATCGCCCAGGTCTACACCTAGCGACTCAAGTCCGCGCGTAATAGCACTGGTACCACTGCGATGCATACCAAGGACAACAACTAGTTTTTTGGTGGAGTTGCTGGAGTCCATCAGATCTTTACTGCGCCACTCTGGCAATTTCTGGCATAAAATCAAAATCGACTAACCCCGTGCAGCTCAATCCAGAATCCGCCTGCACCCTGAAAACAAGAGTGTCAATAAGCCTGTGAAGATATCCAATACGATCATTAACCTTGCCCTGAACGCCAGCGTTTAAAAAATACACGCCGGTATTGAGTAAACATCTGAATTTAACTTTGACAAAGACCTCTGTGTTCTGTTTTTTCTTCCGAGATAAAACTGGAAAGTGAGGGGTATACCAGCCCTCCTATCTCAAGGCCAGTCACAGACTTTATAAGCATGCCATACTGAATATTGACGGCATCTTCAATAAATCTGACTTTGTAAGAATATATATATTCTTCCCCATGAACCAAATTGTTAACTTCTACATTATCAACAGTTTTTAGTGCAGGATTAGATATTTCTACCCCATTAGATTCGAACACAATGCTATTTCGTGATATAAATTCAGGGTCATAGAACGGCTTTAAGGAATCCAGATCACCTTGTCTCACAGCCTCATTAGTATCTGCGTCGCTGGACAAACATAAAGCTTTGGCACCTTGATCGATAATTTCATTTCTAACCGCCTCACGAACATCATCGGTTGCATTCGTTAATTTATGATACAGGGCTATTGATATTTTCGGCTTTCCTTCATATACACGCTCCCCTCTATCCAGGACAATTGCCCTGTTACATAGCTCCACAATCGCCGAAGCAGAGTGTGATACGAATAAGATGGTCGCTCCGCTCTCACGTAACGAATTAATTTTTGAGTAGCACTTCTGTTGAAATAGCTCATCACCAACCGCGAGCGCCTCATCAACTATCAAAATTTCTGGATTAACATTTATTGCAACCGAGAATGCAAGCCGAACATACATGCCACTCGAATATGTTTTTACCGGTTGATCAATAAATTCCTTTATTTCAGAAAACTTGACAATATCATCGTATTTTTCACAAATTTCATCTGCGCTCAAGCCTAGTATAGATGCGTACATAAATACGTTTTCCCTGCCCGTGAAATCAGGATTGAAGCCAGCACCCAGTTCTAGCAGAGCCGCTACTCTACCCGATAATTTTATTTCACCACTTGTTGGCGTCAAAGTTCCACAGACAAGCTGTAAAAGGGTTGATTTTCCCGAGCCATTTCTACCTATTATCCCGACAGTTTCGCCTTTTTGTATTTCACAATTAATGTTATTAAGCGCTCTAAATTCTTTATAAAATTGCTTACGGCCCCTATATAAACTTTGCTTGAGCCTATCAAGTGGTCTATCATAAATATGATAATACTTGCTGATATTCCTTATTGCTATCGCAACATTAGAGGACATCTGCAAATCCTTGTCTTGTTTTCTGGAACCACGCAAACCCTAGCCATGCAACTAATGCACTGACAATATACGCAATGAGCACCCCATTCCATTGTGGGGCGTTGCCCCACATCAACACATCTCTGGCTTCTTCAATTATAAATGTTAGTGGATTTAAATAAATAACTGTTCTGAATGGCTCCGGCAGCCTTGAGGCAGGATAAAATATTGGGGACATAAATAATAATATCGTAACAATAACCCCAGTTATCTGGCCTATATCCCTTATATAAACGCCAAGTGAGGCCAATATCCACGACACCCCCAGCGAAAACAGTGCTAGAGGAAGAAGCACAATCGGTAAAAATACAATTGTCCAGTGCATGGCGTGATTAACAGCTACGTAAAATATAACCCAGACCAGAATACTGATGAATGTATGAAATAGCGTAGATCCGGCTATTACAACTGGTAGTATTTCCAGCGGGAAAACCACTTTTTTTACATAACTAACATTTCGTAACATTAAAGCAGGCGAACTCAGCATGCTCTCCGCCAGAACGCCATGCACAATCATCCCCACAAACAAAACCAATGCAAATTCTGTTTTACTTCCAGTGCTAGTACCCCATTTTGCCGCAAACACTGTACTAAATACTATTGTATACACAGCAAGCATAATGAGTGGGTTAAAGAAGGACCATGCAATTCCCAAAACCGAACCACGATATCGACCGATAACCTCTCGTTTTGTCATCTGAAAAATCAAATTCTTGTGGCGCAACATGCTGGCCAGCATTGCAATCACCGATGTTTTGTGTCGCGCATTTGGATTCACACCAACTCCTCAACACACAGCTCAACAACATTTTTCCAGTTGGGCATTTTAATTCTGTAGGCAGATTCAAGTTTTTGCAGCAATAACCGCGAATTCATGGGCCGATTCGCTGGCGTTGGGTAGTCCTTAGTGGTAATCGCACTTATGTTTTTAAGCTTTAACTGGCTGCCTAGTATGCTGGCTGCGGCATTAACAATTTCTTCAGAAAAATTATGCCAGCTCGTACTACCAGAAGTTGTAAGGTGATATAGCCCAGAAGAAAATGCGCCTGAAAGCCGCTTAGTAATTGCCTGTTGCAAGCATAAAGTTGTCGTATCTGATATTACTCTAGCTGAAGTTGGTGAGCCAATCTGATCCGAGACCACATTTAAGCTCTCCTTTTCTCTAGCAAGCTTCAATATGGTCAGAAAAAAATTATGCCCTCTTGAGGCATATACCCATGATGTGCGAAAAATCAGGTAATCGCAGCCAGATGACTGGATACTCCGCTCGCCTGCTAACTTACTACGACCATATGCGTTAATTGGATTAGGGATATCGTCTTCTGTGTAAGCCCCATCCTTCGTCCCATCAAACACATAATCTGTTGAATAATGGATCAACAACGCCTTTATGCGAAGAGCTTCTTCCGCAAGAACTCTTGGCGCGACATCATTGACATTGTCGGCGAGATCCTCCTCGGATTCTGCTTTGTCAACTGCGGTATATGCAACTGCATTTACAATGACATCTGGTTGTATTTCACGCACAATATTTCGCGGAGGATTCTGGTTTTGAAAAATCCGCATCCTTTCTGCCCAGCGCCACAATCTCACCTAATGGCAGTAATGATCGATTAAGCTCCCAGCCCACCTGGCCATTTTTTCCGAACAGCAAGATCTTCACGGAAAAACCTGCTGATGCGAAGTCTGCAGCCTTTACTGTCTTTTTCTGAAACAGTCGGCGCAGCTGCAGTCACTGGCCAGTCGATATCCCATACGTTTCATCATCCCAACGAATACAGCGCTCATATTCTGGTGCATAATAATCAGTGGTTTTATACAAAAACTCGGCATTTTCTGACAGCACAAGAAAACCATGCGCAAAACCTTCAGGCACCCAGAACTGACGTTTATTTTCTGCTGATAAATTCACGCCTACCCACTGACCAAAAGTGTCGAGACTTTTTCGAATATCAACAGCCACATCGAATACTTCGCCACTAATCACCCGCACCAGCTTGCCCTGTGGTTGTTTGATCTGGTAGTGCAAACCGCGCAAAACACCTTTCGATGAGAAAGAGTGATTATCCTGCACGAATTCACAGCTGAATCCCGGTTGCGTTTTCGAAAATCTGTTTGTTGTAGCTTTCGTAGAAAAATCCGCGCTCATCACCAAAGACTTTGGGCTCCAGTATCAACACATCAGGAATTGCGGTTTTAACAACGTTCATGCATAAACCGGGTTATCTATTAAATCCAGCAAATACTTTCCGTAGTCATTTTTTAGTAATGGCTCTGCCAGCGATTTCAGCTGCGCCTCATCAATATAATTTAATCTGAAAGCAATTTCTTCCGGGCAGGCAATTTTCAGGCCCTGGCGTTTTTCGATGGTTTCGATGTAAGAAGCCGCTTCGATTAATGAAGCATGGGTTCCGGTATCGAGCCAGGCGATGCCACGGCCCATGATTTCTACTTCAAGCTTACCTTGTTTGAGATAGGCATTATTGATATCGGTGATTTCAAGTTCGCCACGCGCCGAAGGTTTGACCTGCGCCGCAATATCGACCACCGCATTATCATAAAAATACAGACCTGTGACCGCATAGCGCGATTTTGGTTTGGCGGGTTTTTCTTCGATGCTCAGTGCTTTACGGTTTTCATCAAAAGATACTACGCCATAACGTTCAGGATCCTGAACATGATAGGCGAACACGGTAGCGCCTTCGTTTTTGGCTGCAGCTCGTAACAATGAATCTGAAAAGTCATGGCCGTAAAAAATATTGTCGCCAAGTATTAATGCACAGGAATCATCACCAATAAAATCTTTGCCCAGGGTAAATGCCTGCGCCAGGCCTTCCGGTTTTGGCTGAACCTTGTATTGAAGATTAAGCCCCCACTGGCTACCATCGCCAAGCAGTTCCTGAAACTTCGGCATATCATGAGGTGTAGATATAATGAGTATCTCGCGAATCCCGGCCAGCATTAAGGTGGTCAGCGGATAATAAATCATCGGCTTGTCGTACACCGGCAGCAACTGTTTTGAAATCACCTGCGTCACCGGGTACAGACGCGTACCCGAACCACCGGCAAGAATGATACCTTTCATGACAGGAGATAGGTGGAGTTGACGATGGCATTATTTGCTTGAACCATTTTCATATTTCGGGTTCCGTTTCTTTATTGATTTATCAAAGCCACTAACTGGCTAAAATTTTGTTGTCTATGATCAAGTATTGTTTCTCTGTTGTACATAACCGATTTTTAGCCTATACGCATTGTGTTCTCAGCTCACTAATGAGCCGCGCGTAATATAAAAACGGTGTCTCTTTATCACTTACGCCACGCCTTCAGCAATATTACTGGGACAGAAAAGCCGAACGTCGTCATCTGCTCTGTAAATCCATATAACTCTGAAGCACCGAATATTGACTAAGTTGTAGACTTCCTCTTCAACTGCATCTTTAACTGCCAAACTCTCAATCTATCATGCTTCAACCCATCTCTGCCTCCAACTGCTAACTGCCAACTGATGACTTTTTTTTCCAAGCCGTTCTCGTTGATACGAGCCATCCTGCACATGCTGGCACCATTCTGCATTATCCAGATACCATTGAATGGTTTTACGTATACCTGATTCGAAGGTTTCTTCCGGCATCCAGCCCAGCTGGTTTTTGATTTTGTCTGCATCAATCGCATAGCGCAGATCATGTCCCGGGCGATCGGTGACATAAGTAATCAAATCCGCGTGTGGAGCATGCGCCGAATCGGGAACCAGTTCATCAAGCAGCGCACAAATAGTTTTCACCACTTCAAGATTGGTTTTTTCGTTGTGACCGCCGATATTATAGGTTTCACCTGTTACACCTTTTTCCAGCACCAGGCGCAGCGCACGCGCGTGGTCATCGACGTGCAGCCAGTCGCGCACCTGCGAACCATCACCGTAAACCGGCAGGGCTTTTCCTTCTAATGCATTCAGCGTGACCAGTGGGATCAGTTTTTCTGGAAACTGATAGGGGCCGTAGTTGTTCGAGCAGTTGGTCAGCACCACCGGAAAACCGTAGGTGCGGTGCCAGGCTCTGACCAGATGATCAGACGCCGCCTTGCTCGCGGAATACGGCGAGCTCGGATCGTACGCGGTCTCTTCGGTAAAAAATCCTGTGGCTTCAAGATCACCATAGACCTCATCGGTCGATACATGATGAAAACGAAAACGGGATTTTTTACCCTCGGGTAAAGTTCGAGCCAGTACTGCTTGACACGCATCCAGCAAATTATAGGTGCCGACAATATTGGTCATGATGAAATCGGCCGGCCCATCGATCGACCGATCGACGTGTGATTCTGCAGCCAGGTGCATCACCGCATCCGGCTGTTGATCTTCGATCAGATTTTGCACGGCTTCGCGATCGCGAATATCAACCTGTGCAAACTGATAGCGTGGGTGGTTTTCAATCGCCGCGAGCGACTCAAGATTGCCCGCATAGGTCAGTGCATCAAGATTGATAATCTCGTGATCGGTGTGTTCGATGTACTGCCTGATCACTGCCGAACCGATAAAACCCGCACCACCGGTGACGATGATCTTCATGCACACATCCTGTCGATAAAAAATTTGGTGGAGCCAGGCGGGATCGAACCGCCGACCTCTTGCATGCCATGCAAGCGCTCTCCCAGCTGAGCTATGGCCCCGAAAATACTTGGGTCTGGATGGGGTCGTGAATCTAAGGGATGCACCATGCTATGTCAAGCCGCCTCCTGTTCTGCGACAAAGGCCATCGCCTGTTTCAGCCGTGCCAGGGTTCGGGATTTGCCGAGCAGCGCCAGCGTCAGATCGATCGACGGCGATGAACCCGACCCCGTGACCGCAACACGCAGCGGCATACCCACCTTGCCCATGCCGACACCGAGCTGCTCGGCAGCCTGCTGTACCAGCGCGTGGATAGCGGGCGCTGACCAGTCGTCCAGTGCCTGGAAAGCCTGAGAAACATGCTGCAGCACTTTTGCAGCTTCGGGCTTCAAATGCTTTTTCGCCGCTTTCGCGTCATAGTTTTCGAAATCGCGATAAAAATACAGGCTCTCATCTACCAGTGCCAGCAGCGTGTTGCTGCGCTCGCGCATCAGCTCTGCGACTGCGGTGACATCCGGGCCGCTATCAACATCAATGCCCTGCGCATGCAATCCTGTACGCAGTGCTTGCGCGAGCTCTTCCACTGGAAGATCCATAATATATTGCTGGTTCAGCCACAGCAGCTTTTCCGGGTTGAATGTCGAAGCCGCAGAATTCACATCCGCGATATCGAAAAACTCGATCATCTCTGTACGACTGAAAATTTCCTGATCGCCGTGAGACCAGCCCAGGCGCACCAGATAATTCATCAGCGCATCCGGCAAAAAGCCTTCATCGTGGTATTGCATCACGCTCACCGCGCCATGGCGTTTGGACAGGCGCTTGCCATCGGCACCCAGAATCATCGGCACATGGGCATACACAGGCAGCTCGGCACCGAGCGCGCGCAGAATATTGATCTGCCGTGGGGTGTTATTGAGATGGTCATCGCCGCGAATCACGTGCGTGATCTTCATGTCCCAGTCATCAACCACCACGGTCAGGTTATAGGTGGGTGCACCGCCGGGGCGCGCGATTACCAGATCATCGAGCTCGCGGTTATTGATCACCACACGACCCTTGACCAGATCGTCGATCACCACGTCACCATCCAGCGGATTTTTGAAACGCACCACGGTATCGTCGCTGGCTGCCAGGCCTTTGTCACGACAACAGCCGTCGTAGCGCGGTTTTTGTTTGCTGGCCATCTGCTCGGCGCGCATGGCCTCCAGCCGTTCCTTGCTGCAATTGCAATGATAGGCATGCCCGGAATCCAGCAGCTGCCGGATCACCTCGGCGTATCGATCGAAGCGCTGGGTCTGGTAGTACGGGCCTTCGTCGTAGTCCAGACCCAGCCAGTCCATGCTCTGCAAAATGGCATCCACCGAAGCCTGGGTGGACCGTTCGAGATCGGTGTCTTCTATGCGCAGGATAAATGTGCCGCCCAGCTTACGGGCGTACAGCCAGGAAAACAGCGCGGTACGCGCGCCGCCTATATGGAGATAACCGGTCGGGCTGGGGGCAAAGCGAGTTCGTACAGTCATGCATGCTATCCAGTAAATTGCGTGTATTGTACCGGCTCGGCGCTCGTGGTGACAGCCACCGCAGCGAGACATCCACAGATTTATCCCTGCCCGGCGCCAGACCGGTACAATAGCCCGATGCCAGACAGTCCATCCTCGACCAGAACACAGATAAATTATGCCGATCTCGCTGACCAGATCAAAGCCTGGGCGCGCGAACTCGGTTTTCAGCAGGCCGAGATCTGCGCAACCGAACTGGTCGAAGACGAGACCCATCTGCTCAACTGGTTGCAGCAGGGCCGACACGGCGAAATGGCCTATATGGCCGACCATGGTACCAGACGCAGCCGCCCCGCCGAGCTGGTTGCCGGTACTCTGCGGGTGATCTCGGTGCGCATGGATTATTACCCGCCCGACGCCGAGCTGGCCGAAACCGTGCTGGATAATCCGGATCTGGGCTATATCTCGCGCTATGCGCTGGGCCGGGATTACCACAAGGTGATGCGCAAACGCCTGCAAAAGCTGGCCGATAAAATTAAAAATCAGGTCGGAGAATTCGGCTACCGCGCCTTTGTCGACAGCGCGCCGGTGCTGGAAAAAGCGCTGGCACGCAATGCCGGTCTCGGCTGGATCGGCAAGCACACCAACCTGATCAACCAGAAAGCCGGTTCCTGGTTTTTTCTCGGAGAGCTCTACACCGACCTGCCCCTGCCGGTCTCGACCAGCAAAAGCGAAAATCACTGCGGCAGCTGCACCGCCTGCATCGACATCTGCCCGACCCGGGCCATCCTTGCACCCTACCAGCTCGATGCGCGACGCTGCATTTCGTATCTGACCATCGAATATAAAGGCGTGATCGCAGAAGAATTTCATCACGCCATCGGCAACCGGATATACGGCTGCGATGACTGCCAGCTGTGCTGCCCCTGGAACCGGTTCGCCGTGCCCAGCGTGGAACCGGATTTTGCCGCGCGCCATCCACTCGATGCGCCAGGTCTGCTGGAACTGTTTGCCTGGGATGAAGCGGAATTTTTACAGCGCACCGAAGGCTCGGCGATGCGCCGCATTGGTTTCGAGCAATGGCAACGCAACCTGGTGATCGCGCTGGGTAATGCGCCATACTCAGAAAAAATTATTCAGCAACTTGAACAGGCGCTAGCCGACAGCAACCCCGGTGGTCGCCGAACACATCAGGATGGCGCTGGTGAGACAGGAAAAGACTTTAGTCCGCTAATGAACGCAGATGAACACAGATGTAATCAAGGTTGTGCGCCTACGGCGCACGGTGTTCACCGCATCTTTGATTTGCGTTTTTTGCAGCCAGATGACTTTAAATTTATTCGCGTTTATTTGCGTTCATTAGCGGAAAATTAGTTTATTTACGCAATTTGATACACAGCACTTAAAGCATTATTTGTGTGTTATCTGCGGTAGATCAATCTTCTAGATTTTATTCGCGTTTATTTACGTTCATTAGCGGATAAATTTTTGCGTACTAGTCTTCGTCACCATAACGCAGCTGGTAGTAATGTTCGATCAAACCATTGGTAGAGCAATCGTATTTTTCAGAAAGCTCTCGCTTGAGCAGAGTGTCATGAATATCACCTGCGAGTTTTTTACCGTATTCCACGCCCCATTGATCGAATGAATTAATATTCCAGACCACGCCCTGAACAAATACCTTGTGTTCATACATCGCCAGCAGCGCACCCAGTGTTCTGGGCTTGAGCTTGTCGAACATGATCGAATTGGTCGGTTTGTTACCTTCAAAAATTTTGTGTGGCAGCACTTCGGCGATTTTTTCCGGATCCACGCCTTCGCTTTCTAATTCCGCCAGCGCTTCAGCGCGCGTCTTGCCGATCATCAACGCCTGGGTCTGGGCAAAAAAGTTGGCCAGCAATACACGATGCTGTCCACTGAGCGGATTCAGGGTGCGTGCTGGAATCATAAAATCGGCCGGCACCGGCTTGGTTCCCTGGTGCAACAACTGGAAAAACGCATGCTGACAGTTACTGCCGGTCTCGCCCCAGATGATCGGGCCGGTGAGATAATCCACGCGTTCGCCCTGGCGATTGATGGTCTTGCCATTGCTTTCCATGTCCAGCTGTTGCAAATGGGCGGGCAGGCGTCGCAAATACTGATTATATGAAATCACCGCGTGGCTCTGGGCATCAAAAAAATTGTTGTACCAGATACCCAGCATGGCGAGAATCACCGGAATATTTTTTTCCAGTGGTGTGTTTTTAAAATGCATATCCATGGCGTGTGCGCCTTCCAGCATTTCTTCAAAGCGGTCCATACCAAGATAAAGCACTATCGGTAAACCGATTGCTGACCACAAAGAATAACGACCACCGACCCAGTCCCAGAATTCGAACATGTTCTCGGGCAAAATACCGAACTCGGCAGCTTTTTCCCTGTTCGTGGTCACCGCCACAAAATGTTTTGCCACTGCAGCCTTATTGTTGGTGATATTCACAAACCACTCGCGCGCACTGTGCGCGTTCATCATGGTTTCCTGGGTAGTAAACGTTTTTGAAGAAATTATGAACAAACACGATTCAGGTTCCACCGTTTTCAAAATCTCGGTGAGATGTGTCGGGTCAACGTTGGAAACAAAATGCACATTCATGCCACGTTGTGCATAAGGCTTCATTGCATCACAGACCACATGCGGGCCCAGGTCTGAACCACCGATACCAATATTCACCACATCCTTGATCAGATGACCGCTGTAACCACGCCAGTGGCCGCCGCGTACACGTTCGGAAAAATAACGCAGCTGCGCCAGCACCCGGTTTACTTTGGGCATCACATTTTCACCATCGACCATCACCGGTGTATTACTGCGATTGCGCAGCGCAGTGTGCAAAGCAGGTCGATATTCCGAGATATTGATCGGTTCTCCGGCAAACATGCTGTCACGCCAGCCTTCTACATTGACTTCACGCGCCAGATCCATCAGTAAACCAAAGGTTTCTTCGGTGATTCGATTCTTGGAATAATCGAGCAGAATGTCGTCCATGTGTGCGTTGAATTTTTCAAAACGCTTCGGATCAGTGGCGAACAGATCGCGCATATGGGTATTTTCGACCGCTTTGAAATGCTGCTCGAGCGCTTTCCAGGACTTCAATTCAGTTAATTTGGACATGATTTCGATTACCGGCTGTTCTGTTTAATAGCATTGTGCGCAACATCGCAGTGAAAAATGCAGGCTGTCGTATCCCTTTGCCAATAGAAGACTATCCTAATTTTCTCCTGTCGGCACCTGTTTCCGGCCGCTATCCGGGCTGTATTATTTTGATTCAACAAGTTACACAGGCTCAAAGCCTGTAAACCAGGCCAGACGTATCTCGCTATGGCAACCTGGGCTATAATACCGCGCTTTGCCACGGTCCAGGTGAGACAGCGCCGGGCTATCACGACTCAAAAAGATTTATCTCAAAGGCGACCCATGTTAACTGACAAGCACGAAACGGCAACCGAAAGCACGCCACCCAAAGCCGCCGGACTGCTCAATACCAGCTCGATCGACAAGCAGCTGCGGGCCCGCGTCAAGCTGTTTGGCAACCTGCTCGGCAATGTTCTGCTGACCCAGGCCGGGGCCAAGGTCTACGATGCTGTGGAACGCCTGCGCACCGGCTTTATCAGCCTGCACAAAGCCAATAATCCGCAAAAACGTGCGCGACTCATGGCCATTATCGAGTCACTCGATGCACAGACGCTGTCGCAGGTGATTCGGGCATTCAGCACCTATTTCAGCCTGGTGAATATTGCCGAAGAAGCGTCACAGCACCTGCAGCGTCGGCGCCGGATGCGTGATCGCGGCAGCAAGGGTGACGGTCTCTGGCGCGGCTCCTTCGACTCTATCCTTGGCGAACTCAAGAGTGATGGCGTCAATGCCGAACAAATGCAGGCGTTGCTCAATCGCCTGGCCTACATTCCGGTGATCACCGCCCACCCCACCGAAGCCAAACGTCGCAGCATCATGTATGCCCTGCGTCGCATCTTTGTCACCAATGAAAAACTCAACGACACCCGGCTCGGCAAAGCGCAGCATCAGGATGTCATCGACGAACTCGAAACCCATATTCAGATTTTATGGCGCACCGATGAGGTGCGTGAAACACGTCCGCAGGTGCGCGACGAGATCAAAAACGGTCTGTACTATTTCCGCGAAAGCCTGTTCCGCGCAGTACCGGTGATTTATCGCAATCTCGAAACTCGAATCTACGATCACTACAATGAAGCGCAGATTCAGGTACCCAGCTTTTTGCATTTCGGCTCATGGATCGGTGGCGACCGCGATGGCAACCCTAATGTCAAACCCGAAACCACCGAACTCGCATTACGCCTGCAATCCAAAACCGCGTTGCAGGAATATGTTCGCCTGCTCACTGAAATCTTTACCCAGTTGACGCATTCCAGCCAGCTCTGCACCCCGAGTCGCGAGTTCAGCGAAAGTTTAAGCCGGGACGAAAACCTGCGTTTCGAAGTGTTCACCACCAAGCCCGGGGTTTATAGCGAAGCGCCTTACCGGCGCAAGATCGCCTTCATGCGTTACCGCCTGCAGCAAAATCTGGATCGCGTGCGCGCCCAGCTCGAAGGTAATTTTGAAGACCGCCCGAGCTACAAACACGCGTATAGCTCAGAAGCCGGTTTTCTCGAAGACCTGTATCTGATCCGTGACTCACTCTACAGCCACGGTGATCACAAAGTCGCTGACCTGGTTTTGAAAGACCTGATTCGACTGGTGGAATCTTTTGGTTTTTATCTGATGCAGCTGGATGTGCGCCAGGAATCGAATCGTCACAGCAACGCGGTTGCGCAGATTCTGCAGCAGCTCGACGCCAGCCTGAACTACCATGAACTCGACGAGTCGGCACGCCTCAATCTGCTGGCCGATCTGCTGGCCAGCCCACGCCCGGATTTTGCGCTGGATCGTGACAGGCTCGATGAAGCCAACCAGGAAACCATCGATGTACTGGGCGTCATGAAGCGCATGCACGGCGAAATCAGCCCGCAGGCATTCGGCACCTATGTGATCTCCATGACCCACCAGGCCAGTCATATCATGGAAGTCATGTGGCTGGCATCGCTGGTCGGGCTCGCGGGTAAAAATGAAGATGGCAGCTGGCACTGCAGTATCCAGATTTCACCTTTGTTCGAAACCATCGACGACCTCAACCACATCGAAAGCGTTCTCGGTGCCCTCTACGACAACCCTGTGTACAAAGGCCTGCTCGAAGCGTCGGGCAACCAGCAGGAAGTCATGCTGGGCTATTCCGATTCCTGTAAGGACGGCGGCATTCTCGCCTCCTCCTGGCAGCTGTTTGAAGCCCAGCGCAAGGTGATCGCGCTGGCCGACAAGCACCACATCGAGTGCCGCATGTTCCATGGCCGTGGCGGCACCATCGGTCGTGGCGGCGGCCCCACCTTTGAATCCATTCTGGCCCAGCCAGAAGGCACGGTGCACGGTGAAATCAAGTTCACCGAGCAGGGTGAAGTGCTGTCGAACAAATACAGCAACCCGGAAACCGCGGTTTACGAACTCACCATGGGCATCACCGGCCTGATGCTGGCGAGCCGCCACCATGTGTCGCCGGGCACCACCACGACTACGCCCGAGCGCATGGAAATCATGCGTGAACTGATGAAAATCGGCGAAGACAGCTATCGCAATCTGACCGACCGCACCCCCGGCTTCCTCGATTATTTCTACGAAGCGACGCCGGTGAGCGAAATCGCGCTGATGAACATCGGCTCGCGGCCTTCGCACCGCAAAAAAGGTGACCGCTCGAAAACCTCGGTCCGCGCCATCGGCTGGGTCTTCGGCTGGGCCCAGGCACGGCATACCTTACCGGCCTGGTACGGTATCGGCACTGCGCTGCAACAATGGGCCGGCGATGACGAAAATCGTTTGCGCACACTGCAGAATCTCTACGATGAATGGCCTTATTTTCGCGCCCTGCTGAGCAATACCGAGATGTCACTGTACAAGGCGGATATTGTCACTGCGGAAGAATATTCCGAGCTGTGCAAGTCTGAAGAAACCCGCGTGCGAGTCTTTGGTATGGTCAAGGACGAATATCTGCGCACCCGCGAGATGACGCTCAAGGTCGCCCGTATGGGCGCGCTGCTGGAAGATATTCCATTGCTGCAGCTGTCTTTGATGCGCCGCAACCCGTATCTCGACCCTCTCAACCACATCCAGATCATGCTGCTGAAGCGTTATCGTGATGAAAGCCTGCCGCAGGAAGAACGCGATGAATGGCTGAATCCGCTGTTGCGCAGCATCAATGCGGTGGCCGCGGGGATGCGAAACACCGGATAACGCCTGTTTCACGCCCGTTTGTACCGGTTTTTTAGCTACCGTCTATCAATATCGGCCTGATAGCCTACACTATTAGCAAATTCAGGATATCTTCGATCCGGGACATATGTAGCGAAAAAATGGGCAACGACATACTGGCATCCGTCATCGAGATCACCGGACAACGTGATCTCGACTCGCTTGAATACAGCCTGGTGGCCTCGCTGGCTGACATGCTGTCTGCGTCATCCATTTCAATTTTCAAAAAACATACCGAAAACGTCACTCACTCCGCCGATGAAGTGATTAATCTGAAAATCACCACTAACAAACATGGCAAGCAGGATTTTCAGTGGTCCGAGTCGGTCAGAATTGTCGAGCTGGATGCGCTCAGCGAGCAGGCACTGGTCGAGTCAAAAATTCTGTCGCAACATTCCGAAAAAGGTTACTGCAGCGTATTCCCGATCTTTGCCGAGAACAGCACCATCGGCGCACTTCGCATCGATAGCGAAGAGGACATCTCCGATAAAACAGAGCTGGTCGAAAACATCATAAAAATTTACAGCAATTATCTGACCATACTGATCGAAAGTGAACGAGATAAATTGACCGGTCTGTACAACAGGCGAACTTTTGACAAAAAACTGGGGCGTCTGCTGCAGTCACAGAACCGCAAAAAAGAGCTGTACCTCGCCACAGGTGGTAACAGGGAACGCCGCGAAATCAAAACAGGGGCACACGCATGGCTGGTAGTGATGGATTTGGATAACTTTAAAACCATCAATGATACCTACGGCCATGTCTACGGGGATGAGATTTTATTGACCCTGTCACAGAAAATGAAAGAGTTTTTTCGCAACACCGACCTGCTGTTTCGTTTCGGTGGTGATGAATTCGTCATCATTATGGAACCGATCACTTTCAAAAATGCCAGCCATACTCTGGAAAGCTTCAGAAAAATGATAGCCGAAATCAAATTTCCCCTGATCGGAAAAATAACGATCAGTGCGGGTTTTGCCATGATCTCTGAAAAAGACTACGCCCCCACGATATTGAACCACGCCGATAAGGCGCTGTACCACGCCAAGAAAAGCGGCCGCAATACGGTCTGCAATTACGAAATGCTCCTCGAGCAGGGTGAACTCAGCAACAGACAATCAGCGGGTGCGATCGACCTGTTTTGAAACAATTAATAATTAATAATTAAAAGCAAACGAGCTTTCGAACTATTCATTATTCATTAAACAATTATTAATTGCCTTTAAGCTACCTGAACAGGTATCTGATCTGAAGTGCGTGTGACCTGGTTATTCGCGTCGAGGTAAACCAGGGTGGGTTTGAAGACAGCCGCTTCCTGCTGTGACAGCTGGGCGTAGGCACAGATAATCACCCTGTCGCCCGGGCTGGCTTTATGCGCGGCCGCGCCATTGACCGAAATAATACCGCTGTTGCGCTCTGCCCTGATCGCATAGGTGGTGAAACGTTCGCCATTATTCATATTGTATATATGAATCTGCTCGTATTCCTGAATACCCGCACGGTCCAGCAGAGCAGCATCGATTGCACACGAGCCTTCGTATTCCAGCTCGGAGTGCGTGACGCGTGCCTGGTGCAATTTGGCTTTTAACAGTATCAGTTGCATGGCTCGTTTCAGGGGGTTAATGGATGAATAGGACCGGAATCCCTATTATCGGTGATTGCAGGCCCTGCATCAACCTGACTTGGCTGACCCGGAACCCTCAGACACCGCAATCAGCCCGGCATAACACTATATATGGGGTCAGATTCAGGGTTTTTCCAGCTCAAAAGGCAAATTGTCGATTAATCGGGTCACACCCAGACGCACTGCAGCCAGTGCGACCAGAGCGGTATCGGTGGCACCCGGCACCTGTAAATCGCTTTGTCGCCGCACCACCACATAATCAACCTCAAAACCTGCCTGCTCCAGTGCCTGACTGGCATGGATCACAGCAAAACTGATATCACTGTGCTGCCCGATCGCCGCCACCAGAACTTTCAGGCAGTGATTCAGACCGACCGCCTGCTGGCGCTGTTCGGCATCGAGATAGGCATTGCGCGAACTCAGGGCCAGACCGTCAGCTTCACGCACCGTCGGCCGGGTGATGATCTCTATCGGCATATCAAGATGGCGCACCATGAACCGGATCACCAGGCATTGCTGGTAATCTTTTTCACCGAACACAGCGACATCGGGCTGGACACTATTGAATAGCTTGTTGACCACGGTGGCGACACCGGTGAAAAAGCCTGGACGGTGCTCCCCTTCGAGCACATTCGAAATACCGGGCACCGTGATACTGGTGCAGGCATCTTTGCCTTCGGGATACATGGTTTCGGTACTCGGTGCGAACACGCAGTCCACCCCCTCGGCTTCGAGTCTGTCGCAATCAGCTTCAAAACTGCGCGGATAGGTGGAGAAATCTTCGTTTGGGCCAAATTGTTTGGGATTGACAAAAATACTCACCACACAACGCTGACCAAATTTTTTCGCCGCTCTGACCAGAGCCATATGGCCTTCGTGCAGATTCCCCATGGTCGGCACAAACGCGATGCGCTCTCCCGCCAGCCGCCAGTCACGCGCCTGCTGCTGCATGCTGAGAATACTATCGATGATTAGCATGGTTAATTAAAACTTTGCTCGGCACTCGGGAAACGGCCGCTGCGCACCGCCTCGGCATAGGCGTCGATGGCGGCAGCAACACTGCCGGCGTCTTTCAGAAAATTCTGGGCGAATTTGGGCTGGCGGCCGGGGCTGACACCCAGAATATCGTACAGCACCAGCACCTGACCGTCACAGTCCTTGCCAGCGCCGATACCGATCACTGGTATCGTGAGTTCATCAGTAATCTTTTTTGCCAGCTCGGCGGGCACGCATTCCAGCACCATCATGTCAGCACCCGCTTCCTGCAATACTCTGGCTTCGTGCAGCATATGTTCTGCCGCGCTGGCTTCTCGACCCTGTACGCGATAACCACCGAGTTTGTGCACCCGTTGCGGTTGCAGCCCCAGATGCGCGCACACCGGGATCCCGTTATTCACCAGTGCACTAATAATTTCCGCCTGGTCTGCGCCGCCTTCGAGTTTCACCATTTCAGCACCGGCCTTCATGAATTTCCCGGCATTTTCCAGGGCACTCGCCACCGTGGTGTAACTCAGAAACGGCATATCCACTACCAGCAAAGCGTGTTTCACACCTCGGCGCACCAGCTGGCTGTGATATAGCATCTCATCAACCGTGACCGGCAAGGTGGTTTCCAGTCCCTGCACCACCATCCCCAGCGAATCCCCGACCAGCACCACATCAATACCGGCGGTATCGATCAGCTGTGCAAAGCTGGCATCATACGCAGTCAGGCAAACAATTTTTTCGCCCGACTGTTTACGCGTCAGCAAACTGCGCACAGTCACTTTTTTCGGTGAAGTTTCTTTGTGCGCACTCATACTACCTGTCCCGGATTAAAATAATGACGACCATTACGATTGCGCAAAATACGTTCCAGCAAAAGCTGGTAATCCGCATCGTTGTTAGCAAAATCAATATCGCTGGCATTCACAATCAATAAAGGCGCCTCTGAATATTGATAAAAAAACTGCACATAGGCATCGCAAAGACGTTGCAGATACGCCGCTTCGATATATTGCTCGTGACGAATGCCGCGCGCCTGAATACGATCGAGTAAAACTTCTACAGGCGCCTGCAAATACACCACCAGATCGGGTACCGGCATATCCAGTGTCAGCGTCGAGTACACCTGGTTGTATAAATCCAGTTCATCATCATCGAGCGTGAGCTCGGCGAACAAACGGTCTTTGTCGATCAGATAATCCGCGACCCTGACCGGGCTGAACATATCGTCCTGCTTGATCGCCTGCAGCTGTCGCGCGCGTTGCAGTAAAAAATGCAACTGGGTCGGAAACGCTGCGGAGCGCGGGTTCTCGTAAAATTTTTCCAGAAATGGATTGTGCTCGGCGCCTTCCAGCATCAGATCGCTGCCGAAACTGTCCGCCAGTTTGCGTGCCAGCGTGGTTTTGCCGACACCAATCGGGCCTTCGACTACAACAAAGCCCGGCCATGATTGTGTTAAAGGCAATGCGTTTGCCGCTGTCATACAATTTCTCCAACAAACTGCAGGCCGTTCTGCGGGCACTGCTCAAGCAATGATGAAAGCTTACCATGGACCGGAATCACCAGTTCCGGCTCCAGTCTATGCAGTGGATAGAGTACAAATTCGCGCACCGCGATGCCAGCGTGCGGCACCTGAAGTTGTGGTTCATCAATACTATGCACGCCGAACAGCAGAATATCCAGATCGATCACTCTGGGTCCCCAGTGACGCTCACGTACCCGGCCCATGTCGGTTTCGATCTGCTGCAATGCAGCGAGCAGATCCTGCGGGCTCAGCCGGGTTTCGAGCTTTGCCACCGCATTGAGATAATCCGGCTGGTCCTGCGGCCCCATGGGCCTGCTCAAAAATAAACCGGAATCAGCGATATAGCGAGTGGCCGCGCAGCTGCTTCAAAGCCGCGACGGCAAGGCCAATATTATTCCGTGGCTCACCCAGATTACTGCCCAGGCCAATATACACTGTCTCGGCCGCGGCGGACTCGGTCATGAACGCGGTGGACGCCGGCGCCGACGCCGTTTAGAACGCGCAGCTCCGCCGTCTGGCGCCTGTGAACCGGAGTCTGCGCCCTGATCCGGCCGTATCCGCATTACGCTGCCTGCCTGGATGCGGGTCCACCATTCGCAGTCTTCCGCCACCGGCTCACCGGCGCGCGCGCGCAGACAAAGAAAATCATAACCGGCACGAAATTTCGGGTGCTCCAGCGTCGCCTGCATGCGCTTGCCTTTGCGATAACCAAAACGTGTCTGCAGCGCCCAGATGTCACGCATCACCGTGGTAAAGCGTTTTGGAATGGACACATAACGCACCTGTTCACTGAGCAAACCCGTGGCCGCTTTTTGAATCGCAACTGAATACGGCAGGCCATCGGCCATGCGCTCTTCTGTCAGTTTCTGCAAAGGCGCCCACAATAATGCCGCGAACAAAAAGGCGGGTGTGATCGGCATCTCATTGTGCACACGCGTATCAGTGCTTTCCATCGCCAGCTGCAAAAATTTTTCGGTGACTGGATCGGTATCCAGATACTGCACCGCCGAAGGAAACAGATATTGCAGCAGCTTGTAGTCGCGCAATAATTGCAGACTGAGCACCGCATGGCCGGAGTGGAACAGTTTCAAGGCTTCTTCGTATAAACGCGCCGCAGGTATGTCCTTTAACAAACCCCCTTCCTGATAGATAAAATCGCGGCAGCTTTCGTCGATACTGAAACCCAGTTTGGCCGCAAAACGGACTACGCGTAACATGCGTACCGGGTCTTCACGGTAACGCATGTCAGGATCACCGATCAAACGTAAACGTTTTTGCTCGATATCTTCCATACCACCGACAAAATCGATCACGCTGAAATTGGAAATATCGTAGTACAGCGCATTCACGGTAAAGTCGCGACGCCAGACATCTTCGCTGATATCGCCATACACGTTATCGCGCAAAATGCGGCCTTCTGCGTTTTGCCGTGCGGATTCCGAATCATCGTGCGCTGCACGGAAGGTCGCCACTTCAATAATCATGCGTCCAAACTGCACATGCACCAGTTTGAAACGTCGCCCGATCAAACGACTGTTGCGAAACAGATCGTTCACTTCTTCAGGTGTGGCATCGGTCGCAATATCAAAATCTTTGGGAATACGACGCAGCAACAGATCACGCACCGCACCGCCGACCAGGCAGGCTTTAAAACCCGCCTTGTTGAGACGATACAGAACCTTCAGCGCCGCTTCATCAATATGCTGGCGTGAAATACCGTGTTCAGATCGCGGAATAATGCGTAGCTGTTCGTGATGCTGGATTTCGGTGGGTGATATCGCAACCGGGTGCGCAGAACGACGCGTGGCATTCGATCGATTATTTGAGCGGTCTCGATCTCTGGGTTTTGATCGATCGCGGGTTCGCGACCTGGACGCAGATTTCTGACCAGTACCACCTTTGTTCTTTTTTGAAACCGCACCGCCACCATTTTTACCCGTGACCTGCTAGTACACGATTTTTTTAACCAGCCTAGCATGTATGGTTTCCGTAAAATTCGTTAGTGATAGTCTGCATCATGAAGCGGGTTTCAACACCAGAGTCAAACCATCGCCAATCGGTACCAGACTTCTAATCACGCTTGTATCCTGCTGAATGCGCTGATTGAGCCTGCGTATCGCGCGCGTGCCCGGATCATTGTTTTCCGGATCGGCAACATCACCCGACCACAGCGTATTGTCCACCGCGATCAGACCACCGGGGCGCAATAATTCCAGCGCCACGTTCGTAATACTGTTCGTAATTCTGTTTATCCGCGTCGATAAAAACAAAATCAAAGCTGACCTGCTTCACCCGCATCCAGTAATTCCTGCAAACTGTCGAGCGCAGGCTGCAGACGAAAATCGATGCGCGATTCCAGCCCTGTTAGAGCCCAGTATTTTTGAGCCATGCGTGTCCATTCTGGAGATGAATCGCAACATACCAGTGTCCCGTTTTCTGACAATGCGCTGGCAATACAGATCGAGCTGTAGCCCGTGAAGGTGCCGATTTCCAGCGCACGCTTCACGCCCATCAATTGCACCAGCAAAGACAGGAACTGTCCCTGTTCGGGTGAAATCTGCATCACTGCAAACTCAGCCAGAGATGCGGTTGCTGCGGTTTCGGCGCGCAATTGCTGCAACAGGTCGGACTCGGAAACACCGACCGACAGAATATAGTCGTACAGCCGGTCATCTATCGACAGGGTGCGATTGCTCATTCAGTAACTCCAGGATGACATACCCGGACAGGCGCCAGAGCGCCCAGGGAGGTATCGATCAAGGGGCGAAATAATACCAGAAAAACAGGGAGTTATACAGTAGTCAGGGAGTGTTTTGGAGATACGGCTTAAGCGCTTATGCTTTGAAAACACTGCTATTTCTGAGCAGAAACAGCCAGGAAGCGGGTGCCGCAACCGCTGCGATAAATACCGGGATAACGGCTCCTGGCAGGAAACCGTATCAGCTTATGTATCCAGTACCATCCCGGCTTGCGTGAGCACGTCCTGTCTTTACCATCCGGGGTGTCGCATAATTATTCGCGCTGGTATCGTCAGCGGCTACATACTGGGGGTTGTAGGCTGTATACACCATGCGGGTCTGTGGTCGCATCTTTTCCGCATGGATTCTTATCAGGCAGTCCGGATGCTTTTCATAACAGCGTTTTAGTGCAACCAGAACCGATTCAGCAGACCTGATTGCAAAGTGCGTTTGCTTCCATTGCAGCCAGTTTTCACGATTGGATATCCCGCCTGAATATTCAATTCTGATGATCCAGTCAAACAACAAGCCGTTATCGATGATTTTTCTTAACTTCGCCATATCAGGCTTAATTGCCTGTAAATAATCCGCAGCACCCATCAACCAGCCTCGCTTGATCAGAAAACAGGTTTCGTACTGCACAAAAAAAGCCAGAGACTACGCAGCTGACCGATGATTTGTATTGGCAGTACATTCGTTGTATGCCACAGGATTATCCATTGATACTGGATGGCTGTCTTATCATTATTCTAAATGGGCCCGGAAGGCTCCTATAGATAGATACTGATGCTCAAATAGCCCATTCTGCATTGATTTAAAAAGCAGGTGCAGCTTGCTGGCTTGGTGTCTGTGCTGTGTGTGCAACACTCACTACCCTAACTTTGGCAATACTCCGCTGTCACGAAAGCGTAGATAATCAGCCAGAATGCGATCATGGTCAAAAGCCAGTGGCGGGTACGGATCGCCAGCTTGATGCATCATCAGATTGGCCGCATCATCCGCGGCCACCGGAGTTCCCGTCGCCTGGGCGATGAAAACCAGTGCCACCGTGTGGCCGCGAGGATCACGGTCGGGGTCGGAATAACAACCCAGCAAATGACTGAGCTCGACCTGTAACGAAGTTTCCTCCAGTGCTTCACGGCGTGCCGCATGCGCCACCGTCTCACCCACATCGACAAAACCACCCGGAATCGCCCAGCCTGGTGGCGGGTATTTGCGCTCGATCAGGATGATCGGACGACCTGGACGATCAACCATTTCAATGATGATATCGACAGTCAGCTCGGGGGTTTTGGGTCGCATCAACGCTCCTGTTTAAATCGAATGATATGCCGGCGTTGCTGCTTGTTCGGTCGACCGTTGGTCTGTGGCGTGGCCAGGGCCGCCAGCTTTTGCTGCTCACGCAGCTGCGCCCGGCTCTGAATACTGGTTTCAAATTCCTGGTACAGGGTTTCGGCGACACTTGCCGGACCACGCCGTTCGCTCAGCGCCAGCACCTTGACAGTCCAGACAAAGCCGGCGCGGTTGATCTCAAGCACATCGCCCACCCGCACACTACGCCCCGATTTGACCCGCTGGCTATTGAGATGGACTTTGCCACCCGACACGGCAGTGCTGGCCAGCGGTCGAGTTTTGAAAAAACGTGCGGCCCATAGCCATTTGTCGAGTCTGATCGCTTCATCCATCTTCATATTCTATCTGTAGCTTATGAGTAAAACGATAGGGGCTTCAGGCTTCAGGCAATAAACTGATTTTTTATCTGTGTGACTATCAAGCAAAACGTTGATGATGCTGGCTGAATGCTGTCAAGAGAAACACCAATGCTTTTACCTGGTGCCTGTAACCTGAAACCTGAAGCCTGTTTTCTACAGCGCAGCCGCAACCAGCACGACACCCAGCGCGTACCACCACCAGCTTACCCCATTTTTTACTTCAGGCTTTTTCTCGACCGGCCTGGGTGCAGGCTCGAACACACCGGGCGGAATCGCTTTAGCAACAGGTTTAGTGTCGGGCAAAGGAATATATAACTGGTTTCCTTTGGCAACCACAGTAGAACCTGCATGATTGGTAACATCCACCAGACCCTTGATCACATTTAAAAACAGGCCATCGTCCGTATCGACCGTACCACCACAACCTTTGGACTGGAATACGCGCAAGGCATATTCAGTACCACGCACGCCAATACTGGCAACCGGCGTCTGGAGCTCATATATATCATTTTTCATCTTGCCGATTTCGCCGCTGATTTTACGAATACTTCCCTGTAACAGTTTTAAAATACTGCGACGGTCTGTTTTTTGAAGTGCGTAATCTTCGATCACCATAATAGTAAAACAACGCAGATCAAGCTTGGCATGATCAATCATGGTGAGCCGCAAAAAACCATCCTCACCGGTAATCAATTTATCGCCAACATAAACACCGTCTCCCACAGCAAGTTTACGCGTGACTTTGTCGACCCCTACAGCCGCTACATGGCCCTGTACCTGTACCACCTCACCCACTCGTTTCAGCCTATGCTTAGGTTTGTCTTTATGTGGCAAAATAAGCCGGACACCGGCTTTCAGGCCGGATTCTTTACCATCAATGAATGCAGTTGGGTTTAAGCGCAAAATTTCTTTGCGAAGCTGTGGCCAGCGCGCTTCCTGCCCCGGATACAGGCGACTTACAATATTATGCAGTGTCTGTCCGGGTTGAACATACAGGAAGCGTGCTTCGATATCGCCAAGACCTTTACATTGACCACTACCGGGAGCCAGCATCCCGAATGTACAAATCAGTAAACAACACAATATATATGCGAATCGACTGGAAAAGCTCTGTATCATAACCAGGTATATCCGAGTATTAGCGCTATCTGAGGAGCCGCAAGTATAAACGCTAGAACCGCTATCAGCTTCTGCATTTCGTCGGATGATCTCGCCCGATCCCGTACAAGGTTCATTATCGAAAATTGACATGACAAAAAACACCTTAATAATCGCATTGTTGAGCTTTATATTTTTACTCCTGGCACTCAACAGCACGCGCGTTTCACTACTGCTGGCCAACACCCTGGCCGAGCTGGATAATTATCGGCTTATAAACAATATTCGTTATGGCCGGTTTGATAATAATAACCTGGACATCTATGTACCAGAAAAGACATTGCATGACAAAAAACAAAAGGCCGTCGTTGTATTCTTCTATGGTGGATGCTGGGGCGCGTGCATGTCTTATACCAGAAAAGATTATGCCTTTGTTGCCCAGGCGTTTACATCGCTAGGTTACAGCGTCGTTATCCCGGACTACCGGCACTATCCAGAACACATGTTCGCAGACATCATGACCGACGCGGTCAATGCAACCACGTGGGTACATAATAATATCGCCAAATTCAGCGGCGACAACACCACCCGTATCATTCTGGTAGGCCACTCATCTGGCGCGCACATGGCCGCACTACTGACGCTGGATAAATCGCGCCTGCCGGCAGAAGTGCGTAGCAGTATCGCAGGATTTATTGGCCTGGCAGGCCCTTACGACTTTCTTCCTTTTACCGAAGACTATCAGCCTGCATTGTTTGGCCCGGAAAAAAATTACCCGGCATCACAACCTGTTAACTATGTGAG
This sequence comes from uncultured Gammaproteobacteria bacterium, assembly GCA_963721085.1. Classification (GTDB taxonomy): domain Bacteria; phylum Pseudomonadota; class Gammaproteobacteria; order SZUA-229; family SZUA-229; genus JASBSR01. The sequence goes on from CAVRHW010000008.1 coordinate 30,321, forward strand.
CGGCCACGATGCACCGATGCTGCTACTCTATGGCAATGACGACAGCAGAGTCAAACCCATAAACATTGAAAGCCTGACGCGCATCGCGCAGCAAGCAGGAGATGATGTCGAGTCACATCGTTATAATGGCATCGATCACCCGGGTATCCTGGCAGCATTATCCCGTCCATTACGCGACAACAAACCGGTGATGGCTGACATAGCGCGGTTCATGGACAGAATCATGAAAACAGATAATTCACCACGCCGGAAGCAATCTGACTTTACCCCCGCTATTTAAGGCAAGCACATGGAACTCATTTATAAAGCAAGCAATATATCGGAAGCGCATATTGTTGCGGGCCTGCTGAAAACATACGAAATCGACGCACATGTGGGTGGCCATTATCTACAGGGTGGCGTCGGTGACCTGGCGGTAATGGATTTTGCCACGATACACGTTGCCGATGAAGATGTCGCTGCAGCACGCGCTATTATTGATGAGTATGAACAAAACAATGATCAGCCGAAAGACTCCGACCAGAAAAATGCGGCTTCTTTTATCACACCATTGATTGTTATCGCCGCTTCAGTATTGGCGATACTGATCCTGGCAATAGTGATGAATACCTACTGAAGCAGTTGTCGCCGTCCATGGCGTCACGACTGCAGAAACTCAGGCGCCCAGCAAACGATTGACCCGTTTGACAAATTCCGCAGCATCTTCCAGCTGCTCGCCTGCCGCCAGCTGCGCCTGTTCGAACAAAAGGTGCGACCAGTCATTAAACTCGGCATCATCTTTGATATCACGCAGTTTCTGTACCAGGGAGTTGGCTGGATTCAGTTCCAGCACCGGTTTGGATTTCGGCACGTACTGACCGGCCGCCTGCATGATCTGCTGCATCTGTGGCGTCATGTCATGTGCGCCCAGCACCAGGCAGGAAGGCGAATCGGTCAAGCGCTGTGACACGCGTGCATCGGATATATCCTCGCCCAGCGTCTTTTTCATGCGCTCGATCACTTCGCCGTATTCTTTATCGGCTTTTTCCTGTGCGGCTTTTTCATCTTTATCGTCAACATCACCCAGGTCAAGATCACCACGTGCCACCGATTGCAGCTGCTTTTCTTCGAACTCGGTCAGATGCGACACCAGCCATTCATCAACACGGTCGCTCAGCAGCAATACCTCGATGCCTTTTTTGCGGAAGACTTCGAGATGCGGACTGTTTTTCGCCGCCTTGAAGCTGTCAGCCGTGATGTAATAGATCTTGTCCTGACCTTCTTTCATGCGGCTGACATAGTCATCCAGTGACACGGTCTGTTCTTCGCTACCGGTTTCGGTAGAGCTGAAACGCAGCAATTTGGCGATGCGTTCCTTGTTCGCATAATCCTCGATCGGGCCTTCTTTCATCACCTGGCCGAAAGTTTTCCAGAACAGCGCATAATCCTCGGGCTGATCTTTGGCCATGGTTTCCAGCAGGCCGAGAATTTTTTTCACCGAGGCGCCGCGTATGCGATCGATGACCTTGTTCTTTTGCAGAATTTCACGCGACACATTCAACGGTAGATCGTCCGAGTCGATCACGCCTTTGACAAAGCGCAAATAGGTCGGCATCAACTGGTCCGCATCGTCCATGATAAATATGCGTTTCACATACAGCTTGATACCGCGTTTGTGTTCGCGGTCATAAAGATCAAACGGCGCCTTTCTGGGAATGTACAGCAGCGAGGTGTAGCTCTGATTGCCTTCGACCTTGTTATGCACCCAGGCGAGCGGATCTTCAAAGTCCATGCTGACATGTTTGTAGAACTCTTTATATTCGTCATCTTTTATATCGTTGCGATCACGCGCCCATAAAGCCGCTGCGCTATTGACGCGCTCGTATTCTGGTGCGGCTTCTTTTTTATCTTCTTTTTCCGCATCGTCTTCGTCTTTATCTTTAAAGTCGGTTTTCAGCATCATCACCGGCAAAGAAATATGATCGGAATATTGTTTGATGATGTGACGCAGGCGGAAGTTGTCGGCGAATTCGATTTCGTCGTCCTTGAGATGCAGTACAACCTCGGTGCCGCGCGTGTCTTTTTTGACGTTCTCCAGGGTGAAACTGCCCTGGCCATCGGATTCCCAGCGAACCGCTTCGTCCTGGGCATGGCCGGCGCGACGCGAGGTCAGGGTAACTTTATCGGCAACGATAAAACTGGAATAAAAACCCACACCGAACTGGCCGATCATCTGTGAATCTTTGGCCTGGTCGCCGGTGAGTTTTTCGAGAAATTTGCGTGTACCCGAGCTGGCGATGGTGCCGATATTTTCGACCACTTCATCGCGGGTCATGCCGATGCCGTTGTCGCGAATAGTGACGGTTTTTGCGTCTTTGTCAAAATCAACCGTAATCCTGAGATCGGTATCCCCCTGGTACAGCTCGGCGTCGGCCAGCGCTTCGAAGCGCAGCTTGTCGCAGGCATCGGAGGCATTGGAAATCAGCTCACGAACAAAAATCTCCTTGTTCGAATACAGCGAATGGGTCATCAGGTGCAGGATCTGGCGCGCTTCGGTCTGGAACTCCAGGGTTTCTTTAGCGGCTTTAACAGTCATGGGCAAAACTCCAAAATCTGAATATCAATGAACAGGTTTAGTTAACTGCCGAATATGGGGTCGGGATTATAAATCTCAAGCCGATGAGGGGCAAAAACCGGTAGTGGGTGGGTGACGATACCGGTGGCTTTAGACTCAGTCGACCTCTGGCAGGGGCAGCCGTGCGGTGTCAGCAATCGCTCTGGTTCGTGGCAAAAGTGGTTTCAGGCTATTGACCAGTTTTTCAGCCGTGGCGCGGTAATCAGTGAGTTTGCCACCGAGGATGCTGACCACGCGCGGTCGGGCCAGATCATCACGGACAAAAACGGTATCGCGCGGACGAGAAAAGGCCGCGCCCTCACCCGCTGGCAACACCCGTAGACCGGCAAATGCTTCGATAACATCGTCTCTGGTATAGCGATGTTTGAAATAATGATTATAGATTTCCAGCAGATATTCGATCTCAGCGGGGCTGGCACTGGCCTCGGCCGGATCACCCTCGAAAGCGGTTTCGGTGGTGCCGACCAGTATTGTGTTTTTCCATGGCAACACGAACACTGCGCGCTGATCGCTCGGCGATTCGAGATAATACGGCTGGCTTATCTGCCCGGGTAACACGATGTGCGCGCCCTGCACCAGCGAAATCGTTAATGGCGCAGCATCACACAGACGTGCATGCATGCCCGCCACCCAGGGTCCGCTGGCATTGACCACAATACGCGCGCGGTACGATTGCGAACCCGCTTCGTTCTGGCACTGCACCACCGTGCCTTCAGCATCGGCGACCGCCTTTTGTACTGTGCAATTGAATATTGTGCGCGCACCCAGTGATTCTGCAGAAGCCAGCACTGCGCGGGTCAGTCGAGCATCATCGGTTTGCGCATCGTAATAACTGAACACCGCATCCAGGTCCCGGGTGTCCAGGCCATCCAGCGTCTCCCAGAGCGCGCGTTTGACACGATAAAACCGCCGCCAGCTGAACAAAGAATACAGCGCCAGACCGAGCGCGATTTTCCACGGTCTGCGTGTGGTGGTTTTGTACACCGGAATATAGAAACGCTTGAGCGTTACCAGCTGAGGTGCATTGTTGAGCAAATACGCGCGCTCGCGCAAACATTCCCGCACCAGTGCGAACTGCGCATTTTCCAGATAACGCAGGCCGCCGTGTATCAGCTTGGACGATCTGGAAGAGGTGGCGAGCGCCGGTTGCGCATATTGTTCCAGCACCAGCACGCGGTAACCTGCAGCACTGGCCGCCTGCGCTACCCCGGCTCCGTGAATGCCTGCACCGATAACAATATAGTCATAACGATCGACATCCGGCCCGGTGTCAGTCATAACGACAGATGGTATCCCGGAAGGCCTCGTGTTCTACAAGTTCAGCGATATGATCGGTTTCGACAAACGCCACCTTACGCTCAGCCCAGAGCGCAGCCTGCTCGGCGTCCTGCACACCGTATACAATCCATTGCCAGTCGCCCGACCATAATTCAGATGCGGCGATCTTGCGCTGGTTGCAGACCAGGAAATCCGGTGTCAGCTCGGCCGCTTTTGTCTGATGTGCAGCATCGTATTGATGCAAGACCCAACCGGCGCGTACTTCACCGTGCTGCTTCACCTTTGCAATAGCTTCAGCACTGAATGAGATAATCACGCACTGTCTGCTGAATGGCGCCAGCATGTCACATAATTTTGGTATCACTTTTTCTACGCCCCAGCGTTCGATGCTTTCTTCCTTGATTTCGATCAGTGCGGTGAGGCCACGACAGCAGGCGATAAAATTTAACATCTGCTGCAGGGACGGGATCTTTTCCGGGAAAAATCTATCAGCAAAGCGATCCGGTTCGTGCGCACTATGCGTTTGCAATTCTGCCAGGCTGTGATCGAACACCGCCATGTCTACGCCGCAGGTGCGCAACAGATTATCATCGTGCATTACCACGAACCTGCCATCGGCACACATTTGCACATCAAACTCGATACCGCAGGCACCGACCGCAATCGCGGTGCGCGCAGCTTTCATTGTGTTTTCAGGATAACGTGCAGAATAACCGCGGTGTGCCACCAGTTTTGTCATTATTGTTGTTCCTGGCCCTTGATCAGTTTTTGTAACACTGCCATCGCGCTATCATAACGCGACTGCAGACTGGCATCATACTGCGGTTTAAACACATCGAACAGCTTTCGTGCCTGCCAGCCTGAAGGTTGCCCGGCGGCCAGCCATGCAATACCACGCGCAGTCGCTTCGTCCTCGTTACCACGTTCTACCGTCAGCCCACTGAGATTGGCCAGCGTCTGGCACAGCACATCGAGATTCGATAAACCACCGCTCACTCTCAGACGTTCAAGCCTCGATTCTTCGCGCATGATTTCAAGATTTGCATGAATCATAAACACAATGCTCTCGACCACGCCTGCGATTCTTTGCGCAGCGGATAAATCACTATCAATAAAATGCGGCTCCACATCACTGCACCACCACGGCGAACCCAGGCCAGCCACGCTGTTGATAAAAATCGGCGGCGTCTTTATCTGAGCCAGCCAGTCCGAAATACATTCACGCGTGCTGGTAATATTAAACCTGTCTTCCACCCAGGCCAGCGCACTGCCCGCACCATTGATCGTCGCTTCACGCATCCAGGTCACACCGTCCACGTTTGAAAGCGCGATCCCGGTCAACTGGCGTTCGCTGGACTGGTAATGCTCAAGTGTGCGCATCACAAAAGCACCGCTACCCAGATTGATCCGCGCAATACCCGGTGGCAGCGCACCATCGCCGTATAAAGCCGCGTTCTGGTCACCACTCACTGCGGTCACTGGAATGGACGCATTGTTCAAAACGCCATAATCGTGACACACTGGTTTGCATTCAGGCAACATATTTTTATCGACACCGAACCAGTCACACAATTGTGTCGACCAGTCCATGTGTTCAAGCGTGAACAGCTGGGTGCGCTGTGCATTACAGTGGTCGACCTGGTAAGGTTTGTCAGTGAGCAGATGAAATAACAGATAACTCACCAGTGGTGAATAACGGTCTGCATCAGAACTGTCCGGCTGTTGCATCAGCCAGTGCAGTTTGCTGGCGCCATAATGTGGTGACAATGGCAGCCCGGAGAGGCGCTGGATGTCAGCTCGCATGTTTTGCCAGCGGCACAAGTGCTGCACTTGCGCGCACATCCTGCCAGCTCAACACAGGCGTGGCTGCGCGGCCATCTGCGTTCCAGCCCAGTACGGTCGAGCGCTGGGTCGCCAGGCCACAGGCGATAATATCTTTGCCTCGACACTGTGCCAGCACATCTCTGAGCACCTTGCCGATACTGGCCCTGAGTTCATCTGCGGACTGTTCGACCTGCGCCGCATCCAGTCGCTGCAATGCAACCTCTGCCGTCGCACTGGCAATATCGTTCCCGTCAGCATCAAATACAATGGCACGGCTGGCGTGCGTACCCTGATCGATGGCCAGATAACAGCTCATGGGTGTTAATTAAAGAACCCTAAGCAAGCGTCAGACCTTCATGCTGCAACAACTGACGCTTGATATTGAGCACACGACCCGAAGTCGCACCGCCATAACCACCGATACCGCCGGTGGCAACAATGCGGTGACAGGGCACAATCAGAGGGACCGGATTTTTACGACAGGCATTCCCCACTGCGCGTGGCGAGGTATTCAGTATCTTTGCCAGTTCGCCGTAGGTTTTGACTTTACCAGAAGGATATTTTCTGCATTTCCCGCCAGACACTTTTTTGAAAATCTGTTCCCTGCAAACGCAGCTTCACATCAAACTTGCGCGCAGAACGCTGGCAATAATCCCTGATCTGGCGCACGATGTCTTTCGCCTGCGCAGTTTCGGGACGTATTTCTTTCGCACTGGCCGAAATAAAATCGACAGCTACCAGCGCATCATCGTCGAGCACCAGCGCAAGATGTGCAAACGGGGTTTTTATACTCGCCCGGTAGTGCTGTCTATAGCGCTGTTTCATGATTTTACCGCGCGCCTGCTTTTATCCGCGTTGCGCAGCAGCTCAACATGTTGCATCGCCTGCTTGATCCATACACGCCGGGTTTCACTGGCTGTCATCGCCAGCAACTGATCATACATGGTATAGGCATCATCAAATAATTTTGCCCGGGTCAGCGCATCTGCCGCTTTATAGCGCGCCGACTGTGACCACTGGTCAGCCATATCCGGATCCACCGCGCGTGCCGACATCAGATACAGCCAGGCCGATTGCGCATAGCGTTTCAATGCATAATTGGATTCGGCCTTCCAGTAATACAGTTCGCGTTCATATTCCGCATTCAACCATTCGTGTTTAATTAGCCCAAACAGGGCCAGCGCTTTTTCATTCTGCTCAACCGACTGCAAATCAAACACCACCTGAAAATACTGGTCGAGCATGGCTGGTGTCATGGTTTTGAGTTTTGTGACTGTTTTGCGCAACACCTCGGCGCCCTGATCATAATTTCCTTCCAGCACCAGTACGCGCGCTTTACGCATGCGCCATTCAAATGGGTTTTTATCTTCGGGTGGTTCTTTCAGGCTCAGCATCACGCGCGCTGCAAGATCGATCTGGCCACTGGCAATGGTGTAATCCACCAGCGCAAACCTGATTTCAGCAGGCACCGTTGCAAGCCGGGTAATATGTTTGCTGCGCAGATACAGCTGGCTCACGATTTCCATGCCGTTTTTATTTTTGGCAATCAGGGCAACCAGCGCGCGATGCGCCATGCCACGATTTTTTGCATCATGCGCATTTAACGCGAGCACCGCGTATAGCCCTTCCGCATGCACCGGAAACTTTGTCTCGATTTTTTTTGCCAGTTTGCTCCAGCCCGCATCATCACCGACCAGCAGTTTATTTTTATTTCCTGTACTCTGCCCGATACGCAAATACAGGTCCCACAAGTCATCCGCACTCACATGCTTAGCTACACCCAGCACACTGGAATGATCTCCCAGCGCGAGCATATTTTCCAGCGCAATGCAGGCCTGCCCGGGAAAATTCATTAAACGGGCACGTTCGTACAACACATAGTTGTACGCCCAGACTTCGGCCTTGCTAAGCGGGGGTTTATCGGTCGCTTTGGGATGTTTGATCAACAGTCGCTTTTCGTTTGCGGCCAGCACCTGTTGTGCCGACTTCACTATTTTGTATGCCGCTCCCGGGTTTTCTCGCACAGCGGCCAGCATCCCCAGTGCTTTTGCGATATCGTCATCGATCGGTTTGAGCAAGGCGATCGCTTCGCGATAACGCGAAGTGCGAATCAGCACCCGCGCCTGCAACAACTGCCAGTCTTCCGTGTCAGCATTTTTGCTGCTGGCATAATCCTGCTGGTATTTCTGCAATGCCTTTTGTGCATCATCAACATCATCAAGCTGCAGGTAGGCGCGAATAATAAGCTGGCGCAGCACCATATCCATTCCTGAGTTATCAACATCTGCAGGCTGGTTCCACAATATTGAACGCGCTTTCTGTAATGCGATCTCAGGTTGTTTCAGGTGCAGGTGCGCCACCACCTGCTGGCTGACAAACCACTGGCGTATCCGCGGAGTAATCTGCTGACCAGGAATGGCTTTGCTCAGTAATGCATTGCTGCTATCCAGCAACTGCTGCCAACGACCACTGTTTGCAAACAGCACAATGCGTTTGTACTCGAACGCATACCAGTCAGGCGAATACGCAGGCAAGCGAGCCTGTTCCTCATCCAGCAGCTTAATCGCCAGCGACGACATTCCCAGTGCCACCATTTGATCGAGCTGCGCCAGTGACTGAAAAGCCAGTATCGAGGTGTGCGTCTGCTTGCCGGTGACCAGCGAGGGTGTCGTGATAACCTGTGCAGATGATTTAGCCGCAGCTGGAAGGTTTTTGTTGTGGTGATGTTTCTGGAGATGATTTAGCAACCGGCGAAGCGGTCACCGCAGACTTTTCCGCACGGACGATGCCCGTGACCAGTAACAGGCTAATGATCAGAAGGATTTTGCGCATGGGATATCCGGGCACAAATAAAAATGGCTCATGGTGTTAACCATGAGCCATTTTTTAGCAATCCGCAAGTGAGCGTGGAAACTCTGATCAATGCAGAGCTGCCCGTCGTTAAAGCTTTTCCTTGATACGTGCAGCCTTGCCGGTCAGACCGCGGATGTAATACAGTTTGGCACGACGTACTTTACCGCGACGTTTGACCTGGATTTCAGCCACGACATTGCTGTAAGTCTGGAACACACGCTCAACACCTTCGCCGTGTGAAATTTTACGCACAGTGAATGCAGAGTTCAGACCACGGTTACGCTTGGCAACAACCAGACCTTCAAAAGCCTGCAGACGCTCACGATCACCTTCCTTTACACGTACCTGCACGACCACGGTATCACCGGGTGAAAAATCAGGCACTTCGCGGCCCATCTGTTCCGCTTCAAGCTGTTGAATAATCTTGCTCATTGTCATACTCCACTAAAATATATTTACTGTTGCGCCTGTTCCTGCTGAAACTCGGCGAGTAATTTTTTCTGCTCCGCGTCCAGCTGCATCGCGTTCAACAAATCCGGTCGCCGCAGCCAGGTTCTGCCCAGCGACTGTTTTAATCGCCAGCGCGCAATCGCGCTGTGATCACCACCGAGCAGCACCTCGGGAACGCGCTGCTCATCAATATCTTCCGGCCGCGTGTAGTGCGGACAGTCCAGCAGGCCATTCATGAACGAATCCTGCTGCGCCGATGCATCATCACCCAGCACCCCGGGGAGCAAACGACTCAATGCGTCTATCACTACAGCCGCAGCCAGTTCGCCACCGCTGAGTACATAATCACCGATCGACCATTCGGCATCGACCTGTTGCGCAATAATGCGCTCGTCGATGCCTTCGTAACGACCGGCGATCAGGATCAGGTCCTGCGCGGCAGCAGCGGTTTCGACCAGCCTGTCCTGCTTCAGCAACTCGCCCTGAGGGCTCAGGTAGATCACCTTCGTTCCCGGTTGCGTCGCTTCGCGCGCAGCCTTGATCGCATCCACCAGCGGCTGCACTTTCATCAGCATACCGGGACCACCGCCATACGGCCGGTCATCCACGGTGCGATGTTTGTCGTGGGTGAAATCACGAGGATTCCAGCACCGCAGACTGATCGCGCCCTGCTTGATCGCCCTGCCCAGCACACCGTGTGCGCACAGGCCTTCTATCATTTCCGGGAACAGCGTGATGACATGAAAATTCATCGTCAGCTCACTCCGCGCCTTCGCTCCAGGCAGCATCCCAGTCGACCTGAATATTACCTTTGTTCAGGTCTATTTCGATGATGGTCTCGCCCATCACCCAGGGAATCAGATACTGCTGTTCGCCTTTGACCACCAGCACATCGTTGGCGCCGGTTTCCATAATGCTATCCACTTCACCCAGCAGCACACCCTGCTTGCCGAGTACGCGCAAACCGATCAGGTCGCGCCAGAAAAATTCATCGTCCTGCAGCGCTTCGAGCTGGCTCGGACGGATGCCGATCTCGCTGCCGGTGAGCAGCTGCGCAGCATCTCGATCATCGATGCCCTCGATTTTCGCAATCACGGTTTTGGCCTGATTGCGCGCGGCTTCGAGTTTGACTTCGCGCCAGTCTTTGCTGCTCTGGCGCAATAGCCAGGGATTGTAATCACCTATGCCTTCGCGCGGCTCGGTCCATGAGTACAGCTTGACCCAGCCTTTGACTCCAAATACGCCTGTGATCTTGCCGACAACAATAATGTCATCTGCTAATGTCATCAGCCGCCGCCGACAGAGCAGTCTTAAACAGCAGCCTGCTTCTGTGCTTCTTTCATCAGGGTCTTGACGCGTGGCGAGGTCGAAGCGCCAACGCCCAGCCAGTGAGTCGCACGATCCAGATCCAGCGCCAGACGCTTTTCGGCGCCACGTGCATTTGGATTGAAAAAGCCCAGGCGCTCGATATAGCGACCGTCACGCGATGTACGCGAGTCTTTCACGTCGATGTGATAGAACGGGGCTCTTTTACTGCCGCCTCTGGATAAACGAATCGTTACCATGTGTTGTTCTCTATAAGTATTCAGGTACGTTGGGCAGGCCCAACAAAGGGCTTACCCGCAAAAAGCAGGGTATTCTACGCGATTTTTTTTCAATAGGAAACGGTCGTTTACGGCTTTATTGAGGAAATCTGCGTTAAGCGGCAGACCTCAGAATCCCGGGCCACCCGGGCCCATGCCTGGTGGCATGCCGCCTTTCATGCCGCGCAGCATCGCCGCCATGCCGCCTTTGGACATTTTTTTCATCATTTTGCGCATCTGCAGCTGCTGTTTCATCAGCCGATTGACGTCCTGCACCTGCAGGCCACAGCCGTTGGCGATGCGTTTTTTGCGCGAGCCCTTGATGACATCGGGAAAAGCCCGCTCTTTCGGGGTCATCGAATTGATGATCGCGATCATGCGGCGGATTTCGCGGTCGTTGACCTTGTCCTTGATCTGATCTGACATCTTGCCCATGCCGGGCAGTTTGTCGATCAGGCCGACCATGCCGCCCATGTTCTGCATTTGCTCGAACTGGTCCTTGAGATCGTTGAAATCGAAGCTTTTGCCCTTTTTCAGCTTTTTGGTCAGCTTTTCCGCTTTGGCAAAATCGGTTTTCTGCTGCACTTCCTCGACCAGCGAGAGCACATCGCCCATGCCGAGGATGCGCGAAGCCACGCGCTCGGGATGGAAGGCTTCCAGCGCATCGACTTTCTCACCCGCGCCCATGAATTTGATCGGCTTGCCGGTGATCTGGCGAATCGACAGCGCCGCACCACCGCGGGCATCGCCGTCGGTCTTGGTCAGCACCACCCCGGTCAGCGGCAGCGCATCGTTGAAGGCTTTGGCGGTGATCGCCGCATCCTGGCCGGTCATGGAATCGACCACGAACAGGGTTTCCACCGGTTTCACCGCCGCGTGGATCTGCTGGATCTCGCTCATCATCTCGGCATCGATGTGCAGACGGCCCGCGGTATCGACCAGCACCACATCTATATAGTGTCGGCGCGCATAGTCCACCGCGGCGCGCGCGATCTCGGTGGGTTTCTGATCGATGCTGCTGGGGAAAAATTCGGCATCGATCTGCCCGGCCAGGGTTTTCAGCTGTTCGATCGCCGCTGGACGGTAGATGTCGCAGCTCACCAGCAGGGATTTTTTCTTGTGACGTTCGCGCAGATGCTTCGCCAGCTTGGCCACGGTGGTGGTTTTGCCCGCACCCTGCAGGCCGGCCATCAGAATCACCGCCGGCGGCTGCGCGGCCAGGTCCAGCGCTTCGTTGTGCTCGCCCATGAGCCTGACCAGTTCGTCATTGACGATACGGATAAAGACCTGACCGGGGCTCAAACTGGTGAGAACTTCTTCACCCAGCGCTTTTTGTTTTACCTCAGCGATAAACTCGCGCACCACGGAGAGCGCGACATCGGCCTCGAGCAGCGCCCGGCGCACATCGCGCAAGGCGTCTTCGATATTGGCTTCGGTGAGACGACCCTGGCCTTTGAGCTTCTGGATCGTACTGGCAAATCTTTCGCTGAGATTATCGAACATAGGACTTCTGGTGATGATGGTTTAGTTTGGAGGGGGTATTATACAGTGTTGCGGTGGGTTTGCGCACCCACAGGCGGAGCCCGAGCCACGTCACTTTGCTGACGCTTGCCATAGAATAAAATGTATCGTTTAATGCACTGGAGACAGGACTGTAAGCGAATACTGGAATGATGCAAACGAGTTGCTTGAGGGAACTACCCCATCCAACCAGGAGAACCCTGAACCTCCTTGTCAGATTTTTAGTTCACACGCTCCGCGTTTTAATGCTATCGCATTGATATTAAAAAAGTCAGTATTTACTGGATCTTAATATCCTTTCGTAACGGAACATTAACAAGTCATTTATGAGGGACCATCCATATCGCAATACGTTTTACCCATACCCCCGCAGTTCACGTTATACAAAATAGAGTTCAACAACCATAAAAAAGGAAAGTACTATGTTTAGAAAAGTTATTTTATGTGCGGCATTAATTTCTGGTGCATTACTCACTGGATGCGCATCAGTTCCAATGGCCAACAAAGCTGATTCAAATAAAGCCAAAGAATTTAATTCGCCCCCTAATGGAACTGCTGGCTTGTACATATACAGGACTGGTAGCGTCGGAGGAGCCCTGAAAAAGGATGTCCTGATTGATGGCAAATGCATTGGAGAAACCGCCCCGGACGTATTTTTCTATGAACAAGTTAAAGGCGACGAACAGCACAAAGTATCTACCGAATCGGAATTTTCTCCAAACGACCTTCTTGTCGATACCAGGAGCGGTAAAAACTATTACATACATCAGTACATTAAAATGGGTCTATTTGTAGGCGGTGCGAATCTGGAGCTCGTTAGCGAGGATGTGGGTAAAAAAGAAATTGCAGAATTAGGGATGGCCATAAAAGGCACATGTAGTCAATAGAACGAACAAATGGGGCCAGAACACAGTTTTCACTAAACAAGTGAAAACTGTGTGGCCTCGATTTCACCTCCGTGCCCTTTAATTATTTTCCCTTGAGATAGCGGCTGTCATCGAAGGTGCTGACCCACTCCGGTCGGTAGACCACGAACACGCTCATCAGCATGCCGGTCACGAAGGCTTCTGGAAACATGGTGAGCAAGGCATAACGGGTATAGTCATGCCAGACTTCCGCCGCGGGATAAACACCACTGACCACGTAAACGATGGTGGTGGCAAAGACAGCACTGGCGACAGCGAGCGCAGCACCGAAAAAAGCATTGAGAAAAATATAAACAAAGAAATTATTGGGCAAACGTCTGTCGACGATGCGGAAAACAGCAAAGCTGACAATCGCAGGAACCACCCCAAGCAGAAGCGTCTCGATCGGCAACGCCGCCCACCCGCTTCCAGCCAGGATCGTGTGCGCCACCAGTACAACGAAGATACCCATGATCGCAAACGCCCAGCCAAACATCAGCGTCAGCAAAGTGGTGCCGAGCAAATGGATAGACAGACCCTCGGCCACACCCGCCTTTTCCATCCAGATCACCATGACACCAACGACCATGCCGAGCAGGATATTGAGCGCCTGACTGTCGCGCAGGTGATACCAGGGCGCACGCCAGATCGCGATCGCCATGGCGATCGCGAACAGTGACCAGGTCACGATTTGTGCAGCAAGGGAAAAATGACTGGTGAGGATATTCACTGTGGTGCTTCTTTTACACGCGAGAGTAGCAATACA
>CAVRHW010000009.1:0-8501 GCA_963721085.1 uncultured Gammaproteobacteria bacterium
CATTCGCGGAGCCGCATGACTGTATTATTGTACGAGCCGATATCGTTAATCCAGATTCAATATGGACCAAAGGTGATCGTATGTGGGCGGATGCCAGCGCACAGGCGAAAAAGGATGGTGTTGAACTGGGTACGGGTTCGAAGGTGGTGCGCGATGGCAAAAAAGTACGTGTATATATGTGGTCGATTGCGCCAAACTACAGCATGGAGAAATTCACAGTCAAACAGGGTGATGAGGTTACGATCTACGTTAGCAACAATGATTCTATCGATGATCTGACGCATGGTTTTACTATAGCCAATTACGGCATTGCCATGGAAATCGGGCCACAGGCAACTTCATCAGTGACCTTTACTGCGGATCGCGCCGGGGTGCACTGGTTCTATTGCCAGTGGTTCTGTCATGCACTGCACATGGAAATGCGCGGTCGTATGCTGGTAGAGCCAGCCTGATCTGACACAGTGATGTTTGCACAGCAGAGCATAAATCCGTTTGTCAGCCGAGTGCTGGCAGGCGGACTTGTGCTGTTGTGGTTCGCTACATGTTCGGCACAGGCCAAAGAGTGGCGGGTGTCGCCGGGGCATGGTGTGCTACAGGCCGCGATTGAGGCTGCACACAATGGTGACACATTGGTTCTGTCATCGGGGGTTTACTATGGTTCAATCAATATTGATCGTAGCCTGAGCCTGCTGGGTAATACGAAAAGTATTATCGATGGTGAAGGATCAGGACATGTTATCACCGTGTCGGCACCCGATGCACTGGTTAGTCGTATGCGTATTGAGCATTCTGGCAGCAACCTGGTAATCGAAGACAGCGGCGTCTTTATCACTGATGCAGGCGATCGCGCACGAATTGAAGACAATTATTTTGAAAACAATCTGTTTGGTATTAATCTGAAAGGGCCGGATTCAGCAATAATAAAGAATAATGTCATTATCGGTAGCCGCAATCATCGAATCAATGATCGTGGCAATGGCATACATTTATGGAATTCACCAGGTTCGATAGTAGAGAATAACGATATTCGTTACGGCCGTGATGGCATCTTTGTCACCACCAGTCGCAACAATGTGTTTCATGGCAACAGGCTGCGTGACTTACGTTTTGCTATACACTACATGTACACCAACGATAGCGAAGTGAGCGGTAATGTCTCTATCAATAATCACGTGGGCTATGCGCTGATGTTTTCACATCATCTGAAGATAATGAATAACCGTTCACAGGGTGACCATGAGCGAGGATTATTTTTTAACTTTGCAAACTATTCGGTAATCGATGGCAATCGTGTTACTGGCGGTGACGATGGTGGTCCTGAGAAATGTGTTTTTATCTATAACAGTAACTTCAATCAATTTACAAACAACCTTTTTCGGGACTGCCAGATCGGCATTCATTTTACCGCGGGTTCTGAAAGCAATGAAATTTATGGCAATGCCTTTATCAACAACCGTACCCAGGTAAAATACGTGGGCACACGTTATATAGAATGGTCCAAAAACGGCCACGGCAACTACTGGAGTGACAATCTTGCTTTTGATATCGATGCCAACGGTATTGCCGACCGTCCTTATAGGCCTAACGATCTGGTTGACCAGATTATCTGGCAACATCCGCTGGCCAAGCTGTTGCTGAACAGCCCTGCAGTGCAGATATTAAAATGGGCGCAATCCGAGTTTCCCGGCATCCACCCTGGCGGCGTGACCGATAGTGCGCCACTTATCGCGCCTCCTGAAATGAGATCCACTGGTGGCCTGGCCATGCCGGTAGATTTATCCGATGTCTGAGCCAGCGATAGCAAACAGCAGTGTCATTGTCTTACGTCGCGTGTGCAAACAGTACGGCAGTGAAATCGTGGTGCGCGATGTCAGTTTGAATGTACAGGCGGGAGAGTGTCTGGTACTGGTCGGGCACAATGGCGCAGGCAAAACCACATTGATGAAGCTGATGCTGGGGTTAACGCATCCCAGTTCAGGCGAGGTCGAAGTGCTGGGCGGCGACCCAGCGCTAAAGGCTGCTGTTGCACGGCGCACCGCGCTGGGCTATCTGCCTGAAAGTGTGGCCTTCTACGAGGCCATGACTGGGCGTGAGGTGCTGAAATTTTATGCCCGCCTCAAAGGCGCCTCGGTGCGTGATTGCGATATGTTGCTGCAGCAGGTTGGACTCACTGAAGCTGCCGGGCGGCGTGTCGGCACCTATTCAAAAGGCATGCGTCAACGACTTGGCCTGGCACAGGCCATGCTCGGTAAACCGCAGCTATTATTTCTTGATGAACCCACCACCGGGCTGGACCCGTCTTTACGGCAGCAGTTTTATCAGCTCACGGGTGATCTGCATAAAGCCGGCGCGACTTCGATTATCTCTTCGCATGCACTGAATGAAGTCGAGGCCAGAGCGGACCGTTTTGTGATTATGAAAGCCGGTGCCATGGTTGCCTGCGGTACGCTAGATGAACTCTACGCGCAAACCGCTTTGCCAGTGCGATTGCGTCTCAGTGTGACGCCCGGCGAAGCCGGACGTGTTGCTGACAGTCTG
The DNA here is from genome assembly GCA_963721085.1 of uncultured Gammaproteobacteria bacterium. Classification (GTDB taxonomy): domain Bacteria; phylum Pseudomonadota; class Gammaproteobacteria; order SZUA-229; family SZUA-229; genus JASBSR01. The sequence continues at coordinate 2,539 of CAVRHW010000009.1, forward strand.
GGTACAGATGTAACGATTTCTGATGTCAACAATCAGAGTATCAACCTGTCCTGTTTCAATACAGAAAAAATGCCTTTGATTCGCCGCATTAGCGGACTTGGCGAAGTGGTACGCGATATCCAGATCATGCCGCCACGGCTGGACGAAGTGTATAAACACTATATGAATTCAGAGTCTGGATCATGAAGCTGCTCTGGATACTGGCATTCAAGGAACTGCACGATGGATTGCGCAATCGCTGGATTGCAGCTGCAATCGTGTTGCTGGGCACACTGGCGCTGGCGCTGTCCATGCTGGGTTCGGCGCCAACCGGTTCATTGCGTGTCAGTGCGCTCGATATCAGCGTCATCAGTCTGGCTAGCCTGAGTGTCTATCTGATTCCGCTCATTGCTCTGATGCTGTCATTCGATGCCCTGGTCGGAGACTTTGAGCGCGGTACCATGCTGCTGCTGTTGACATATCCAGTGACACGATGGCAGGTCATGATGGGCAAATTTATTGGCCACGTCATCATTTTGTTTATCGCGATTTTTGTCGGCTACGGCGGCGCGCTCATCATAATGATCGTGCTGAATAGCGGCAATACCGATGGCTGGCAGGCGTATCTGGTGATGATGAGCAGCTCATTATTATTAGGCGCGATATTTATCGCCCTCGGCTATCTGGTCAGTGTGCTGGTAAAAGAGCGCGCTACCGCAGCCGGTGCTGCCATCGGATTATGGCTGGTGTTTGTCATATTGTATGACCTGATATTGTTCGGCGCCTTGCTGCTCGATAAAGGCCAGTCCATTGGCAAGCACCTGTTTGCAGGCCTGATGCTGATCAGTCCAACAGACACATACCGTATCCTGAATCTGAGTCTGTTCGATGGCGTCAGCCATGCGGCGGGCATGGCCGGTATCGCTGCCGGTGCAGGTATCAGCAGTACTCTACTCGTCAGTCTGATGTTACTGTGGTTGATAGCGCCCCTCACGCTTGCGCTGTACAGGTTTCAGCGCAAAGAACTTTAGACGTACGCGCATATGATAAACACTACCAAGTTACCAATACGTATATTGATTTGCCTGATTCTTGTACTGCTGACAGGGGCCTGTGAAAAAAATCAGCCTGCCGTCATGCCGCCGCCACAAACTTTGACGCGCGAGGCTACCGGCTATTATTGTCTGATGACCGTGCTGAATCACAAGGGTCCCAAGGCGCAGGTGATTCTCGATGACAAACAGGCAGCACTCTGGTTTACCTCGGTGCGAGATATGATTGCATTTACCCGTTCAGCAGAAGAACCGAAAAACATCGCGGCGATGTATGTCAATGACATGAGCAATGCGGACTGGGACAATCCCGGCGTCGATAACTGGATTGATGCGCGCAAAGCATGGTACGTACTTGGCAGCCATCGTTCTGGTGGAATGGGTGGGCCCGAGGCGGTACCGTTTTCATCCAGAGAGAAAGCCAGTGCATTTGCCAGTGAACAGGGCGGTAAGGTATTTGAATTTGACGCGATACCTTCAGAAGCCATTCAGGCGCCGGTACGCTGACACATAGTTGGCTTGTGCAGTAAATCGATGAACTGATCCAGAATAATCTCTAAATTTATTTTATATTCAAAGATCATAACGAACAATTTTAGAGTACTACAGATCATTTTTTATTGTGAGTTTCGGGCTCGCAATCGAGCTAGCCTGCATGCTTTTCTCTCTAGCCTGGCAGCTGGTTATGCCGCACGTGGGAATATTAGATATCAGGAATTCAGTTTTTGATTATAAGCTAGTCAGAAAGAACAGTGACACGCATTTCGGCGTCTGTTTTGTCAATAACAACCTCAAGAAAACAGTAGCCATTGGTTTCCATCGGCGGCTCGCTACAGTTGCAGCCAGCAACAATTTCAGTAAAAAAAATACCTGCGCGAATTCTGATTTCTTTATCGTGATCTTCGCTGCCAAGAATTGAAGCCGAGATATTACTGTCATCCACGATGCCGCCCTGGCAGGTGGCCTGCTGCAATGGCAGGGTGCCGGTGGGCAGATTTTCGAGTTCGGATTTCAGGGTTTGCTCAAACTCGGTGCTGCCCCAGTGTTTGAGAGCGTTTGTCAGCTGCAAAATATCTCCGAGGTGTGGACTGAGGGCAGTTTAGCAGATGCTCGCTTGCGTTCGGGCACCCTGATCTTCGGGTTCATTCTACTGCGAAAGATGTGCGCCCAGGCACATGGCATACATTTTGCTCTTATATTTCCGAGTTAACTAGAAGGTAAAGTCTTATGGACCTGATTGTAGTCGCCGATAGTCTCGAGCGCTCGCAGCCGCTACTGAAGGCGGCTGGCAAAGCGGGCTATCGTATCGTGAAATTAGTGGGCCCCGATGATGAAATTACCCCTTATCCCAAAGCTGGCAGTGTCGATGCAACAGTCATCATTTGCGATGAAATTGCTGATACGCAGCTACGTGCAGTGCGATCTGTAGCGCAGTCCAGCCCGATGCCGGTTCTGGTGCTGACAAATGACGGCAGAAATGAATCGATTCTGGCAGCGGTAAAAGCCGGGGCGTCTTCGTACGTGATCGAGTGTACCGAGCTTTCGCGGCTCGAATCTTTACTGCAAGTAGCGACAGTGCACTTCCAGCAGAACCTGCTATTGACCAATGAGCTGGAAACCATGCGCACCGCGCTGGTGCAAAGAAAGATCATCGAGAAGGCAAAAGGCATCATTATGAAGCAGCGCAACATCGATGAAGACAATGCTTATAAAGCCATTCGGCAACTGGCGATGAATCACAATAAAAAAATTGGTGAGGTCGCCGGTCAGATTGTGACCGCCGCAGAGATTTTATTTTAATAAAAGACCCGATATGCACTGAGCCAGTGCGGGCGGTCATATTGCGCACATTATCAGCGCGAAACTGACTGACGTGATGCCTGCACAGGTTGAATACAAAGGCATTACTGCGGATTGGCATGATATCTGCTGTAGAACTAACAAGGCTTTATCGAAAAGATCTATTGATCTTAAGAATGTAGTGAAAGAACGGGAGTCAGTGGCGATTCCTAAAAATACTTAAGCAAAGGCGCTCAGGTAAATGCTCGACTGGTTCTGTAGAACCACAGGCAATACACGAGCGCTTTTTTATGCGAAGTGAATAATGAGTGTAGTTACATCACAAACAGGTTTTCAGGCAGAGCAGCAGAAAACAACGACTATAGCAACCGACATAGACGCAATCGTAATAGTTGGTAGCGGTCCTGTTGGTGTGCATTTTTACAGCGAACTTGTTAGACGCAATAATCAAAAACCGGTCATCATCTATGGTGCAGAACCCTGGCAGCCGTATGACCGCGTCAAATTATCCTCTTACCTTGCCGGCGATGTACAACGCGACAGTTTGGCGCTGATTTTAAAAGCAGGCAACCAGATTAATACAGAAACGCGATTCAACTGCCCGGTTGTTAGAATCAATCGTGAAAACAAAACTGTTGAAGATGCAGAAGGGCGAGTACAAAAATATTCTCATCTTGTGCTCGCGGTAGGCTCCAGTCCCTTTATACCGCAGATTCATAATAGCCATCTATCCGGAGTTTACACATTTCGCTCACTCACAGAAGCAGACAGACTGTTCGCACGAATCATGCACACACGGCAGACGGTAGTGCTGGGCGGAGGCTTGCTGGGGCTTGAAACAGCGCGTGCCATGCAGCGCTACAACACGCAGATCACAATCATAGAACACAGTAGATGGTTGATGCTGCAGCAACTGGATGAGCAAGGCGGTGAGGAATTAAAACAGCAGATTGAGAGCATGGGCATGGAAGTCATACTGGATGACAGTGTTACCGGTGTAATCGGCGAACACCGCGTCACCGGAGTCAAGTTGCGTTCGGGCAAAAAAATCGATTGTGATACCTTCATTATCGCCACCGGCATCCGGGCAAATATTGAATTAGCAAAAGAGGCCGGGATTCATTTTGGTAAAGGCATTCGCGTTGATGGAACACTGACCACATCCGATCCGAACGTGTATGCCATCGGCGAGTGCGCTGAGTACCAGGAAGAAGTGCAGGGGCTGGTCAAGCCCGGCTTCGATATGGCGTCAGTGCTGGCGGACAGGCTCACCGGCGGAGATTCACACTACACAAATACGGCCTGTGCTATTCAGCTGAAAGTAATGCAGCAAAAAGTATTTAGTACGGGCAGCACGGGAAATGCCGAAGAAACATCGGCCGGAGTGAGCGAGTACGTGTATCGCTCAAAAGCGGATGGCACGTACCGAAAGATACGTGTCAGCAGAGGGCGGCTGATCGGCGCAATATCAATCGGCGACTGGCATGAAACAGCTTTATTGCACGATGCGATCCAGCAGCAAAGGCGAATATGGTTGTGGGATCTGGTGCGTTTCAAATCATCGGGCAATATCTGGAGCTGACGCTGGTGATCTTGATGTCAATGCCTGGCCCGCAAGCGCAGTGGTGTGCAATTGCGCTGATGTGTCACGCGGCGCGCTGAGCCAGTTACTGAACAATGGCTGCGACAGTATTGAATGTATTGGTCAGCAGACGCGAGCTGGAACCGTATGTGGCTCGTGCCTGCCCCTGCTATCAGAAATGATGGGTAACAGTCTCGAGCGCACGCCGTCGCGCGCATGGAAAAGTTTACGCGTGATGTCGCTGTTGAGCATAGGCCTCGCGGTTCTGTTTTTATTTATCTGGAACATTCCTTATACCAGCACGGTGCAGGTGCCGGTACGCTGGGACGAGCTGTGGCGGAATTCACTGTATAAACAGATTTCAGGCTTTACAGCGCTGGCATTAATGGCGTTGGGCCTGTTACTGACATTGCAAAAAAGAACATCAAAAATGAAATGGGGTGATTACAGCTTGTGGCGTTTGTCGCACGCGGTTTTTGGCACGTTAACACTGATCGCGCTGATCGTGCATACCGGGCTGAGAACGGGCAGCGAGTTAAATTTGATATTGATGATGTCTTTCATACTACTGGCGTTGGTGGGAGCAAACGCAGGCTCTGTAATTGCAGGTGAACACAGAATGGCCGTAGGCGTCGCAAAAAAACAACGCACCAGGTGGACATGGCTGCACATTATGCTGACATGGCCACTGCCGGTGCTGCTGGGGTTTCATGTTATTAAAACTTACTATTTTTGACGCGCGTAATGAATCTTTCAAAAAACGCGAAGCAATGGCTGCTGTGGCTGGGATTGTCACTGGCTGCGAGCTTGATACTGGGATATATCATGTTGAGTCATAATACCAGCAAGACGATTTTCATGCCTGGACCGCTAACAGACGGCCATCATCAACTGGCGGACAAATGTGACGCCTGTCATGAAACCGCGTTTGGTGGCGGCGAAGTGTTACAAAAGGCCTGCATCAAATGTCATGGCAACGTGCGGGTCAAACCATTCGATTCACATCCCAAGGCGAAATTTACCGATCCCAGAAACGCTGATCTGCTGAAAAACATTGACGCTGTGAAGTGCGTGACCTGTCACGCCGAGCACAAAAAAGAAATCACTGGTAAAAATGGCCTGACCGAGCCGGTTGACTTCTGCGTGTACTGCCATAAGAAAGTGGGCAAAGACCGCCCTTCGCACAAAAACCTGCCGTTTGATTCCTGCAAGGATTCAGGCTGCCATAATTTTCACGACAATCGCGCACTGTATACTGATTATCTTATCAAGCACCTGGACGAGCCGGATCTGTTGAAGTCACGTTTTATGCCAAAACGTGAATTTGCCAGTCTGCTGCAGGCGCTGCCTAACTACCCGCGCAATGAGTATCCGGTGAAACAGCTCACGCTGGCAGATGCGGACGCGCCCAGAATGCAGCTTGCTAATAACAGAATTAATCAGGCGTGGCTGGGGTCCGGACACGCAGCAGCGGGCGTGAACTGTAGTGCCTGTCACCAGGTAAAAAGCAAATCCGGTCAAACAAGCTGGGTAAGCAAGCCCGACCACAC
>CAVRHW010000010.1:0-108964 GCA_963721085.1 uncultured Gammaproteobacteria bacterium
CTATATGTATAACGTGTGCCTTCGTTCAGTTGCAGTTCTTGTTCCTTTACCGGCTTGGCGATTTTTTCAAAATATGAGGCAGTGAATAAAGGAAAGTTAAAATTTGAAGGGAGCAGAACTTTTGGTATTTACACTGATTTAGTAATTAATGAGGACACTGTAAGAGCCTTTAATATACACTTTGCCAGTATCCAGCTTAGGCAGGAAGACATTGGGTTTGTAGTAAACCCTGATATTCAGAATGAAGAAAATGCTAAACTGCATTTTTTCAAAATCTACAATAAATTGTCGGATGCATTTCGGCTTCGCGAAAAACAAGTAGATTTTCTCGCAAATCAAATCAAAACCTGCCCTTACCCGGTAATTCTTTGCGGCGATTTCAACGATCCTCCTTCCTCCTTTACCTATCACGAAGTAACAGATTTTCTGGAGGATACGTTTGTTGAAAAAGGCCTGGGAACAAGTTGGTCATACGCCGGCCGGGTACGCTTATCCGGCAAATCGATTACTCTGGTTGTTAACAAAACCGATGGTCTGGATAGTCGAACAGTCGCGGCGGAGTTTTACGCTCTGGGTTTTGGTGAGCCGGTATTAATTGCCGCTGCGCATAATCGTGGTACTGCTGCATTACTGGATACAGTATTGTCCGAGGTGGCGGAAGAACCCGCTGATGTCGGTGCGCATCCAGGGATAAAAGTTGCATTCACCGGGCGACCGAATGTGGGTAAGTCGACCCTGATCAATCGCTTCATGGGAGAAGAACGTGTCGTGGTATTCGATATGCCGGGAACCACGCGCGATAGTATCTATGTTCCGTTTGAGCGTGATGATAAACAGTACACCCTGATTGATACTGCGGGTGTACGGCGACGTCGCTCGGTCAAGGAAACCGTGGAAAAATTCAGCGTGATTAAGGCGATGCAGGCGATCGACGAAGCCAATGTGGTGGTGATGATGGTCGATGCCCGACAGGAAATCGCCGATCAGGACCTGCATTTACTGGGTTATATACTCGAAGCCGGGCGCGCACTGGTGTTCGTGGTCAATAAATGGGACGGACTTGACGATTACCAGAAACAGCAAATACGCACTGGGATCGACAAGCACCTGAGTTTTATCGATTATGCCGAAGTATTTTTTGTCTCGGCATTACACGGATCCAATGTGGGCAAGCTCTACGGTGCGATTGATCGCGCCTATGCGGCAGCGATGCTGGACATGTCTACGCCCAATCTGACACGACTACTGGTCAAGGCCATCGAAGCCCATCAGCCACCGCTGGTAGGCGGGCGTCGGATCAAGCTGCGATATGCTCATCAGGGCGGTAGCAATCCACCGCGCATCATCATTCATGGTAATCAGACCGAGATCGTTCCGGTCAGTTATCAGCGTTATCTGGCCAATTATTTTCGCGATGCGCTCAATATTGTGGGTACGCCCATTAAAATTGAGTTTAAGAGCAGTACCAACCCCTTTGCCGGGCGCAAAAATGTGCTCACAACCAAACAGCAGGCAAAACGCCAGCGGATGATCAGGCATATCAAGCTAAAGTCTAAAAAGCGAAAAAACAAAGCCTAGAAATATTTTAAAATACTATAAAAAACATATAGTTATATTACGTCCCTGTGGCCCTCTCCTGGTTATTGTCCAGAACTCTTGCTAAAGCCCGTTTTTCTACTATCTTTGTATAGCAATGCAGAATAACTAAAGTACTGCGTCAGCAGTACAGGAAAGGGGAGTCTTTCAGATGAATTCAAGATACAGCGTTCTATTGAGCGCGCTCGCAGCAATCATGGTAGCTGCGCCAGCTCATGCTATTCAGTTCGATGGTTTTTTCACCGTGGGCGCGGCCAGAAGCAATGACAAAAACGGTAATGTGTATATCGGTAGTCTTGGTGATCGAGGTATTACCCATGACATTACCTTCGAAACAGATACACGTTTCGGCCTGCAGATTACTTCAGAGATTGCCGACAACGCTTCTGTGGTGGCGCAGATTTTAGGTCAGGCACACAATCAAATTTCAATGCGGTGGTCGAGTGGGCCTATGTCGATTACGAATTCAATAAATATGTCAGCCTGCACGCGGGTAAGATCAAACAGCCTGTGTATCTGGTGAATGACTATGTGGAAGTAGGTTATGCCTACCCCTGGATTCGTCCCCCGTCAGAAGTGTATTACCTGAATAACCCATTGAACACGGTGAACGGTGCTGAGTTATTGTTCAGCTTCCCGCTTGGCAAAGGTCAGTTGAGCTTCCAGCCTTATATCGGTTCCAACCGTGATGACATTCCGAACTCCGGCGGCACAGGTTATTTTGAAGCCGAAGGGATTGCTGGTATTGACATTAAATACGCAGCGCCCGGTTTCCTGATCCACGCCAGTGATTTCCATTGTCGTAAAGTGAACACCTTCGGCGGCTTCACTGCGGATGCGCCTAATCTTGATCCTTTTTTTGGTCCTGGTACTCAAGTGAACGTAGAATTGAATGGCGTGGGTAAATGTAATGTGGCTTCGACAGGTTTTAATCTCGATATGTCAAATGTGGTGGTGTATGCCGAGTGGCAGAAACGCACAACCACGGATAAGCTTTCACGCCCCTTTGGTGACACCACAGCCTGGTACACCACTCTGGGTTATCGTATGGGTAAATGGTTGCCTCACCTGACATTTGCCTCAATAGACGGTAAAGCGTCGACTAACTATGATCCAGCGACCGGTGCTGGTGCAGTAACAGTCGTAGGGGTGCCAACACCCTATGCAGCCAATATGAACTACATTCAATTTCCCGGTACCGATCCAGACTTCGGTCACTGCTGGTCTGCGTTATGAAGTTAATGACAGTGCCGCACTGAAAATGGAATACAGCGTGGTCGATGTTTCAACCGATCCGACTGATCTTGCAGAACGCTAACCAGATATTCAACTACGGTCTGTTTGACACAAGCTTTTCTGTTCCATCGCCGACCCAGAAAGTTGGTATCGCCAGTATTGCACTGGATGTTATTTTCTGATCTCAAAAATCAGAAGCGTACTTAAACATAGTGTTGCTCGGTTCAGGCCGGGCAACGCTTTTACGGAAAACATAAGGTAATGCATCTGAACACTACATATCATGGACAGGCCCTGTTTAACAACGGGGTGTCGCTGTTTTCCAAGACGCTGGATACGGGCAGTGGGGCATCTGCTGTTGCTCGTGGTGTTCCTGGCCGAAATATGTATAGCCAGTGCAGACGGCCTGTTTGATTTTCAGATGAAGCTGGCGCAGAAGGGCAATGCTGAAGCTGAGTTTAAAATCGGTGAAATGTACGAAACCGGCTTCGGCACCACAAAAGACATGAAGCTGGCTAAAGAATGGATTAGCAAAGCAGCCGCTCAGGGACACGAGATGGCTAAATTTAAATTGCTGTACTGGGATATGAGCAAGAACGGCATCACCAAAAATAACAAGGCCCAGTTTAAAGATCTGGCCGCCAAAGCCAGCAGTGGTGATGCCGGTGCGCAGTACTATCTGGGAAAAATCTATGCGGAAGGCGCAGGTGTTCCGGTCAACAGAGAAAAAGCCCTGGATCTGTACAATAAAGCGACACTTCAGGGTAATGTAGAAGCCGAACGTGCTGCCTCACAGTTAAACGATAAGATAAGACAGGAAGAGCTGGCCAGAAAAGCGGCCGAAGAAAAACGGCAGGCCGCGCTAAAAGCAAAACGCGAGGAAGAATTACGTAAACAGCGCGAGGCAGCAGCGCGTCAGGCTGAACAAAAGAAAGCGGCGGCCGCAGCTGCGGCGGCTAAAGAGGCTGAGAAAAAGCCTAGGCCAGTTGCCAGAAAACCCGATAATAAGCCTCAGCAACAACCAGTGAAATCAGCCGCTCAGCAGGCTGCAGAGCAGAAAGCGCTCGAGGCCAAACGTCAGGCGCTGCTGAAAGAGCGCGAAGATCAGGAAGCCAAGCGTAAAGCTGAATTCGATTCAGATCCCTGCAAGGGTAAGTCTGCACGGTTTTTATCCACCTGCCACTAAGTATAAGCACCTCAAAAGGTTGAACATTTCCTTTTGCCGCCGGTCTCAAGGCCGGTGGCTCATGTATACTCTGTTCTTTTTTGTTTGTTCGATTGACTGCTTGCGGGTGAGTGGTTTCCTGCGGCGACATTAGATGTGAGAAAGAACATGGCAGGCCAGAGACGCCGCAATACAAAGCAGTCACCGAAGTCACGCAGGAGCAGGCATCAGAAACACGGGGCTCACCAGATTAGTCTAAAACTCTATTTGAAAGAACACAGGTGGCTGCTGGCAGTCGTGGCCGCGCTTGTGCTTTTGTCTGGTTATCTGCTGTATCTTGACCATGAAGTCACAACCATGTTTGAAGGGCGTTTATGGAAATTGCCTGCAAGCGTGTATGCCCGGCCGCTGGAAATTTATCAGGGCGAGCATCTGAGCGTAGATGATTTAATGACCGAGCTAAAAATGCTCAATTACACTCCGGTTTCACAAATCCCTTCAAAGCCCGGCCAGTATCATCACTGGGGCAATTATTTCGAAATCCAGACGCGGCCTTTTAAATTTTACGATGGTGCAGAGAATGGCGCCGGGTTCAGATTAAATATTGTAAACGACCAGATTGATTCGCTGGATGATCTGTACACGGGCAACCCGGTTGCACTGGTTCGCTTTGAGCCGGTGTACATTGCCGGAATTTTTCCTGCTCGCAAGGAAGATCGCCTGTTATTGAAACTGGATGATGTTCCTGAGATGTTCATAAAAACACTGGTCCTGATCGAGGACAAACGTTTTTATGAACATCATGGTGTTGACCCCCATTCTATCGCTCGCGCATTAATGGCCGATATAAAAGCCGGCGGTGCTGTTCAGGGCGGTAGTACCATCACTCAACAGCTGGTAAAAAATCTTTTTTTATCACCCAGTCAGAACCTGTGGCGTAAGGCAAATGAAGCGGTGATGGCTTTATTGCTTGAGCTTCATTATAGCAAGTCGCTCATTCTGGAAACCTATATCAATGAGGTATACCTGGGGCAGGACCAGAATCGAGCCATCCATGGTTTTGGTCTTGCCAGTGAATATTATTTTGGAAAACCTTTGAAGCAAACATCAGTGGATGAGATGGCGCTATTGGTGGGTATGGTAAAAGGCGCTTCTTATTACAATCCGGTACGCAATCCCGAGCGAGCCAGACAACGTCGCAAGGTTGTACTTGATGTGATGGCAAAGAATGGATTGCTAACCCAGATGCAGGCTGATTTGCTTGCGAAAAAACCTGTCGATGTAACGCAACACGCTCGGCGTGGACATTACCCGGCCTTTATTGATCTGGTGAAACGTCAGTTACAGGAAAACTACAGTCTGGATGATCTGAGTTCTGACGGTTTGCGGATATTCACAACGCTTGACCCGCTTGTGCAAAATGCAACGGAAGATGCGGTAACCAGCGTATTACCCAAAATTGATTATCGTAAACAGGGTTTGCAAACCGCAGCGATTGTGGTTTCGCCTGACAGTGGCGATGTGCTGGCAATAGTAGGGGATCGCACGCCTTCGTATTCTGGTTACAATCGTGCGCTGGATGCGAGTCGCCAGATCGGTTCGTTGATCAAACCGGTGATTTATCTTGCGGCCTTGCAGCACCCTGATCGTTACACACTGGCAACCGTGCTTGACGACAGCCCGCTTCGAGTGATGGGTGAAGACAAAAAAATATGGGCGCCGGAAAATTATGATCATGAGTATCATGGTAAGGTGATACTGTTTGATGCCTTACTGCACTCATACAATATTCCAGCAGCGAGAACAGGTCTGGACATTGGTCTCGCCGATATTGTCAAAACCCTGCACGATCTGGGGACACCGCGGGATTTGCCACCGTATCCCTCGATCACTCTGGGTGCGGTGCCGATGACGCCATTCGAAGTCGCCTCGGTGTATCAGACCTTTGCTGCTAACGGTTTTCACAGCCCGTTGCGCAGCGTGGTTGCGGTGCTGGACAATTCGGGTAAAACACTGAGCCGCTATCATCTTTCTGTGAGTCGCAAAATTGACCCGGATGCGATTTCGCTGGTCAATTACACTTTGAGCCAGATTACCCGAACCGGGACGGCGCACAGTCTGGCGAAAGAGCTGGATCTGGCGGTGGCAGGTAAAACCGGTACCACCAATGACCTGCGAGATAGCTGGTTTGCCGGTTTCAGCGGTGACCGGGTCGGCGTGGTCTGGGTGGGCAATGATGATAACAGCCCGGCGGGCATTACCGGTGCTACTGGTGCGCTGCGGGTCTGGACGGCGTTTATGTCCAGAATAGCGCATCGTCCATTCAGACCCGCCATGGGTGCCGATATAAAAATGCACTGGGTGGATTCCACCACCGGCGAACTCTCAGAGCAGGGCTGTGAAAATGCGATAGAATTGCCTTTCATCACTGGCTCGGAGCCTACTACATCCAGTACCTGTGCAGGACGCACGACCGGTAACTGGTTACGAGGAATCTTCAATTGATTATGACACGCGATAAGCCTCAGATTTTTACTCGTTCAATTGCCAGTCACTGGTATCTTTATATTGCTCTCTGCCTGCGCCAGCGTTGGTGGTCCAACTCCCAGTGCTCCAATATCAGCCAGGGCGGGCGCGCTTGCGACCAGCACGGCACATTTTCCAGAATGGTCGGTGATCACCATTAGTGTGGGTGACAGCGGCAAACAGGCAGAAGCGTCGCCAGCCGTGATCAAGCTGACCGGGCAGGCCGACGAACAAATTGCCAGGTCTGACTGGAAGTCTGCGCAAAATACACTCGAGCGCTTACTGCGCATTGCACCAGATTACGCGCCAGGCTGGAGTCGCATGGCATGGCTGGCGCTGCAGTCCGGCAAGCCGGAACGTGCTCGCGAGCTGGCGACGCGCAGTAATTCCTACGCCACAGGCCGTATCGACCTGAAGCTTCTGAACTGGCAATTTTTTCGTCAGGCCAGTGTGATGCTGAACGACCAGGCTGAGATACAGCGGGCTGATCGTAATATTCACGCGCTGGAGAATCTTTAGTGCGGGCAGCCGATTTTCTCGGTAAAAGCGGTAGTTTATCGACAGCGCTGGAGGGTTTTCAGGTTCGCGAAGGTCAGATCGACCTGTGCGAAGCGATTGATGACGCGATCAGTCACAAACAGGTGCTGGTCGCCGAAGCCGGCACCGGTATCGGCAAGACCTTTGCCTATCTGGTGCCGGCGATACATTCGGGCAAAAAAGTGATTATTTCGACTGGCACCCGGCATTTGCAGGACCAGCTCTACCACATCGACCTGCCACGGGTGATCAGTGCACTGGACGTACAGGTGAAATCCGCGCTGCTCAAAGGGCGCAGTAATTATCTGTGTCTGCATCGTCTCGAACTCGCGCCTTCGCTTGGGTTTCATAATAGTGAAACCCATGCCGCGCTGCATCGAGATCGAAACCTGGTCAAAACAGACCGAGTCGGGTGACATCGCCGAACTTCCCGCTGTGGCTGAAGATTCCATGGTCTGGCCGATGGTGGTTTCCACTGTTGATAATTGTCTGGGCAGTGAATGTGACTACTGGGATGACTGCTATGTAGTCAAGGCCAGAAAAAAAGCGCAGGAAGCCGATGTGCTGGTGGTCAACCACCATTTATTACTCGCGGATATGAGTTTGAAACAGGAAGGTTTTGCCGAGCTGCTGCCCGGCGGTGAAGTGTTTGTGATTGACGAAGCGCACCAGCTGCACGATGTGGCTTCGCGCTTTTTCGGTGAATCGATCAGTTCGCGCCAGTTGATTGGTCTGGCGAAAGACGCCATCGCCGAACAGGTGAATGATGCGCCCGATATGCACCAGATTCGCGAATATGCCGATGCGGTGGAAACGGCAGCGCGTGATTTTCGTCTTGCGCTGGGCGAGTCGGGCGCGCGACTGGCCTGGCGAACACTTGCAGCACAAACCCTCAGTGGTGAAAACGCTTGGCTGAATTGAATACAGCGCTGGGCGATTTTGCCGAGGTACTGGATAAGGCTTCTGAACGCAGCCGTGGCCTCGATCAATGTTTTCAGCGTGCGGTTAAAATGCAAACCTGCTTGCGCCGTTTTAGTGAAGCGGCCACAGCGCCATCAGGTTCTGATGCGGCCATTCTCTGGTTTGAAACCTATACTAAAAGTTTTATTCTGCATGCCACCCCGGTCGACGTTGCTGCTTTGTTTCGCAAACACACCGATGATTTTTCTGCGAGCTGGCTGTTTACTTCGGCCACCTTACAGGTCAATCGCAACTTTAGCCATTTTGCCAGCAGTCTTGGACTGGACGATTATCGCAGCGATGTCTGGGAAAGCCCGTTTGATTATCAAAAACAAAGCCTGCTGTATTTGCCCGAAGGCCTGCCCGAGCCTTCCGATTTTTCGTTCACCGTGCGCTGATCGAGAAGATCATGCCGGTGCTGCGCGCCAGTGGCGGCCGCGCGTTTTTACTGTTCACCAGTTACCGTGCGATGCACGAGGCCGCCGAGATTTTGCGAAACAACAGCGACTACCCGCTATTTGTTCAGGGCGATGTGCCGAAACACGCGCTGCTGGAAAAATTTCGCGCGACACCGTCGGCGTTATTGCTCGGCACCTCCAGTTTCTGGGAAGGGGTCGATGTGCGCGGTGGTGCACTGTCATGCGTGATTATCGACAAACTGCCGTTTGCTTCGCCCGGTGATCCGGTGATGCAGGCGCGCATCGATGCGATTCGAAATGCAGGTGGCCAGCCGTTCATGGAATACCAGGTACCGCAGGCGGTGCTCGCGCTGAAGCAGGGCGTGGGTCGACTGATTCGCGATATTAATGATCACGGTGTGGTGGTGATCGGTGATCCGCGCCTGAAACAAAAATCGTATGGCCGAATATTTTTGAACAGCCTGCCCAAAATGCCACAGACACGACAGCTGGCCGATGTGCAGAAGTTTTTCGATGCGCGTGTCGAGGATGAAGCCTTTGAAACTGCTCGCGCTTGATACTGCTACCGAGGCCTGTTCGGCCGCGCTGTACATCGACGGTGAAATCATCCAGCGCTATCAGCTGGCGCCTCGGGAACACACCGATCTGATATTACAGATGCTGGACGACTGTCTTGCCGAAGCCGGGCTGAGTCAGGCTGAGCTGGATGCGCTCGCGTTTGGCTGCGGCCCGGGCTCATTCATGGGGCTGCGCGTGTCTGCCGGCGTAGTGCAGGGCATTTCGCTGGCGCAGGATTTGCCCATCGTGCCTGTTTCCACGCTGGCTTCGATTGCGCACATCCAGATGCAGCAGCACGGCGCGGTCAGGGTGCTGGCCGCGATCGACGCGCGCATGAGCGAAGTCTACTGGGGCGCTTACATCAATGAGGCCGGTGTGCCGATGTTGCAGGGCAAGGAAATGGTGTCGCCGCCCGATCAGGTACCGGTGCCCGATACCGAAGGCTGGTCAGGTGCGGGCACCGGCTGGGGCAGTTATGCCGATGTGCTGGAACAGCGCCTCGGCGCCTGTGTCAGTTCCAGCCATGCCGAGGTGTTCCCGTCCGCGGCTTCGATTGCCCAGCTGGCGGCGGCAAAACTCGCCAGCGGTGAAACCGGCGTTGATGCCAGTCATGCGATTCCGGTCTATCTGCGCGACCAGGTCGCAAAAAAAACCGCAGATCGCTGATTCTCGGTTCTGAGCTGCCTTAGCGGTAGCTCGCGCAGCCACCATACGGTATCATTCCGTCCTTTTAGTCAGCACAGATACGGCCAGCTCCAATGGAAATCAATCCAGTCAGTTACAAAATCGATGATCTCAAACAGCGCACGGATTCGCTTCGGGGGTATCTTTGACTACGCCAGCCGTAAAGAAGAACTGGAAGAAATCAATCGCGAACTGGAACAGCCGGATGTCTGGAACGAGCCCGAGCGGGCGCAAAAACTGGGTCAGGACAGGGTACGACTCGAAAAAATAGTTCTGATCATCGACCAGCTCGACCACGGTCTGGACGATGCGGCGATGCTGCTGGAAATGGCAGCTGAAGAAAACGACGAGGCCAGCGTCGCTGCGGTCGCCAGCGACCTGGAAACCCTGGAAACCGAGGTCGAAGAGCTCGAATTTCGCCGCATGTTTTCCGGTGAAATGGACGCCTGCAATGCCTTTCTCGATATTCAGGCCGGTTCTGGCGGCACCGAGGCGCAGGACTGGGCCGAGATGCTGCTGCGCATGTATCTGCGCTGGTCTGAGGCGCACGGTTTTAAAACCGAACTGATGGAAGTCTCCGATGGAGATGTCGCTGGCATCAAAAGCGCAACCATTCGCATCGAAGGCGAATATGTCTACGGCCGCCTGCGCACCGAAACCGGGGTGCATCGCCTGGTGAGAAAATCGCCGTTCGATTCCGGCAATCGTCGCCATACTTCGTTTGCAGCAGTGTTTGTTTCTCCCGAGATCGACGACGATATCGAAATCGACATCAATCCGGCCGATCTGCGCATCGATGTTTATCGCGCCAGCGGCGCCGGTGGTCAGCACGTCAACCGGACCGAATCCGCAGTGCGTATCACGCACGTACCGACCAACACCGTGGTACAGTGCCAGAGTGATCGCTCGCAGCACAAGAACAAGGCCAGCGCGATGAAACAGTTACAGGCCAAGCTTTACGAGCTCGAAGTACAGAAACGTAATGCTGATAAACAGGTCCAGGAAGACAACAAATCAGACATCGGCTGGGGCAGCCAGATACGTTCCTACGTGCTGGACCAGTCACGCATCAAGGACCTGCGCACCGGCGTCGAAACCGGCAACACCCAGGCGGTACTCGATGGTGAACTGGATCAGTTCATCGAAGCCAGCCTGAAAAGTGGGCTTGTAAACTGAAAAATAAGCGAAACCGCAGAGACGCAGAGGACGCAGAGAAAAACAATTTTTAGTAAAAGCTAAAACTGAAAGCGAAACCACAGAGGCACAGAGAACACGGAGAAAAAACTTTATTGTTTTTAACACAGGACTTACGTTTTCCTCTGTGTTCTCCGTGTCTCTGTGGTAAAAAATCTTTTTTAACAGTAGTTAATAAATAATGAATGACGAAACTAAAGAACTGACAGCCGAAGACGAAAACAAGCTCATCGCGCAGCGCCGGGAAAAACTCAGCGCGTTGCGCGAGCAGGGCAATGCGTTTCCCAATGATTTTCGGCGCGATTCCATGGCGGCGGATCTGCACGCGCACTACGGCGACAAAACCACCGAAGAACTCGAAGCGCTGGGTCAGCGTGTGGCGGTTGCCGGACGCATGATGGCGAAGCGCATCATGGGCAAGGCAAGCTTTACCCGATTGCAGGACATGTCAGGTCAGATCCAGTTATTTCTGCAACGCGATAACCTGCCCGAAGGCGTTTACAACGAAGGTTTCAAAAAATGGGATGTGGGTGACCTGATCGCGGCCGAAGGTGTGATGTTCAAAACCCAGACCGGTGAGCTGTCTATCAAGGTTGATAACCTGCGTTTGCTCACCAAGTCACTGCGCCCACTGCCGGGAAAATTTCACGGCCTCACCGATACCGAAGTACGTTATCGCCAGCGTTATCTCGACTTGATCATGAACCAGGAAGTGAAAGATATTTTCCGCCTGCGTACGCGGATTATTGCTTTCATTCGCAATTATTTCGATGACCACGGTTACATGGAAGTGGAAACGCCGATGATGCAGGTGATTCCTGGCGGCGCCACGGCGCGCCCGTTCGAAACCTATCACAATGCACTCGGACTGCCGATGTTTTTGCGTATCGCGCCCGAGCTTTATCTCAAGCGGCTTGTGGTCGGTGGTTTCGAGCGCGTTTATGAAATCAATCGTAACTTCCGCAATGAAGGCGTGTCCACGCGGCACAATCCTGAATTCACCATGCTGGAGTTTTATCAGGCCTATGCGGATTACAATGATCTGATGGATCTGACAGAAGATCTGTTGCGCAAGCTGACGCAAAAAGTACTGGGTGATACCACGGTTCACTATCAGGGTGAGTCCTATGATTTTGGTAGTCCGTTTGCGCGCATGAGTGTGTTCGATTCCATTTTGCATTTTAATCCGGACGTCAAGGCCGAACAGATATCAGAACTCGAGCCCGCGAGAAAACTGGCTGAATCACTGGATATCAAACTGAAAGACGGTTATGGCCTGGGCAAGGTACAGATTGAAATTTTCGAAAAAACGGTCGAGCACCGGCTGATGAATCCGACCTTTATTACCGAGTACCCCACTGAAGTTTCACCGCTGGCGCGACGCAGTGATCACAATGATCATGTCACCGATCGTTTCGAATTTTTTGTCGGTGGCCGTGAGATTGCCAATGGTTTCTCCGAGTTGAACGATGCCGAAGACCAGGCGGAGCGTTTTCATAAGCAGGTGGCAGAAAAGGAAGCCGGTGATGACGAGGCCATGCACTATGATGCGGATTATATTCGCGCGCTGGAGTTCGGTCTGCCGCCGACCGCGGGTGAGGGGATTGGTATCGATCGACTGGTGATGTTACTTACCGATGCGCCGTCTATTCGTGATGTTATTCTGTTTCCGCACATGCGTGCTGAGGTTGAATAATTTTTAAAAGCTTAGAAGCGAAACCGCAAAGACGCAGAGAACGCAGAGAAAGAAAATAATGATGATAGGCGTTTTTCATACACGAGCATGTATTTGATCACTGCGACACTGTTTGTAAACCTGGCGGCGGCATCGGGGACAAACTGCGGTCTTGCTACGCCACCGTCGATTGCTGGTGAAACCCAGGTGCATGGTGTGATTATTTATGTGTATCCACGCAATCCTGATATTGACGCGCGCTATAATGGTTGCCAGACAAGATGGTTTAAGGATGATGGTCATTTTAGAAAACTGAGTGTTGTACATTTCATCGATGGCAGTGCAGTTGCGTACGATGATATTAATGTGGATGGAAAAATCGCTTACCGTTGCCAGTATACGGCTGGCGCGCCGGCAACAGATAACGACAGGCGATGTCCGGATTTTGGGCAGATTATGACAAAGTCATATCAGGCGGGTTGCTACAGTAAGGCGAAACTGAACTCATCCGGTTTTTATGGGCCGGTAACTGCTGGATGCAAACTAAAATAAGAGCGATATCTTTAGCCGGTTAAATGGCTGTCATCAAGACCGGGTTACGCAGACGATACAATGAAAGAGTACTTCAAAGTAAGAGGCTATGTGCCCGGTGGGCTGGTCCAGAATGGTAAAAAAGAAAGTCTGGACCTGCGTGCACTCCCGCCATTTTTACGTACGCTGATGATTACCGATGGAACGGTGACCAAAAGCCTGGAAGCGTTTTTCTGGGAACAGATTATTGTTGATACCCTTTCTCAGGAAGAGATAGCTGTTTCTGCCGACCAGGAATGGCTCAACATTAAAAAAGGTGATAAAGCGCTACAACGCGAAGTGCGTCTGAAAGGTGAGGAGAGCGGCAAGGTGTATGTTTATGCGCGCTCTTTGATACGCCTGGAAATATTACCCGATCATCTCCGTGAATCACTGTTGAATGGCAGGATCGGGATTGGTGAACTGTTGCGTGAATGCGGCCTTGAAACCTATCGCGAAATTCTTGACATGGGTTGTGAAGTCGATGAATCAAAGGCTTCTGTATTTGGCACAGAGCAGTGTGGTGAGCTTGCGTATCGTACTTATCGAATCATGGCCAATCATCAGCCAGCCATTTTGATTACTGAGTATTTTCTGAATAGCCTGTTTACCGACTAGCCTGATCTCGAAATAATACTGCTCTTGTGGGCTATTCACTTGAGCAGTGTTGCACTGAAGTTTTATGTTATTGCCTGAGATTCTGAGCTTGAGAGCATAAGGTAAGTCGAGCAGTTCCACATCCGGCCCGTCGGGCGTTCCCAGTTTTAGATTGCCTTCACTGGCATAGTTGTTTTGTATCACGGCCAGTGCTTCGACTTTCCCGGTTTCTGCCAGCTGCGCGCTGACGATGGTGCCAACTTCCTGTGTGGCTTTGGCGTTTTCCGCAGACAGTGTGTCGCCCGCAGCAGGAACGGTCTTGCTGTCGATGCTGATGTGGTACATGCGTTGCTTGAGTTTTCCCAGGTAATGCATGCGTGCAACGATTTCCTGGCCGGTGTAGCAGCCCTTGGTAAAACTCACACCGTTGATCAATTCCAGGTTGGCCATCTGTGGCACAAAGGCTTCGCTGGTCGCAGCGGTAATCACCGGAACGCCAGCGCGGATGTTCAGTAATTCCCAGTGATCGGCGCCGACCGCGCTGGCCGCAGCGGACAGCACTTGCCAGTGCGCCGGCATATGTTGCGGTGTGGCGTACAGTTCGAATCGATGTTCACCCGCGCAGCGAATCACAATCGCATGGTCGTATTGCACGACATCATCACATGCCGGCGGGTAGCGTACCGAGATGTGCCTCGAGTGCAGCGGCGGCCTGTTCGCCGTACACACCTATTCTTAATAATGAATCGCTGACATCACCCATCGCGACCTGGGCGCGCAATACATATTGTTGCAGACGGCTGAGTACCGTATCAGCCAGTTCCTGTGGCAGAGCGATAAAAAATGTGCCTTCGCTGCTGAACAATCTGAAGCTGGCCAGCATGCGTCCCTTGTTATTGCAGTAGGCGTTGAGCTGGCTGTGCTGATCGTCGACTTTGGTAACATCATTGGTCAGCTGGCCCTGCAGGAATTCGACTGCATCTTCGCCCTGAACCGCGAGCACGGCATAGTGCGAGAGGTCGCAGATGATATTGCTATTCCTGCTCTGTGCGGCTTTGTGCTCGGTATCAAAGTCGACGACCCTGTCATTGGCGATGATCGCGCCGGATTGGGTGAGAAAGTTTTGCCAGTCAGTCTGCATAAAGAATCACTCAGGTTGGTCTGTTGAAATGATCAAGTCTGATGGTGCCCAGGGCATTCGGGTGTCAGCTATCATTGTGCTATCTTAGAGCTATGTCTCTGTGAATTCACGTCAGACTTTCAGGGGTTTATGCTAACATCGATCAGGAATTATCTGAGCAATGTGTGCTCAGATGGATAATAACAATAAAAGGATCAACGGGTAGAGCATATGCATACCAGGCAGCGTCCGATATACCTGAATCTGCTGCAGATTCGTTTGCCGATCATGGGTGTGGTCTCGCTGCTGCACCGCGCTTCCGGCGTTCTGCTTTTTCTCGCTATTCCTTACGCAGTGTATTTGCTCGGTCTTTCGCTCACTTCCCGTGCTGATTTTGACCATGTTATTCAGCAGCTGGAGCAGCCCTGGCTGCAGCTGTTGCTGCTGACACTGATCTGGGGGCTGGCGCACCATCTGTTCGCTGGCATCCGTTTTTTGCTGATCGATGCTGATATCGGGGTGCAAAAATCCAGCGCCCGGCTGGGTGCCTGGCTGGTGATCGTGGCCGAAATCCTCGTGGTCGCGTTCGTGGCCTGGAGGCTCTGGCTATGAGCAATTACGTGCTCGAAGGCCTGCGACCCTGGGTGATCCAGCGTGTCAGCGCGGTGTACATCGCCCTGTTTATCTTTTACCTGCTGTATTGCGGCTCGAGTGCGCAAAGCACCGGCTTCGAGGCCTGGCGTGACTGGCTGTTCCAGCCACTGAATTCGGTGAGCATGGCGCTGTTTGTGCTGGCGATTCTGTTTCACGCCTGGATCGGCATGCGCGATGTGGTCCTCGATTATATTCACAACATCATGCTGCGAATTTTAATGCTGGCGCTGATCGCCGGCACCCTGGTCGGCAGCGCGCTGTGGGCGTTTCGTGCCTTATTATTAACGGTGACCGGTTGATGGCGATAAAACGACGGCAGTTCGATTCATTAATCATCGGTGCTGGTGGTGGCGGTTTGCGTGCTGCGCTGCAACTGGCGCACGCGGACGCCAGCGTTGCGGTGGTATCCAAGGTGTTTCCGACGCGTTCCCACACCGTGGCCGCGCAGGGCGGGATGAACGCCGCGCTGGCCAATGTCACGCCGGATAACTGGCACTGGCACATGTTCGATACCGTCAAAGGCGGGGATTATCTGGGCGATCAGGATGCGATCGAATACATGTGCCGCGCTGCGCCGAAAGCGGTCTACGAACTGGAGCATTTCGGTGTGCCGTTCTCACGCCTCGATAATGGCTCGATCTACCAGCGTCCGTTCGGTGGTCAGAGCCAGAATTTTGGTGGTGATCAGGCCGCGCGCACCTGCGCCGCAGCTGACCGCACCGGCCATGCGATTCTGCACAGTCTGTATCAGCAGAATATTCGCGCCAAAACCCATTTTTTCGATGAGTTTTTCGCGGTCGATTTGTTAAAAGACGAAGACGGCCAGGTGCTGGGCGCGCTGGCGTTCAATATTCACAACGGCGAGCCGGTGATCATCGAAGCCAAGACCACGTTGCTCGCGACTGGCGGCGCCGGTCAGTTGTTCCGTACCACCACCAATGCGCTGATCAATACCGGTGATGGCATGGGCATGGCGCTGCGCGCAGGTGTGCCTTTACAGGACATGGAGTTCTTCCAGTTTCATCCTACCGGGATTGCGGGCCGCGGTATGTTGATCACCGAAGGCGCACGCGGTGAGGGCGGTTATCTGGTCAATGCTGATGGCGAACGTTTGATGGAACGTTATGCACCCAAGGCAAAAGATCTCGCCAGCCGCGATGTGGTGAGTCGTGCGATCGCGACCGAAGTACGCGAAGGTCGCGGTTGCGGGCCGAAAAAAAATTATGTCATGCTGAAGCTCGATCATCTTGGCGAAGATGTGATCCAGATGCGTTTGCCCGGGATACGCCAGACCTGTAAAACCTTTCTTGGTCTCGACCCGGCAGAATCACCGATTCCGGTGTTCCCGACCGCGCATTACACCATGGGTGGTATTCCCACCAATCGTTTCGGCCAGGTGGTGGTTCCTGTTAAGGACACCCCGGAAGAACCGGTGACCGGTTTATACGCAGCGGGTGAGTGTGCCTGTGTATCGGTACATGGTGCCAATCGTCTGGGCGGTAATTCATTGCTTGATATTCTGGTATTCGGTCGCGCGGCAGCGAACCACATCATCGAGTATCTACACGACAACCGTTATCACAAGCCCATGCATCAACCCAGTGTTGACGCTGCGCTGGAGAGAATGCACCGCTGGGATGGCGCGGCAAAAACCGATTCGTCTGAATCGGTGAGCGTGCTGCGCAATGAGCTCAAAACCGTGATGGAAGATCATTGCAGTGTATTCCGCAATGAGCAGGTGATGCGCCAGGGCGTGGAACAGGTCGAAGCACTGGCGAAGCGCATGGACAATATTCGCATCGGCGATCAAAGCCAGGTATTCAACACCGCGCGTGTCGAAGCGCTGGAGCTGGAAAACCTGATGGGCGTCGCGCTGGCGACCATGCATTCCGCTTATGCACGCAAGGAAAGCCGGGGTGCACATTCGCGTATCGATTTCCCGGAACGCGATGATATCCAGTGGATGAGACACAGCCTGTATTCGCTGGAAAACGGCCTGGACTACAAACCGGTACGCACGCGACCGATGAGCGTAGAGAGTTTTCCACCGAAAGCAAGAGTGTATTGAAATATGAAAAGATTTCACCACAGAGACACAGAGGACACAGAGAAAAAATCGATCTGTGTTAAAAAATAAAGTTTTCTCCGTGTCCTCTGTGTCTCTGTGGTGAAGTTTTTGCTTTTAATATAAAGAGGCTCGCGATGAAATTCAGTATTTATCGTTACAATCCGGAGACTGACAGCACGCCGAGCATGCGTGAGTATGAACTGGATGATATCGAACCGGGGACGATGTTGCTCGCCGCCTTGTTGCGCATCAAGGATGAACAGGACGAGAGCCTGAGTTTTCGTCGTTCCTGCGGTGAAGGTGTCTGTGGTTCGGATGGCATGAACATCAACGGCATGAACGGTCTTGCCTGTATTACTCCCTTATCATCATTGAAACAACCGATCGAAGTGCGGCCGCTGCCGGGGATACCCGTGGTGCGCGATCTGATTGTCGATATGGAACAGTTTTATCAGAACTACCGTGATGTAAAGCCATATCTGATCGTGAATGATCCGATGCCCGAAGTCGAGTTACCGCAAACCCCGGCGCAACGTAAAAAACTGGACGGCCTTTATGAGTGCATTCTGTGTGCCTGCTGCACCACACAGTGTCCCTCGTTCTGGTGGAATCCCGATAAATTTTTAGGGCCCGCAGCCTTGTTGCAGGCGTCGCGTTTTCTCGAAGACAGCCGTGACCAGGCCACCGAAGAACGGCTTGCCGATCTTGAAGGCCCGTTCAAACTGTTTCGTTGTCACACCATCATGAACTGTGTACAGGTCTGCCCCAAAGGGCTGAACCCGACCGAGGCGATCGGTAATATCAAGAAAATGATGGTACGTCGTTCGCTCTAGCATCATGACATCTGACTCACTGCCACAATTACGCTGGCGCTGCCGGCGCGGTATGCTGGAACTTGATCTGCTGCTCAATGATTATTTAAGCCAGCATTTCGGTCAGCTCGATCAGGAACAGCTGACCCTGTTTGAAACATTGCTCGATTATCCTGACCCGGTACTACTTGATCTTCTGTTAGGTAATAGACAGGCCAGCGACGCCAGGCTGGCGGAGTTTATCGCTACTATTCAGATTGTGAAAAAGCCACAATGAAACAGGCGAATTATCATTTTTGGCCTGTTCTTTTCTGTGTGCTGACTTTCAGTCATGCCGTTAATGCGGACACGGAATTTGATGCTTATAAAAAACAGACTGCCAGAGAATTTCAGCAACAGAAAAATGAATTTGAAATCTATCGTAAAAAATTGCTCGACGAGTTTGAGCAATATCGAAAAATAACATCTGCGACATGGGGCAAAAAAAATAATATCATGCCCGGCAAAACCAACTGGGTCTCCTATCCCGGTGCGGTGTCTAACCGTAGCGTGGTTGATTTTGAGCACGGCACGGTGGATGTTGCAGTCGCGATTGATGCCGACAAAAAAGTTTCGGATAAAGCAGCGCGAAACCGTTTGAACAGAACCATCCTGGCAACTTTGCACGAAGGTGCCGACATGCGCCCGATGTCGCAACTCGCACGTCAGCCGGTTTCGAAACCTGCGGGTGCAGGCACTACTGAAGAATCAGGTGGCCAATATCGATGGCAGTCCTCTGGCCGTGTCCGATTACAAAAACTTTTCTGCGACTGAGGCCGAAAACGCAAAGCGTGAAACCATCCGTGGCGATGATGGCAAACTACGGACGGTGTATCACACGCGCTTTACCCTGGTCCCGGATCACATCAAAGTGCGCGCACAGCGTTATCAGAAGCCGGTTGATAGCAATGCACGTGAGCAGCAGATTCCATCTGCACTGGTGTTCGCGGTGATGGAAACCGAAAGCATGTTCAATCCTGATGCGCGTTCACCGGCACCGGCCTTCGGACTGATGCAGCTGGTGCCGACCAGTGGTGCGCGTGAAGCATATCGTTACCTGCACAATAAAGACCACGTCGTCACTGACACCTATTTGTACAATCCTGGAAATAATATCGAATTAGGTACGGCTTATCTGAACAGGCTTTATTATTCGTATCTGGCTGGTATTCATTCATCACAGGCGCGGGTCTGGGCCACGATCGCGGCGTACAATACCGGGCCGACCAATGTACTTAGAACATTTGCCGGTCCCTATTCACGCTCGCGTTTTGGTTCCCGTTCACATTGGCAGGAAGTCGCCCTGGCCGATATCAATCAGCGCTCACCTGAACAGGTGTACCTGTTTATGCGTGCGCATCTGCCGTATGCTGAAACGCGTGACTATCTTCAGAAGGTGCGTAGTCGAATGCCGAAGTACCAGTAATGTGCTCGTGATTGATAATATAAGAAAACTCTAATATACTACAGACATTGTATCCATCAACCGAGGTAGTACCATGAGCATTGATCGCATTGTTATCGCATTCGCCGGATTCGTCGTTTTAGTCAGTCTGGCCCTGGGATCGAGTGCCAGCCCGCTATTCCTGAGCGAGTACTGGCTGCTTCTCACCGCTTTTGTCGGCCTCAATCTGTTTCAGTCAGCGTTCACAGGATTTTGTCCGCTGGCGCTTATTCTCAAGGCCGTGGGCAAAAAGCCGGGCGCTGCATTCTGAGCGACCGGGTAAAGCTGCATAAAAAAAGCCGCGGTGACGCGGCTTTTTTTATGCGAGGGTAGCTGCCGGTAAAGACTAGAGTTCGACATCTCGAAGCTGACGGGCAGCGTCTTCCGGGCTGATGGTGCTGACGAACAGGCCGGAGCCGAGCTCGAAGCCGGTGGGGATGCTGGTGCGCGGACAGATCTCCAGGTGCCAGTGATAGCTAGCGGTACAGTCATCGCCTGCCTCACCGTGCGGCTGTGAGTGCAGGAAAAAATTATACTGTGCTCCGCCGATGACCTTGTCGAGTCGGGCCATGGTGTTTTTCATCACACGTCCCAGGTCTTCAAGATCATCATCCGATGTGTTGATGAAATCACTTTCGTGATGCAGTGGCAGGATATGTACTTCCCATTCATAGCGGCTGGCAAAAGGCTTGATAGCAATAAATTTTTTGCCGCGTTCGATCACGTATTGTCCGACGTCGATCTTGCGTCGAATCTGGCCTGACTCGCGATCATAGATCGTGGCTTCGAAAGTCAGCGCTTCGTCAATCAGGGTGCAGAAAATACATTGATGATGTTTCTGGTAATAAGTGATGACTGTGCTGAATTTCATTGTACACATTTTCCGGTATCACCGGCATGGCGATAATCTGGCTGTGCGTGTGTTTGATACTGGCGCCCGCGGCTTCGCCGAAATTTTTGAACACCAGAACATAACGAATGCGCTTATCGTTATTGTAAAGTTCCTGCATGCGCTGGCGATAGGTCTGAAACAGCATCTGTAAATGCGAGACTTCCATTTCGTGTACACGAATACCGTGGCTAGAATGATCGATGATCACTTCATGGCGACCGTAACCTTCAATCGCCTGTTGCAGCCCAAAATTAATACCGGCATCACGACGATCATCGCCAAGCACCGGATAGAGATTTTCAACAATACGAATTTGCCAGTCCTGTTCGGAAGGACGCGCCATGATTGTTGGCGGAGTTTTGTCTTCATTGCCTTTGCAGAACGGGCATTGCGCAACATGATCAACAGGTGCTTCTTCAATACGTTTTTCTGCAGTGCGCGGACGCATGCCGCGCGCAGTGGCGACCAGCACCGATTCGCTGGGTGATACCGGGATTGATGCGTATTTCTCTTACATTTGAATCTTTGTCTGACACTATTAACTCCAGAATAAAAATATATCTAATACATTAAAGGCAGTGCGTTATTCGCTGACCTGGGTTTTCACTGAACTTGTGGTATCGCTATTGGCAGGCAGTGCTGTTTTTTCGCGCTCATGCTTAAGCAGCAGCGCCATTAACCAGATACCCTGGGCGGTGGCATGAAATTCGCTTTTTGTGCTTGCATAGCGGGGCAGGGTGCTGCTCCAGCCAATCTGTTTTGTGTCGCTGAGTGTTAGCACTGGCTGTAGGTCATTCCAGCCACCGTCAGGATTCTGAGCCTCAATGATACGTTGAATCCAGATGGGTTTGATGGCATCGAAGTTTCCGGCTTCGGCCAGTCCAAGCACGCGCTGTATATATGAGTCTGTCACCCGAAAATCATAGGTGAGTTCATTTACAATTTTTGCCTGTAATGCTTTTGACAATGTTGCCAGCTGTGCGCTGTCACCGCAGGAACGTTCCTGCATCAGTCGCACCGACATCAGTTGATGGGTCACGCAGCGTGGATGCAAATAGTGCAGGCTGCAGAAATTGGCTTTCAGCTGTTTCTGAATAATCGGTTCTTTCTCCAGGTCTTTATCGCAGGACAGGGCATAAACAAAGAACACCTGATAGGGTGCGTAATTGCTGAACATCAAAATATCGGGTACCAGCGGCCGATAAAATTTATCGAAGTAGGGCGTCCAGATATTGGTTGGGTTAGGATCCAGATACCGTGCTTTGTACTTTTGAAATATATCGCTCAGTTCCTTGTTGTCGCTGATGTCGGAGGCTTCTTTCACCATCCACCACAATGCAGGATTACGGGTATCTTTAATTGCAGGGTAATTTGTATTCAGCCATTGTACCGAATTGTAGAACGTCTGCTTGATTTGAGCGTTGTCTGGCCAGGCAACGGTCTTGTTGTTGGCGTGGTATTGATAGCTATAATATAAGCCGCTGAGAACAAGGATAAAAGCCAGAAATGCCAGCAGTTTTTTCAGGAGTGCTCGTCGTATCTGTTTCATCATGGCGTGTTTCATCTGATGTGGTTGATGGTTGCCTGATAAACCGATTTCAGGCGCCTGGAGATACGCTCGATAATCGTGCGGCGATAATACTGATTATCCTGCGCTGATATGTTGTGCTGATTATTGTGGTATTTGTGTTTTACCCAGGCATTGTAGTCAAACTGTTTTGCCAGTTTGTAGTAAAAATGATTCAGTGGGTGAAAGCCGTTTTTATATATAACGCTGGCGCCAAAATCAATAATCCAGGGCTGCTGACTGGCTCCAACCATAAGATTATCCTTTTTCTTAAGATCCATATGTGCGACCTTTCGGCGGTGCATTTCTTTAATCTGATCTAGCAGGTGATTAAAAAAAATATCGGGTGACTCAGGTCTGCGCTCACGAATCGGTCTGGCATCGATATATTCGAGTATTAGATAAGTGTTTACCAGCATGCCGTAACATTTTGGACAGGCAGCAAACCCTTCGAGCTGTTGATACACTTTGTGTTCGTGTCTGAGCATCAGGGTGTGGATAAATTTTATCAAACCTCTGCCGTGAGGGACCTTGATCACAAGATGATGCTGATCGTCTTTATATTCGAGCGTCTTGCCCTGATAACCAGCGGCCAGTATATGTTTATTATCACGCAGGCTGTTTTCAACCCACAGCTTTAGCGCCGATTCATCGAGTCCCTGGACCATGTCGATCGCAGTATTGAGTCCTCAGACCAGTTTTATGTAGAGCATGTAAAGGCAGCCTATCAGGTAGGCCACAATGACAGGCTCGCCATTTTGCATCAAACTTTGTTTGAACGACCAGTGACTGCTGGTGCTGCCTGCTCTGTTGCGAAAGCTTGGGATCAGGGCGTGTATATTACGGCTCCAGTTTTCCCATTGCTCACCAAAATAATTGTGCAGTTTATTATCTTCGTATGAGATGGCGGCTGGATAATAAAACAGCAATAGCGCGATCATTAATATGGGTGACCACCACAGGCCTGATGCCAGAGCAAAGCCAGCTACTACCAGTATGTTACCCACATACAAAGGATGGCGCACAAAAGCATAGGGGCCATCGGTTGCCAGGATTTTATTTTTTTTCACATGGCCCGAGGCCCACATGCGAATGGCTTCACCGATGATGATCAACACCAGGCCGGCGTAGAGTAATTCCAGTTTGGGCTGTCCCAGCCAGCTGACCAGCAGGACGAAGAGCACCGCAAACCACTGGCGCGAAGCCTCGTGATACTGCAGCTTGCGGATGTATTTATAGGGGCCGGTAACTTCGGGTAATGAATCAGTGCGTGACATGTGTTGTATTGTTCTGATGGTCTGGTTAGGGTGCGCTATAGTATATCAGTTGTGGTGGGCAATCGTTTAGCTCTAATGCGGCTCTGGATTTGCTTGCCTGATGTTAATAATTGAGGTTTTCTATGTATTCTCCACGTCAGTATGCGTTCGAAACGGTGACACCGGGCGGTTATGCCAGCCTGATGGACCTGTATGAGAACAATTATCTGCGTTTGAAGACCCTGTTGCCCGGGCTGGATGCTTTTACAGGCGAGGCGGTGTCACATATAAATGGCTGTCTCGATCTGCATGTTGCATTGCTGGACAGCAGTCGTTATACCTCAAGTTACCGGCTGACCTATTATTTTGCCGGTGACAACCCACATTCGCCGGTAGCAGAGCCAGACCTGACCCTGCGTGTGTATCATGATGCGGGTCTGGTCGAAGTGCTGGCGGGCCATCTGCAGCATGGTCGCATTCATCTGAACCATTTACCTGCTGACTCTTTACGGCTGAAATGGAAAATGAACCGCTTTCTTTATCGCTGGCTGGGGTATTGCCTGCATCTCGGGCATCGTTTTTCGTCCGCCGATGTGCTGACAAGTACCGCACAGTGCAGGGAATAAAGCCCTGGTACAGAGATTTTTTAGCAGCGCTGTTACCGCTCTCGATGCTTGTTTTTAATCACTGTTTTTATTCAGTTTTTTCTTGCTGTAAAAGCTAACTATTTGTAGCTGGCAAGGTGCTTACCGGGTGCCATATGTGGTATTATTGCGCGCTGATTTGCGTGTCCACAATAATAATGTAAGGGATCATGGTTTCCTGTCTAAATGTCTGAATTCGCTAAAGAAATTTCCCCGATCAATCTAGAAGACGAGATGCGTCAGTCCTATCTGGCTTACGCTATGAGCGTCATTGTTGGTCGTGCCTTACCCGACGTTCGCGACGGTCTAAAACCGGTACATCGGCGCGTGCTTTATGCCATGAATGTGCTTGGCAATGACTATAACAAGCCGTATAAAAAATCGGCGCGCGTGGTCGGTGATGTGATCGGTAAATATCATCCACATGGCGATACGGCTGTTTACGACACCATTGTGCGCATGGCACAACCCTTTTCGCTGCGCTACATGCTGGTCGATGGTCAGGGTAACTTTGGCTCGGTCGATGGCGATGCGCCGGCAGCCATGCGTTATACCGAAGTGCGCATGTCGAAGATCGCGCACGAAATGCTGGCGGATATCGACAAGGAAACGGTCGATTTCGCCGACAACTACGATGGCTCCGAGAGCGAGCCGATGGTCATGCCGGCGCGTATACCTGCCTTGCTGATCAATGGTTCATCCGGGATCGCGGTCGGCATGGCGACCAATATCCCGCCGCACAATCTGACCGAAGTCATCAATGCCTGTCTCGCGCTGATCAACAATCCTGCGCTCGATATTGCCGGCCTGATGGAGTATATCCCGGCCCCCGATTTGCCGACCGCAGCCTTTATCAATGGTACCGGCGGTATCGTCAATGCCTACCACACCGGCCGCGGCCGCATGGTGATGCGCGCTCGTGCCGAGATCGTCGAAGATAAAAACGGCAAACAGACGATTATTGTTTCTGAAATCCCGTATCAGGTGAACAAGGCACGGCTGATCGAGCGTATCGCCGAGCTGGTCAAGGAAAAGCGCATCGAAGGCATTTCCGAGCTGCGCGACGAATCGGACAAGGATGGCATGCGTATCGTGATCGAATTGCGGCGTGGAGAATCCGGCGATGTGGTGCTGAATAATCTCTACAGCCAGACTTCGATGCAGCACGTGTTCGGCATCAATATGGTGGCGCTGGTCGATGGTCAGCCACAGCTGCTCAATCTCAAACAGATTCTCGAAGCGTTTATTCGCCACCGCCGCGAAGTGGTCACTCGTCGCACCATTTATGAATTACGCAAGGCGCGCGAACGTGCGCATATTTTAGAAGGCCTCGCGGTTGCACTGGCCAATATCGACGAGGTGATCGCGCTGATCAAGGCGTCTTCCAGCCCGGCCGATGCCAGGCAGGCGCTGATGGAAACGATCTGGCAACCCGGCATGGTCATCGACATGATCAACCGCGCGGGCGCCGAAGCTTCGCGCCCCGACAGCCTTGATCCGCGCATGGGCCTGAAAGAGGACGGCTATCATCTGTCTGAAGAACAGGCCCAGGCGATTCTGGATTTACGTCTGCACCGCCTCACCGGGCTGGAGCAGGGCAAGATCGTCGATGAGTTCAAGCAGCTGCTGGAACTGATCGCCGAGCTGCTGGAAATCCTGTCCAACCCCGAACGCCTGCTGGATGTGA
The DNA here is from genome assembly GCA_963721085.1 of uncultured Gammaproteobacteria bacterium. Lineage (GTDB taxonomy): Bacteria > Pseudomonadota > Gammaproteobacteria > SZUA-229 > SZUA-229 > JASBSR01. The sequence goes on from CAVRHW010000010.1 coordinate 25,901, forward strand.
TCCGTGGCGAGCTCGAAGCCATTCGCGAGCAGTACGGTGATGCCCGGCGCAGTGAGATTCTCACCAGCGAACTCGATATGTGCATGGAAGACCTGATCACCGAGGAAGACGTGGTGGTGACTTTCTCGCACGAAGGTTATGCCAAGTGCCAGTCGCTGGATACCTACAATACTCAGCGCCGTGGCGGCCGTGGTAAATCGGCCACCCAGGTGAAAGAAGAAGATTTCATCGAAAAACTGTTCGTCGCCAACACCCACGATACGCTGTTGTGTTTTTCCAGCCGAGGCAAGATGTACTGGCTCAAGGTTTACCAGATGCCGATGGCCAGCCGCGGTTCGCGCGGCAAGCCGATCATCAACCTGCTGCCGCTGGAGCAGGGCGAGCGCATCAATGCAGTGCTGCCGATCCGTGAATACGACGAAGACCATTTTATTTTCATGGCCACCAGCAGTGGCACCGTGAAAAAGACCGCGCTCAGCAATTTCTCGCGCCAGCGCGCTTCGGGCATCATCGCGATCGACCTGCGCGAAGACGATACCCTGGTCGACGTGGTCATCACCAATGGCGAGAACCACATCATGCTGCTTTCCAACAGCGGCAAGGCGGTGCGCTTCTCCGAGACCGATGTGCGCGCCATGGGCCGCACCGCGGCGGGTGTTCGCGGTATTCGCCTGGGTGAAGGCCAGCGCGTGATCGCGCATGGTTCAGGTCGATGACGAGGGCAGTATTCTCACCGCTACCGCCAATGGTTTTGGCAAGCGTACCCCGGCGGCGCTGTATCCGCTGAAAGGTCGCGGTGGTCAGGGTGTGATTTCGATCCAGACCAACGAACGCAATGGTGAAGTGGTGTCTGCGGTACAGGTGAAGGACGATGATGAAATCATGATGATTTCCAATAGCGGCACCCTGGTGCGTATTGCGGTGACCGAGATCAGTGAAATGGGTCGCAACACTCAGGGGGTGCGCCTGATCCGACTCACCAATGGTGAGCAACTGGTCGCGGTAGAAAAAATCGATGCTCTGGATGCTGCCGAAGAGGACGCGATCGAAGCCATAGTAACAACGGGCGATACAGAATAAACAATAATAATCAATATATTACAGAACATACTTAATCTACTTTAAAGAATAAAATCATGAGCAGAATATACAATTTCAGTGCAGGTCCTGCTGCACTGCCCACCGAAGTATTGCAACGTGCCCGCGACGAAATGCTGGACTGGAACGGCAGCGGCATGTCGGTGATGGAAATGAGTCATCGCGGCATGGAATTCATGTCCATCGCTGTGAAAGCCGAAGCGGATTTAAGAACCCTGCTGGCGATTCCGGATAATTATAAGGTGCTGTTCCTGCAGGGCGGTGCCAGTAGCCAGTTCGCCATGGTGCCGATCAATTTGCTGTCAGGTAAAACCAGTGCGGATTATCTGCTGACCGGAGACTGGTCGAAAAAAGCAGTGGCTGAAGCGAAACGTTTCGCGAAGGTCAACCTGGTCGCTGACACGACCGCCAGCAAGTTCACCACGGTCCCTGATGCTACCGATCTTAAATTTGACCCCGATGCGGCGTATTGCCATTACACACCGAACGAAACCATCGTCGGTGTTGAGTTTCCTTATATCCCTGATACCGGTGCGGTACCGCTGGTTGCGGACATGTCTTCGACGATATTGTCGCGCCCGCTGGATGTTTCAAAGTTTGGCCTGATCTACGCCGGAGCCCAGAAAAATATCGGTCCGGCTGGCCTGACCATTGTCATCGTACGCGAAGACCTGATCGGCAAGGCGATGCCGAACATGCCAGTGATGTTCGATTACAAGATCCATGCGGATAATGAATCGATGTACAACACGCCACCAACCTATGCCTGGTATCTCGCCGGCCTGGTGTTCGAGTGGTTACAGAAACAGGGCGGGCTTGCAGGCATGGCGAAGATCAACCAGGCCAAGGCTGAAACGCTTTATGCCGCCATCGATGCTTCGGATTTTTATACCAACCCGGTGGAAAAATCCTGCCGTTCCTGGATGAATGTGCCCTTTACGCTGGCCAATGCCGAACTCGATTCTGCCTTTCTGGAAGGTGCGGAACGAAACGGCCTGACCACGCTGAAAGGTCATCGCTCGGTCGGTGGTATGCGCGCCAGTATTTACAATGCGATGCCGCTGGCAGGTGTGCAGGCGCTGGTGGACTACATGGCCGAGTTCGAAAGAACCAGGCTTAGTTTTGCGTTTGTAAAAAACAGTCCGCTAAAAACGCAAAATACGCAAATAAACCGGTTTTATTTTTATATTCGCGTTTTTTGCGTTTGCGGATCAGGTTTTCGTTTTTTATGCAATGCTTGAGATTCTGGTATTTTGCTCGATATATAGTTGGTATAAAATGTTTAAAATCAAAACGTTTAATAATATTTCTAATAAAGGACTTGAACGTCTGCCGGGTGATAATTTCAGTGTTTCAGCAGACGAGAACCAGCCCGACGCGATTATCCTGCGCTCGGCTAATTTGCACGAACATGCATTCAACCCGGAACTCAAAGCGGTCGGCCGTGCGGGTGCAGGCACGAACAATGTGCCGGTGGACAGGCTCAGTGAGCAGGGGATTCCGGTGTTCAACGCCCCGGGCGCCAATGCCAATGCGGTGAAGGAGCTGGTGATCGCGGGCATGCTGATCGCCTGTCGCAATATCGTCCAGGCCTGGGACTATGCCGCGCACATCGAAGGCACTGAAGCAGAACAGCATAAGAAAGTCGAAGACGGCAAGAAAAAGTTTGTCGGTTTTGAATTGCCCGGACGCACCCTGGGTGTGGTCGGTCTCGGCGCGATCGGTGTGCAAATCGCCAATGCTGCGCTGGATCTGGGTATGCGCGTGGTCGGTTTTGATCCTACGATCACGGTGCGCAGGGCCTGGCAGCTATCGGCCGAGGTGCAGGAAATGCCGAGCGTGGAAGAGCTTTTCCGACAGTCCGATTTTGTCACTTTCCATGTTCCGCTGATCGATGCGACACGCCATCTGCTCAATGCCGAACGCCTGGCGATGATGAAAGACAATGCGGTGGTACTGAATTTTGCCCGCGAAGGCATCGTCGATGATGATGCGGTGCTCGCTGGCATTAAAAGCGGCAAGGTACACGCCTATGTGTCCGATTTCCCTTCGCAAAAACTGAAAAATATTCCCGGCGTGATCACTCTGCCGCATCTTGGCGCTTCGACCAATGAAGCCGAAGAAAACTGCGCGATCATGATTGCCGATCAGCTGAAAGATTTTCTTGAAAACGGCAATATTCGCAATTCGGTGAATTTTCCTGAAATCAAAATGGCGCGTGACGGTGTCGCGCGGCTCGCGATTGCCAATCGCAACATGCCCGACATGGTCGGACAGATTTCGCACGTGATCGGGCAGGCGAGTGCTAATATCAAGCACATGCGCAATGAATCTCGAAATGGACTGGCTTATACCCTGATTGATCTTGATGACTCGATCGGGGAAGATGTGCTGCAACAGATCAGGGACATCGAAGGTGTGCTCAACGCGCGCCAGATTTGACATGACTGAACACGACCCGCTAGCTGAGATTCGAAAACGTATCGACGAAATCGATGCTGAAGTTCAGGCGTTGGTCAGTGAACGCGCGCAATGCGCGGCCAAAGTGGCGGAAATAAAACAGCAGCAGGGCGAAACCGCGCATTTCTATCGGCCCGAACGCGAAGCCCAGGTGCTGCGCATGGTGCAGCAGCGCAACCAGGGGCCGCTGAGCAATGAAGCCATCGGCGGCATTTTTCGCGAAATCATGTCGGCCTGCCTGGCGCTGGAAAAGCCACTCAAAGTTGCGTTTCTCGGTCCTGAAGGTACTTACACCCACGCGGCCGCAGTGAAACATTTTGGCAAGCGGATCCAGACCGAACCGGTGGCCAGTATCGAAGAAGTGTTCCGTCTGGTCGAAGCCGGCGGTGCCGATTTTGGTGTTGCGCCGGTGGAAAATTCCACCGAGGGTGTGATCAATCATACGCTCGATCTGATGATGCAATCCGCGCTGCTCATTAGCGGTGAAGTTACATTAAGAATACGACATAACTTATTGACTTATGAGAAAGAATTAAAGTCGATTGAGCGCGTGTATTCGCACCAGCAATCGTTCGCGCAGTGCCGCCTCTGGCTGGAAAAACATTTGCCCAATGCCGAGCGTGTGGCCACCAGCAGCAATGCTGAAGGCGTGCTGCTGGCGCGCGAGCATCCAAAGTCGGCCGCTATCGCGGGCCAGCTTGCAGCCGGGCTATACGACATGCCGGTACTGAATGCAGACATCGAAGATGAGCCCGACAATACCACCCGGTTTGTGGTGATCGGCAAACATCAGACGCCGCCCAGTGGCAGCGATCGCACCAGTTTGCTGGTGTTTGCTCATAATCGCCCGGGTTCATTGTTCAATCTGCTCAAACCCCTGGCCGAGCGCAATATCAGTATGAGTAATATAGAGTCGCGCCCGTCGCGCCGTGGTGTCTGGGAATACGTGTTTTTTGTCGATATCGATGGTCATTTCCAGGATCCGCGTATTGCCGAGGCGATTGCCGAAATCGAACAGGCCTCGGCCATGGTCAAGGTGCTGGGATCTTATCCGAAAGCCGTGCTGTGAACATCACATTGTGAAATCTATTCATGCCTGAATCATTTTTAAGCCTGGCGACGCCTGGCGTCCAGAAACTCACCCCTTATCAGCCGGGTAAACCGATTGAGACGCTGGAGCGCGAGCTCGGTATCAGTAACTCGATCAAGCTGGCTTCCAATGAAAACCCGCTCGGGCCGAGTCAGGTGGCGCTGGACGCGATCGAAAAAAGCGCGCCTTTGATCCATTTTTATCCTGACGGCGGCGGCCACAAACTGAGTCAGCGCATTGCAAAGCAGTATGGTGTATCAATCGATTGCGTCACCTTGGGCAACGGTTCGAACGATATTCTGGAACTGGCGACGCGCGCGTTTTTAACACCTCAGCATTCCGCGGTGTATTCGCAATATTCGTTTGCGGTGTATCCAATCACGGTACAGGCGGTGGGTGCGCAGGCGAATGTGGCAGCGGCTTTTCCCGAGTCGCATCCGAGCATGCCACTGGGACATGATCCCGAAGCCATGCTGGCAGCAGTGAGCGATAATACCCGCATCGTGTTTATCGCGAATCCCAATAATCCAACCGGCACCTGGCTGGACGCGGATGCGTTGCAGAAATTTGTCAGCGCGATACCTGAAAATATTATCGTGGTGCTGGATCTGGCCTATCGCGAATACATGGATGCGGCATTGCAGATTGATATCGCTGACTGGTTGCAGCAATTCCCGAACCTGATTATTACCTGCACCTTTTCCAAAATTTACGCGCTCGCGGGTTTGCGCATTGGTTATGCCTTATCGAGCCCGGAGATTGCGAATATATTGAATCGTGTACGCCAGCCGTTCAATACCAATTTACTGGCACAGGCCGCCGCACTGGCCTCGCTGGATGATGTTGCACATGTGGAAAAAAGTATCGCGCTGAATAATGCGGGTAAAGCTTATTTGATGAAGCAGCTCGATGATGCTGGCCTGAGATATCTACCGAGCATGGGAAATTTTCTCGCCATCGATCTGAAAAAAACTGCACAGCCGGTGTACGAAGCGCTGTTGCATAAAGGTGTGATCGTGCGCCCGGTGGCCAGCTATAACATGCCGAACTATTTACGCGTGACTATTGGTACAGAAGAACAGAATCAGCGTTTCATGTCAGCCCTGCTCGAGGTGCTGTAATGCGTAAGCCTGTTATTTGTATTGTCGGTACCGGCTTGATCGGTGGTTCGCTCGCGCTGGCATTAAAGCGCGCGGATTTTTGTGCGGAAATTATTGGCACCGGCAGAACCGAAAGCACATTGCAAAAAGCGCTCGAGCTGGGCGTGATCGATCGTTTTGAGACATCACTGGCAACGGCAGTGCAGGGCGCAGACATCGTTGTGGTTGCTGTGCCATTAGGCGCTATGCATGCAGTGTTTAAAGATATCGCAGGCGCATTGTCGCCTGACGCGATTGTGACTGACGCAGGCAGTGCGAAACAGTCGGTGATTGCGGATGCAGAAAAAACCCTGGGTGCGCATTTCAGTCAATTTGTTCCCGGCCACCCTATCGCCGGTACCGAACGCAGCGGTGTAGGAGCGGCTTTTGCTGAACTTTATCAGGACCGCCGAGTGATTCTGACGCCGACCGATAAAACATCTGCATCCGCTGTTGAAACCGTGACGGCGATGTGGGACGCGGCGGGCGCCGAGGTCGAATGCATGAGCGCCGATCACCATGACCTGGTGCTCGCGGGCACCAGCCATCTGCCACATTTGCTCGCATTCGGCCTGGTCGACTGTTTGCACAATTTAAAAGACATCGACGAGATATTTCGTTTTGCTGCAGGTGGTTTTCGTGACTTTACCCGCATCGCATCGAGCGACCCGGTAATGTGGCGCGATATCTGCCTCAGTAACAAAGAAGCCGTGATGGAGATGATGCGCCGCTATCGCGACGAAATGGAAAGCATCTACCGCACACTGGAAGCAGACGATGGTGAAGCACTGAAAGAAATTTTCGAGCGCGCAAAAAAAGTCCGCGATGATTTTTGTGGATAGTGTGCGAAATGCATCAAAGTAAATAATTCAAAAGCCTTTACCACAGAGGCACAGAGCACACAGAGAAAAGCTTTCAATTGTAAAAGCCAGGACCACAATAGCTTTAACAACAAGACAGTTTGTATTCGCAGACGAATAAGGTTTTAACAAAAATATTGTTTTCTCTGTGTACTCTGTGTCTCTGTGGTTCAAGTTTTTATCTTTAGGGTGAAAATATTTTTAGGATTCTGGTTTTATGAAATTTACAGTTAACAATGGCGGTTGTCTGACAGGGCGCATTCGTGTGCCCGGTGACAAGTCGATTTCGCACCGTTCCATCATGTTCGGTTCGATTGCGGAAGGCACCAGCCATATCACCGGTTTTCTCGAAGGTGAAGATAGTCTGAATACCTTGCGCGCGTTTCGTGCCATGGGCGTCGACATCGATGGCCCGGTCGATGGCAAGGTCATCATTAAAGGTGTCGGCATGCGCGGCCTGAAAAAACCGGCGCAGGCGCTGGACCTGGGTAACTCGGGTACCTCGATGCGTTTGCTCGCAGGTTTGTTATCCGGGCAAAACTTTGATGTTGAGCTCAGTGGTGACAGTTCATTATCGAAACGTCCGATGAAGCGTGTCACTCAGCCGCTGGCCGCGATGGGTGCGGTGGTCGATACTGCCGATGAAGGCCGGCCACCCTTATATATACACGGTGGCAGTCAGTTGTCATGGAATCGATTTTGTTATGCCGATGGCCAGCGCGCAGGTGAAGTCCTGCTGTTTGCTCGCAGGCTTGTACGCCAACGGCAAAACCTGTGTCACCGAACCCGCGCCGACCCGTGATCATACCGAGCGCATGTTGCAGGCCTTTGGCTGGCCGGTAAACCGTACCGGTTCGACAGTGTGTCTCGAAGGCCCGGCAAAACTCCGTGCCTGCGACATCGATGTGCCCGCCGATATTTCTTCGGCCGCGTTTTTCATGGTCGGTGCGAGTATCGCCGAAGGTTCCGACATTCTGCTGGAACACGTCGGAGTTAATCCCACCCGTACCGGCGTGATCGATATCCTTAAATTAATGGGTGCCAATATCACCCTGGAAAACCCGCGCGAGGTCGGCGGTGAGCCGGTGGCCGATATTCGGGTGAAAAGTGCGGCTCTGAAAGGCGCGCGTATCCCGGAAGACCTGGTTCCATTGGCCATTGATGAATTCCCGGCGATCTTTGTCGCTGCCGCCTGCGCCGAAGGCGAAACCGTGATTACCGGCGCGGAAGAGCTGCGGGTGAAAGAAAGCGATCGCATCCAGTCGATGGCCGATGGTCTGCAGGCGCTGGGCGTGGCTGCGACCGCGACCCCGGACGGCATGGTGATTCAGGGTGGGGCGGGCAGCGCCAGTATTGGCGGTGGCGTGGTGCAGAGCCACGATGATCATCGCATCGCCATGGCTTTTGCGATGGCCGGGCTGTGCGCGCGAGACAGCATCGAAATCGAAGAATGCGCCAATGTGAACACCTCCTTCCCGGGTTTTGTCGAACTCGCATCCGGGGCGGGACTCGATATCAGTTCGCAGATCTACGAATGAACTCCGGACCGGTGAGCGCTGAAATACCCATTATTACCCTGGATGGGCCCAGCGGTGTGGGCAAGGGCACGATCTGTCTGCTCGTGGCGCGCGCGACCGGCTGGCACATTCTGGACAGCGGTTCGCTGTACCGCCTGGTGGGCTTGCTGGCAGAGCGCCGCGGGCTCGATCTGGAGCACCCAATTGGTGCGGAAATAGTCTCACAACTAGCTGATATTTCTGAAAATCTTGATGTAAACTATAGGGAACGTTCAGGCCAGCTGAGTATTCAGCTGGAAGGCGAAGAGGTCGGTGAGCTGATCCGTAACGAAGCGGTCGGTGCGCTGGCCTCGAAAGTGGCTGCGGTACCCGAGGTGCGTGCAGCCTTGCTGGCGCGGCAGCGCGCTTTCGCCCAGCCCCCGGGGCTGGTGGCCGATGGTCGCGATATGGGCAGCGTGGTCTTCCCCGAAGCCGGGGTGAAAATATTTCTTACCGCCAGTGCCGAAGAACGTGCGAAAAGACGTTATAAGCAGTTGATAGAAAAGGGAACTGATGCTAATCTTGCCGCCCTCGTTGCAGACCTCAAAGAACGTGACGAGCGCGACATGAAACGCACAGCTTCACCCCTCATGGCCGCGGTTGACGCCAGGATTATCGATACCACCGAAATGAGCATCGATGCCGTCGCCAATGAAGTGATGGAACAACTGGGAATGCGTTACGATTTTTAGTAAGGATGTTCAGGTGGAGTTTGCATGTTGCAGGCTCCGTACGTTTAACCAACCCCCTGTTGTAATGGGCTCTGTAAGGGCGTGTTATAAACAGATTACCAATCAAACACACACACTATGTCCGAATCATTTGCAGAATTATTTGAAGAAAGCCTCCACCAGACCGATATGGTCGCTGGTAATGTGGTCCTGGGTACCGTTGTCGATATACGCGATGGATACGTCGTCGTAGCGGCCGGCCTCAAATCAGAAGGTATTATTCCTGATGAACAGTTTAAAAACCTCGCCGGCGAGTTAGAAGTCGCTGTCGGCGATGAAGTCGATGTTGTGCTCGAAGCGGTCGAAGACGGCTTTGGCGAAACTCGACTCTCGCGCGAAAAAGCCAAGCGCGCCAAAGCCTGGACTTCACTGGAAAAATCGTTCGAGTCGCAGGAAATCATCAAGGGTGTTATCACTGGCAAGGTCAAAGGCGGTTTCACCGTCGAACTGGGCGATATTCGCGCCTTCCTGCCAGGTTCTCTGGTCGATGTTCGTCCGGTACGCGACACTGCCTATCTTGAAAACAAGGAACTGGAATTCAAAGTCATCAAGCTCGATCAGAAACGCAACAATGTTGTGGTTTCACGTCGTGCAGTAGTCGAAACCGAATACAGTGCTGAACGCGAGCAGTTGCTCGACAGCATCGAAGAAGGCAAGACCATCAAGGGTGTGGTCAAGAACCTCACCGATTACGGTGCATTCCTCGACCTCGGCGGTATCGATGGTCTGTTGCATATTACCGACATGGCCTGGAAGCGTGTACGTCATCCTTCCGAAATTGTTGAAGTCGGCGATGAAATCGAAGTGGTGGTTCTTAAATTCGATAAAGAGCGCACTCGCGTATCGTTGGGCCTGAAACAGCTCGGCGCAGATCCATGGTCAGAAATTGCACGCCGTTATCCTGAAGGCTCACGCCTCAACGGTAAGGTTAGCAACATCACCGATTACGGCTGTTTTGTTGAAATCGAAGATGGTGTTGAAGGTCTGGTACACGTATCTGAAATGGACTGGACGAACAAAAATGTTAACCCGGCCAGCGTAGTAGCGCTGGGTGATGAAGTCGAAGTGGTGATTCTGGATATCGATCAGGAACGCCGCCGTATTTCACTGGGTATGAAACAGTGCAAGCCCAATCCATGGGATGAATTCTCTGCAGGCCATAACAAGGGCGACAAGGTCAGCGGCAGCATCAAGTCGATCACTGATTTCGGTATTTTTGTTGGCCTGAACGGCGACATCGATGGCCTGATTCATATGTCCGATATTTCGTGGGACATTCCTGGCGAAGAAGCGATTCGCAACTTCAAGAAGGGTGATGAAATCGAAGCGGTTATTCTGTCGATTGATCCAGAACGCGAACGTATTTCGCTGGGCATCAAGCAGCTGGAACAGGATCCGGTTTCTTCATTCATCGGTGCTCATAAGAAGGGCGCGATCGTCAAGGGCGTAGTGAAGTCTGTTGATGCCAAGGCGGCCATCATCGACATGGGTGACGGTATCGAAGGCACACTGCGTGCATCTGAAATATCACGTGATCGCGTTGAAGATGTTTCCACTGTACTTAAAGTGGGCGATGAAGTTGAAGCCAAGTTCATTGGTGTTGATCGTAAGTCTCGCGGTCTGAATCTTTCCATCAAGGCGAAAGACGAGCAGGACGAAGCGGAAGCAATGAAGGATTACAGCAAGTCGCAGAATACGGCAGCAACCACTATTGGTGACCTGCTCAAAGAACAGATGGAAAACAACGACTAATTGTCGGTATAAAAACCAACTTTCAGTAAGCAAACACAGTAACTACAAGGGGATGATTTCAAAATGTCTGATGACAACATAGACAGGTCGATGATGAAATCTGAGTTGATCGAGAGAATAGCGCGTAAGCAAAGTCATCTCGCCTACAAGGATGTAGAGCTTGCTGTTAAAAGCCTGCTGGAACAGATGAGCAATGCGCTTTCCAGTGGTGAACGCATTGAAATTCGCGGTTTTGGCAGTTTTTCATTGCATTTTCGACCACCACGTTCCGGCCGTAATCCAAAGACGGGCGATTCGGTTTCGTTGCCAGGTAAACACGTGCCGCATTTTAAACCGGGCAAAGAACTCAGAGAACGAGTTAACAATTCGCTTAAGAAAGACTAACGAGGATTGCGCAAGTTTTTCACTACTTCAGTCCGATGCTTGTAATCATGCGTCGGTCGTCACTTTATTACCTTATCGATAACAGGTCGTCTGTGTGATAGATATTTCTCATCTCAGTGGCTGGTTAGTTGTTATTGTGCCGCTGGTACTGCTGGCCCTGTGGTTTGGCTATAAATATAAAGCAAGTCAAGCTTCGGCTGCATCCGGATTTTCTTCCGATTACTTCAAAGGTCTGAATTATCTGCTCAATGATGAGCAGGGCAAGGCGCTGGATATTTTCGTGCGCCTGGTAGAAAATAACTGGGAAATCGTGGATACCCATTTTGCGCTGGGCAGGATATTTCGTAAAAACGGCGAAATTGACAAAGCCATCAAGATTCATCAGGGACTGATCGCGCGTCCTTCCTTACCTGAATATTATCGTAGCAAAGTATTGCTTGAGCTCGGTTATGATTACCTGGGTGCGGGCTGGTTTGATCGCGCCGAAGGTTTATTTAAAGAAGTGCTGTTGCACGAAAAAAAATCTCTGGAAGCACGGCACAATCTGATTCTGATCTATCAACAGGAAAAAGACTGGCATAAAGCCATCGATATCGGTACCGATCTTTATAACGACGAACCGCAAAAAACGGGCCCAATGGTTTCGCAGTATTATTGCGAACTTGCAGACATTGCCAGAGCTAAAGGTGATGTCGCGCAGGTTGAACACAATGCCAAACAGGCGCTGCGTTTTGATGCAAATTCGGTGCGTGCATCGATGTTACTGGCCGAGGAAGCGGTTAATCGCAAAGACTACAAAACCGCGATTGCGCATTATCAGAACATAGAAAAGCAGGATGCCGAGTTCATGCCGGTTGTGCTCCCGGATCTTATCGAGTGTTATCATCAACTCGATATGTCTGAAGATTTATTGAAATATCTTGACGAACTGGAAGCGCGCAATTCCAGTCTGTTAATAATGAATTTGCATGCGACTGAACTCGAACGCTACAAAGATGAAGCCGCCAGCATTCAATACTTAAGCAAGGTGCTAAAAAAGCAGCCCAGTCTGCAGGTGCTACAGGAACTGGCGGCGTATAAACTACGTGATCGAACCAATAGTGAAGCTGATTTTCTTTACGATGTTGAGAGTGCGCTGCAAACCATGAGAAAGGAAAGCACTGAATATATTTGCCAGCGTTGCGGCTTTGGTGTGAATACACTGTACTGGTTTTGTCCCAGCTGTCACAGCTGGTCGACCATCAAACCGGCGGTAGTGAATCCAGGATGAAGTCGGATTCACCGCGTATTATTGTCGCGCTGGACTTTCCGGATCAGGCATCAGCACTGTCGCTGGTTGATCGGCTTGATCCAGGTCTCTGCCGCCTCAAGGTGGGTAAGGAGCTGTTCACTCGCTGTGGGCCGGAACTGGTCCGTATTCTGGTCGATAGAAAATTTGATGTTTTTCTGGATCTGAAATTTCACGATATTCCCAACACTGTGGCCAGCGCCTGCGCGGCTGCGGCCGATCTTGGTGTCTGGATGCTCAATGTACATGCACTCGGTGGCCCGGCCATGATGGAGGCGGCGCGTCGTGCCCTGAGCGCTGATGATGCGCCGTTGCTGATCGCGGTCACGCTGCTCACCAGCAGCGGGCCGCGCGAGCTCGAAGCACTGGGGATCGAGCAGACACCCGCCGAGATGGTGCAACGGCTTGCGGCTCTGGCAGCGCAGGCCGGTCTGGATGGTGTGGTCTGTTCGGCGCAGGAAGCTCGGCTACTAAGCCAGCAACAGGGCGACGATTTTGTTCTGGTCACCCCTGGGATTCGCCTTGCTGGTGCTGCTGCCGATGACCAGTCTCGGGTGATGACGCCGACTCAGGCCATTGCCGAAGGTGCGCACTATCTGGTGATCGGTCGGCCTGTGACCCAGTCAGCCGACCCGGTTCTGACTCTACGGACAATTCTTTCAGATATTTCTGATAGCTGAAATTTTCCTGCAGGGATATATTTGTCGCCCCTTCAACTTCACCAGGGATGTGACTATGAATGTAATCAAAGCCTTTATTTTTGTAGCCAGTCTATGTTTTAGCCTGCTGGTCGGTGCTGCTCAGCCGGTCAATATCAATACTGCTGATGCCGCGACTTTGAGCAAGGTTCTGAACGGTATCGGCCAGGCGCGTGCTGAAGCCATCGTGGCTTACCGTGAAAAGAACGGCCCGTTCAAATCGATCGACGACCTGGCCAGGGTCAGTGGTGTTGGTAGCCGCACGGTCGATAAGAACCGCGATAACATAGTCGTGAAATAACACACTGTTAAATAACAGAAAACAGAGCCCGCATTGCGGGCTCTGTTGTTTTGGCGGCTATCTCGCGGCCCGCTGATACACTGAGCAGCAGAATTTGATAGACTGTAGTTCGTTTGAATTGCCCACCCTGAATTGATGCTGCGTCCTCTTTACCAGAGTGCCCTGGACTGTCTGATGCAAAGTGATCCCACGAAAAAGGTGGCGATGACACGCGCGCTCTACGCCAGCTGGCAGAGCAAGGAACTGGAGCTTGATACCGAAACGAAGCATCGAGCGAATTCAGCACCCCGGACGACCTCGGGCGCCCGAGCTGGTGTCACCACGCAAAGTCCCCAAACGCAGCTTTGAGTCGGATATAGGGCGATTGAGGATGGCGCATGCCATCGCCCATATCGAATTTAATGCGATCAATCTGGCGCTGGATGCGGTGTACCGGTTTCGCAGCCTGCCCGAACGACTACTATCGTGACTGGCTGCAGGTGGCCTCCGAAGAGGCCTTGCACTTCAGTCTGTTGAGCGATTATCTGGAATCCAGGAACAGCTATTACGGAGCTTACCCGGCGCATAACGGTCTCTGGGAAATGGCGCTGAAAACCGATCACGATGTCCTGACACGCATGGCGCTGGTGCCTCGTGTGCTGGAAGCACGCGGTCTCGATGTGACGCAGTCGATGATCGCTCGCCTGGAGCAGGTGGGTGATGATGCGCTGGTAACGATATTGCAGATTATCTATCGCGATGAAATTGGCCATGTCGGTATTGGTAGCCACTGGTTCAAATATCTGTGCGGCCTGCAAAACAGGGACAGTGATGAAACATTCAGCATGCTGCTAACGGAGTACCAGCAGACGAAGTTGACCGGGCCGATGGATGAGCTCGCGCGTACCCGGGCAGGATTTACCCGGAATGAGCTGAATTTTCTCGCCGGGGAACGGTAATAGCTAAATGTAAATGGCTGGTATCGCTTATCAGAGCATATGCAGTCATAATCGGGTTTAATATGAAAAACCAGTATTCGAGCTCTTAAGCGGTAAACACTATGATGCGTAATTTAATTTTGATTTCAGGGCTGCTGTTTCTGCTTGCCAGAACGGCTTTTGCTGCAACCGGTGATACCGTACCGGCCTATCGCCTGACCTACGAAGAGCAGGCAACAGGAACGGATCCTTACAAAACCCAGTATATTGTGACCGACAGGTTTCTGCGGATAAATGATCTGAGCGAACCAGACGGTTTTATTCTTTACGATGATAAGAGCAGAACTATCTATAGTGTCAGTATGTTTGATCATAGAACACTGGTGATGAAAAACTCAAAATACAAAAATATCGAAATGGACAAGCTGGTGGATACAAGCTATTTACCATTAAAAGATGCGCCCAAAATTTCAGGGCATCCGGTATATCGCTATCGAGTGCACGTTAAAGGCCAGAACAATACTGTATGTGCAGATATACAGGTGGCTGACAAGCTGTTGCCTCAGGTGACAAAAATATTGCAGCGTTATAAAGAGGTGCTGGCCGCAAACCAGGTCAAGGACCTGCACAAAACACCGGATGAGTTTAAGACCCCCTGCTTTATTGCTGATCAGGTCTATGACGCGGGTGCGTATTACAGCAAAGGCTTACCGATACTGGAATGGCATAGCAACAAGGCCCGTAAGAGTTTGCTAAATTTCGAGGAAGTTAAAGTTAATCCTGAATTGTTTGTCACGCCGGCGGGCTACGAGGAATTTTCTCTGCCCTGATATTGCCTGGTTTGTACGACCCGGTTGCAAGGTGGTCAGCGATATTCCTGAAGTTCATACGGGCTGTTACCCTCGAGCACCAGATAACTGCCGCGGTCGTACCAGTCTCCCAGTACAATGCGTTTACAGGGTGTTCCCTGAATATCTAATTGATGAATCGCGGGCCGGTGCGTGTGTCCGTGTATCAGCAGCTGGACCCCGTTCTGTGAAACCACATTTTCAACTGCCTGCTGATTCACGTCCATAATTTCCGGTTTTTTCTGTGCGGTGGCTTCCTTGCTGGATTCGCGTAATGATTGTGCGATCTGCTGGCGTTCGCTCAGCGATTTGGCCAGAAAATTTTTCTGAAATTGTTCGTCGCGAACCGTGTTCCTGAACTGCATGTAGTCGACATCATCGGTACACAATGTGTCGCCGTGCATTAACAATATCGCCTTGTCATTGAGATGAATCAGGGAAGGGTCCGGGATACGTTTGAAGCCACAACGTTGTGCCAGCGCATCACCGACGAGAAAGTCACGATTGCCGTGCATAAAGAAAATCGAGCATCCCGCATCCGCGAGTTTTCTTAAGGCATCAAAGGCAGGCTGTAGCCCTTCGGCTGGATCATCGTCACCGAGCCAGTATTCGACAAAATCGCCAAGAATATACAGTGTTTCATACTGGCTGGCGACTTCGTCGCAAAAGCGCACGAACAGATCAATGATTGCCGGACGCTCGGGCGCCAGATGCAGATCGGATATAAATAATGCTCTGTCCAAGAATGCGCTACCTGATCAGGCTTCGCGCGCCTTATTGATAATGACCGACTCTGTGGGAACGTCTCCGTGACCGCCCTGATTGCCGGTGCTGACATCTGCAATCGCATCGACCACATCCATGCCATTAACCACTTTGCCGAATACGCAGTAACCCCAGCCCTGTACGGTGGGCGCAGAATAGTTCAGAAAACCATTGTCCTTGTGATTGATAAAAAACTGAGCTGTGGCCGAGTTCGGGTCGCTGGTGCGTGCCATGGCAATGGTGCCACGGTCATTAGCAAGGCCGTTATCCGCTTCGTTTTTGATCGGGTCTTTGGTCGCTTTTTGCATCATTTTCTCGTCGAAGCCACCGCCCTGAATCATGAATCCCTTGATAACACGATGAAATATGGTGCCATCATAAAATCCGTCACGTACATAGGCGAGCATATTCTCGACCGTAACAGGCGCTTTGTCTGCGTTCAGTTCGATTTCAATATCGCCATGCGTGGTTTCCAGGATTATGTTTGTCATGTTATCTCCAGTGTGTTGGTCATTCATTGAATAAGAGTGTAAGTGGTGCCCCGAGCAGGAGTCGAACCTGCGGCCTTCCCCTTAGGAGGGGGACGCTCTATCCACCTGAGCTATCGGGGCAGGAGCCGACAGGCGGGACATTATATCAGGCTGATGGATTCTTGCCACGATGGCGGATCGTGCCATGCGTTTTAATGCCTACGATGCCTTAATGCTATTGTATAATAGTTTCGTTGTAGTCAATTTTTATGTGAGCAAGCGAGTGATGATGAGCTTGTAAATCTCGTGTAGCTCATCGAGCTGAGCAACATCTACATGTTCGTCGATCTTGTGAATGCTGGCATTGATCGGGCCGAGCTCGAGTACCTGCGCGCCTGTCGGTGCGATGAATCGTCCGTCAGATGTTCCGCCTGCGGTCGAGAGTTCTGTATCAAGACCGGTAACCTGTTTGATGGCCTGCTGTGCTGCCTGCACCAGTTCGCCGCCGGGGGTGAGAAACGGGTTTCCTGACAGGCTCCATTCCAGGCTGTATTTTAAATCGTGGGCATCGAGCAGGGCGTGCGTGCGTTGTTTAATAGCATCGGCTGTCAGTTCAGTGGAAAAGCGCAGGTTAAATGTCACTTCAAGATCGCCTGGAATTACATTGCTGGCGCCCGTGCCTGCATGAATGTTGGATATCTGGAATGTGGTCGGTGGAAAAAACTCATTGCCATTGTCCCAGACTTCATTGACCAGTGCATTCAGTGGCGCTGCGAAACGGTGTACCGGGTTGTCGGCAAGATGCGGGTAGGCGATGTGCCCCTGTGTGCCATGAACGGTCAGTTTTCCGGAAATGGAACCTCGTCTTCCATTTTTAACGACATCGCCGACGTGATTGGTGCTCGAAGGTTCGCCGATCAGGCACCAGTCTATTTTCTGGTTTCGGTTTTCGAGTAGCTCGATAACTTTTACCGTGCCATCGATGGCCGGTCCTTCTTCATCGCTGGTGATGAGAAAGCCAATCGAACCTTTTAACGTATGTTCCGGAATAACCGCTTCACAGGCGCAGACCATGGCAGCAATACTGCTTTTCATGTCTGCGGCGCCGCGACCGTACAACTGGCCTTTATCAATGGTCGGTGTAAACGGGTCATGGCTCCATTGATTTAACGGGCCGGTAGGAACAACATCGGTATGGCCGGCGAATACCAGTAGCGGTTTGGAAGATCCGTACCGTGCCCAGAGATTATCGACTTCACCATAACGCAGGTGTTCAATTTCAAACCCCAGTGCGCTCAGGCGTTCTGCGAGAATTAACTGGCAGCCATGATCGTCAGGGGTTTCTGACGGTTGCGCAATGAGTTGTTGCGCAAGTTTTAAAGTATCAGACATGTTTTATAGTTTTTGTAATAGAGCAGTTTTCAATTTTTCCTGGTCATCGATAGTCAGGCGCTCGTCAGTGATTTTATTCGTAATATCGAAGTAGTCCATGGCTTTTTCACCTGCGGTCGACACCTTGGCATTATGAATTCTTATATCACAGTCAATGAACACATTCGCGATAACAGCAAGCAAGCCCTGTCGGTCAGAGGTCGAAATATTCATTCGTGTTGTTGGCCAGTCATCATCGTCTTCAAAATCGATGGTGGTGGGTACTGAAAAATGCCTGTGATGACGAGGCTTGTTCCATAGATCGTAGTCTGGAAGTGCTTCCGAACCATTCAGGCGCTCCTCTATTTTAAGCTCCAGCTCCAGTGCGTAGTGGTCAAGATGGGCTTCGGATTCCTGTGCAAAGATGATGCGGAATGTTTCGAGCAGGTAGCCATTTCGACTCAGCATGATCTGCGCATCGGCAACACTAAGATTGAGCTGGCTGATCACGCTGACAACTTTGGCGAACAGGTTTTCAGAATTATTACAATATACCAGCACTTCGATACTGCCTGAATGCGCATTGGTTTTGCATTTAATCAGGGGCGATTTATTATCGTCGTGTTCGGATATTTGTTGTGTGTGCCAGACAATTTCGCTGGCTGTGTGACGCAGGAAATATTCATTAGTGAAATGTTTCCACAGTGCATGTGTGCGTTGTGCGGAAATTCCAATAAGATCAAGTGCGCGCAGCGCATCGGTTTGATGACGACGTAGTATTTCCTCTTTGTTGGCGGCCTGCTCAACACCGCGATGAAGCAATTGCGCAGTCTTGTTATAGAGTTCTATCAGCAGCTTGTCTTTCCAGCTGCTCCACTGTTTGGGGTTAGTGCCACGAATGTCGGCAATGGTCAGCAGGTAAAGATAATCAAGATGAGTAATGGTTTTAACATTCTTGGTGAAGTCGGCAATGATATCTGGATCATTGATATCCTTGCGTTGTGCCGTCATCGACATGATCAAATGATTACGCACCAGCCAGCTGACAAGACGCGCATCGTCTTCTGACAGCCCGTGTTCCAGACAGAAATGCCGGGCATCATCCGCACCGACTACCGAGTGGTCACCACCTCGGCCTTTGGCGATATCATGAAACAGGCCTGCCAGGTAGAGTAACTCGGGCTTTTTCAGGTGATGGAAAATGCCGCTGGCCAGGGGAAATTCATGACAGAATTCCGGCACGGAAAAACGTCGTAGATTGCGCACAACAAACAGTGTGTGCTGGTCTACCGTGAAGGCGTGGAACAGATCGTATTGCATACGACCCACGATTTGATCGAATGCCGGTATATAGCGCGCCAGAATACCGTAGCGGTTCATTCTGCGCAATTCGTGGGTAATGCCACGCGATTGACGCATGATAGTGATGAAGATCAATTTGGCTTTGCTTGAGTTTCTGAAGTCACTATTGATCAGGTCACGATTTTCACGAATCAGGCGTATGGTTTCAGCGCGCACCCCCTGAATCTCCGTGTGTGTTTGCATCAATAGAAATATTTGAAGCAGGGCTGTCGGGTCTTCCTGGAAGACCTCAGGATGTGTGACTTCGATGTAACCGTGCCGTACCTGAAATTGCTCGTTGATCCTTACTGTTTCATCGGGCAGGTCTTTGTAGACGATCGCTTCTCTGAACAACTGCAGCAGCATTTCATTCAGACGCTCCAGCTCCATCACAGTGCGGTAGTACTGTTGCATGAACTGTTCGATAGCAAGATTGCCTTCTTTGCCGGTCGGGTCGTCCTGATAGCCGAACTCAATAGCCAGGTCACGCTGATAATCAAACAGCAAACGGTCCTCACGCTTATTTGTCAGATAATGAAGACTGCAACGAATGCGCCATAACAAGCGCTGGCCTTTTAATAATGCATCGAGCTCATACTGGCGAAGAAAATCATGATCGACCAGCTCCTGCAGGTGTTCTGCTCCAAAGTGGCGTTTTGCTACCCAGCCGATCATTTGAATGTCACGCAGGCCGCCTGCGCTTTCTTTTATATTGGGTTCAAGGCTGTAAGCGGTATCGTTAAACTTGCCGTTGCGTAAAACCTGTTCTTCCAGCTTGGCTTCAAAAAAAGACTGCGCGTCCCAGATTTGTTCGGGGCCGGTGAGGGTTTTCATCTGCTGAAAAATATTTTCGTCACCACACAGCAATCGTGCTTCCATGATATTGGTGGCTACGGTGATATCGTTTTGCGACTCGCGTACACATTCATCCAGTGTGCGCACGCTGTGCCCGATTTCGAGTCGACTATCCCACAACAACATCAGGAATTTTTCGATCGCATCGCGGGTGGTGTCGACTTCGTCTTTATCCAGCAACAACATCAGATCGATATCGGAATGTGGATGTAACTCGCCGCGACCGTATCCACCCACTGCAATCAGCGATATTTTCTGGCTGACATCGGCAAAGAGTTGCTGGTACACCTTAACCAGAAAGCGGTCGATAATCCGGGCTCGGCCATGAACAATGGCTTCCACCTCCGCGCCATCATAATAAAGCTGTTTCAGGCCTTCGTTGAACTGCTGAACAACCTGTTTCAGTGCCGGCAGCATCTGCCCCTGGGGCAGGGCAAGTGCTTTGCTCAGCGCCGTTTCATCTGGCAGTGTTTCGATCGAGCGAAGCGAGGTGATCTCGGCTGCATCAGGTGTCATATTTCATCGCCCGGGCATTGGGTTAAAACTTCGTGTCCATCTTCAGTGACCAGAATGGTGTGCTCCCATTGTGCCGAGGGGCTGTGGTCCTTGGTGACCACGGTCCAGCGATCACTCAGCAATTTCACTTCACGGCGCCCGGCATTGATCATCGGCTCGATGGTGAAAATCATGCCCGGTTCCAGTACCAGTCCGGTACCCGCCTTGCCGTAGTGCAGTACCTGTGGATCTTCATGAAAGCCACGGCCAATACCATGACCGCAGTATTCACGCACCACCGAACACTGGTTGCTTTCCGCGTGTGTCTGGATGACATGGCCGATATCGCCCAGGCGGGCGCCGGGTTTCACCAAATCGATCCCCAGGCGCATACATTCCAGCGCGATCTGGCTGACGCGCTGTGCCTTGATCGGTGGTTCACCAACAAAGAACATTTTGCTGGTATCGCCATGAAAGCCGTCCTTGATCACGGTGATGTCGATATTGACGATATCACCGTTTTTCAGCTTTTTGTCGCTGGGAATGCCATGGCAGACCTGATGATTGACCGAAGTGCAAATAGACTTAGGAAAACCATGGTAATTTAGCGGGGCAGGTATCGCCTGTTGTTCGTTGACGATGTAATCGTGGCAGATTCTATCGAGCTCATCGGTGGTCACCCCGGCCTGAACATGCGGACGGATCATTTGCAGCACTTCGCCAGCAAGTCGCCCGGCAATTCGCATTTTTTCAATTTCTGAAGCAGATTTTATATGTACAGACACAATGTATATTCTTTTTTATCAATAAGTTACAATAAATGCGGGAGCTGCCACGATATTCAGACGATTGTTTCCAGTTTCTGAATATGGTATAAAGCCGCCGCGCTGGGATATTGCTCAGCCAACCAGGTGGTATTTTGCCACGAAAGCATCACTCGATACGTCGAAATGATGTAATCGAGTAAAAATACCAATTTCATAATACGCACATACACCGACACATGTAATAGGGTGCCGTTATGGTCTCAGGACCACGGTTATTATATGGGGTGTATGGAGGCAAAACCCTAACAGGAGAACTCATGTCTACAGTATCTATGCGCCTGATGCTCGAAGCCGGCGTGCACTTTGGCCACCAGACCCGTTTCTGGAACCCTAAAATGTCCGATTATATTTTCGGCGCCCGTAACAAAATCCATATTGTCAATCTGGAAAAAACCCTGCCACTGTACAACGGTGCGGTCAACGCGCTGGGCAAGATCGCCTCGCAGCGTGGCAGCATATTGTTCGTCGGCACCAAGCGTGCGGCACGCAACATCGTCCAGGAAGAAGCTGCCCGTTGTGGTATGCCTTATGTCAATCACCGTTGGCTGGGTGGCATGCTGACAAACTTCAAGACCATCCGCCAGTCGATCCAGCGTTTGACCGATCTGGAAGAAATGTTTGCCAGCGATGCTGTCAATAAACTGATCAAAAAAGAAGTGCTTGGTCTTAGCCGTGAAAAAGACAAGCTGGAAAAAGTGCTCGGTGGTATCAAAAACATGAACGGTCTGCCTGACGCATTGTTCGTGATCGATGTCGGCCACGAAAACATTGCGGTCCTGGAAGCGAACAAACTGGGTATCCCTGTATTCGGTATTGTCGATACCAACAATTCACCCGATGGCATTGATTATGTTATCCCGGGTAATGACGATGCGATCAAGGCGATTCGTCTTTACACCCAGGGTGTGGCTGATGCTGTGATTGAAGGCCGTGCGGCTGCTGTGATGCAGAAAATCGATCAGCCAGAAGAAGCAGAAGAAAAATCGACTGCGAAAAAGGCCACCATCAAGAAAAAGGCTGCTCCGAAAATTGCCAAGGATGAAGCTCCAGATGAAGCAATAGAAGCTGAAGCAGAAACTGAAACGGCGCCTGCTGCGTAGCAGCCAGTGAAGAAGCTGCACCAGAGAAAGCAGCGGCACCCAAGAAAAAAGCCGCTCCCAAGAAAAAGGCTGCTCCCAAGAAAAAAGCAGCGCCCAAGAAAAAAGCAGCCGCTAAAAAAGACGCTTAATATTAATCAGGCTCAGTGTATCGGGCCGTGAAGAATTGAAAGAGGTAAAGTCATGCAGATAAGTGCTGCTATGGTTAAAGAATTGCGCGAGCGTACTGGCTCGGGCATGATGGAATGTAAAAAAGCATTGCAGGAAGCGAATGGTGATATCGATACCGCCATCGAAAACATGCGCAAGTCAGGATTGGCCAAGGCTGATAAAAAAGCCGGGCGCGTCGCCGCAGAAGGCCGCGTGTCTGTAGAAATCAGTGCTGATGGCAAGTCCGCTTCAGTTGTTGAAGTGAACTGTGAAACCGATTTTGTTTCCGGTGGTGACGATTTTGTCGGCTTTGTTGATGCGGTCGCCAGAACAGTATTGAAAAACAAACCGGCCAGCGTAGAAGAGCTTGTTGCCCTGCCGCTGGATGGTGGTGATGCAAGTATTGAAGAAACGCGTCAGGCCATGGTCGCCAGAATTGGCGAAAATATTCAGGTTCGCCGTTTTGAATACCTGGAGTCATCGAACGGTACTTTTGGAAGCTATTTGCACGGCACACGTATCGGTGTTCTGGTCGAAGCCGAAAACGCTGATGATGAGCTGATAAAAGACGTCGCCATGCATATTGCTGCCAGCAGCCCGATGTGCGTGTCCGAGTCTGACGTATCACCTGAAGTACTCGAAAAGGAAAAAGACATCCTGCGTGCACAGGCGCTGGAAAGCGGCAAGCCTGCTGATATCGTCGAGAAAATGCTGGTGGGTCGCGTGCGTAAGTATCTGGCAGAGATTACCCTGCTGGGTCAACCGTTTGTTAAAGATCCCGATAAAACAGTTGATGCATTGCTGAAAGATGCAGGCGCTACAGTTGTTCGTTTTGTGCGTTACGCTGTTGGTGAGGGCATCGAGAAAAAGCAGGAAAACTTTGCCGAAGAAGTCATGGCACAGATCAACGCCAAATGATTTGAAAACAGGCAAAACAACAAAAAAACCGGGAATCGCAACCCGGTTTTTTTGCAAGTGTGCAAACCGCGACCAATAATAACAATCCAGACCGGATGAATGGCATGGCAAAGGCGACTCTTTACAAGCGAGTATTACTCAAACTAAGCGGTGAAGCGCTAATGGGTGATGGCGATTACGGCATCGAGCCACAGATGATGCAACGCGTCGCAAAAGAAATCGCTGAAGTCGTCGACATGGGTGTGCAGGTTGCACTGGTCATCGGCGGTGGAAATATTTTCCGTGGTGCCGGGCTTGCTGCTGCAGGGATGGATCGTGTTACCGGTGATCATATGGGTATGCTGGCCACGGTGATCAACAGTCTGGCGATGCAGGATGCGCTGGAAAAATATGGTAAAGACACGCGTGTCATGTCTGCGGTACGCATCAATCGTATGTGTGAAGAATATGTTTGCCGACGTGCATTAAACCACCTGGAGAAAGGGCGGGTGGTCATATTCGCAGCCGGGACCGGCAATCCTTTTTTCACCACAGATACCGCAGGCTGTTTACGCGCTATCGAAATAAAAGCAGATATTATTATGAAGGCCACCAAGGTCAATGGCGTTTATGATTCTGACCCTGCAACCAATCCGGACGCGAAACGCTACGAAACACTTTCGGTGGGCGAGGTTTTGCAAAAAGACCTGAAGGTCATGGATACCACTGCGATTGTAATGTGCCGTGACAATAAACTGCCATTGCGTATTTTTAATCTTAATGATGCAGGTGCCTTGCCCGCGGCAATGACTGACGCATCCATTGGAACCACAGTAGTAATGTGAGGACTTATGATTGATGAAATTACTCAAGACGCCGAAAGCCGCATGCAAAAGAGCGTTGATGCGCTTAGCCAGGAATTATTAAAAATTCGTACCGGTCGAGCGCACCCCAGTCTGCTCGATCATCTGATGGTCCCTTATTATGGTAACCCGACACCTTTGAAACAGGTGGCGAATGTCAGTGTTGAAGACTCCCGTACACTGGTAGTGACACCCTGGGAAAAAGATATGGTCAAGGCAGTGGAAAAGGCGATCATGACTGCCGATCTGGGTCTGAACCCATCAACCGCGGGAACCGTGATTCGCATCCCGATGCCAGCATTAACCGCTGAGCGTCGACGTGACCTGGTGCGCGTTGTAAAACAGGAAGCAGAAAGCGCGCGAGTTGCAGTACGTAATATTCGCCGCGATGCCAATAGTGATTTCAAGGAACTGCTCAAGGAAAAGGAAGTATCCGAGGATGAGTGTCGTCATGCTGAAGATAATATACAAAAACTGACTGATACTTACATCGCTAAAATAGACAAGGTGCTGGCGACAAAAGAAACGGAATTGATGGAAGTCTAGTTTTCACAACAGAGACTTCAGTAATGGCTAACCAAGACGACTCGACGACTGCCGATACATCCAGGCCTCAACATATTGCTGTGGTGATGGACGGTAATGGTCGCTGGGCCAACAAACGTCACCTGCCGCGGGCCGCGGGACACAAGGCCGGCGTCAATGCCACCCGCGCGCTGGTTGAAAATTGCGCGCGCCACCATATCAAAGCGCTCACCATTTTTGCTTTCAGTAGCGAAAACTGGAACCGTCCGGTAAAAGAAGTCGATAGTTTGATGACACTGTTCGTCAAAACGCTTGCAGCAGAGATCAGCAAACTACACAGTCAGAATGTTCGTATCAGGTTTATTGGTGATCGCGCGCGTTTTGATAAAAAACTGCAGCAGGGCATTGCCGATGCTGAACTGCTCACCAAAAACAATACCGGCCTGGCTTTGAATATCGCTGCCAACTATGGCGGTCGCTGGGATATTGTCAACGCCTGCAAGCAATTGCTGTCCAGGATTTCCGCCGGTGATTTAGCTGCCGATGCGATTGATGAAAACACATTGGCTGCCGAACTCAGCCTGGCCGATCTGCCTGAACCGGATTTGTTTATTCGCACCGGCGGTGAACAGCGCATCAGCAATTTTTTAATCTGGCAGACTGCGTATTCCGAACTGTATTTCAGCGAGGCACTGTGGCCTGATTTTGATGAAGCTGAACTGTTAAAAGCGCTCGACTGGTACGCAAGCCGTGAGCGCCGTTTTGGTAAAACCTCGGAACAGCTTGAAGGCTCGGCCGATAAAAAACAGCAGGGTTCCCGTTAATGTTGTGGCAACGCATATTCACCGCCATTCCACTGGCAGCACTGGTGATATGGATATTGCTGTTTCAGCCCACGTATCGGGTAAATTATCTGTTATGGCTGGTGGTTTTCATTTCCGGTCTTGAATGGGCGAGGCTGTCCGGCCTGCAGGCGGTTGCATTGCGCGTGGCGTTTGCTGCGGTCATCGTGTTTATTTCCTGGTATGTGCTGGAACACTATTATGCGCTGGCGCAGTGGTATGTGTTGCTGGCGGTGATCTGGTGGTTCGCGATGGCGGCCTATATTATGAAAATCAGCCCGCAACCGGTGAAGCAGACAATCTCTGTGCAAAAAATGCTTTACGGTGTACTGGTGATGCCGGCGGCGGTGATCGCGATGAGTCTTCTGCACGCCGGTGCGCAGGGCCCGCAATGGCTGCTGTATGGTTTGATGCTGGTCTGGCTGGCAGACATCGGTGCGTATTTTTCGGGCCGACGTTTTGGCAGGAGCAAACTCGCGCCTGCGCTCAGTCCCGGCAAGACCCGTGAAGGCCTGTACGGCGCCTTGCTGGTCACTACTGTGTACAGCCTGATCGCCAGTTTTTATTTTCAGCTGACTGCCGCCAGTACCATTCTTTTGCTCGCACTTTCCCTGGTGCTCACCCTGATTTCGGTGGTGGGTGATCTGTATGAAAGCCTGCTGAAACGCGAAGCCGGTCTCAAAGACAGCGGTAAACTGCTGCCCGGTCATGGCGGCATGCTGGACCGTATCGATAGCGTGCTGGCGACCATGCCGCTGCTGGTGGTCGGTATGCACTGGCTGATCCAGCCCGGTTCTGGAGCGGCATTATGACCCAGGGCGTCACTCTGCTGGGTTCGACCGGAAGCATCGGTGGCAGCACCCTGGACGTGATCGCGCGCAACAGCGATCGCTATCACGTGACTGCGCTGACCGCGAATACCGATGTTGCCCAGCTGGCGCAGCAATGTTTGCACTGGAAGCCGGAATTTGCGGTGATGCGTGATCCGGATGCGGCCGAACAGCTGCATACGCGCCTGCAGCAGGCCGGTTGTGAGACCGAAGTGCTGAGCGGAGTCGAAGGGCTCAATCATGTTGCAGCGCTGGCACAGGTCGAGATTGTGGTCGCCGGCATCGTCGGCGCGGCCGGGCTGCTGCCGACACTGGCCGCGGCCGAAGCGGGTAAACGCATCCTGCTGGCGAACAAAGAAGTGCTGGTGATGTCGGGCCAGCTGTTCATGGATACGGTGAAGCAGAGCGGCGCGGTATTGCTGCCGGTCGATAGCGAGCACAATGCGATTTTTCAGTGCCTGCCGCCACAGGCGCAGAACCAGACCGGTGAGCTGAAATCGCTGGGTATCAACCGTATCCTGCTGACCGCGAGCGGCGGGCCGTTCCGCACCCGCGATATCGATACCCTGTCCAGCGTGACACCCGCCCAGGCGGTCAGTCATCCTAACTGGGACATGGGGCGCAAGATCTCGGTGGATTCGGCGACCATGATGAACAAGGGCCTGGAAGTGATCGAGGCGCGCTGGCTGTTCGATATTTCAGAGGATATGATCGAGGTCGTGATCCATCCCCAAAGTGTGATTCATTCCATGGCATCGTATAATGACGGCTCGGTGCTGGCACAGCTTGGCAATCCGGATATGCGTACCCCCATTGCTCATGCGCTGGCCTGGCCCGAACGCATTTATTCCGGGGTGGAACCTCTGGATATATTCGAGGTCGCAAAGCTGGAGTTTGAAAAGCCTGATTATCGTCGTTTTCCCTGCCTGCGCTTATGCTATGAAGCGATGGGTATGGGTGGCTGCGCGAGCGTTGTGCTGAACGCGGCAAACGAAATTGCAGTGGCGGCTTTTCTCGATGGCAAGCTGGCTTTCACTGATATATCGCAGGTCATCGAGCAATGTCTCGCGCGTGTCGATAGCCGGGCTGAAACCAAACACTTGCAAGCAATTCTTGATATTGATGCTGATACGCGTGACCTTGCGCAGGAACTGGTAACCAGAACGCATAGCCGTGCAGCGATATAACCTCAAAAACGAAACAATATTATGAATGTATTGCACAGTCTGTTCTTTTTCATCATCGCGATCGGCGTTCTGGTCACCTTCCATGAATTTGGTCATTACTGGGTAGCGCGCAAAGCAGGGGTAAAAGTCCTGCGCTTTTCCATTGGTTTCGGCAAACCACTGTTCACATGGACCCGCCACACAGGCGGTGACATCATCGAATATGTGGTCGCGGCGATCCCGCTCGGTGGCTATGTCAAAATGCTGGATGAACGCGAAGGCCCGGTTCCCGCAAAAGACCGTGATCGCGCTTTTAATACCCAGCCTTTGCGTAGCCGCGCACTGATTGTGGCGGCCGGTCCGGTATTCAATTTTATTCTGGCCATCTTTTTCTACTGGCTGGTCATGGTGCTCGGTACCGTGGTCGAGCGCCCGGTACTGGGTACGCCTGCGAAAGATTCAATCGCTGCGCAATCAGGGTTTGTCAGCGGCGAAGAAGTCACTCGCATCGGTGATACCGATATCGGTTCCTGGATGCAGTTCCGCATGGCTCTGCTGGAACAGGGCCTTGATGGTGGCAATATTGAATTCACCGTCCGTGAAGAAGACGGTTCCACCCAGACACACGTGCTCGATCTGGGCAAAACACGTTTACTCAATGACAAGAGCGATGCTGTCACCGTGCTCGGCTTTACTCACTGGTGGCCGAAATTGCCGCCGCGCATATCCGAGCTGAGTCCCGGATGGCGCGGCCAGCCAGGCGGGACTTCAATCTGATGATCTGGTGCTCAGTATTGATGGCAAACCGATCCCGACTGGGATGATCTGGTCGATGTGGTGCGTAATCATCCCGAGCGTGCGCTGAAATTTGTTGTCGAGCGAGACGGCAAACAGAAAACCATCACCGTGGTGCCAGCCAGCCGGGATTTAGATGGTAAGATGATCGGCTTTATCGGAGCAGGGCAGAAAATCCCTGAGTCTGTTAAACAGCGTTTGCTGGCAACGCAGCAGTTCGGTGTGTTTGATGCTTTCCCGCTGGCAGTCAAAAAAACCTGGGACATGTCAGCGCTGACACTGCATGTATTCGGGAAAATGATCAGCGGTGACGCATCGCTTTCAAATATTTCCGGGCCCATCACGATTGCAAAATATGCGGGTGTCAGTGCGGAAATAGGCATGACCACGTTCATCACATTCCTGGCGGTGATTTCACTCAGCCTGGGTGTGCTGAATCTTCTGCCTGTGCCGATGCTGGATGGCGGGCACTTGCTGTATTACCTGATCGAGCTGGTGAAAGGATCGCCAGTATCTGAAGCTTTTGAAGCACTTGGCCAGAAACTGGGTATGGTGTTGCTTGCTATATTAATGAGTATTGCGCTGTTCAATGATTTTCAGCGATTGCTCCACTGAGAACACTATGCAAAATAGTTGTATAAGAATAATAAAAATATTTCTGGTTCTTTTATTTTTTCAGCTTAGCGTGGCCCATGCTGCTGACAGTTTTGTCGTCGGCAAAATAAAAATAGAAGGCCTGCAGCGTTTGAGCGACGGCACCTTGCTGAACTATTTGCCGATACAGGAAGGTGATCCGGTCGATCAAAAACAGATTACCTACGCGATCAAGCAACTCTATAAGACCGGGTTTTTTACTAACGTAACACTTTTGCGTGATGGCAATACACTTATCGTCCGGGTGAAAGAGCGGCCCTCGATTGCGGATGTCAAATTTTCCGGGAATTCTGATATCGACAAGAAAACGATCAATTCCGCGTTGAAGGACATCGGTATTGTCAAAGGACAGATATACAATCGTTCTTCACTGGAAAACCTGACCGCGGAACTGGAGCGTGTATATTTCAGTCGCGGCAAATACGGCGTGCGCATCAAAACCGATGTGAAAAAACTGGACCAGAACCGTGTTGATATCGATATCAAAATTTCTGAAGGCCGCGTTGCACGTATCAAGCAGATCAATATTATCGGAAATAAAGTGTTTGATGATAAAACGCTGCTTGACCAGTTTCAGCTGGGCAGTAGCGAAGACGATAGCCTGTTTTCAGGCGACGATGAATATTCAAAACCGAAACTGAATGCGGATATCGAAACTCTGCGTTCATACTATATGGACCGTGGTTATATCAAGTTTGCAGTGGATTCCACGCAGGTTTCGATTACTCCAGATAAAAAAGATATCTATATCACGCTCAATATTGAGGAAGGAAAACAGTATTCAATCAGTGATATCAAACTCACTGGCCAGATGGTCATAGAGAAGTCCAAGCTTGAAAAACTGATCACGTTCAAAAAAGGCGATATATTTTCACGCAAAGAAGTAACCGCGACCGAGAAGGCGATTCAGGATCGCCTGGGTAAGATCGGCTATGCGTTCGCCAAGGTTAGAATCGAGCCCCATATCGATGATGCCAAACAGACCGTTGCGATCGACTATGATGTCATCCCCGGTAAAAAAGTGTATGTGCGTGAGATTAATTTCCATGGCAACTACAGAACGCATGAAAATGTTCTGCGACGTGAGATGCGATTGATGGAAGGTTCTGTTCTCGCCAGCGACCGGCTTGATCGTTCCAAGATTCGTCTACAGCGTTTGAGTTACATCGAGGACGTTAAAATAAAAACTACGCCTGTTCCTGGAACCGATGATCAGGTGGATATTGACGTGACTGTTACCGAACGCCTGTCAGGAAGTTTCAATAT
Organism: uncultured Gammaproteobacteria bacterium; assembly: GCA_963721085.1. GTDB lineage: Bacteria > Pseudomonadota > Gammaproteobacteria > SZUA-229 > SZUA-229 > JASBSR01. The sequence continues at coordinate 56,232 of CAVRHW010000010.1, forward strand.
TGGTGCGGGTTTCTCGCAGTCGCAGGGCTTTTTGTTCAACGTAGGTTTAACGCAGGAAAACCTGTTTGGTACCGGTGAGCGACTGTCGGTTGATCTGAATACCGATAGTGCTAACAAGATTTACAATATTTCCTTTACCGATCCGTATTACACGCAGGACGGGATTAGTCGTACGATCAGTCTGTCGTACCAGGATCGTAATGCGGGCCAGCAATATATTACTAATTTCCAGACCAGCACCTTCAGCGCAAATGTTAACTATGGCGTCCCGTTGTCAGAATACAATACTCTGCGGCTGGGCTATGGCGTGAGCCATGTTGCGCTTCGACTCTCGAGTGTGCCATCCACCGTGGTGACCGGTTTTGTGGCGCGTCATGGTGATGCCTTTGACAGCGTTACCCTGACTGCAAGTTTCTCGCACGATACTCGCAACCGCACCGTGTTCGCAACCAGCGGTACCACCCAGTACCTGGGTGTAGACCTCACCGCACCAGGCAGTGACGTCACTTATTACAAGCTGGCATATAGCAATAAATTCTACTTTGATATGAGTCGCAGCCTGACCCTGCTATTACGCTCTAACATTGGCTACGGTAATGGCTATGGCTCGGACGGCGAGCTGCCGTTCTATGAGCGCTATTTTGCCGGTGGTCTGAACACGGTGCGCGGCTATGACAGTAATTCGCTGGGTCCTCGCGACCCATCGGGCCTGACCTCCGATCCTGTCGGTGGAAATATGCGGGTCACAGCTGGTGCCGATGTGATATTTCCGATACCATTCCTTGATAAAGCGCCAAAGTCGGTGCGTTTGAGTGCATTCTACGATATAGGGAACGTGTTTCTTAATGATTCCCCGACGTTCGACTCGACGAAAAACGGCTTTGATAGCAGTCAGCTGAGAAGCTCGGCCGGGGTTTCATTTGTATGGCTGGCGCCCATTGGTCCACTGAAGTTCAGCTGGGCCAAGGCGCTGAACGATGTCCCTGGAGATCGTCTGCGCAGCTTCCAGTTTAGTATTGGTTCATTCTTCTAAGGAGACTATTGTGAAAAAACTTTTTATAGCTTTATGCATGACATTATTGCTGGCACCTGCAGCGTATTCTTCCGAGTTGAAAGTTGGTTTTGTGGTTATAGACAAAATTCTATCCGAGGCGCCTCAGGTAAAAGCCATTAACGATAAAATGATGAAGCGTTTTGGCGGCAAAAAGAAAGAACTCGAAGACATGGAAAAAGACCTGAAATCCATGCAGGATAATTACAAGCGCAATGAACTTGTGATGACTGATGACAAGCTCAATGATCTCAAGGCCAAGATGGCTGCGAAATACCAGAAATACAAACAAAGTGAAGGCTCGCTTTCTCAGGAAGTGAACACCATGCGCAGCCAGGAACTGGCGACCCTGCGTGAAACCATACGCACCATTACTCGCGAAGATCGCCAAAGATGGTAACTACGATCTAATACTCAGCGAAGGTGTTGTTTACGGCTCACCGAAACTCGATCTCAGTGACGAGGTATTGACGCAGCTGAAAAAAGAATTTAACAAGAAAAAATAACCCGTGGCCCTGAGTCTGCAACAACTGGCTGAAAGCACGGGTGCCAAAGTCGTTGGTGACGGCGACTGTGTAATTCACCGCGCGGCTGATGTGACTAGCGCAGGTGAGGGCGATATCGCATTCGTCTATACCGCAAAGTACGCGCAGTATTTGCAGACCACCCGGGCCTCGGCGCTGGTTGTGAATCAGGACCTGGTTGATCAGTGCTCGGTGCCGGCGCTGGTGTCAGATGATCCACGCCTGACATTCGCAAAAGTTGTTGCCCTGCTTTATCCCGCGGCGTCGTTGTCTGCAGGTATTGCGGACAGGGCGGTTGTTCATGAAGATGCACACGTAGATACGACTGCTTTTGTTGATAATGGTGCGGTGATTATGGCCGGCGCTACCGTTTCGGCGGGCGCATCCATAGGCGCCAATAGCGTGATCGAAGCCAATGCAAGTATTGGAGAGAATACACGTATCAATGCAAATGTCACTATCGGCCACGATTGTGTGATTGGTAATGACTGTCTGATTCATTCCGGTGCGGTTATCGGAGCCGATGGGTTTGGTTTTGTCAAAGATGGTGATAGCTATTTTAAAGTGCCGCAGATCGGACGTGTTCGTATCGGCAATGGAGTTGAGATTGGTGCCTGTACTTCGATCGATCGTGGTGCGCTGGCCGACACCGTGATCGAAGATGGTGTCAAAATCGATAATCAGATTCAGATCGGCCACAACGTGCAGATCGGCCACGATAGTGTCATCTCGGCCTGCACCTGCATCGCTGGCAGCACAAAAGTCGGCGCGCACTGTTTGATTGGCGGCTCGGTCGGGATACGCGATAATATTGAAATCGTAGATCACACGGTGATTACAGGCAGAACATTTGTCAGCAGCTCTATCACCACCGCCGGCGTATACTCATCGAGTATATTGATGGATACAAATGAAAACTGGCGACGGAACGTGGCGCGTTTCAAGCAACTGGACGATATGGCAAAAAGGCTTAAAAATCTGGAAAGACGTTCCCAGCAATAACAACCACAATACTAATAAGATACCGGGAGTACATCAGTGAGTGAAATGTATGTAGAAGAGATCAGGCGCTTTTTACCGCACCGTTACCCGTTTTTGCTGGTGGATCGTGTCCTGGAATGTATACCGGGCGAATCGCTGACAGCCATTAAAAACATTTCTGTTAATGAACCACAGTTTACCGGGCATTTTCCGGATGTGGCCATCATGCCCGGTGTGCTGATCATCGAAGCGCTGGCGCAGGCAACTGGCCTGCTTGGTTTTCGTACCATGAGTGAAGAACCGCGCACCGACGTGCTATACATGCTGGTCGGCGTAGATAATGTGCGTTTCAAAAGGCAGGTGGTTCCGGGTGATCAGCTCATGCTCAAGGTTAAACTGGAGCGCCGCTCAAAAGTGGTCTGGAAGTTCAGTTGTGTCGCCACGGTTGAGGGTGAGCTGGTAACTTCTGCTGACATGCTATGCGCGGCCAAGCCGGTCGATGAATAGGGCAGGCCTGGCTGCGTGATACATCCGACGGCAATCATTGATGCCAGTGCAAGCATTGCGGACAATGTCAGCATAGGCCCCTACAGTGTCATCGGTGCGGATGTTTCCATCGGCGAAGGCACGGTGCTGGGCCCGCACGTTGTGGTCTACGGTCCCACCAGTATTGGCAAGGACAACCGCATATTCCAGTTCGCATCGGTTGGCGATGTTCCGCAGGATCTGAAATACAATGGTGAGCCGACCCGGCTCGAGATCGGTGATCGCAATACCATACGTGAATACGTGACCATCAATCGTGGTACGGTCGACGACCAGGGTGTTACCCGCATCGGTAATGATAATCTGTTTATGATTTCCTGCCATATTGCGCATGACTGCCGTATTGGCAATCATGCCATCATCGCCAATGCGGTCGCACTGGCAGGACATGTCGAAGTCGGTGATTATGCAATTCTCGGTGGATATACCACCGTGCATCAGTTCACCCGCATCGGCGCACACTGTTTTACCGGATTTGCATCTGCTATCGATCGCGATGTGCCGCCGTTCTTTACGGTTGTCGGTAATCGTGCGCATGCGGTCGGCATCAACAAGGAAGGGCTGAAACGTCGTGACTTTAGTGCGGAAACGATCCGCTCTATTCAAAAGGCTTTCAAGGTACTGGTAAAGTCCAGTTGTTCACACAAGATCGCGATGGAAGAAATAGCCACACTGGCTGAAAGCTCTCCAGAAGTTGCGCAGCTTCGTGATTTCATCGAAAGCAGTAAACGCGGTTGGGTTCGATAAGTTCCCGGCCATTCCAGTGGCGATGATAGTGTCTCACCTGCATCTGTCTCACTCAATTCATTCCGGGCAAACATACCTCGTTCACTGATGAGCCGAGTCAATATTTTTATTGCGGTTGCTATCGCTGCGCTGAGTATTTTACTGTGGGCGCTGGCTAATCGTCCCGATATGGAACCGGGCTGGCCGAGCACTATCCAGGGGTTCGCGTTCTCACCCATGCGGGCTGACGATAATCCGATCAAAAATATTTTACCCACACCACATCAGATCGACCAGGACCTGGCGCTGCTGGAACACAAAACCCACGCGATTCGTACCTATGGTGTTGCAGGCTCGCTGGCGGATATTCCAGAGCTGGCACGAAAGCATAATATTAATGTTGCACTGGGCGCTTCTATCAGTCCAGACCAGAAGGCCAATGCCAGGGAAGTTCAGTCACTGATTAACATTGCCGACCGCAATCGCCAGAATGTTGTCCGCGTTATTATCGGCAACGAAGTACTTCTGCGGCATGATCTTGGCGTCACGCAACTGATTGAATATCTCAAACTGGCGCGCATGCAGCTCGATATTCCGGTGAGTACTGCAGAGCCCTGGGATATCTGGTTAAAACATCCCGAACTGGCCGCCAATGTCGATTTTATCGCGGTACACATGCTGCCTTACTGGGAAGGGATTTCATTAGATAAATCGGTCGATTACATCGTCGAGCATATGGATATGCTGAAACGCGCCTATCCCAACAAACCGATCGTGATCGCGGAAGTGGGCTGGCCGAGCAACGGCCGCACCCGCAAGGAAGCGGTGGCTTCAAAAGCCAATGAAGCGATTTTTCTACGGCGTTTTATCGAACGCGCAGACCAGCAACATTATGTGTATTACGTGATGGAAGCCTTCGATCAGCTGTGGAAACGTGAGGATGAAGGTGCGGTGGGTTCCTACTGGGGCGTATACGACGTGGATCGCAATCCCAAGTTTGAATTTACCGCGCCCATTCTTCATGTGCCGCAGTGGCAGACGCTGGCAGGTATTTCAATTGTAATCGCAGCTATTACATTTGCGCTGTTGCTGGTAGATGCCATGTCGCTCACGTTTCGTGGCCGTGGTTTTCTCGCAGCGGTTGCTTTTTTCTCGGCCACTGCGGTGGTGTGGGTGGTGTTCAATTATACCCAGCAATATTTCACGCTCAGCACGGTAATCGTAGGTGTGCTGATGCTATTCGGCATGATAGGCGTGGTGATTGTGTTGCTCATAGAAGCACACGAGTGGGCCGAAGCGCTATGGGTGAAAGAGCGACGACGCGGATTCCAGCCAGTGCCAATAGATGATGATCAGTTACCGATGATTTCGATTCATGTGCCCGCGTACAACGAACCGGCAGACATGCTGATCGATACGCTGAATGCACTGGCAAAGCTGGACTATCCACGATACGAAGTGATCGTGATCGACAATAACACCCGGGACCCGGCAGTCTGGCAACCTGTCGAAAAACATTGTGCGACCCTGGGCGAGCGCTTTCGTTTTTATCATGTCGATCCACTTGCGGGTTTTAAATCAGGCGCGCTGAATTACGCGCTGGAACGAACCGATCCCAGTGCAGAAATCATCGCGGTCATCGACAGTGATTACATCGTCAGTCCTGACTGGCTACGCGATCTTGCACCCCAGTTTATGCAGGACGATGTCGCCATCGTGCAGGCACCGCAGGATTATCGCGATGCAGAAGAAAACGCATTCAAGGCCATGACCTATGCGGAGTACCGCGGCTTTTTCTATATTGGTATGATCACGCGTAACGAACGCAATGCCATTATCCAGCACGGCACCATGACCATGGTGCGCCGCAAGGTGCTGGAGCAAAGTGGCCGCTGGAGTGAATGGTGTATCACCGAAGATGCTGAACTCGGTCTGCGCATATTCGAACTGGGTTTCAAGGCGGTGTATGTTGCGAAAAGTTATGGCAAGGGCCTGATCCCGGATACCTTTTTGAGTTATAAAAAACAGCGCTCACGCTGGGCCTATGGCGCCATCCAGATCATGAAACACCATGCGCGGCAACTGTTTACCGGCGCCAGTAGCCAGTTGACCACCGGCCAGCGTTATCATTTTATCGCAGGCTGGCTGCCCTGGCTGGCCGACGGTGTGAACCTGGTATTCAACCTGTCGGCACTGGCCTGGTCGATTGCCATGCTGGTTGCGCCGCTGAAATTCGATCCGCCGCTGATTATTTTCTCGCTGTTACCGCTGGTGCTGTTTGCATTCAAGATGGCCAAGGTGCTGATTATCTATCGCAGCGCGCGCATTGTCGGCACTGCACCGCAGATCATTTCGGCGGTGCTGGTCGGCCTCGCGCTGTCGCATACCATAGCGATTGCTACGGTGCAGGGATTGTTCACCAGCAACAAACCTTTTATGCGCACGCCCAAGCATGAGAAAAGCGCTGCGCTGTTGCGCGCGCTGGATGCGTGTCGTGAAGAAACGCTGTTTGCTACTTGCACTCTGGGCAGCTGCTGCGGCCATCGCTTATACCATCGGTACCGATACAATGGACCTGTTGCTCTGGGTGATAGTGCTGCTGGTGCAGGCGTTGCCATACATGGCAGCATTGCTGACGTCGATTGTCAGCGCTTACCCAGGGATGAGTGCGAAGCTGGTATCGGGTGGAGTGTGGCGGAGAGGCTGGCAGTAGTCAGACATCGACTTCAGATGCCTGATGATTGCACTGGCTAGTGCTGCTGTCGTATGATTTTTCATGAATTCGAGCATCAGGTCAGCCGGTACCGGGTGACTGAATAAATAACCCTGAACGCAATCGCATTTATGCGAATCCAGGAATCTGAGCTGCTCGTCTGTTTCAACGCCTTCCGCAATGACGCGCAGACCCATACTATGCGCCATCGCAATAACAGCGATAACAATGGAAAGATCGTTGGGATCGGATGTGATGTCACGTACAAACGACTGGTCAATTTTGAGTGTGTCGATGGGGTATCGCTTGAGATAAGACAGCGAGGAATAGCCGGTGCCAAAATCGTCAACCGCAATCCTGATACCCGTTTTGCTCAGGGCGTTTAAGACACTGGCTGCATTTGCGGGGTCCTGCATCATTACACCTTCGGTGATTTCAATTTCGAGAAGGTGAGGTGAAAGACCGCATTCTGAAAGTGTATGAGAAATATCGTCCAGCAGGGTTTCGCTAATAAATTGCCTGGCCGATAAGTTAACGCTCACCGGTACTACAGGTAGCCCCTGGTCCTGCCAGTTGCGTACCTGGCTACAGGAAGTCAGCAAAACCCATCTACCAAGTTCAACAATTAAGCCAGTTTCCTCCGCGATTGAGATAAATCTGGAAGGTAATACCAGGCCTAACTCAGGATGTTGCCATCTAACCAGGGCCTCGATGCCAATGAGTCGATGCGACAATAATTCAATTTGTGGCTGGTAATAGACAACAAATTCATTTCGCTCAAGCGCGCGCCGTAAGCTGTTTTCAAGATTCAGTCGCTCGTGAGCTCTGGCGGACAGTTCTTTTGAATAAAACCGATAAGTATTTCTACCGAGGGCCTTGGCCTGGTACATTGCGGTATCCGCATTTTTTAATAATGCCTGAGGACTTGTTGCATCGCCCGGGTACAGGCTAATACCAATGCTGGTTGTGCCGTAAAATTCATTATTGTCGATAGTGAATGGGCGAGACAGCAAGTCAATTATTTTTTCAGCAGCATGAATAACATCCTCGTCACTATTGATGTCTTCCATGATAACCGCAAACTCATCTCCACCCAGTCTTGCAATGGTATCTGAACCACGTATTTCCTTGAGCAGGCAATCGGCAATCAGTCGCAGCAGCTTGTCACCTGTATCATGACCGAATGTATCATTGATGTTTTTGAATCGATCCAGATCCATAAAGAAAACGGCAATCGATCCTTTAGATCTCTCGGCGCGCTTTATCGCGCGTGATAGCTGGCTCATAAAAAAAGTGCGGTTAGGTAATGAGGTCAGCGAATCATGATGGGCCATAAAGCGTAGTTCATTCTGTGACTGGACACGATCAGTGATGTCGTAATTGATGCCCGTCATGCGAACCGGCTTTGCCATCATCATCAAAAACAACCTGGCCATAAGCCTTGATATGATGAATACTCTGGTCGGGCCATATGACTCTGAATTCCGTGTCATAGGGCCGGACTCCTGTTATCGCATCCTTTGTACATATATCCATGAATTCCTTGTCATCGGGGTGAATACTCGCTCCCCATGCTTCATATGCGCCACTAAAGTCGCTTTTATGGATTCCGTATAATTCAAACATACGCTCATCCCAGTTTAACTGGTTATTGATGATATCCCAGTCCCAGATACCTAGATGAGCGGCGCGCGTAGCCAGTTCAAGGCGCTCTGCAAGCGCGGCCACTTCATCTTCCGCTTTTTTACGATCGGTAATATCGGAAAAGATGACCGCGAACTGGTTTTTGGCCGGGCTGAATGCCCATGTGTCATAGGTTTTTCCAAGTTCACGCGAGTAATTTTGATAGGCGATGGGTTCGCCGGTGATCGCCACCCTGGAGAATACATCGATCCAGTATTGTTCGGTCTCGGGCAATACCTCCAGAACGGTTCTTCCGAGTAGTTGTGAGGCAGCTACCCCTGTCAGTTTTTCGAAGGCGGGATTAATTTCCAGATATCGATAATCACATGGTTTTCCATGCTCATCGAAAACGACTTCGTGAAGAGCAAAGCCTGTTGTCATATTTTCAAACAGCAGGCGATACTTTTCTTCGCTTTGACGAAGGTTCATATCAGAATGATGTCGTTCTGTTATGTCTGACACCATTGCCAGTGCGCCGGCATGCTTGCCTTTGTTATCAACTAATGGGCTGGTCTGTAATTCTGTCCAGACATCATCACCATTCTTTTTCCTGAACTTGAATTTGTGTTTTTCTGAAATACCTGCTTTGCGACGTTCCATATTTCTTTCGGCTATCTCACGACCTTTGTCATCCATAAAGTCATACATCGAACGACCGAGCATTTCGTCGGCGGTATAGCCGAGGATTTCTGCAATCTTGGGATTGGCAAAGGTGGTCAGGCCTTTGGCGTCAACGGTCCAGATACCTTCCTGCGCTGTTTCGACAATAATGCGATACCTGTCTTCGCTGCTCTGCCGCGCCAGTTCTGCCAGTTTTAGTTCTGTTATATCGTACAATATGACCAGGTGGTTTCCCTTGACGGTTTCGGACAATAGCGCAGCACTTGCAAGTACATAGCGTTTTGATCCGTCTTTACAATGAACTTCAAGTTCTAGTGGAATAAAAGGCGTATTGTCCCGTGTTGCTATTTGCAGATGTTGATCCCATGTTCGTGCAATCCAGGACCTGTATTCTGCGTTCGGGTAGGCTTTTGGCCACCAGTCAGAAAGCGTTGGGATATCGCTGATGTCGTAACCGAAGGTTTTGACGAAAGCGGGGTTCAGGTAGGTGATATTCTGCTGATCGTCATTGAGTGCGTAAGGAACAGGGGATATGTCAATGATGTTACGGAAATGCGCTTCGCTCAATTCGAGCGCCTTAACTGCTTTTGCTCTTTCGGTAACATCGATACCTGAGCTCAAGGTCCCGGTAATGTGACCGGCTGAGTCTTTTGTCAGTCGATTGTGCCACGAGATATCTGCGTAGCTCGCCATTTTTGGTCAGGATATTATTTTCGTAGTATTCCGGATATTCAGCATCACCTTTCATGATCTGCTGAAAGGTTGAATAGACTGTATCGCGATCTTCTTTGGGGATGCAGGTGTCGAACCAGGAATGCCCGATCAGCTCGTTCTGTTCATAGCCCAGTAGTTCGCATCCTTTGCCATCGACCATGATGATGATTCCCTGATCGTCCAGTGATACCAGGATCACTTCCGCCAGGTTAAGGTAGCGCCGGGTATTTTCAATACCTTCGGCCAGGGCATTTTCAAGCTGGGCGCAACGGTTCTCAAGCTCATGGAGTCTGGCTTCAAGTGCGTCCGTGACGGGATTGCCCCGAGGCTTTATATCTGACCGTCTTGTCAAAGTGTTACCCCTGGATTCTCCTGCCTGACATCCTTATATACTATTGATTTTCTGATAGTAAACACAAGCCGTTATCATTTTTCAATGCTGTCGGATGCTGGATATTCTGGTGAGTCTGGCTAATTATTGGCCGAAGTAATATGCTTGAGTCTGACTTGACTCGCACCCTGTAGCACTGGTCTACATTTGACTGCGTTGATCGTAGCATACAGTTTGCCGATATGCGTCACTTAATTGGTGCCGTGCCTCCTCAGTTCGCGGCTAATCAGCAACGCCTGTCATCGATCTGCCATGTGCTAATCGCTGATGTATTTTTCAATACCTTCCGACCAGTCTTGTAAGAAAATATCGATAGATTCAGCGAAATCAGGCTCGGTGTTTTCGTCGCGTGAATCGATGCTGCAGTGGATGGTTATGGTCTGATCTGCTTCGTGATACGTCAGCGTCCAGGCCAGTGCATGCGGGCAATTGAGTAATGAGAAGCGTACGCCGTGTCGTATTTCCAGGCGACTGACATTAAATTCTCCCCAGAGGCAATAAATATCTGCTTCATCATTTTTTGCTGAGATGATGTTATCGATGGATGCGCACAGGTTTGTCAGATTGTTTATTGTTACCAGATTTTTTAGTTGTTGAGCATCAAAATCAGGGGCATGTACTTCCTGAAAAAACTCCATCGTATCAAACCTCGGTTAATATCTGTTTCTTATTGTATGGATCATCAGCCTTTAAATGCTTCATCAGAAGCAAGATAAGCCAGTTCCTCGGCTGTGCTTTCGCGTGACAGTATCGCATTACGGTGAGGGAAGCGTCCAAAGCGACTAACAATATCTCTATGCTGGATCGCGTATTTTAAAAAGCCGTCGAGCCCGGACTCGGTGAACATCTTAACCGACAGGTCCTGATCATTCATATCCTCGCTATGCATCAGCGGCATAAACAGAAATGCGACCCGGTCTTTTGCAATCTCCCGGTCCTGTTTGTTATCAATCGCCTGACGCGCAATTTTGACCGCCTGGTCTCCTGTGCTGAAGGTCTTCGCCTGATTTCGGAACATATTCAAAGGAAATTGATCGAGCACAATCACCAGTGCAAGACTGCCGCTGGCAGTCTCGCACCAGCTATCCAGATCACCGGATGCGGCCTGTTGCCACAGGTGTTCATATTTATCCAGAATTTCCTGATCAATCTCCGCTGTGGAAGAAAACCAGTGTTTTTGCATTCTGTCAGAAAACCAGAAATCCAGAATATCTGCAGGTGTTGTAGCCATCAGAGTCCTTATGCGAGCAATGTAAAGGGCAATATATCAAGTAACTATTGACCCTGCCACTGTGTTCGTGGTGGACGATATAAATTTTTATCGGGCATTTCACTCAATTTTTGAAAACACGCCCTTGTTTTTCACCAGCCACCATACCGGCAGGGGTATCCTGATAATGTTCTCGTTATAAACCGGCCTGGGTAAGGTGCCCGAGGCGGGCGTTATTGTGCCCGCTTTGCCTGCAGACTGGTCACCTTCATCAGTAATGATTTCTCTGGTTGAGACCTTGATCAGCATGATAAACACACCAAGATAACCGGCAACAATAAGCGAAATGCCTGGAATCGCCATCACGAAATCCATGGCAACATTCCCTTCTGGGGTATCAGATATCACGCGAGGCTGCGAAGTGCTGGTGCCGACCGCTGACTCATAAGTAAGGCCGATCCCGGCCAGCACCATCACCGGGAAAATCGCAAACAATAGCACGGTTAAGGCAATGATGGTTTTATGGTTCCTGCTCATTATTTTTCGTGTCCGTGTAAGATGGCGGGTTTATGTGTCTGAAAAAGTTTGACACGGTCTGGCTATGCAGGTTCCGACCTTCGTGGTTGAATATCAAAACAGAATTAAGCACATCGTGACAAAACAAGGACTGGTTGTATAGCCAGTCATAATCTGCCGCCGGCACTCAATTAAGGATATTGATGAAACGAACCATCAGTCCGGAATATCCGCCTCGACCAGTTGCATCAGCAGGCCGAGTGATTCCTGCCAGCCCAGATAACAGGCTTCGGTCGGAATCGCGTCCGGTATGTTTTCCTGTACAACGGCCAGTTCGGTGCCACAAAAAATTGGTTTCAAAGTAATCGTGGTTTGCATTTCGCCTGGAAGGTTCGGGTCGTCGAAACGGTCGCTATGGCGTATACGTTCATTGGGTACCAGCTCCAGAAACGTGCCACCAAAGGAATGACTGTGACCGGTGGAGAAATTGGTGAACGACATTCTGTAAATACCGCCGATACTGGCGTCGAGTTCATGAACCCTGCCGGTAAAGCCGTGTGGTGGCAACCACTTGACCATCGCGTCGGCATCGAGGAAGGCGCGGTAAATGCGTTCAGCGGGCGCGCGTATTACGCGGTGAAGCTTGATAGTATTGTCAGACACGGTGTTTTCTCCAGGGTTTGATGTGTTTGTAAAGCCGGATTATATTGCTGGCAGTGGATGCAGTGGTCGAATTTCCACGGTACCTTTTTTCGCTGGTGGCAATCGGCTGGCAATGGCGAGCGCTTCATCGAGGTCCTGCACGTCGAGCAGGTAGTAACCACCCAGTTGCTCGGTCGTTTCCGCGAAAGGCCCGTCGGTGATCAGGCGCTTGCCATTGCGCACACGCAGGCTGGTGGCAGCTGCAACAGAGCGTAAAGGCGATGCCCCCAGCAATTTTCCCTGTGCTGTCAGTTCGTCGCAAATTGCCATGGACTGCGCCAGGCAGTCCTGATATTCCTTTTCCGTCCAGCAATTTTCATCGCTATAAATCAGCAGCATGTACTGCATGTGTGTTCTCCTGTCAGGCATTGTCCTCTGGTAGCATCACCATCCAGCCGATGCCGAACCTGTCGGTGACCTGGCCATACAGCGGCGACCAGAATGTTTTGCCCAGCGGCATCCTGACGCTACCGCCATCGGCGAGTGCATCGAATACACGATGTGCATCGTCTGCTGTTTGCACGGTTAAAGCCAGGTTAAAGCCACCATACGTGGATGTTTCGGGTCGCCGCAGTCGGTTGCGAATATGTGCGCATTGCCGACGACAAACTCCGAGTGCATGACCTTGTCATCAAATTCTTTCGGAAACATACCTTCAGGCATGGGCTCGGGACTTTCCTTGATGCGAATTAATCTTTTCAGCTGTGCGCCAAGATGTTGCTGGTAATAGGTCAGTGCTTCTTCGCAACGGCCGGTGAAGAACACATAGGTAGTCACTTTGGCCTTTTGTAATGAAATGGTATTGCGTAAGACGGTTTCCTGTTCGCGCACATCACCTGTCGTGTCGATATCTGCGAAATCCTCCATTTCGAAAAAAGGACGAATTTCAATATCGGAATCATCTTCCATCGGGTTGGGACATTTTTTTACCCACTCCAGCGCCTGCTCCATGGAGTCCACGTTCCACACCCAGTACCCGGCGATGAGTTCGCTGGTTTCAGCAAAAGGGCCGGTAGTGACGGTGCGGTTCTTGCCGCTGAAACGAACCCGGTAACCTTCGCTGCTGGGTTTGAGCCCGTCGCCGGATTCCATGATCCCGGCTTTCACCAGCTCCGCATTAAAATTGCCCATGGCGGTGAGCAATTCCTCACTGGGCATCACGCCTGCTTCGGACTCCGGGGATGCTTTTACAATGACCATGACTTTCATTTGAAATCTCCTCTTAATGATTGGCCAGAACTATTTGAATCAACAGTTAATTGTCAAACTGCTGTGATCGTTGTTTAATTTTTCGATTCATGTTTTCATCCGCGGCACGTATTTCAAAAGGGCCGGCCTTCAGTCCGGGGTGCTTCGACATCAGTGTGATGGCGTGATTCAGGTCGTTCGCTTCCAGTAGCAGGATGCCGCCCAGTACTTCTTTGGTTTCTGAGAAGGGACCATCAGTCGCATTCACTGAACCGTCTTTCATTCTGAGTGTGATTGCATTTGTCGCCGGACCGAGCGCTTCTCCGCCTATAAAATGTTTGCCGCGGCGTAGCTCGTCGTCGTAGGCAAAGCAGGACTCCATAAAGTGTTCCTGCTCAGGGGCGGGTAACGTGTTCCACTGGCTTTCGTCAAAATAGCCAAGACAGATGAATTTCATATGACCTCCGATTTAAATGTTGAGTGAATATTGCTTCTTTCTGTCTATTAGTCGAACGGGCCTGGGTGAAATCGACAGTTCTGAAGAATTTTTTTTAAAAAAATGTAATGGCTGGCCGGGCAGGCTTATGAGGCATGGAGTTGCTCGATTTTCCGGCGCAGCATGCGCTGTTCGGGCGCCTGTTTCGCCAGTGTCAGCGCCAGTTCAAAAGCATCGATGGCTGCTTCGCGCTGCCCGTCCCGGCGTAACAACTCACCGCGGGTCGCGTGGCTCAGGTGATAATCCCCGAGTTCGCCACGCGCTAATATGGCGTCGACAATCTGCAGGCCCGACTGCGGACCATCGCGCATGGCCACCGCTACCGCGCGGTTGAGCTCGATCACCGGGGAAGGTTCTAGCTGCAGCAGTACGTTATACAGCGACACTATCTGGTTCCAGTCGGTGGCTTCAGCGCTCGGCGCTTCGGCATGCACCGCCGAGATAGCGGCCTGCAAGGTATAAAAACCGAAACGCCGTGACGCCAGCGCTTCGCGGACCAGCGCGGCGCCTTCATTGATATTGTTCTGGTTCCACAGCGTTCTGTCCTGGTCTTCCAGTAAAACAATATCGCCAGCGGCATCGGTGCGCGCTTCGCGCCGGGATTCGTGCAGCAGCATCAGGGCCAGCAAACCTGTTACCTCGGGATCGGGTAACAATTGCAGTATTAATCGTGCAAGACGGATTGCCTCGCCGGATAAATCAGCACGGGTCACAGCATCGCCACTGGAGGCCGAATAGCCTTCGTTGAACACCAGGTAAACCACCGACAGCACCGCATCAAGGCGCTCGGGCAGATCGGGTAATTCGGGAATCACGAACGGAATACCGGCATCGCGGATTTTGGCCTTGCCGCGCACGATGCGCTGCGCCATGGTCGAAGGTGAAACCAGGAACGCGCTGGCGATTTCCTCGGTAGTCAGACCGCAAACCTCGCGCAGGGTTAACGGGACTTGTACATTCGGCTCGATGGCCGGATGGCAACAGGTGAAAATCAGCCGGAGCTGATCGTCTTCGATATCCAGCTCGGCCAGCTGAAAATTGTGTTCCTCTATTTCAGTCGCGAGTTGTTGCAGTTCCGCTTCAAGTTGGCCGAGGCGTGATTTACGACGAATGATATCGATCGCCCTGAAACGCCCGGTGGAGATCAGCCATGACACCGGGTTATCGGGAACGCCCTGTGCCTCCCAGTTTTCGATGGCAGCGGTAAACGCTTCGTGCATGGCTTCTTCGGCCAGATCGAAATCACCGATCAGGCGTATCAGCGTGGCCAGCACCTTGCCGGCATGCTCTTTATAAAGGCCGGTCAGTTGATTATTGAGTATGGTGTCGATAGCCATCGTGCAGGTGTTCTATATCCTGATACCCGATTCCGCCGGTCTGGCCAGCTGTTTGTATGGTACATGGCCGAGCATGTCAGGACAGCGTGCATAGAGCTGACAGGCATCCATCGCAAGCTGGCAAAACGCCAGGTCTCGGTCAGTTGTAAGGGGTATGGTAAAACGTTTTAATTCAGAAACAAAATACGTGCAGCAATATCGGTTGCCTGTCGATCGGTGTCAAGCTTGCTGATACGCAATCAGCCCTGTTCGTGCATATCGCAGGGCTTGCGGTACTCTTCGGGCACATCGGGCGGGCAACGGCCGCACATTTCATTGCCGGGCACGGCAAAGTCGATCTTGCGCGGGTAGGGCAGATCGAGTCCGTTCATGATGGCGACAAATTCGTCCAGGGTCTTGTTATGGTTCAGACGAGGATTGCGCTGTTTTTCCTGTGCAATGCTGCTAATAAAGCGGCCGTCATAATCATGGCCGGGATATACCAGGGTTTCATCGGGCAGGCTGAACAGCTTTTCATGAATGCTGCGGTAAAGCGTGGCCGCATCACCCGACTGGAAATCTGTGCGTCCGCAGGCCTCGATCAGCAGCGCATCGCCACTGAACAGCATGTTCTGCGTGCCATTGTCCAGTAAATACGCGTGATGATGGGAGGTATGCCCGGGCGTGAACAAGGGTGCCAGCTCAACCGAGCCCATCACAAAGGGCTGACCTTCCGTGATGCCGATATCGGCGCACTCGGGTTTTTCGATCGCCGGGTAGGCCACCTGGCAGCCGGTACGTTCGCGCAGCATGCGCGCCCCGGTGAGGTGATCCGCATGATGGTGGGTGTCCAGAGTGTATTTCAGTGTCAGGCCGCGTTGCTGCAACACCTCAAGATCGCGCTCCAGGGTATCCAGCACCGGATCGATCAACAGTGCCTGCCCGGTTTCCGGGCAGGCGAGCAAATAGGTAAAGGTGCTGGAGTCGGTCTCGAATAATTGCTGAAATATCATAAATCCTCCAGGTTCATATCGTATTGCAGAAGCGCAGTCGAATTCTGGTGTATGCCATCCCGAAAAACCTGCTGCGCCGGTCTTGATATATAACATCAGACGCAGGCAAGAACCACGTCATCAGTATGATGGCGTCTGGTTGTTGATGGCTATCTGTATTTAAGTATTACCGGTGATGTCCGGAAAAAGATGCTCAGGTAATCACGGTTCCCCGCAGGCACCTGATTATTGACGAGCAGTTTATCGCTGATCAGGTGGCAGTGCCATTTTTCCGTACTTTGCCATCGCAGCGCGTCGTTCAAGACACTGTTTTCTCACAGTACCAACCATCGGCTTCAGTTCACTGGCAGCGGCATTCGCTTCGTAAAAACTGGCGGCCTTGCGCGCCTGATTCGGCGCGGATGAAAATTGAGGAATATGCGGTTCCAGAAGTATGTCGCTCATAACTATTTCTTCAATGTTCGGGTAACGCATTACACTATAAATGATAACAGACCTTGTTTGGTCGAAATATTTCGATACCTTCAATCGCTAATTCTGATAGCGAAAAGCATAGATGCAGAAGATATCGAATACATAGATACCCATAAATGCTCTTTATAAATTTAAGTAAATTCGACCCGGTTTTGCTTTGCCGGTTCCCGAGCCGTAGCGCCTTGCTAACGCGCCGGTTTGACGCGCTGCTTGGTGCACAAGATCGAATTTGATCAGAACTAACTCAATAAGAGCGCATCCTCGATAGGGACGAATTTGCTTGCCGCATTCACCAGTGATGCCGCAGTCAATTTAGCAACACCATACACTTCTACCCATTTGCCTTTGTCAACGCGCAGCTTGTTTACGAGCAGATCGAAATCACCATCGCCCGAGACCAGGACCACGATATCTGCGTTTTCTGAATACTCCAGGGCGTCAATCGTAATACCAACGTCCCAGTCACCTTTGGCGGAGCCGTCCGATCTCTGGATAAAAGGCTTTAGTTTTACCTCGAATCCAATGGCCCGCAATATATCCTGAAATTCCCTTTGTTTCTTATCGCCCCTGTCGATGGCGTAAGCGATAGCTTTGACGACATGTCTGTCAGCTGTCGCCACTGACCAGAATTTGTTGTAATCGAAGTTGCGGCCAAAGGCGTCCCTTGTGGTGTAATACACGTTTTGAACATCAACTAAAAGAACAACTTTTTTCATTTAAATGTTTCCGGTGGCCTGCGTACGAAGAGTGTGGCTCAAATGAGGAGCTGAAAAAAAAAGCGAAACCGCAGAGACACAGAGTACGCAGAGGAAAATCGCTTTGTTATGTAAAAAATGATTTAAGGTGACGGAGGCATGTTTAACCGTTACTCAAGGTTAATCAAATAAACTCCTCCGTCACCTTTAACTATAAAGGGTAGTATCCATTATTATCTTTAATAAACTTTTCTGGGCCTTGCTCCTAGAATGATTGCTCCGAATACTATTATGGTACTGAGTATGCTATACCAGACTGGATATATAGAAAAGGAATTCGCACTAATGCCTAAAGGAATATAAATCGCTGCGGTCAATATAGTCACTATCACGGCAAAAAGCATTTCTTTGTGTGGGGCGTATTTTCTTACAACTCTTCCTGCGTAGAATAAAATAACCGAGGTAATTAGCAGATCAGCTATCAGGTACGTGGTGCTATTCGACAAAGTTGTAGTAATATTTTTCATGTCTTCTAAATTGAAACCAAATAAAAAAGCAGCTACAAATCCTTCTATTATGCCGATGAACATAAGCAGGACGACTGAGACTAACAGACCAAACACTATGGCTTTTATGGGTTTGAATTTGGCTGTGGTTTCAATATCTAATTCAGATTCTGGCGTTTTGTATATATCCACACGCTTCAACATTAGGATACCAGATGACCCGAAGATAATCAGACAAAGCAGGCTAATTTCTCCCGCGTCCCCACCAATTTTGTAGTTACCATCTGACCAAATACGATTACACCAGGTGGAAAAAAGGTGCGTACCAAAATCGCCAGTGCTCCCAGGTTATTACTGTTAGCCACTTTAGTAATTTTGGCAACCTTTCGATTGAAATTAGAAATACGCTATGTTTCAAAAAAGAGCCTGGTGACCAAAAACCTCAATGCCCGTACCTCGACCAATACGTAAATTTTGTTCGATGATCAGTTGTATATAATATTAGCGATAATAGCTCTCTAGCCCCTTTTTTCCTTATTCTTTCATTATCCATTCTGTAATAATGCGCGTAAATCGATGATTGCCGCGTTCACCCTGGAGATGTAATTTGCCATGGTGAGCGAATAGTTGGCGGTTAAGCCAAATCCTTCGCCGTTTAATACCATTGGAGAAAAGGTGGGTCTTTGCGCTTCACGGAGCTCGCTGATTATCTGTTCGACCGAGGGTTTTGCATTCTTCTTGCGCAGTACCGAATCGAAATCGACGTTTATCGCGGATAAAAGATGGTACAGCGCCCATGTGGAACCGCGCGCCTCATAGAAATTGTCATCAATTTTCAACCAGGGTGTTTTCGCCATGACTACCTTACTGGTAACAGAAGATTGCCTGGCGGCGCTGTCACCGGCCAGATCGGTATTGACTCTTAACTGGCCGACACTGGCCGACAATCGCTGAGACAAACTGCCAAGACGCTGACTGACCACGGTGAGGTATTGCGCCAGGTTATCCGCTCTCGCATAAAACTGTGTGGTCGTATCATGTTTTTGTATTAGTCCATCTCGATAGTGGTTCAGGGCCACAATCGCTTTTCGATATTCGCGCTCGCTAAACAGCCAGGAATTATTATCGTAATTGAATTTTGGATCGGCAATGGCAAGATCGGGGTTTTCAATCGACTGAGATTGCGAGCGCGAGAAATAATTTCGAACGCAGAAGTGCCGTCACGTAGCATCACCAGCGCACCGAATTCCCAGTTAGGCATATCATCCATAATAAGCCCGGGTGGGGTGATATCGTTAGAAAGATAGCCCCCTCGTTTATGCAACAGGGTATCGCCAATATGAATCAGGGCCGTGGTATAGGTATAGCCAGTGACGTCCGAAACGGGTTTATGTGCATCCTGAGCGGCTACTTCCTGCACATCGAATATGGGCGGTTCCTCGCTCCAGTAAAATAGCAAAAAGGTAGCTACCAGGACATAAACACCAATCAAAGCTGACACGATTCCGCCAACAATGCCAAAGCGGTGTTGGGTAAAATATCGAGCAACTTTATCAGTGAGTTGATTAAATTGCATAATAACCTCGTATGTTGTTCGGCATTAAAGGCGGAGGAGCGATTGTATTTTAATCCCTTCGAACACCTTTAATACAGAAAACTAAAGCGAAACCGCAGAGACGCAGAGTGCGCAGAGATAAACCTGGTTTGTTATATAAAAATAAAATATTCCGTCACCTTTAATTATGTTTTCTATGATAGATTTGTCTAGAACCCGGTGTTATGTATTCTGATGCTTTGTCCGCATCTCCTTTTTTAAGCGAATCCCACATACCATTCCATACGCCTTGAATCTCTTTATCTATTTCTTTTTTTTCATCTTCAGTTAATTGTTTATCTCTTGTGTCTATTAGTGGGTATCCTGGGTAGCTCCGTTGTTTTGGCGGTATTTACGACAGTGCTATCATTTTTAGTAATTGGTGTTACAGTAACATTCTTCTGGTTTGATGGAGGGGGTGAAGTTGCGTAATGCCTGCTACCGTTCTCATCAATCCATGAATAAAGATCAGACATTGCAGTGCCGCTGTAACAAATAACACTTATTGTAGTAAATAATAAAATTCGAGCGTTAATGTTGATAGCCCCCTGTCGTTTTTGAATAACCGCGAATTAAAGGGGTCAGCTTGGACTCAAGAATCAAGTGCAACACTCACAAGTCCGCCTTCTAATTCACCTTCCATCATGTGTTGGGGTGATTTAAATCCGAAACGCTTTCTTGGGCGAGTATTGAGTAGCCAGGCAATATGATCAAGCTCAGCTTGTGTATAGATTGACAGGTTTTCGCCTTTAGGTAAAAACTGACGGATCAATCCGTTAATGTTCTCGCTACTCCCACGTTGCCAGGGGGCACTGCGATCAGCAAAATATATTACGAGGTTAAGATGCTTTGTCATCAGGGGATGTTGCGCCATCTCTGCTCCACGATCATAGGTCATCGACAATCGCAAAAAATCCGGTAATGTTGCCATACGCGATTCAAATCCCTCACGAACGTGTTGCGCAGTCTTGCTTTGCATTTTGCTCAAGAGTAGATAACCTGTCTTACGTTCGACCAAGGTACCGACACATGACTTATTCATCGCGCCCACTATTAAGTCGCCTTCCCAATGACCGGCGATCTCTCGGGTGTTGACTGATTCTGGACGGTTCGCAAACAATTGGTCATTTGTAACCTTTAAACTGCTATAGCAGCTATCTTTTGACCCACGTGGCCCGCGTTTGGATTTGGCACGTCGTAGTGATTGTTTCAGCAGCTGTCTAAGCTCGCCTTTAGGGTAGGCGTAAATATGCGCATAGATTGTTTCAGGGCTCACTTGCATCGAGGTTTGACTGGGGTATCGGTCTTTTAAAGATGCTGAAATTTGTTCTGGGGACCATTTACGCTGGATTAAGTGTGATTCGACAATATCACACAAGTCTCTGTTATGGACGAGTTTTCTTGGCTTTACACTCTGCTTACGCCGT
Source organism: uncultured Gammaproteobacteria bacterium (assembly GCA_963721085.1). Lineage (GTDB taxonomy): Bacteria > Pseudomonadota > Gammaproteobacteria > SZUA-229 > SZUA-229 > JASBSR01. Next base: position 77,319 of record CAVRHW010000010.1, read on the forward strand.
GTATTATAGGCTTGTGCTGCGCCTGTCGCACAGTAACTACCTTTAGTGGTTTGATTGCGATACAGCTCTCTGGACACCGTTGATGGACTTCGATGTATTCGTAGTGCTATCGAACGTATGCTTGAGCCGTGTTGGCACTCAAGCATGATAAATGCCCGTTCTTCTGGACTTAAGTGATGGTATATAGTCATGACTCATATAATGCCTCATGGTGTTGCACTTGCATATTGAGTGTAAGCTGACCCCTTTAATTGCTTGAATTATTATGCTTGCTCCGTTTAATCATGCCCCTTAAGTGTTCAGATATTGCCTTTCTGTGCTCACCAACCAATGGATACAATTCTTGATAACTTTCTCTTTGTTCTTCTTTAAACTTATTGTACATATCAATTTCTTTATTTAGATATACTTGATATGCCTCCACCAGTTGATCGGGTGTTGTTGTTAATTTCATTTGCTTTACTTCCAGGTAATGCACGCTAAATTCAAACGTTTCTTTCTGTGCATGTGCATGCAGTTTTAGAGTCTGTAGTTTTAAGGGGTCTTTCTGTAGCAAAATAATTCTGTTTTCGACAAACAGCTCCATTCGACTTTTTGCTAAATCAAATGCCTCTTCCAGTCCGTCAAGCTCTGAACGTATTTCACTCAGTCTCTCTATGTTCTCATCAGAAACACCAGCCATGCTGACATTGGTTATGCCTGCTAGCCATGCACCATATTTTGAATAATAGTCAACTAAACAATTATGCTCCTCTGTTCGCCAACTCAATCCTGCCTCCAATGAAAATTGAAGTTTCGATCTGATTGATTCAACTTTTTTAGTTATTTTTTCTATGTCTTCTTGAGTTGCAAGATTTTTACCCTTTTCTTGAAAATACGACTTAAAAAACGCTAAATACAATACTCCCAGTGCAATCAATATTTCACTTATAAGCCGTATTATTTCTGGGTTTGTCATTGCTAGTGCCTATCTGTTATATAACATAACGTTGAGTTAGACTGCGTGCAGGAATATCAGATAGTCTGCATTCTGATATGAGTGAGTTAGACAGAAAGTTGGAATATCGGATATTTCACCATTCTGATATACACAGAAATGATGTCTCAATAATATGTGGCATGATTTTGATTCCATTGATGTAATGCTCTCCATACGTTGGCTCCTTATCCCGATATTACAGAATTCTGTCTTTTATTTTCGGTTTTTCTGTTTGTGTTTGGTTTCTGAGAATATGCGTTTTTAAATCCCCCTCTACAGCTCGCCGTGGCGCAGTGCTTCGGTAGCGGAAATTCGCCATGGATGGCGAATTTAGTCTCGTGCGCAGGACGCGCATCGAGACGACGCGTTAGCGAAGTGCTGTGACACGGGGACCCGAAGGGCGAGCTGTTTGGGCGGCATTTTCTTTGGTTACTTTCTTTGTTGCTGGAGACAAAGAAAGTGCCTCGCCCGTGGGTGCGAAACCCACTACCACGATATATCAGCCACTGACAGGTCAGACAAGACCAAAAGCCATGGATTCCCCTGACTCCACCCTTCGGCCGCGATGAACGGCATTCAGATGTCCCGGCGCTTCAGCGCAAAGCGACTCAGGATGACGCAGGAGTGCCGATGGCCTCATCCATTCGCCAGCGCCACCACCTGATATGCCGGCTCCTCATACGGATGCGCCAGCTTCATCGCCGCAATCGCCGCCCCCAGCGCTGCCTCCGCGCACACCATCTCCACCTTGTATTCCGCCACGATTTCCAGCGCATCCTGGCTGCCAATCGCAGGCTGGCTGCCTGCCAGCGGCCGGAACTGGCCCTGGCCGAGCACCTGCCAGCTGCAGCGGTCGTAATTGCCGATCTGGCCGGCGCCGGCCTCGAACATCGCCTCTTTGACCTTTTCGGCGTCTTTTTCCGGGACATAGAAACTGATCTGGTACATACGAGTCTCACAGGCTGATAGTCGATGCCCGCTATGTTAACCTGTGGCGCCTGAATTGGCAGTCCTGTAGCAAATGCGATCCTGATCGGTCCGATCACAGCACAGATCGAATTTCCCGAATGATTATGTGGACAGGAACCTGTCGGCTCTGTTTAGAATGAGTCGCACATGGCTTACAATCAACCGAAACAACAGGAATTTATCGAATGAGTGGTGGTATTCAATTATCTGTCCAGCTGGTCGCTGATCTTAAAGACGTTCTGGTCAAGCACGATCCGGCAGCTGAAAACGATTTATATGTGATGCAGTATCTGACCGCGGTCACCGGTTTTCTGGTGGCGCACCAGGATCCGCAGGCGATGGACAAAAAGTCCTTGCTGAGCGATCTTTCCACCTTTCTCGGCCAGGTGGCCGAGCAGGTGGAACGCGATATGGCGCCGCAGGCGCCCGCGGAAGACGCCTTTGGTGTCTGGAAACCGGGCCAGAGCTAGTCGCGAGCGGTTTAGCGTATGGAAATCGATTTCTGGCAACTGCGCTGGCAAAACCAGGAAACGGGTTTTCACCAGCCCGAGGTGAATCCGTACCTGGCGCATTATTACGGCCATCTCGGCCCGCCGCCGGCGTCGCGGGCGAAGCTGAAGGTGTTTGTGCCGCTGTGTGGCAAATCCATGGATATGCTCTGGCTGTCACAGAACGGATATGCAGTGGTGGGGGTCGAAGTCAGTGAAATCGCGGTCGAGGCGTTTTTTGCTGAAAACGGGCTGCCGGTTGAAAAACAGGTGCAGGGTGCATATACCAGGTATAGCGCTGGCAATATCGAGATCTGGCAGGGCGATTTTTTTGCCCTGAGTTCGGAGCAGCTCGGTGACATCACCGATGTCTATGACCGCGCATCCCTGATCGCTTTGCCGCCTTCGATGCGCAAGGACTACGCGAGCAAAATGCTGCAACTGTTACCCGCAGCAGCGCGAGTATTGCTGGTGACGCTGACGTATCCGCAGGCCGAAATGGATGGTCCTCCATTCTCGGTGACTGAAGAAGAAGTGCATGAATTATATGAGCCGCACTGCAGCGTCGAAAAGCTGGCGGTGAAAAATACCCTGGAGCTTGAGCCGCGCTTTAAACAAAAGGGGCTGACTTCGTTGTATGAAACAGCATACAAATTGAAGCGTAATGAATAGTAAAGAGTTGGTAATGAACAATGTAACAGTTAAAAAATTAACAGAATCGTAGCCTGGGTTAGCGTAGCGTAATCCGGGAACATCAAAACAGAACATCATAGAGAAACCTTATCGAATGAGTATCAAGGCAGCAGACATTTCCAGCCAGATTTCCCCGGCACCGGCGAAGGTGCATCCCGCGTTTGAATGGACCGGTACGCAAACCATCGAGTCGCTCAATATCAAGGTCGAATCCTATCGTCACCGCAAGACCGGGGCGCTGCATTATCATATCGATACCGATAATAAGGAAAATGTTTTTCTGGTCGCGTTTCGTACCGTGCCGATGGATTCCACCGGGGTGGCGCATATTCTTGAACACACGGCTTTGTGTGGCAGCAAACATTATCCGGTGCGCGATCCGTTTTTCATGATGATCCGCCGTTCGCTGAATACTTTTATGAACGCGTTCACCAGCAGCGACTGGACCGCGTATCCGTTCGCCAGCCAGAACCGAAAAGATTTTAAAAACCTGCTCGATGTGTATCTCGATGCAGTGTTTTTCACTCGTCTCGATGAACTCGACTTTATGCAGGAAGGGCATCGCGTCGAATTCAAAACACCTGATGACCCGAATAGCGAGCTGGAATTCAAGGGTGTGGTGTTCAATGAAATGAAAGGCGCGATGAGTTCGCCGGTGAGCATACTCTGGCAAACCATGAGCAAGCATCTGTATCCGACTTCGACCTATCATTACAACAGCGGTGGCGAGCCGGAAGATATTCCGGACCTGACCTATGAACAGCTCAGGGCTTTTCATAAAACCCATTATCATCCCAGCAATGCGGTGTTTATGACTTTTGGTGATATTTCGGCGTTCGAACACCAGGATGTGTTTGAAGAAAAAGCGCTGTCGCAGTTCGATAAACTCGATGTCAATATTTCGGTATCGCCGGAAAAACGCATGCTCGCACCGGTGGCGGTAGAAGAAGCCTATACCTTTGATATCACCGGTGATGAAACCGTTTCGAATAAAACCCATCATGTCATGGGCTGGTTGCTGGGGCCGTGTACTTCGCTGGATGAAATGATGAAAGCGCATCTGCTGTCGCAGGTGTTGCTGGACAACAGTTCTTCGCCCTTGCGGCTTGCGCTGGAAAAAACCGAACTGGGTACTTCGCCGTCACCTTTGTGCGGACTGGAAGATTCGAATTATGAAATGTGTTTTCTGTGCGGCCTGGAAGGCAGCGAAGTGGAGCATGCAAAAGATTTCGAAAAGCTGGTGCTCGATGTGCTCGAGGACGTGGCTAACAATGGCGTGCCGCAGGAGCAGGTCGAATCGGTATTGCATCAATTAGAACTGAGTCAGCGCGAAATCGGTGGTGACAGTTATCCCTTTGGTTTGCAGCTGATCCTGGGCGGTCTCACCGCGGCGATTCATCGCAGCGATCCTGCTGCATTGCTCAATCTTGATCCGGTGATCGCCTCGTTGCGCGAAGACATCAAGAATCCGGATTTTATCAAGCAGCTGGTGAAAGAGTATTTGCTGGACAATCAGCATCGTGTATTGCTGACCATGCGCCCGGATACCGAGCTGAGTCATCGCAAACAGGCGGCTGAAAAACAGCGCTTACAGAATATCAAGGAACACCTGAGCGACACCGATAAACAGGTGATCATCAAACGCGCCCACGATCTGGCGCAGCGCCAGAAGCAGATCGATGATCCGGACATTCTGCCCAAGGTGGGCCTGGAAGATGTACCCGCCGAACTGTCCATGCCCGAAGCGCAGCTCAGTGAAATTGCGTCACGTCCCGCAGCGCTGTACGCGCAGGGCACCAATGGCCTGGTGTATCACGAGATCGCGCTCGATCTGCCGCATCTGGATGCTGCCGAACTCGATCTGTTGCCCTATTATTGCAGCTGCCTTACCGAACTGGGTTGTGGTGATAAATCGTATCTGGAAGTACAGGCCTGGCAGTCGAGCGTCAGCGGCGGCGTATCGGCTTCGCCCAGTATCCGTTCGCTGACCGATGATGTACAAAAGGCCAGGGGCTATATGCTGTTTTCCGGTAAAGCGCTGGAACGCAATCACAGCAAACTGGCCGAGTTGATGCACGAAAACTTTTTGCACGTGCGCTTCGACGAACACGATCGCCTGCGCGAACTGATTTCACAAAAACGCAGTCGTCGTGAGCGCAGCGTGACCGGCAGTGGTCATAGCCTGGCGATGACGGCCGCGGCCAGTGGTTTTAGCCCGGTGGCCAATTTGAACCATCGTTTTGGTGGCCTCGAAGGTATCCGCACGCTTAAATTACTCGATGATGCGAACAAGGATCCCGCTGCGTTGAAACAACTGGCTGAACGTTTTTCTGCCTTGCATGGCCACCTGACGGCTGCGCCGCGTCGTTATATGCTGACCGCTGAAGGCGACAGGCTCGAAACCCTGGCGCGCGACTTTGGCGCAATCTGGCAGGCCGAAGAACACAGTACCACAGATGCATTCAGTCTTGAGCCGATGAATACCGCAGTGCAACAGATGTGGCTGACCAATACCCAGGTGAATTTCTGCGCCAAAGCTTATCCGACAGTGGCCATGGAGCACGAAGACGTGGCGGCACTGTCTGTGCTCGGCGGTTTTATGCGTAATGGTTTTCTGCACACCGAGGTGCGCGAGAAGGGCGGTGCTTACGGTGGTGGTGCAGGGCATGATCATAGCAATGCGGCGTTCCGGTTTTTCTCCTACCGTGATCCACGTTTAGAAGACACGCTGAAAGATTTTGATCGCGCTATCGACTGGGTGCTCAATGGCAAACACGAATGGGCGCAGATCGAAGAAGCCATCCTGGGCGTGATCGGCAGCCTTGATAAACCGGGCTCGCCTGCAGGTGAAGCGCGTCATGCGTATCACAATATGCTGCACGGCAGAACCCGGGAAAAAATGCAGGCCTACCGTGAAGCTGTGCTCGCGGTGAAACTGGAAGACCTGCAGCGCGTGACCGAACTGTATCTGAAACCGGAAAACGCGAGCACCGCAGTGATCACCAGTGCGGCGACGCACAAAAAGGTCGGTGACCTGGGTCTGCAAGTCATTCATCTGTAATGCTGTGAACGGCAATGAAGTCCATACCCTGTTGCTGGTGGTGGACTGTCGTATCCCGCTGGTGCATTCGCTAAAACAGAAGCGTTCGGTCGTCAAACGTTTAATAGAAAAGCTGCGCATCAAGCTCAATGCGTCGATCGCGGAAACCGGCTGTCTGGATGAATGGCAGCGCGGCATCATCAGTATTGCCATGGTGAGTAACAGCAGTCGCTATCTACAGCAACAGCTTGCCCGGGTCGAGCAGTACCTGCTTGAAGTCCACGAAATCAGTGTGATTAAAATTGAGCAGCACTGGGTATAATCGGCCCTATGTCATCCTGCGTTAGCAATACCGTAGTCAACCTGCCTGCTGCACGGTCCGGCAGTCATAATTCATGTTTTAAAATTATCGTACCAGTGTTTTGTCACTGCATGATCGCTGCGCGCGGCCTGGCCGCGATCACGGGTGATTTGATAAGACGACTGCTTGCCCGAAAAAAATTCAGTGATGCTACGACCGAGCCTATCAGAGAAGAGGTTTCCGTTTTTACTATTTCTGTTCCTGATGGAACATCCACTTCTTTGTTAAAGGAAATGATTTTATGAAAGTCGCGTATATTTTTTCTACTCAGGGCCACTCGGTCTCTTACAAACTTGGCAAGATGATTTTGCCCCAGCTCGAAGAACAGGCGCACGGCGTTGACGTAGTCGGCATGTTCTTTTTCGAAGACAATGCCTATGTATTGCAAAAAGGGTAATCCCATTGGCGAACGCCTTGCGGCTGTGGCGAAGAACAGCGGCATGTTACTGATGGCCTGTGATCAGTGTGCGTATGAGCGCCAGATCGAAGACATGCTGGTCGAAGGAGCCAGTATCGGTTGTTTCCCGAATCTGTACGGCGCTTTGTCGGGAAATATGCCCGATCAGGTGATTACCCTCTGATACCGTAATGAAGCGGCTTGCACTCTGTGTCGCTGCGCGTAAACTGAAATCCATTCAGTTTGCAGCGCGCAGAGTGCGAGGAGTGGGCCGATGAAAATTCTTTACATCGGTTCCGGTGGTGACCTGTCGTTACAGCCATTGCTGTATTTACACCATAGCGAACATCGCCGTCTGTGCTGTTGCTGTCGCCAGCCAGCCGGCAAAAACATTTTATGATGCGCGACTGCCTGTGTTCACCGAACACAGTGACAGTATCGAGAACCTTGCGCGTGAGCTGACGCTGCCGATCATTGATATGTCTGCGCCATTATCAACGTTGATCGCAGAAATCAAAGCATTATCTCCTGACCTGATTCTGGTGTCCTGTTATGCCAGAAAAATACCGCAGGCAATACTGGATATCCCTGTGCACGGCAGTTTTAATCTGCATCCTTCATTGCTGCCTGCCTATCGTGGACCGGCGCCGGTGTTCTGGCAGTTTCGCGACGGGCTGTCTGAATTCGGTGTCACTCTGCACCGCATGACCGAGACCATGGATGCAGGCGAGATCGTTGCGCAGAGCTAAAGTGATGATGCCCGACGGCGTTACCCAGGACCGGGCGCATCAGTTGCTGGCCGAGGCCTATGTAGAATTATTGCCTGGTTTTTTATCCGCTATCGCCAGTGGCACATTGTCTGCCCGCGAACAGAATGAATCCGTGATGAGTTATCAGGGTTTTCCGACAGCAGAGGATTTCAGAGTGGATGCATCCTGGTCAGCAAAACGGATTTTTAATTTTATCTGTGCGAGCGCGCAGCTATGGCGTAGCCTTTATCCCTGTTCGGTTTCAGGTATTGATTACCATTTGCGCAGCGTACTGGGTTATAGCGAGGAACAATTACCCGAAGAAGAGTGTGTGATTGATGCTGATACCATTCAGATCACCTGCAATCCCGGCGTGTTACTGGCCAGGCTGGCTCGTGACTGAAGCGAACAGGAAGCGCAGACAAAAAACCTATATAATGAGTCTTCAGCAATCAAGGTGAAAGCTATTTTGAAACAACTGCAATCCTATCAACTGGTCGAGACCCGCTTACAGGAAAAACTGGATAACGGGACCACGCGCTGCAACCTGTGTTTGTGGCGCTGCAAGATAGGCCACGGACAGCGCGGCTTCTGTCAGGCACACGTGAACCGCAATGGCACGCTGTATAACTTGTCCTATGGCATTTTGTCATCGGTCGATATCGACACCATCGAAAGCAAGCCGGTGAAACATTACCGCCCCGGTAGCCGAGTGATGTCGGTGGGCAGCTACGGTTGCAGTTTTCGTTGTGGCGGTTGCCACAATCTGGAAATTTCCTGGGGCGTGGATGCGCTGGATGGTCTTGCCCGGGGCGAGTCCAAAGAAGCCTGGGTGACACCGCAAAAGCTGATCGAAGCGGCGCTAAATGCGGGTGTCGATGGCATTGCATTTACCTATTCCGAGCCCGCCGTGTGGCTGGAATATGTGCTCGACGTGTGCGAGCTGGCGCATCAGGCCGGGCTTGTACACGGTGTATGTATCCAACAGCTTTATCACCGACGAGGCGCTGGAACTGGTGGCGCCGCATCTGGACGTGATGTGTTCTGATATCAAGAGCATGCGCGATGAATTTTATAAAGAGATATGCAGCCCGGCGAAAGTCAGCCAGGTGCTGGGGTCGATCAAAAAGGCCCACGAGCTGGGGATCCATGTCGAAACCCGCACCAATATCATTCCCGGCAAGAATGACGACCCGGCGGAACACTATGAGATCGCCTGCTGGGTGCGCGATAATCTGGGTGCCGACAGCCCCTGGCATATCACCAAGTTTTTCCCGGCCTACCAGCTCAGTGATGTGCCGCCGACCCCCGACGCCAGCCTGTTTGCCGCCGAGGCGGAAGCAAAACGTGCCGGGCTGGAAAATGTTTACGTGTATAATGACAAGGGTTGTGACTGCGCTGCCGAGAATCGCAGCATCGATTTCTATCTCGACACGCCATCAGAAGAGCTGCACCAGGTAAAAAAATGTGCCGCCGACTGTTGTGACAGCGAAGGCGTGTTGCTGAAAAAATACGAAGCCTGATTGTGGCTGAAACGCGATTATAGTGATTAATGTTTTGTAAGAGGTTTTGATATGGCGAGGATGGTAGATTGTGTTGTGCTGAAAACAAAAGCTGAAGGCATGGAGCGTCCTCCGCATCCTGGTGAACTGGGTCAGCGCATTTTTGAAAATGTTTCCCAGGAAGGCTGGAAGCAATGGCTGGAGCGTCTGACGACCATCATTAATGAAAATGCATTGAATACCGCTGACCCTGCCAATATCGAGCTGATCGAAAAACACATGCTCGGTTTTTTCTTTGGTGAAGGTGATTACGGCCAGGCGCCAGCAGGTTTCAAGGCGGGCGGCGGTGGCGGTGGCAAAAAATAAGCCCGCGCTTCGGTCGCTCGATCGAATATAAGGTTCTGCAAAAATGCCGCGTCAGCGGCATTTTTTATTTCCAGATGTATTCCAGGTTATTTGCTTGCAAAAAAATCAACCAGATCCACATAACAGGTTTCATTGTCCGATATTGAATTATGGTCGACACCCTCGATCTGTTTCATGGTGAGCAATGCCGGTTTGATGTGCGCTGCCAGGTTCCGGGTCGAGGCGGCCGGAATGGTCTGGTCATTTTCGGCAGACAGGATTAATACCGGCGCAGAAATTTTGCCGGCGTATTTCCATGATTCGTATTTGTCGCGCAATAAAATGCCGACCGGAAATATCGGGTAGTGTACTTTGGCAACATTGACAATACTGTCATACGGTGTGATCAGGGCGACTTTGTTCACGGGCCGGTGCGCGGCGACGTAGACTGCGATACCGCTGCCCAGGCTTTTTCCGATCAAATCGATGCGCTGGTGTTCGGGTTTTATTTTATCGAATACCGCGAGTGCATCTGCATACAGTGATTTTTCAGTTGGCCGGCCATCGCTTTCGCCGTAGCCGCGATAATTGACGAAATACAAAGTGTGCGCGGGGAACAACAGTTTAAAGTTGTGTATGTAATAATCGATGCGTTCAGCATTGCCGCCGTAGAATATAATCGCCTCCGGCTGGCCGGGATTGACGACCCAGCCGCGCAATACAATATGATCGGACGTCTGATATTCAAAATTATGTTCGGCTTCATACTGGCTGGGGTGCGGTGGAAAGTAGAGCAGGTGGCGTTGCAGGAAATAAAGCCCGGTGATAGCAAGAAGATAAAGACCGACGATGACGAATGCTATCCATTTGAGCAATGACATCTCTATCTCCATACCGGCGCAACAACAAAATTCAAATGCGCATGCGCGGTTTTCAGAGACTTGATAACCTCGTTCGGTGTTGCGCCGCGCGCGAAAATATAACCCGGATACTGATTGCCTTCGGGCAATGGAACCAGTTCGTGACCGTCGCTGATAATAATTTCAACTGTATCCACACCGGGCGTTTTGCGCGCAGCTTCAAGACCTTCGACCCGACGGAGCAGGCCCCCCTGTTTGATCGGCAGCATCATCACGCCGCGACTTTCCTGTGATAGAGAAACAGTGCAGGGCCTGCTGGTTGCCAGTGAAATCGCCAGTTCCTCGAGATTAAATTCCGCACCATTATCCAGCGTGCGCCCGCAGTCACCACCAATGGTGCGCGAAGCGATTTCGAGGATCCAGGCATCGTCTGCATCGACGCGCAGTTCGGCATGCACCGGCCCGCTGTGCAGACCATAGGCCGCGCAGGCCTGTTGCACGCGGTGGACTATTTTTTCCTGCTGCTCGCGATCGAGTTGCGAGGGTGTGACATAAATGGTTTCTTCGAAGTAGGGGCCGGTGAGCGGGTCGGGTTTGTCGAACAGCGCGAGCGTTTTGAGTTCGCCATTTTGCAAATAGCCTTCGAACGCGACTTCGACACCGTCGATGTAGTCTTCCAGCAGCACATGGCTGCGTTCGAACGCATCATCGGCTTCGGCGATGATCGCGCGTATGCGTTCGCAGGCAGCGATCAGGCTTGCTGCATCATCGGCCCGGATCACACCGCGGCTGGCTGACAGGTTCAGCGGCTTGACCACGCAGGGATAAGGCACATTTTTTATCTGCGCGGGCAGGGGTCGCTGAAGATCGAGCAGGCAGTGTGCCGGGACCGGGCAACCCGCCTGCGCCAGCCGGGCGCGCGCCAGGTCCTTGCGCCGTGAAGCACGTGCTGCGGCAGGCGGATTATGCGGCAGGCCGAGTTCGCTGGCCGCGCGCGCGGCCAGTTCGACCGTGCTGTCATCGCTGCCGAGTATGCCGGCAAAAGGTCTTTCAGCCGCTGCTGCCAGGATGGTTTTTAAGGCGGAGTCATGATCCGACAGATCGATATGCAGGCCCTGGTTGATTTCGGTGATCAGCGAATGCTCGCCGCGCGAAGCGATCAGCACTTCGATGCCCAGGCGCTCGGCCGCCCGGATATACGGTGCGATGCGGTAGCTGTTGGGCTGTGAGATCAGCAGTAAGCGAGGTTTGCGACTGGTCGCGGAATCAGGTGTTTGTTTCAGGGGGGCGGGTGAAATCATGCTGCTTATTGTAAGACATGATCACGTTCATAGACGAGCCTGGGACAGAAACTGCTAAGAAAGTTTTCAGGCGGCACCGGGAGCCGGGCCGCCTGAAAGATTTCGGGGTTTAGCCGCAACCGCCGCCTGCTGCGCCACAACCACCACAAGCACCTGTGCCGCCGGTTTTCATGAACACGTTCTTGAACACGAAGCTGGCGCCTGCGCCCTGGGTCTGGTAATCGATTTCGACACCTTCGAGATAGGACAGCGCGACCGAATCGACGTACATTTTGAGACCGTCTTTTTCCCAGACCGTATCGAACTGGGTGGGCTGCTCGACGAAAGTCATGCCGTACTGCATGCCGCTGCAACCGCCGCCAGAAACAAAAATGCGCACGCCATTGACCGCGTCTTCATTTTCGGTGAGTGCGATCAGCTGTTTCACTGCTTCCGGCGATACATTAATTTCATTGCTTAACTGGGTGTTGAATTCTGTAGCTGGCATGATGAACCTCGTTGTAAGCTGTTTCAAACTGGGTTTATTATATCAGAATCAGACCACCTGTTACCTGAATAATTCCTTTGCTATTCAAGCGCTTTAGCCTATTCCCAGTGTGGTTATAGCGGCACCAAACGGATGCCGGATCAGGCCACCGCGGGCACAGAGATGAACACGTGGCAGCCATAGTTCGTTATAATCGCGGGCAGAGTTCAGCCGGCGTTTTTGAGTTTTCTGGCGCGCAATCCATCATCCCCAGCATATTTTTATACTTAGTAATGTCTATGGTACACAGATCCACGACAGAGCCACACGGCAATCGTAAAGACTGGCAAAACATCAAACGCCTGCTTCCCTATGTCTGGGATTTCAAGGGCAGGGTCGTGATATCACTGGCCTGCCTGGTGCTGTCCAAACTGGCGATTGTTGGCATGCCGCTGGTGCTGAAACAAATCGTCGATGCGCTGGATGCCAGCAAATTGCATAACACCGCCATGCTGGTGCTGCCGCTCAGCCTGTTACTGATGTACGGTGCTTTGCGACTGGCAGGCAGCCTGTTCAACGAACTGCGTGATGCAGTATTTTCAAGAGTGCGTTATCACGCCATGCGCGGGATTTCGCAACGGGTGCTCAGTCATCTCTATTCACTTGTCGCTAAGTTACCATCTTGATCGTAAAACCGGTGGTGTTACCCGCGATCTGGAACGCGGCACGAATTCCCTGAGCTCGGTATTAAACTACCTGGTGTTCAATATTATTCCGACCGCAGCAGAACTGATTTTTGTCGCGGTGATTCTGCTCAGTCGTTACGAACTGCGGTTCACCATCGTCACCTTTGCCACGGTGGGTGCCTATGTTGCTTTCACTTTGCTGGTCACCAACTGGCGCATGCATTTTCGCCATGAAATGAACACGCTGGAATCCAGAGCCAATGGTTTCGCGGTAGACGGCATGCTCAATTACGAAACCGTGAAATATTTCACCAATGAGAAATACGAGCTAAAGCAGTACGACGATACACTGTCGGAGTGGGAAACCGCAGCGGTGAAAAGCCAGACCTCGATGTCAATGCTGAATTTTGGTCAGGGTGCGGTGATTGCTGTGGGTGTGACCTTTATGATGGTCTATGCTTCAGAGGGCGTGGTGGCCGGTACCATGACGCTGGGTGATCTGGTGCTGGTGCACGCGATGATGCTGCAACTGTTTTTGCCGCTGAATTTTCTTGGCATCATATACCGTGCTCTCAAATATTCTCTGGCCGATATGGACATGATGCTGAAACTGCTCGATACCCAGCAACAGATCAAGGACGACGAACGAGCTTTGCCGCTTGAAGTTAAACGTGCACATGTGCGTTTTGATAATGTGTCATTTGAATACAGCAGCGAACGCCAGATCCTGAAAAATATTTCCTTCGAAATACTGCCGGGGCACAAGGTAGCGGTGGTCGGGCCTTCGGGTGCGGGCAAGTCCACGCTCGCGCGTTTACTTTTTCGTTTTTACGACACCAATCGAAGGCGATATTTTTATCGATGATCAGAATATTCGCCATGTAACGCAGGACAGTCTGCGCGGCAATATCGGTATCGTGCCTCAGGACACCGTGCTGTTTAATCACAGCATCGAACACAATATTCGCTATGCCAAACTGGATGCCACTAGAGACGAAGTTATTGCAGCAGCCAGAATGGCCGATATCCATGACTTTATCGAATCCCTGCCGAACAAATACGAAACCATAGTTGGTGAGCGCGGCCTGAAGTTGTCCGGTGGTGAGAAACAACGCGTTGCGATTGCGCGCGTGATTTTGAAAAATCCCAAAATCCTGGTGTTCGATGAAGCGACTTCGTCGCTGGATTCGCATTCCGAACAACAGATTCTGTCCGCCTTGAAAGCGGTTGCAGAAAAACACACCACGCTGGTGATCGCGCATCGTCTTTCCACCGTGATCGACGCCGATAATATTATCGTGCTCGATAAGGGCCGCATTGCAGAGCAGGGCACGCACCAGCAATTGCTCGCGCAGCAGGGCCTGTATGCACAGCTGTGGAAACTGCAGCAGGAAGAAAAGAAAAAAGAATCGCTGTTCAAAGAGGTGGTTTAAGAGCATTGGCTACGTCTGCCGCCAGAGACTGGTTTTGTAAAAATCTTGGTGATGCCACGCTGGCCGATGAAGCGCTGCGTGACATCGAGCAGCAGTTTGTATCGCTGTATCAGCATGCGCCACCAGCCAGGCGTAGAGCCGTGTTTATTCGTCATGAAACTACGCGCCATCTGTATTGTCAGGTAGTATTATATTTTTCACCTGAAACATCGGAACTGGCCAGGGTATTTGATGCCGAGCCCTGTTCGCCGCCTGCGCGTGACGGCCTGGGCATATTTGTCGGTGACGATGGAGCGTTTGCAGAATTATTTTCCGAGACCTGATCGAGATCATAAATGAAACAGTTTTCCGAGCAGCGGATTATTGAATCGTGGAAAAACAATGTCACGCCATGGGTCAATGCCATTCGCTCGGGTGAGATTGCCAGCCGGGTGCAGGTTACCAACCAGGCGATCATCGATGCAGTGCTGAGATGTAAGCCGGCAACGGTACTCGATATCGGTTGCGGTGAAGGCTGGCTGGTCAGGGCGCTGGACCAGCACGGTATATCGGCAAGTGGTATCGATGTTATTCCTGGGTTCATTACCGCTGCGCGACAGCAGGCTGTCGGTCGTTTTCAGCTACTCGATTACCAGGATATTTCAGATCAGAGTTTTGACCAGGCATTCGATCTGCTGGTGTGTAATTTTTCCCTGCTCGGTGATACATCGGTACGGCATTTATTTCGGATGGCCCCGATGTTGCTCAATCCGGGTGGCGCCATGATCGTGCAAACACTGCATCCATTGCTGGTCTGCGAGGAAACAGAATATCATGATGGCTGGCGATCCGAGTTCGTGGCAGGGTTTCAGTGCGGACTTCTGTGATCCTGCACCCTGGTATTTCAGAACCATCGAGAGCTGGCAGGCATTGTTTGTGAACAACGGTTTTCGGGCCGCGCATATCGACGAACCTGTCAATCCCGCAACACAGAAACCGGCATCGATCATCCTGAGTGCCGGTCTTAAATAAGCTGATCGCTGAGCCTGTTACGCCGAATCTGATATCATTCGCTCACATAATCTTACACAGACTCTAAGGATCACGCCCCATGCTTTCAGCGCGAGAAGCTCTAAAACGTTTACAGGATGGCAATAATCGATTTGTCTCGGACCTGGATGGCGGCGCGGCCACCAGCGGCCAGATTCGACGCAGTGACCTGGCTGCCGAACATGAACCCTTTGCCATTATTCTTGGCTGTTCTGATGCGCGCGTGCCGGCCGAGATCGTTTTCGACCAGAGCCTGGGCGATCTTTTTGTGATCCGTGTCGCGGGTAATATCGTGGCGCCGTCTCAGGTCGGCAGCGTCGAATTTGCAGCTGAACAGTTCGGAACCCGACTGGTGATCGTGCTGGGGCATTCCATGTGCGGTGCTATTAAGGCAACGCTGGATGATCTGCTACGTCCAGCACAGTCAAAATCGCCCAATCTGCATTCTATCGTCGATCGTATTCGGCCCTCAGTGCAGGCTTTGATGGATACCGATCTCAGAAATAATCCGGACAGTCTGGTGCATCATGCCGTGCGCGCCAATATTCGTGCCTCGGCAGATCATCTGCGTCACGGCTCACAGATACTGGAAAACCTTATTGAGAACAATGGTCTGCTGGTGGTGGGTGCTGAATATTCACTGGAAACAGGCGTGGTCGACTTTTTCGACGGTCTGCCTGAAAGCGTCTAATTCTCATTCACAGACAATTCGATACATGTCTTGCTTCTGGTCAAGAAACGGCATATCAAATTGAGGTATTTAATGTGTGATAACCATTTAAGGGTGACGCACATGATCCAACAGGATATCGATACGGGCTGGCGCAGCACACTGCAGGGACTGTATGGTCGGTTACTGGACATATTACATGGACTGTTTAAAACAGAGCACCAGGAATACCAGACGGGTGATGCAGATACTGCACTGGCCGAGCGACTACAGAGCTATATCAATTTACGTCCGCCACAAAAAGACGCAAATATAGATGTCATTATTCATGCCAACAAAGTATCGATGGCAACCCGAATACAGGCGCCGGCTGCCACTGATAGAGCGGTAAAGGTGTCGAACAGTTTCAGCCAGGCTTTGAATGAACGCCATGGCACAGATCTTTTACGCAATACGTGCGGGTCACAAGCTTGTGCAAAGCGCGCTGGATCATTTACATACCAGTATTCGTTACGCCAAAGCGGGTGATGCAGAAGCTGCACGCGTGCACGCCGATATTATGAATAGTGCGCTCAAGGAAGCCGCGAACTATGCTTCAGAAACAGAATATCGAGAGCTTGTGCACATTCTTGATAAAGCCCTGAACAGGCTGAGCTGAAACAAAGTCTCAGTAATTATCGAGCTGAATAGCAAGATTCGGGTCGCTTCGCTCCGGCCATTTCTTCATACTATTTATTACGTAACCAGTATGAGGTCAGTTATGTCAGTGATAAACGCTGGTGGGCGAACATCGTTTATCAATCAATCGAACATGATATGCTAAACCGGTGGTCCGGCTGGAAGATAGCGCATGTCGGATTATGAACGAATCGCTGAGGCGATTAATTACATCAACACACATGTTCAGCAGCAACCTGCGCTGGAAGACGTTGCTGCACATCTGGATCTTAGCCCGTTTCATTTTCAGCGTTTGTTTAGTCGCTGGACCGGTGTTTCGCCAAAACGTTATCTGCAAACCTTGACCGTTGAGCGTGCAAAACAGCTCCTGCTTGAGTCCGGTTCTTTGCTTGAAGTGTCAGAGTCACTTGGACTTAGCAGTGGATCACGGTTGTATGATCATTTTGTGCAACTGGAAGCGGTGACACCCGGAGAATATAAAAAATCAGGTGTGGGTTTGCATATCAACTATGCGGTTCAGCCATCACCATTCGGTGATGTTTTTATTGCAGTAACACCGCGCGGTATTTGTAAACTGGCTTTTATTGATGATGGGAACATCGATAGTCATCTGGCAGTATTAGCAGCAACATGGCCTCAGGCGGTGATTCGCGAGGACTGTGCATCGACAGCACCCATGGTTGCGTCGATGTTTGGTGAACAAACAACAATGGATCGCCCGCTGTCACTGTATGTCAGTGGTACCAATTTTCAGATCAGTGTCTGGAAAGCACTATTGCAAATTCCTTTTGGTAAAATCGCCAGCTATTCACAGGTCGCCAGGGCCATTGGCAATCCCCGTGCCGCCAGGGCAGTGGGCACGGCCAACGCCCGGAACCCGGTTGCTTTTCTTATACCCTGTCACCGCGTCATACAGCAAAACGGCAACATTGGTGAATATCACTGGGGGAAAACACGTAAGCACGCCATGCATGCGTGGGAGTCGGCACGGTATGAGTAAATGGCAATTGCGATTAGTGTTATAGACTGTTGAAAATCGATGGCTCAGGTACAGAGCTGAATCTCTACTGGCTTTGTCTGCTGAAAATATTCTGGTTTTCTAGTGAAGGATCGTAAATGCAGTAGCCTGTACTTGATCTTTTAGCTGTATACATAGCAAAATCAGCGTACTTAAGTAGCGCAGTTTCATCATCGGTATGGTCCGGGTATGTGGCGATGCCCAGGCTTCCTGATATAAACAGGTGGTTCCTTTCCAGTACTAACGGTTGTTCCAGCGCCTTGATGATTTTATTTGCCACCATTTCTGTGGATTCAATTTCCGTGTTCGGCAGGATAATGGCAAATTCGTCCCCACCCAGACGGCTTACAGTATCAGACTTACGCAGTACGGCAGTTAATCGATTTGCTATCTCGACCAGCAATCGATCACCCATCTGGTGGCCAAGTGTGTCATTAATCTCCTTAAACCGATTCAGGTCCAGCATGATGGTCGATATTTGTTTTCCTTCTCGTCTGGCCTGCGAAATGCTGTACTTCAGGCGCTCCATAAAAAGTGTACGATTAGGCAAATGTGTCAGTGGATCATGCAGAGCCATTTGTTTAAGTCTTTTATTGGCCCTGGCCAGTTCTTCAGTACGTTTCTCAACTCGATGTTCGAGCTCAGTGTTTAATTTTTGCAGTTCGAGTTGATAGGCTTCAGCCTGCTGTTTTGCTGAATTGATTTCCTGGAAGTACGTTGCATTTTCGATGGCAATACTGACCTGGCTGGCAAACAGGGTCAGTAAGTCAAGGTCACGCCGGGTAAAATCGCCACCGCCCAGTTTATTGATGCCGGCGATACCGCCGAGAAAATGCTGTTTGCCAAACAAAGGGACAAGAATGACGTGACCCGCTTCGCTTTCCCAGCGATTTTTTTCTTCCGGTTCAAGCTCATCAAGAACACCGTGCCACCATGGACGTTTATGACGCCAAACCCAGCCGCAAACCCCAAAATCAAGTGGCAGGCTTTCACCGACGATTTCATCTGTGTTTTTTCCGAAACCGGCACGGTAGGTATAGTGTCCACAGTCATCATCGAGCAAAGGAATCAAAACGGTTTCCGCATCAATCAGAGTCTGGGCGTGCTGGGTAACGAGCTGGAAAATAGTATCTATATCCAGCTCACTGTTGATTCCACTAGCCGCTTCGCAAAGCAATGCGACCTCCTTATCTCGAGTGCAAAGTTGCTTTTCCAGTTCAATTAACGCTGGATCTGGTGCTGATATTTTTTTGTCAGCCATTGTGATTTCATTTTCCTGATGCGTAATCAATACACCCGTCCTTGCCATGTATTTCAACTCAGAACATTGCTTGTGACAGGATCGCTTGCCGAGACAGCTGGCGACGTCAGTTTTATATTCGTCACAGATTATAGAAGAAGATTAATTAGATGCCAGATTCGGACCGAAATATGCCACTGCGACGCGGGTAAGTGTTGATCAGGAAGTCGAGGAATACCAGGAGTCGGCAACCTGTCTGAAAAGTGCAGCGTCTAATGACTCATAATAATGAGAAAGTCTGCGAATGCACCGCCCCACGAGGCTGCCAATATTAACGTTCTCTAATCAAGTGGTTCATTTCATGATAGAGACTTGCGGGATAATTTTTACATTAAATGCCCTTTACAATTTCAAGTATCGCTTCTGCATGCCCATTGGGATCAACACCATACATGGCTTCTGCAAGCACGCCTTTTTTATCGATCACAAATGTTGAGCGCACGATGCCCATGTTTTTCACGCCGTTTTTTTCTTTTTCCTGCCAGACGCCATAGGTTTCGCATACTTTACCGTCGGTATCAGCAAGCAACTCAACTGTAAGGCCAAATTTGTCGATGAATGCACGGTGGCTTTCACAGCTGTCACGACTAACACCGATGATCACTGTGTCGTGCGCGGCGAAGTCTGCTGCGTATCGAGTGAAATCATTGGCTTCGATAGTGCAGCCTGGTGTGTCGTCTTTGGGATAGAAATACAGTACTACATTGTTTCGATCTTTATAATCAGATAATTTGATGATCTGTTCGTGCTGGTCGACTGAACTGAAGTCGGGTGCGGTTTGCCCGGTTTGTAACATGGTAATCTCCTCGCGATGTGGTCGTTGTTGCTGATATAGGATTATACTCAGGGATAGAGAAATAATAACCAGTGTAAATGTGGTTGTGTTTTGTGGCCACACGGACAACACAGAGAGGCGGTATGCATGTCGGTGGAAGATAATAAGGCGCTTGATTATCATGAGTTCCCTCGTCCGGGAAAACTGGAAATTGTCGCGACTAAACCATTGGCGACGCAAAGTGACCTGGCGCTGGCTTATTCACCCGGCGTGGCGGATGCCTGCGATGCCATCGTTAAAAACCCGGATGATGCTGCGCGCTTTACTGCGCGCGCCAACCTGGTCGGTGTCATTACCAATGGCAGCGCGGTGCTGGGCCTGGGTAACATCGGGCCGCTTGCGGCCAAACCGGTGATGGAAGGCAAGGCGGTATTATTCAAGAAATTTTCCGGTATTGATGTGTTTGATATCGAGATTAATCAGCCCGATGTTGACAAGTTTATCGATGCGGTTGCTGCGCTCGAGCCTACCTTTGGCGGAATCAATCTGGAAGATGTCAAGGCGCCCGAATGTTTTGAAATCGAACGTCGTTTGCGTGAACGCATGAATATTCCGGTGTTTCACGACGATCAGCACGGCACGGCCATTATTGTCACTGCTGCGGTGATCAATGCCTTGCAGGTGGTCGATAAAAAAATTGAAGAGGTGAAGCTGGTCGCTTCGGGTGCAGGTGCTGCTGCGCTGGCCTGTCTCAATCAACTGGTGAGCGCGGGCCTGAAAAAAGAAAATATTATCGTCACCGATATTATTGGTGTGGTGTATCAGGGTCGCAGCGAATTGATGGATGAATGGAAATCAGTCTATGCAGTTGATACCAGTGCGCGCACGCTGAACGATGTGATCGCTGGTGCCGATATTTTTCTGGGACTGTCGGCACCGGGCGTGCTCAAACCCGAGATGGTCAAAAAAATGGCGCCCAGGCCGCTGATCATGGCGTTGGCCAACCCCGTTCCTGAGATTACTCCCGATCTTGTGCGTGAAGTACGAGACGATGCGGTGATATGCACCGGACGTTCGGATTATCCGAACCAGGTGAATAATGTATTGTGTTTTCCTTTTATTTTTCGCGGTGCGCTGGATGTCGGTGCGACCACGATCAATGAGGAAATGAAACTGGCGTGTGTCTACGCGCTGGCGAAACTCGCGCAAAGAGAAACCATCTGAGCGCGTGCTGCAGGCCTACGGTGGTGAGCCAGAGCACTTTGGTGCCGAGTACTTAATTCCAAAACCGTTTGATCCGCGATTGATGACCGAGCTGGCGCCTGCGGTTGCATTGGCGGCCATGGAAAGTGGGGTCGCCACACGACCGATTGAAAACATGCACGCTTATCGTGAGAAGCTGAAATCATTTGTTCATCGCACCGGCTTTTTTATGCGCCCGGTATTCGAACGCGCGATCGGCAGCGGCAAGCGTCTGGTGTACGCCGATGGTGAGAGTCGACGCGTATTACAGGCTGTGCAACAGGTGGTGGATGATGATGTGGCAAAACCGGTATTGCTCGGTGATCCGGAAATCATCAGTAAACAAATTATGCGACTGGGTTTGCGCATACGCACCGGTGTTGATGTTGAAGTGATCGATCCGCATCACAATCCTATGTACGACAAACACTGGCGCTATTATCATGCCTTGCTGGGTCGCCAGGGTGTTACCCCGGGAAGCGCGCAGGATTTAGTCAAAACACAAAGCTCAATACTGGCTGCATTGATGGTGGCCTGCGGTGATGCCGATTCGATGATCGCCGGCGTGATTGGTGGCTTTCAACGTTGTATGCATCATGTGCTGGATGTGATCGGCAAAGCGCCGGGGGTGCAGAGTGCGTCAACGTTGATGGCGCATTTATTGCCATCTCATACAGTTTTTATTTGTGACGCGCACATTAAACCTGATCCCACAGCCGAAGAAATTGCCGAGATGACAGTTCTGTGCGCGGAAGAAATCGAAGCCTTTGGTATCAAACCTAAAGTAGCCCTGTTATCGCATTCCAGTTTTGGCACCTCGCATAGCCCGTCGGCAGAAAAAATGCGCCAGGCTTTACGCATTCTTCGTGAGCGGGCGCCGCAACTGGAAGCCGATGGTGAAATGCAGGCTGATGCAGCGCTGTCAGTGCTGGTAAGGCAGCGCTTGTTTCCGGATTCGCAATTGCATGGCAGTGCCAATTTACTGGTGATGCCTAACATTGATGCAGCGAATATCGCAGTCAATTTATTGCGCATGCTGGGCGGTGGCGTCAATGTCGGACCGATACTGGTGGGCACTCAAAAATCAGCGCATGTGATGACGCAATCCGCATCGGTGCGAGCGCTGGTCAATATGAGCGCGATTGCAATCGAAAACGTGCTGCGCAATGAAAAACGTGCGCAATCACCATTGTAATTGCGCTGGAAAACGCGTGGGTTGTTTTATCAGGGAGTGATCCGTCGGGGGAAGTAGTGCTGTAGTCGATCGCTTAATGTCTGATACAGGCTTAATGTCGTTTATAAACCGACATGATCGATTCTAATTCTGCAAGAATCAGGTTGCGTTCCTGAGCATTGAGTGATTTTGTTTTTTCATCAACTTTGCCTTGCTGTAACTGCTGAATAAACTGCCTGACATACTGGCAACCCTGGCCGCAAATGCTGTCGATAATCGTCTGCAAACGTGCGGTCAGTCTAGCTTTCATGATGGGGTTCGCGAAGATAGGCGCTGGAACGCATTTCTATCAGACGGCTGCTGGTGCGATGGAAGGCAAAGGCAAACATATCACCATTATACAGATCTTCGGGCTGGGCGTCAGCACTGAGAATGAGCTTGACCCGGCGATCATACAGTTCGTCGATCAGGTAGATAAAGC
The DNA here is from genome assembly GCA_963721085.1 of uncultured Gammaproteobacteria bacterium. Lineage (GTDB taxonomy): Bacteria > Pseudomonadota > Gammaproteobacteria > SZUA-229 > SZUA-229 > JASBSR01. The sequence continues at coordinate 99,955 of CAVRHW010000010.1, forward strand.
GCCGCGCCTTGTCGTCCATCGCTTCGTCCATGACCGGTACGCCCGAGAGAAACAGGGTGTGGTAATCGCGTGCCAGCACGATGTAATCCTGGGCGGCGCGCGGGGTATTACACAGCACCTCGAAGTCGAACCAGGCGATTTCATCGGCCAGCGCGCGGCAGGCAATCTGGCGTTTGAGCACCGTGAGTTCGGTATCGAAAACAATCTCGCTGTTGGCCAGTGCGCGAAACCGCGCTTCGAGCCGGCGGTCGCTGTGCTCATCGAGTGGCGAATAATACACATCCGACTGTTCCAGCAGTTTCAGGCGATGATCGGTCGGGCTGTCGAGATGGATCACCTGGGTGTAGCGTTTGATCAGTGCGATTGCAGGGACAAAACGCTCGCGTTGCAGGCCATTTTTATAAAGATCGTCGGGAATACGATTGGAGGTGGCGACCAGGGTCACGCCATAACTGAACAGTGCGTCCAGCAGCCCATAGAGCAGCATGGCGTCGGTGATATTGGTGACGATGAATTCGTCGAGGCAGATCACGCAATATTTTAGTGCATAATTTTTTGCGATCAGGCGCAGCGGGTCTTTCTGGTTCTGCAGCTGCCCCAGCCGGGTGTGAACATCGAGCATGAAATGGTGAAAATGCAGACGCAGTTTGTTGTCCAGCGGCAGATTGTCGTAGAACAGGTGCATCAGCCAGGTTTTGCCACGACCGACACTGCCCCAGAGATAAATTCCGCGTACCACCTCGGGCTTAAAACCGAAGCCGCGCGCGATTCGACTGGATATGCGGTTTTTTTCCTGCTCGGCCTGTACCAGTTGCTGTGCGGTTTTCTGCAATGCTTCGACGACCTGGTATTGTGCAGGGTCATGATCAAGGCCGTGCTGGTCGATGGCCTGCTGGTAGCGTCGAATTAAATCCATGAAAACGTCACGTTTGACCCGGGTCTGGCTATTTAACAACAGGATACAGGATTCTGCTGAATGAGTTTATAACATCGGGGCCTGTGGGAGGCTGCCGGGCTCTGACTAAGTTTAATTCATTGTCGTAGTTGGCGAATGTTGTTACCATAGTTACCTGCAATACCGGGGTGCTTTCGCCAGTTTTGGCATGGCTACGACCCACTCACACGATTCACGAGACACGGCTTCATTCATGACGCGATATATATTTATTACCGGTGGTGTGGTTTCGTCATTAGGTAAGGGTATCGCTGCCGCTTCGATCGGCGCCATTCTCGAAAGCCGCGGCCTCAAAGTCCGCATGATGAAGCTCGATCCCTACATCAACGTCGATCCGGGCACGATGAGCCCGTTCCAGCACGGCGAGGTGTTTGTCACCGAAGACGGTGCCGAAACCGACCTCGACCTGGGCCATTACGAACGGTTTGTCCGCACTCCGACCAGCAAACTGAGCAATTTCACCACCGGCCGAATTTACGAAGAAGTGATCCGCAAGGAACGCCGCGGCGAATATCTCGGCGCCACGGTGCAGGTGATCCCGCATATTACCGACGAAATCAAGCGCTGCATCCACGCCGGTGCCCAGGACGCGGATATCGTCATGGTCGAAATCGGCGGCACCGTGGGTGATATCGAATCACTGCCGTTCATGGAAGCGATACGCCAGATGGGCGTCGAACTGGGTCGCGAGAACGCCATGTTCGTGCATCTCACCCTGGTGCCTTATATCCGCAGCGCGGGCGAGATCAAGACCAAGCCCACCCAGCACTCGGTAAAAGAGCTGCGTTCCATCGGTATCCAGCCGGACATTTTATTGTGCCGCTCGGAACGCCTGATTCCCGAAGATGAGCGCAAGAAGATCGCGTTGTTTACCAACGTGGAACAAAAAGCGGTGATTTCGGCGCACGACTTCGACAACATCTACAAGATTCCATTGTGGCTGCACAAACAGGGCGTGGACGACATTATCGTCAAACGCATGCACCTCGATGTCTCCGATGCCGATCTCTCCGAGTGGCAGCACGTGGTCGATGTCATGGCCAAACCGGATTATGAAGTGACCATCGGCATGGTCGGCAAATATGTCGAGCTCACCGAGTCGTATAAATCGCTGAACGAAGCGCTGTCTCACGCCGGTGTGCAAAATTCTGCCCGGGTGAATATCCGTTATATCGATTCGGTCACGCTGGAATGCCGGCGATTACAGCGCGCTGGAAGATCTCGATGGCATTCTGGTGCCGGGCGGTTTCGGTGATCGCGGAATCGAAGGCAAGATTGCAGCAGCGCAGTACGCGCGCGAAAACAAGGTTCCCTATCTGGGTATCTGTCTGGGTATGCAGGTAGCCGTGATCGATTTTGCCAGAAACGTGGCGGGTTTAAAGCAGGCGCACAGCAGCGAATTCGACATCAATACACCTGACCCGGTGATCGGTCTGATTACCGAGTGGAAAGACCATAAAGGCAAGATCGAACAGCGCAGCGCTGATTCTGATCTGGGTGGCACCATGCGTCTGGGGGGGCAGATCTGCCAGATCGTGCCCGGTACCCTGGCGCACAAGGTTTACCAGCGCGATAGCGTGTTAGAACGCCATCGCCATCGCTATGAATTCAATAACCAGTATATGGATATGTTGACCAATGCCGGCCTGATCATCAGCGGCAAATCGGCCGACGGTAGTCTGGTCGAAATGGTCGAACTGGCCGATCATCCCTGGTTTCTGGGTTGCCAGTTCCACCCCGAGTTCACGTCGGGGCCGCGCGACGGCCACCCGTTGTTTACCGATTACATTCGTGCTGCGCTGGAACATAAACAGGTCCGCACCGGTGCGGCGGCGGCCTGTGCCTGAGCGGTGGAACGAAAACCATGGTTCCACGTCTGACCTGACCCATACAAAATATAAAAGAGCACACGCGCGATGAAATTATGCGGTTTTGAAGTTGGCCTGGATCAGCCATTGTTTCTGATCGCGGGTCCCTGTGTGATCGAATCCGAGGCGATGGCGCTGGAAACCTCCAGCAAGCTGAAAGAGATTTGCGCGCAACTTGGTATCAACTTCATCTACAAATCGTCTTTCGACAAGGCGAACCGCTCTTCCGGCGACAGTTTTCGCGGCCCGGGCATGGCCCAGGGGCTGGAAATTCTGCAAAAAGTGAAAGATCAGGTCGGCGTGCCGGTGCTCACCGATGTGCACGAAGACACGCCGCTGGACGAAGTCGCCGATGTGGTCGACGTGCTGCAGACCCCGGCGTTTTTGTGCCGCCAGACCAATTTTATTCTGAATGTCGCCGCCACCGGCAAGCCGGTGAATATCAAAAAGGGCCAGTTTCTCGCGCCCTGGGATATGAAAAACGTGGTCGACAAGGCGCGTTCCACCGGTAATCAAAACATCATGGTGTGCGAACGCGGCGTATCATTCGGTTACAACAACCTGGTGTCCGACATGCGTTCGCTGGCCGTGATGCGCGATACCGGTTGCCCGGTGGTGTTCGATGCCACGCATTCGGTGCAGTTGCCGGGTGGGCAGGGCACGAGTTCGGGTGGCCAACGCGAACATGTGCCGGTACTGGCGCGTGCAGCGGTCGCTGCTGGCGTCGCGGGTGTGTTTATGGAAACCCATCCCGATCCCGCCAAAGCATTGAGCGATGGTCCGAATGCCTGGCCATTGGATAAAATGCACAGCTTGCTGGAACGATTGCTCGCGATCGATGCGATCGTGAAATCGGGCCAGCTCGAAGAAAACACTTTGTAATATTTTAGAAAGGTCTGAATAAGTCCATCCATGGCTTATCAGACGATGCAAAGTAAAAAATATGATTTTTACTTTGCTTCATTTTCAATCAGGTAACTGATTGAAAATGGCGGCACATCCATGTGCCACGCGGAAGCGATGAATTAATCAGAGCTTTCGCGATACATGGATGTATCGCCATTTTCGATAGCTGATAAGCTATTGAAAATGAAGAAATGGATGAAATCGCATTTCATCCTTTTCGTGCTCTGAGAATTCATGGATGAATTATTCAGAGCTTCCTTAGATAATATTTAACATTCAAGCAGGTTAGTAAATAAATGAGCGCAATTGTTAATATCCACGCGCGCGAAATTCTGGATTCGCGCGGCAACCCTACACTCGAAGCCGAAGTCACTCTGGCCAGTGGCGGCAAGGGCCACGCAGCGGTCCCTTCCGGTGCGTCCACCGGCACACGTGAAGCCCTGGAACTACGCGACGGTGACAAATCGCGTTATGGCGGTAAAGGTGTGCTCAAGGCTGTGGCCAATGTCAACGGTGAGCTCACGACTGCGCTGAAAGGCATGGACGCGCAGGACCAGAACGCGATTGACAGGAAAATGATCGAACTCGACGGCACTGAAACCAAATCACGCCTGGGCGCCAACGCTTTGCTCGCAATATCGCTGGCGAATGCGCACGCGGCCGCGAACGAAAACAAAAAACCGTTGTACGAAAATCTGAGTTCGGGCAACTATTTAATGCCGGTACCAATGATGAATATCATCAATGGCGGTTCGCACGCAGATAACAGCGTCGATATGCAGGAGTTTATGATCATTCCTGCAGGCGCGCCCAGTTTTCGCGAAGCGCTGCGTTATGGCGCAGAAGTGTTTCACGCCCTGCGTTCGGTGCTGCACGCCAAAGGCATGAATACTTCGGTGGGTGATGAAGGCGGTTTTGCGCCGAACCTGTCATCCAATGAAGAAGCGATCGAAGTGATTTTGACCGCGATTGAAAAAGCCGGTTATGCCGCCGGCAAAGATATTTATCTTGGTCTTGATGTTGCCAGTTCAGAATTTTACAAAGACGGTGTGTACGATCTGGCATCGGAAGGCAAAAAATTCAATGCCGAAGAATTGACCGATTATCTTGGTAAATGGGTGGATCAGTATCCGATCATCAGCATCGAAGATGGCCTCGATGAAGGCGACTGGGATGGCTGGGCGTATCACACGGAAAAACTCGGTAAACGCGTTCAGCTGGTGGGTGACGATTTGTTTGTTACCAATACCAGAATTTTCAAACGCGGCATTGATAACAACATCGCCAATTCGATTCTGATCAAGTTCAACCAGATCGGTACCCTGAGCGAAACTCTGGAAGCGATCAATATGGCCCACGCGTCCAATTACACCGCTGTGGTGTCGCATCGCTCGGGTGAAACGGAAGACAGCACCATTGCTGATCTTGGCGTCGCTACCTGCACTGGCCAGATCAAGACCGGGTCACTGTCGCGTTCTGATCGTATCGCCAAATACAACCAGTTGTTGCGCATCGAAGAAGCACTGGGTGCGTCGGTGTCGTATGCTGGCAATAAAAGCCTTCAGGCAGATGGGCTGAAGGATGATGTATTCGCGCTAGCCTCAGTGTGAAAATCATCATCGTCATTCTGCTGGTGTTGCTTGTGATGCTGCAGTACAGAGTCTGGTTAGGTGAGGGTGGCATTCCTGAAGTCGTCAAGCTGGAAAATGAAACAGTCACGGCACAACAGGATGTTGAACGCTTGCAGGAACGCAACAAGGCGCTGGAAGCTGAGGTGCTGGATCTGAAAACCGGCTTACAGGCCATTGAAGAGCGCGCGCGCAACGAACTGGGCATGATTCGCAAGGATGAGGTGTATTACCAGGTGATTGAAGACGACGAGGATGCCAAAGACGCGAACAAGATGATGACCAGGCAAAAGCACAGGATAAGACGAACGAGATAAAGCCAGAGGCTGCGAAACCGTGAGCACAGCGCATCGCATCTGGGCCGTGGTGCCCGCGGCGGGCATCGGTAAACGCATGCAGTCCACACTGCCCAAACAGTATCTCAAACTCAATGGTACCCCCGTTTTGCAGCATAGCCTGCAGCATCTGCTCGATATTCCCCGCGTCACCGGACTGGTGGTCGCCATACGCGATGATGATCAACACTGGAGCAGTATCAAGCTCACCACGGACAAGCCTGTCATCGTGGTCCAGGGCGGCGCTGAGCGCTGTGATTCGGTATTAAATGCACTGCAATCCTTGCCGCAACAGACAGCATTCAATGCCGAACAGGACTGGGTGCTGGTGCATGATGCGGTGCGCCCCTGTGTGCGGCACACCGATATCGAAGGTTTAATCGATGTAGTGGGCACTGACCCGGCCGGCGGTTTATTAGCGATGCCGGTGCGCGATACCATGAAACGCCAGCACAATAATGCTACAGTGGCGCAGACGGTAGAACGCGAAGGGCTATGGCAGGCGCAAACGCCGCAGTTATTTCCGTGGCGCGTTCTGCATCAGGCATTGCTCGATGCCCGGCAAAATAGCCAGCTGCTCACCGATGAGTCTTCGGCTATGGAACTCGCGGGCTATGCGCCACGACTGGTCGAAGGCAGCATCGATAATATCAAAATCACCCGTGCCGAAGACCTTCGTCTTGCCGAACTTTATCTCGATGCACAGCAGAACGCGCTATGACCGACAAAACGTCTGACACTGATACCCACACAGCGGCTTTGCCGTTTCGCATCGGCCACGGTTATGATGTGCATCGCTTTGCGGACCAGGCAGAAGCGGATGCGCAGATTACGCTGGGTGGCGTCAAAATCGCGCACAGCAAAAAACTACTGGCGCATTCCGATGGTGATGTATTGATCCATGCTTTGTGCGATGCTTTGCTGGGCGCGATCGCTGAAGGAGATATTGGCCAGCATTTTCCAGATACGGATCCTGCATTCAAGGATATCGATAGCACAGTACTATTGCAGAAAATCAGTCAACGGGTGCAGAGTGCGGGTTATAAAGTGGGTAATATTGATGTTACCATTGTCGCGCAAAAACCAGTTATGAAACCGTATATTTTGCCCATGCGCGAAAAACTGGCACAGCTATTGCGCACGCAATACTGGCCAAATTAACATCAAAGCAACCACCACCGAAGGCCTGGGTTTTAGCGGTAGAGAAGAAGGGATTGCAGTTCATGCTGTCGCAATAGTTTACAAATACTGAAATACAATGAGTAAAAGTCGTTTTTTTACTATAAATATAGTAAAAAAATGAAAAAAACCTGCGTAAGGTGTTTACATTATTCTGCGAAAGAGCTAAAAAAGCACCAGCATTTTTCATCACACCAAAAGGTCGATTACTAATGGCAACAAAAAAGAAAGTTTCAAAAAAGAAGACAAGCAAGAAGAGAGCAGCCAAGGCTGCACCAGCTAAAAATATCAAAGCTATTTCTACTCCTTATACCAAATCACAGTTGTACGCGCATATCTCTGAAGAAGCAGGACTGGCGCGTAAAGACGTTGCAAAAGTCTTTGAAATTCTCGGCGAAGTTATTGAAGGACATGTCAAAAGTCGTGGCGCCGGCAATTTCAAAATTCCTGGCCTGCTGAATATCAAGGTCAACAAAAAGCCTGCTACCAAGGCACGCAAAAATGTACCTAACCCGTTCCGTCCGGGCGAGTTCATGGACGTGGCTGCCAAGCCAGCACGTAAAGTTGTAAAAGTGCTGCCTCTGAAAGCACTGAAAGATATGGCTGCCAAATAGGGTTTTCCTGACAGCGAGCCCCCTTGCCAAAATCCTGTGGATACAGGGTTTTCAAGGGGGTTTTTTACGCCCATGAATAATGCACTGCTATATCTTCACGGATTCAATAGCTCTCCTGCTTCTTACAAAGCGCAGGCGCTGTTGCGTTATATGCGTGCACAGGGCATGGAACAACAGCTCAGTCTGCCGGAAATAAAGCCTTTTCCGGCCGAGGCGCACCAGCAGTTACTCGCTGAATACACTGCTCTCAAACAGCGCTTCGACCATGTTGCGGTTGCCGGTAGTTCACTAGGGGGTTTTTATGCCACGGTGCTGGCTGAACATTTTGGCTGTCGCGCAGTGTTGATCAATCCAGCAGTCAGGCCGCATCTGTTACTGGAAAAATATATCGGCGAAAATGTGAATTACCATAGTGCGGCTCGCTGGCAGCTCGAACCAGCTCACATCGAGCAACTGCGATTGCTGGATGTGGAACCTGTTACTTCACCCGAGCGTTACTGGGTTATGCTGCAAACCGGAGATGAAACGCTTGATTACCGCGCTGCCGAAGCAAAATATGCAGCCTGCCCAATGCTGATAGAGCAGGGTGGTGATCATGGTTTTGCCGGTTTTGAACAGCATATTCCGCAACTGCTCGAGTTTTGCGATATTATTGTCCCGAATAAATAACATCCACAATAAACAGGAATCCGCATGTCGCTCGGCCCCGTCATGGTTGATCTTGCAGGTACGGCAATCAGTGCGCTGGAAAGAGAGCTGCTGAGCTCACCCGCAGTCGGTGGCGTGATCCTGTTTACGCGCAATTTCGAATCGGTCGAGCAGGTGATCGACCTGGTCGCCGAAATACACGCATTGCGCACGCCGCATTTACTGGTGGCGATCGACCATGAAGGCGGCCGGGTTCAGCGATTTCACGAAGGCTTTACGCGCCTGCCGCCGGCGGCCGTGTTCGGCGACATGTTTAAACATGATGAAAAAGAAGCGCGTCGTTGTGCTGAACTGACCGGCTGGTTGATGGCCATAGAATTACGTGCCTGCGGCATTGATTTCAGTTTTGCGCCGGTGCTCGATCTGGCGCACGGACTCAGCGGCGTCATTGGTAACCGTGCTTTTCACAGCAAACCGGAGATTGCTGCAACCCTGGCCTATGCTTTTATGCATGGTATGGATAAGGCCGGCATGCCGGCAGTGGGCAAACATTTCCCTGGGCACGGGGGGGTCATAGAGGATTCGCATCTCGCGCTGCCGGTTGATAAGCGCGATCTTGAAATATTGTTAAAAGAAGATATCGTACCGTTTGAACGTATGATCAACAACGGTTTGCATGCGATCATGCCAGCGCACGTGATTTATGAGAAAGTCGATGACTATGCCGGCTGGATTTTCCAGTATCTGGTTGCAGAAAATTTTACGCCAGCGACTCAAGTTCCAGGGTGTTATTTTTAGTGATGACCTGACCATGGAAGCGGCCTGCATTGCAGGCGGCTATCCCGAACGCGCTGACCTGGCGCTGGAGGAGCAATTG
>CAVRHW010000011.1:0-38399 GCA_963721085.1 uncultured Gammaproteobacteria bacterium
TCTGCAGGTGAAACAGGATTTTGCTGAATGGGTAGGCCGTTTGTGGGAAGAGAAGCCCGCGCGTTATTCACGCGCCCTGCTGGAAACGATTGCGCTGATTGCGTACCGGCAGCCCGTCACCCGTGGTGAAATCGAAGACGTGCGCGGTGTCAGTGTGAGTTCGAATATTATTAAAACCCTGGTCGAGCGTGACTGGGTAAAAGTGCTGGGCCATAAAGACGTGCCGGGCAAACCTGCACTGTATGGGACCACGCGCGAGTTTCTGGATTATTTCAATTTAAAATCACTCGACGAATTGCCTGCACTGGATGAAATCAAGGACCTGGACAAGTTTCATCCCGAGCTCGAACTGGACGGTATGACGAGACAGCGAGGAAAGCGGTCAGTCAGAAAGCCTGAAGACGCGTTGCGGATGAGGCGCAGGATGCTGAGAACAGTGAACCGGTCGCAGAAGCCGTTCCGAAACTGCCGAAACCGAAGAGTCAGATGAATACCTGGAAGAAGAAGGCAGCCTCGACGAAGCATTTGACGACGAAGCTGAAGAAGATATTGAGTCCAGCGTAGCTGGCCAGTAAACACACCAGATTCGCGGCATCCTGCCGCGGAGTATCTTCCGGCACTGGCCGGATCAGAATTTTATGACTGAAGAACGCGTTCAAAAAGTATTGTCACGCATGGGTTTTGGTTCTCGCCGGGAAATCGAGGCCTGGATCGAGCAGGGGCGTGTCAAAATTAATCGTGATGTCGCAAAGCTCGGTGACAAGGTCAGCGATGGTGATCGTGTCGAACTGAATAACCGGCGCGCGATTATTAATCTCGAAACCGCTAGCACTCGAGTGATCGCGTATAACAAACCTGAAGGTGAAGTGTGCTCGCGCAAGGATGAAAAAAATCGTGCTTCGGTGTATAAAAACCTGCCGAAAATTTCCAATGGTCGCTGGGTCGGTATTGGCCGCCTCGATATCAATACCAGCGGTTTGTTGTTGTTCACCAATGATGGCGAACTCGCCAATCGGTCTGATGCATCCTTCCAGCGAGATCGAGCGTGAATATGCGTCCCGGGTGCGCGGTGCGGTGACCGAGCAGCAGCTGGAACAATTACAGAAAGGCGTAGAACTGGAAGATGGACCGGCGAATTTCGAGCGTATCGAAGATGCGGGCGGAGAGGGCAGTAATCACTGGTATCACGTGGTGCTGAAAGAAGGCCGTAACCGTGAAGTGCGACGCTTGTGGGAATCGCAGCAGGTGCAGGTCAGCCGCCTGATCCGGGTGCGCTATGGGCCGGTACGCCTGCCACGCAACCTGCGTTTGCGCAAAACAATCGAACTTTCACCCGATGAGGTGAATCAGCTGGCTGCGATGGTGGGATATAAACTTGAACGCGCGGGCGTGGTCAAAAAACCAACGCGAGGCCGTCGCGGCCCGGCTGATAAGGGTGCTCGACCCGCCCGTGAAACCGGCCAGCGAGCGCAGGCCGGGACTGAAGCCAGAAAGCGGACAACCAGGTCGGCAGCGGTTGAGGGAGAGCGAAGTCGCAATACGCGTAGTTCCGGAACGACCACGCGTAAAAAAACGCCCGCATCGGTGGGGCATTCCAGACGCAAAAAGTGAGGTGCTTATGTCTCGTATTAGCGTAAGAAACTATTTTGTTTTTTTATCGATGCTGATGCTGTGTTTTTCATCGACAGCATTCGCCGAAGACGAGACCAGTCTTGAGACCGGGATGGTGAATCCGGGTTATGAGGAAAAGCCCGACTGGTTTAAAGTTTCTTTTCTTGATTTGTACGAAGACATTGCGGATGCGGCTGCACACAATCGTCGCCTGATGCTGTTTTTTTACCAGGACGGCTGTCCTTACTGTAAAAAACTGATAGAAGATAATTTTGGTCAGCGATCCATCGCAGAAAAAACCCGGAAATATTTTGATGTGGTCACAATCAATATCTGGGGTGATCGCGATGTGACCGTCGGCGACAGGACCATGACCGAGAAACAGTTTGCCGCTGCACTCAAAGTTCAGTACACACCAACACTGTTGTTCTTTAATAAAGACAATAAAGCAGTGTTCCGCGCCAACGGTTATTATCCGCCTGAAAAATTTAGCAGCGTGCTGGACTATGTCGGACAGAAACTGGAAACTAAAATCAGTTATCTGGACTATGTTGCTCGCCACCCGATCAGGCAGTCATCGACCGGAGTGCTGCACACCGACATCACATCCATCAAGGACCCGCATAATCTGAAAGCAGCGTTGCAGCCGGGCAAGCATTTACTGGTTATGTTTGAGCAGGCCAGGTGCAAGGCCTGTGATGAGCTGCATCTGGATATCCTGAAACGCAAGGAGTCCCGCGACTTGTTGAGCCGCCTGAACGTGGTCGTGCTTGATATGTGGTCAAAAATCCGGTGGTCACACCCGATGGCGCAACCATGACTGTGAATGAATGGGCCAAAAAAATCGGGATCGAATACGCGCCATCGCTGGTGTATTTCAATGACAAGGGTAAGGAAGTGTTTCGCTCTGATGCATACTTAAAAGCATTCCATTTGCAGTCCGGGATAGACTACGTGGTTTCAGATGCGTATAAAACCCAGCCCAATTTTCAGCGCTTTATTAACGAGCGCGCGGAAAAGCTGCGTGAGCATGGTGTGACGATAGATATAATGAAGTAAAAGCCAACCTAAAAAATAAAAGCGGAACCACAGAGGCACAGAGAACACGGAGAAAGAAACTATTTGTAAGAGATAACAGCGTCATTAAAATTATTTTTATTTTTAACAAATAATTTGTTTTTCCTATATATTAGTCTTGTTCTGTGTTCTCTGTGCCTCTGTGGTTCTGCTGTTGTTTTAATGTTTTAAGCGAACTCTTCTATCTCAAATATTTTTCCGCGTGTGCCCGCGATCGCGTTGCTGAGCAAATAGGCAAACGCAGGCGCGACATCGGCAGGTAGTTTCATGCCGGTTTTGTCTTCGGCAGGGAAGGAGCGCATGCGGATATAGCTGTTCACCTTGCCGGGATCGAGGGCGTTGACGCTGATGTTTTCCGATTCAAGTTCGTCTGCGAGGATTTGCATCAGGCTGATCTGCCCGGCCTTGGCGACACCGTAAGCGCCCCAGTAGGCATAGCTTTTCTGGTCGACGTTGTATACCACCGACGCGCTTTCTGATGCTCTCAACAATGGTATGCAGGCCTGGGTCAGCAGGAAGACCGCATTGAGGTTGATCTGCATAACGCGATACCAGAGCGTGGCATTGTAATGTTCGATCGGGGTCAACGCGCCCAGCCAGCCGGCATTGTGTAACACACCATCGAGGCGACCAAATTCCTTTTCAAAAATGCCCCGCATGTCCTCATAGTCTTTGGGTTGCGCGCCTTCCATGTCGAGCGGGTAAAGCGCAGGCTGTGGGCCGCCGGCCGCGACGATCTCATCGTATGTCGCCTCGATTTTTTTCAGCGTTTTGCCCAGTAAAATAACAGTGGCGCCGCGTTTTCCGCATTCTATTGCGGTGGCTTTTCCGATACCATCACCGGCACCTGTTATTAGAATGATTTTGTTATCCAGCGCGGTATTTGCAGTGTCAAAAGCCATAGTCGAAGTCGAGAGTGATTTGAAAGCGCGCTATTGTACCCCATTCATTGTTTGCTTTGGGGTGCGCTGATGGAATATGCCGGTATCGAATGGCGCGATGGACAGCCTTATAGTCAGGATTTCGACGATGTCTATTTCTCGGTGAATGATGGGCGTGCTGAGTCAGAATATGTCTTTTTGCAACAAAATGATCTGGGCACACGCTTTGCTGCGGCGGAACGCTTTGTCGTCGCCGAGACCGGGTTTGGTACGGGTCTAAATTTTGCGCTGACGCTTAAGCTCTGGCGGGACTGTGCACCTGAGCACGCGCAGCTGGATTATTTCGCGATCGAATTTGCACCGCTTATCACCCGATGATATTTTGCGTGTTGCCAGCACCTGGCCTGATCTGGAAGACTGTTTTGCAGCATTTTTAGAGGGCTATCCATTGCCTGTGGCGGGCAGGCATCTGTGCATTATGCTGAATGGCCGAGTGCGCCTGCACCTGATGTTTATGGATGTGGTCGCGGCCTTGCAGAACGAAGCACTGGCTGTCGACGCCTGGTTTCTGGACGGTTTTTCACCGGCGAAAAATCCTCAGATATGGAACCAGAACGTGTACGCACTGCTTGCACAGAATTCCGCGCCTGCTGCGACACTGGCGACATATAGCGCAGCCGGTGCTGTGCGACGCGGCCTGGCACAGGCCGGTTTCACGGTAGAGAAGCGCCCGGGCCACGGTCATAAGCGAGAGATGATCGTTGCCCGGCTGGCAGCGCCATCAGCAAGCACAGCCAGCCACTGCACCCTGGTTTCGCGCCAGAAAAACACAGTACAAAACAAAGCAGGGTATAGTCATTGGCGCCGGGCTTGCAGGTCTGAGCATGGCCTGGTCGCTGATCCAGCGCGGCTGGACAATAACGCTTGTCGATAAGCATGCCGATATTGCTGCTGAAGCTTCGGGTAATCCATCCGGACTGGTCATGCCGCGCCTGTCGCTCGATAACAGTGTGGATGCGCAGTTTTATGCAGCTGCTTTTTTACATGCGCGGTCCAGGTTAAATATTCTTCAGGCAGCTTATCAGGCAGAAACCGGAAATACGCTGTGGCAGGGTAAAGGCGTGTATTGCGCGATGCCATCGGGGCGTGCGCATGAGCTATTAGATCGAAACCAGTTTCATGCTGATTATGTGCGCAGTGTTGAACATGAGTCAGCACGATTGCAACTGCTGCCGGATTCTGATGTTTTGTACATACCATCGGCCGGCTGGGCGTCACCCAGGCTGATCTGTGATGCGATATTAAAATTCTGTGGCGACAAACTGCGTTATGTACAGGCGAGTGTAAGTTCGATACGTCAGCAGGAATCTGTGAATACTAAAAACTGGCAGCTAGTAGACAACGAACAGGATGTTCTACTGGAGACCGAACTGCTGGTGCTCGCCAACGGAGTCCATGCGCCAGAATTTATGCAGACAGAGTGGCTACCGGTGCGTTCCGCGCGCGGACAGTTAACCCGGCTTCAGTTACAGTCTGGTGCAATGTCACCAGAGTGTGCATTCAGCGCCGGTCATTATCTTGCGCCATCACTCAGTAATGATTCAATCTATTATTGTGGTGCGAGTTATGACCTGGACGATGACTGCACCGAGTTGCGCGAGTCTGATCAAAATGCCAACTGGGCTTTTGCAGAACGCTATTACCCCGGTATTTTTGCGCGACCGCAGGCGCTGGATGGGCGTACCGGTTTTCGTGCTGTGAGCGAGGACCGTATGCCCGTTATTGGCCCGGTGCCGGATGTAACTTGGTTTGAAGCTGAATATGGTGATGTGAAACACGGCAGGCCGATCCAGGGGTATGCTGATGCCAGGCATTTGCAGGGGCTGTATATTTCAGCGGCGCACGGTTCGCGGGGCATGACCAGCTGTTTTCTGGCGGCTGAAATAATTGCTGCGCAAATTGAGTCGACACCGCTGCCTGTTGATCAGGCTATCATGCAAGCCATCAATCCAGCGCGGTTTATCATACGGCGTTTAAAGCGCGGCGTTTGATTTTGCGTTCCTGGTTGCTGAGGCCTTCATAATTGAATTCTTCGATGGGCGCGGGACGCGCGATACCATAGCCCTGTACAAAGTCGACATTAAGGTGCTGCAATTTACTTATGATGTCTTCGTTCTCGACATGTTCTGCAACCGTTTTTATTCCCATGATATGCCCGACCTGGTTAATGGCTGCAACCATGGCGTGGTCGATTTTATTGTTCACCATGTCGCGAACAAAGCTGCCATCGATTTTTAGATAATCAACAGGCAGGCTCTTCAGGTACTCGAATGAAGACAGGCCGCTGCCAAAATCGTCGAGCGCGAAATGGCAGCCAAGTTTTCGTATTTCTTCTATCAGTTTTCTGGCGTTCACCAGGTTCGTTATCGCAGCGGTTTCGGTAACCTCAAAGCAGAGTCGTGATGGCTTGATGCCAAAACTGACTATCTGTTTGGCAATAAAGTTACTGAGATTTTCATCGCTAAGAGAGTTTCCTGAGAGATTAATTGTGTAACACAGCCTGTCATCATCAGAACGAGAAACGATATGCTCAAACGTTTTGGTAATAATGTGCTGGTCGACAGAGCCCATCAGGTTATAGCGTTCAGCCGCGGGTATGAAAGCATTAGGCGATATAATGATCCCGTTGGGATCCAGCATACGAAGGAGAACTTCAAGATGGATGAAGTCGGTTGCATTATTTTTCAATGGGCATATTGGTTGAGCATAGAGCTTGAACCTGTCATTGCGCAGTGCTTCAGAAATCTTCGAGGCCCAGCGTGATTCGCCTTCTCTGCGGGCAAGCTCGGTGTCTTTGCGTTCATAGACATAAGCGCGGTTTCGTCCCTGGTCCTTGGCGGTATAGCAGGCCATGTCAGCCTGTCGCGTGATTTCTGCTGAATTTAACGTGCTGCCATCAATAGTGGCGATGCCAATGCTTACACCGATGTTAAATGTTTCGCCTTCCCATTCGAGTTTATAGTTGTTTATTTTGTCGATAATGCTCTGAGTAATATGCATTGCACTATCTATCGTGCAGTTCTGCAGGATCAGGCCAAATTCATCACCGCCCAGTCTGGCAATGATATCGCCACTGCGTATGCAGCTACTAATATGACGGGTGACCTGCGCAAGCATCTCATCACCTGCACCATGACCGGCGGTATCATTAACCAGTTTGAATCTATCCAGATCAAGATAGCAGGCTATGTGTATGCGACCGGAATCTCGTGCATCAAAAATATGATCATTTAACTGACGAACAAACTCGTTTCTGTTCAATAGCCCGGTGAGCGAGTCATGCGAGGCCTGATGCTTAATCATATATTCCATGCGACGGCGTTCGGTTTCATCATGGAAGACAATAATCATGCCATCTGTCACACCCGCAGATGTTTTGATGGGCGACATTGAACATTCAATTTCTCTCTCTGTGCCGTCCTGGGCTATGAGTGAAGTTGTGCTTTTATTTATAGATATGCCGTCATACAGACACGAGTCTGAAAGTTTGTGTTGTGGCTCGCGTGTTTCCTGGTCGATCAGACGGAATATAGTCTGCACCGCCTGGCCAGTAGATTTATCGAGGGACCAGCCGGTGAGGTGCTCTGCAGCATAATTCATATAATCGATATTGCCCGATGCGTTAGTTGTGATTACAGCATCGGCAATTGAATGCAGGGTGATTTCTGCGCGTTCTTTCTGCGACTGAAGGGTTTCTAGCAGCATCATATTGTTCAGGGCCATTTCCATGCTCTGGCAGAACTGCGCGAGTAGCTGGCGATCAATTTCATCAAATGCCCTGGTTTCTCTGAAGGTAACAAGGCAGCCATATACTTCACCGCCCAATGTGATAGGCGACAAGATCGCGTGCTGCATATTGAGCTGTGTTACAAGTTTTCGCTTTGAGCGTATATCTGACGGCAGGTCGTTGATGCAAATGCTTTCATTGTAATTGATCGTCCATGCGCAAAGGCCGCCGTCTTTTAGCAGGTATTTCTCCCCAAGAAGCGCTTTGCCTCTATCGCCGCTGACGGCAGCATAAATATAGCTTTCCTTGTCATGTGTGACTTCACAAAGGGCAGCCAGTGACGAGCTGGAAATATTCTGTGCCGCTTTGCTGGCGATTTCGATGAAGGAGTCTCTGTCATGGCTGTGAGAAAATAGCTGGGCCACCCAGTCGTCAATTTTTTCCAGCCCTTGTTGATAACGTATACTGTTTTCCAGTGCGGTGTGGCGTGACTGCTCTATTGACATGCGACTGGCGGCAATACTCAGTATGTTTTCATGCAGGCTGATGTTTTCAATAGGCTTGTCATCGGCAATGGCAATAAGTCGTCTGGTTGAGCCTTCTGAGTCCAGTGTAATTCCTATATAACTGATCGCATGTTCGATCAGGCTGTCTCGGGTCGCGGGGAAGTAGCTCTGTAGTCCATCGTCATAAGCGAGCCGCCCACGCGTAAACGTATCTTCATCAGCTGTATCAATGATACTGGTAGCTACATTCTGCTCGTAGTGACCGTTATCGACAATATCAGTGATTGCATTTGCGCCGGATGCCGTGCTCATCGTCACAATTTGAGCATAGCGCACGTCTAATGACCTGGTAAGCGCATTAAGAATGCAGTGTACATGGTTCTCGGTATAATCCTGTGAGCAGTGCATCACGAACTGCATCAGAGTGTTTTCAGTGCGTGTGCGTTCTCTGACTTCTTTATTAAGTTGAGTGTTTGCTGATGACAGTATGTCTCTGTTTTTTTGCAGGGTATGGAACAGGTAGAACAGGTAAACCATCAGCCCCAGTGATACTGCATACATAACAAAGTTGTATACAGTGGCTTTGGTATTTTGCTGGTTCTGAATCTCATTGATCATATTAAAAATGTTTTGTAGCTGTCCCTCGACATTCAGCTTGTTAAACTTTGCAATAATAGAATCGATTTCGGGAATTTTTTCTATGATCAATAAAGTGTGGTTAATCAGAGTTTTGACTTCCCTGTTAGGGATAACGTTTAGCTTGTCCAGCTGAGCGTAAACCTTGAGCGCGGTTTTGGTTTCAGGTTTGCGCGAATATTCGAGTACGAGTCTCGATAAGTTGCCAAGTGTCTCTGTAGACACCTGGCTTTTTTGTTTGCCGTCGTTATACAGTTTTGAGCTGAGTCTTGAGTAATATGTCATCGAATTCTGCAAAATGGAATGGTGCATTTTGAAGTCTTCAACGAGCATTCGTTGCTGGTCAAGTGATTTTTTTAACTTTTCAAGTGCGGCGCTAAGCCTGGTTGCGGCCGCATTTTTTTCGTGCGCAAAAAGGTTCCTGGATACCTGCAGTAATGATTTCTGGCTGTTGCTGAGAGTGTCGTACTGATACACGTTGCCGCTGCGGTAGCTGAGCAAATCGCGATGCAATTCGATCTGGAGCCGTTGCATGTTTTCGACATCGTGTTTGTGTGTATTTAAACCTAGCTCTTCGACTGAGCTTTTATAAAATGTAAAGCTTATCAGCGCTATGAGTAGCGCAAATCCTATCCAGTATTTTAATCTGCTTAGCCAGATCATTTTGGTTCTTCCCTGATAAAGTTGCTGGTGTCACCTGTGAGCGTTTTAAGAAACTTAACGATTAAGGTAACATCTTTCTTCTTAATATCAACCCCGAGCTGTGTAGTGCCCATCAGTGATACTGCTTTTTCCAGTGTTTTTACCTGTCCGTCGTGCAAGTACGGCGCAGTCAGTGCAACATTTCGTAGCGATGGCACTTTGAAAACGTGCGCATCTGTGTTTCTTCCGGTTGTATTCATGCGACCGTAGTCAACTTTTTTAATGTTGCCTCTGGCGCGAAAATAATCATAAAAAATTCCGAAGCGCTGGTACAGATTGCCTCCAATATTAACGCCCTGGTGGCATGACACGCAGCCATAGTCCTTGAACAATGTGTAGCCGCGCAGCTCGTCCTCGTCTATGGCCTGCTTGTTACCACGCAGATACTGATCGAAGCGGCAGTTGGGTGTTGTGAGCGAGCTCACATAATAAACCATCGCATCTGTGAAATTATCGCGCGTAATCTCTGTTGTACGGTAAATTGCGGCGAAGCGTTTGACCAGTTCCGTATCCTTGTTCAGGCGTGCCAGCAAGCCGTCCCAGGCATGGTCTTTGTCTCCATATTCCCGCACTGTCATATCAAGCTGTTTTGCCAGTGACTCGGCGGAACCATCCCAGTTCTGCCTGAAGTTGAATTTGACATTAAATATGCTGGGTGTGTTGAGTGCCTCGGATTCTTTCGAGCCCAGGGCAACGGTACGTCCGTCGCTGCCGCCATGATCGAGTTGATGACAGCTGGCGCAGGAGAACTGGCCGTCTCGGCTCAGGCGCTTGTCATTATAGAGTAGACTGCCCAGTTCGAGCCTGGCCTTGTCCAGGGTGCCGTTCGGCGGGATGGGGAAAATGGGTCCATTTTTGCTGTTATCGATCGCGCTGCCAGCATCAGCCCAGCACCATTGGCTGAACAGGCATAATACCACTGCACATTTCAGCGCAGTCAATGCAGAGTTTGTTATCATTCTCGAGTGCGATCCTTGAACAATTCACGTCAGATGGTGATTTTAGTCACATTTGGTTCGCGAAAGTGCCTGTCTGTGACGCTTTCGGAGGCTTGTGCCAGCTTCTGCAGGAGTGCTGTTTGTGTCCAGCAAGTGTTACGAGAGTCTAGTAAAGAATAATGCAAATAGCTCCTAATCCTATGAGAATTAAAAGAAATTTAATGATGCTAATGGTGCTGTTGTCGGTTGTTTTCAGCCATTCGTCGGCGGCCGCCTGCTCAGATCCGCCCGCCCGAGAGGTGAACTGGACCGGATGCAACAAGCAGGGCGCCGATTTGCACGGTGCCGACCTGACGCGTGCTGTCCTGATCCGGGCCCAGCTAAATGGAGCCAATCTAAAGGGCGCGCAGCTGGAGGGTGCCGAGCTGGGCTTCGCTGTTCTGGATGGCGCGTATCTGGACGGGGCGGATATGGTGTCCGCACGCATGGTGGCGATACAGGCCAGGGGCGCGCACTTTACCAATGCGCTACTCAAACGTGCCAGTTTCAGCCGCGCCAAGCTGTCGCATGCTGATTTCAGCGCTGCTCATCTCCAGAGCACGCGTTTTTACGAGGCGGACCTGAGTGGGGCGAATTTCACTCACGCCAATCTCGAAGCAGCTAACCTGGAGCAGGCGCACGCGGTGGGCGCGATATTCGCTGATGCCAGCGCGAACCAGGCCAGATTTCTCTCCGCCCAGCTCAACAGGGCCAGCTTTCACAACGCCAGCCTGAAAAAAAGCCAGTTCGATCATGCTGATCTGACATCGGCGGATTTTACCGGTGCTGATCTCACGGAAGCATCGCTGACCGAGGCGACTCTTTACAAGACCATATTCAAGGCCGCGATTCTCGATAATACCGGCTGGAATGATTATAAGCGCTGCCTGCTCGGCTCGGTGGGGGTATGTCGTTAACGCGCAGCTCGTGACGGTACCTTATGGTGCTATAGTCAGACTTGAGTCTTTGAGTGAAGCAGAGAAGGCTGAATAACAAATCCGTCAGTCGATAGAAACGAGGAGTGGATCTATGAACGAGCTGTTAAATATTGCATTTAGCTTCTGGGTGGGACTGGCGGTACTGATAATTGTACTGGTCAAACAGTCTGTCAAATTCGTGCCGCAGAACACGGCCTATGTCATCGAGCGATTCGGTAAATACAATACCACCATGGTCGCCGGCCTCAATTTTCTGATCCCCTTTATCGACAAGATTGCTTACGAACGCACACTCAAGGAAATGGCGGTTGATGTGCCCAGCCAGGCCGCGATCACGCGCGATAATATTTCGCTGGTGGTCGACGGTGTGCTCTATCTCAAAGTGATCGATCCATACAAAGCTTCGTACGGCATTGTTGATTATGTCTATGCGGTCACCCAGCTGGCGCAGACCACCATGCGTAGCGAAATCGGTAAAATCGAACTCGATAAAACCTTCGAGGAACGTGAACACCTGAACGTCAACATTGTCACCGCCATCAATGAAGCAGCAGTGCCATGGGGTGTACAGGTGCTGCGCTATGAAATAAAAGATATCGAACCACCGCGCACCGTGCTGGACGCGATGGAACGCCAGATGAAAGCCGAGCGTGATAAACGCGCTTCGATTCTGGAATCGGAAGGTGAACGGCAATCTGCGATTAATGTGGCTGAAGGTGAAAAACAGTCAAAAGTACTGTCGGCCGAAGGTGACAAGGCCCAGCAGATTCTACGCGCAGAGGGTGAAGCGCAGGCGATTCTTGCTGTCGCCAACGCCAAGGCAGAAGCGCTGAAGGTGATCGGTAATATCGCAATTGAGGAAACCGGACAAAAAGCGATTCAACTCGATCTGGCAGGCCAGGCGATCAAAGCCAAAGAAGCCATCGCGAAACGGTCGTCTGTGGTTCTGCTCAGTGATGAAAAAACCAGTGCTTCGAACATCGTGGCCGAAGCCATGACCATTATCAATTCAATCAATAAACATCAAAGTGGCGGTGATGCGCCATGATCGAATATATTCAGGCGCATCAGTCCGGTTTCTGGATCGCGCTCGGGTTTCTAATGCTCGCCACCGAGGTACTGGTGTTTGGTTTTACCACCATTATCTTTTTGTTCGCTGGAGTTGGTGCGATTGTGACAGGTCTGTTGATGATGTCCGGTGTGCTGGCTGAAACCTGGATCGCAGGAGTGGCATGTTTCGGTATCAGCACAGGCGTTATTAGCGTGCTGCTATTCAAGCCTTTACGAAAAATGCAGGACGCGCCTGCAAAAGTGCAGCCGCAAAGCAGTGATCTCGTTGGTTATGAGTTTGTTTTAGAGCAGGACATAACAAGCACGCAGCCTGGTGTGTACCGTTATTCTGGAGTGAACTGGAAGGTGGAACTGGATGGCACGCAGGCATCCTTGCCTGCAGGGCAGCGTGTTTGTGTGACCTCACTGGATGCGGGTGTGTTTAGAGTGAAAGCGGTTTAATTTGTTTTAGGCCCCACCCATACCTGTTGCACGTTAACAAATGCAAGAATGCCGTGCGGTCCCAGCTCGCGCCCGTAACCGGAACGTTTAATGCCGCCACTGGGTAGACGCGGATCCGTTTTTACCAGACCATTAATAACCACCTGGCCTGCTTCAATGTCCCTCGCCATCTGTTCGGCTTTACTGACATTCGCTGTCCAGACGGATGCCGCCAGACCGTAAGCAGTGTCGTTGGCTATAGCGAGTGCCTGTTCAGCAGATTCAGCTTTCATGACGACTGCGACAGGACCAAAGGTTTCTTCGCATGAAGCCTGCATCTTCGTGGTGACATCGGCCAGTAGTGTGACTGGATAAAAATACCCTGGCCCGGTCGGCATTTCTCCACCCAGCAGGCAGCGAGCACCCTGTTCGATAGATGCGCTGACCTGACGATGCAGCGCATCACGCAGATCGGCGCGCGCAATAGGGCCCACCTGGGTGTCTTCTTCGGCTGGATCACCCATTTTTAGCGTGGCCAGATGGGCGTGAAACTTGTCGATAAAGGCATCGTAAACCGGGGCTTCGACAATGATGCGTTTGGCAGCGATACAGGATTGACCGGCATTGATGATGCGCGACAGGGCGAGCGTTTCAGCCGCGCTATCGAGGTCGGCATCTGCCAGCACCAGAGCGGGGTCGGAGCCACCCAGTTCCAGTACGGCGGGTTTGATTTGTCTGGCGGCGAGTGATGCCACCTGGCTACCTGCGGCGCTTGAGCCAGTCAGTGAAACCGCACGCACCGCATCATGTTCCAGTACCTGCTTCACCTGTTCGTTATCGATACGGATATTTTGCATCAGACCTTTATCGGCGCCTGCTTTTATGAACAGTTCGGCAATCGCTTCAGCGCAGGCGGGGACGTGTGGATCATGTTTCATCAGGCAGGTGTTGCCCGCCATTAGTGCGGGCGCGCAAAATCGAAATGCCAGCCAGAAAGGTGCGTTCCAGGGCAGGATACCGAGCACCGATCCCAGCGGCAGATGTTGCACATAACTGTGCGTGGCATCGGAAGCCAGCGTTTTTGCAGCCAGATAATCCGCTCCGTGTTCGGCGTAGTGGTCAGCACACAGCGCGGATTTTAATACTTCCGCGCGCGCTTCCTTGATGGGTTTGCCCATTTCATCCGTCATCAGCCGCGCCAGACGCTCAACGTCTGTGCGCATTATTTCGGCGACCTGCTTTAACAGCGCAGCACGATCAGCAAAGCTGGTTTTTCGCCACTGGTGAAAACTTTTTGCCGAGGATTCAATGTGCGCCCCGAGACTGGTGCTGTCGAGAATCTCATAACGATGTAGTTCGTCACCCGTAGTTGGGCTGGTTGCTATATACATAATGCCTCTTTATTTGTTGACGCTTTTTTTCTCTGTCGTGACTGCGGCCGGGGTGACATTCTTCACTGGTGCCTGATCGGCCTTAAGCGTGAAATTCTGTTTTACATCGTGAAAAAATGAGCCGCAGCCTTTCTCGGTAATGTAAAAGGTGTCTGATATTCCGCAGGTCTTGTCACCATCTACGCCCCACATCCAGGGGATGACGTGAAAAGTCATGCCCTGTTCGAGTATATGAGAAGAGCCCTGGTACAAACTCAGGATATAGCCTTCATCCCAGCTTGGTGGAAAAGCGATACCGATCGAGTAACCGGAACGCGTGATCAGTCTCGCGCCGATATCATTGTCATTGATTATGTTACGCAACATTTTATCGGCATCAGACACCGTTAAACCGGGGCGTAGTTCTTCGCGCGCCTGCTTGAGCGCCAGCTTCATTATTTCCTGGGCTTTGTGCATGCTATCGCTGAGTTCGCCACAGATCACGGTTCGCATCATGGCGGTGTGGTAACGACGATAACAACCGGCTACTTCCAGAAACACATGTTCGCCGGGCTGGACCGTGCGGCCTTCCCAGGAAGCATGGCCAATCATGGTGCGTGGACCCGAGGTGACATAAGGCATGACCGCAGGAATTTCCCCGCCGGCAGAAAACATGGCCTGGCATATCGCGCCGCCGATTTCATTTTCAGTTACCCCGGCCCGGGTTGCTTCGATACCAGCCTTCATACCGGCCCTGGTAGCGACAGCTGCTTTTTGCATGGCTTCGAGCTCAACCGCAGATTTGTACAACCGGCCTTGCTCGACAATACCAAAACAGTCCATCAATCGGCTTTTGCTGAACGAGGTCTGAAAATAATCCTGATGATAGGCAGTAAAATAATAAGAGTTACGTTCGTAGCCAATGGTTTTACCTGCCAGGCCGAATTCAACCAGCGAAGTGACCAGCATCTGGATGGCATCACCGGTATCCGGATAGGGGCGGGTGATTTCTACCCAGGTACGGGCAATCACATTCGACTCTTCCAGTTTGCGCGTGACCATAAAAGGTTCGCCTTCAAGTGGTATCACCAGCGCCTGAAAAAACGAGTAGCCGGTCGTCTGGTAGTCGGTTAAGTACATGATGTTTTCGGCATCGGAAATAATCACCGCATCCAGCAGTCGCTGTGCCATGCGTTCGCGCAGCTCTGCTACACGACGTTGATATTCCGAATAGGGAAAAGTCATATCGTCTCTTTCAAGCATGGCTTATGCCTCCATCTGCCGATCGATTGCGGCGCCAAGTATCGCCAGACCTTCATTCAGATCGCTATCGGGAATGGTCAGCGGTGGAATTAATTTGATCACCGCACCGCCAACACCGCAGGGTCCGAATATCATGCCGTGATCAAAACAGTCGCGAGCGATGGCTTTGGCCAGTGCACCATCACCTGTGTCCAGCGCCTGCATCATGCCTTTACCGCGTGCGATGAATCCTTTGGCGCTGTATTTTTTTGCAATGCCCGCCAAATGTGTGGCCATGATTTCACCTTTGCGCCGGGTGTCTGCAAGAAAGGTATCGTCTTCGAAATAACGCAGGGCTTCGCGGCCCGCAATAAAGGAAATATTCTGTCCGCGGAAGGTGCCGGTATGTTCGCCCGGCTGCCAGTGCTTGTCGTGTTCCGGTTTCACCAGGTTCATTGCCATCGGTGTACCCAGGCCGCCGATGCCTTTTGCCAGGGTGATGATATCAGGCTCGATGCCGCTTTCTTCGAAACTGAAATAGCGGCCGGTGCGGCCACAGCCCGACTGGATATCATCAACGATGAGCAATGCGCCCAGATCATGTGCTAATTGCTGCAGCGCCTGTAACCATTCGCTGCTGGCAAAATTGACGCCGCCCTCGGCCTGGAGTGACTCAACAATAAAGGCTGCGGGTTTCTCGGCGCCACCCGAGCTGTTTTCATAGATTGCTCTCAGGGTTTTCAGGCTTTGCACGCCGCCACCTTCGTTGGTATCGAAAGGCCAGTGTGACACTTTACATAATGGTGTCCCGGCAGCATTGCGAAAATATTCATTTGCAGTACAGGCGAGTGCGCCCAGTGTCATGCCATGAAATCCCTGGCTGAAGGCGACCACATTGCTGCGACCGGTGACACGACGTGCCAGTTTAAGCGCAGCTTCTACCGCATTCGTGCCGGTTGGGCCCATGAACTGTAATTTGTAATCCATGTTGCGCGGCTTGAGAATCGTTTCGACAAAGCCTTTGATAAATTCACGTTTGGCTGGCGTCATCATATCCAGCGTGTGCAGTACGCCATCGGCCTGTAGATATTCGATCACCGCCTGCTTTAATTCTGGATTGTTATGGCCAAAGTTGAGTACCCCGGCGCCGGCGAAAAAATCGATATAGTCCTTGCCGTTCTCATCGGTCTGGCGTGCATTCCGCCCGGTAACAAACACTGCAGGGTAGGCGCGCCCGTAAGCGCGAATATCGGATTCATAAGTTTCAAACCAGTCCATAAAGTACCTCTTTTAATTAATCGTATTGCAGCAACGTAGTGACCAGATAGACGTTACTTGTTAATGCCAGCCGGCGTCGGTACCCCGGCCAGGCGACAGAAGACCCGCATCACGGACTCAATAACATGGTCATTAAAGCGATAATCGGGACTGTGGCAGGGCGCCTGATACTCGGTCCCTGTTGGCGTTGTTTCCGCCATACCGATCAGCGCGAAGGCTCCGGGTATTTCATTTAGATAGTAACTGAAGTCTTCCGATGCCATGATGGGTAACAACAGGTCGGTGTCATGACAGTGTTCGCCGAGTTCATGCTGCAATGCCTCGCGATAACGCTGTGCAGCAGCGGCATGATTGATCGTGGCTTCATAACGCCCGCGAATCTCGACCTCAGCACTAACGCCATAAGTGTCTGCAGTATTGCGGGCGATCTCGACAATCAGGTCATTCATGGGCTGGCGCAAGTCTGGATCGGTGAAGCGAATACTGCCTTCGAGACGAACACTGTCGGGAATCACCATCACGCTACTCTCGGCAAGGATAGAGGTCACGCTGACCACTGCAGCGGCTTGCGGCGGCAGGCGACGACTGACGATCTGCTGCAAATTAAGTGTGATCGCGGCAGCGGCGAGTACCGGATCGCGCGCGGCTTCAGGTTGTGATGCGTGACCGCCACGACCCTGAATATCGATATGAAAACTGCCATTGCCGGACATCACTGCGCCATCCGGGCAAACCGCTGTACCGACTGCCAGCGCCGGCCAGTTATGCCAGCCAAAGATGCAGTCGACACCGTCGAGCGCGCCATCTTCGATCATTTTTCTGGCGCCGTGACCGCCTTCTTCTGCGGGCTGAAAGAGCAATGAAAGCGGGCCCTGAAGTTGAGCTTCCTGTTGTTTAAACCAGGCAGCGGCCCCCAGCAGTGCGGCCATGTGTCCATCATGCCCGCAGGCGTGCATTTTGCCGGGTTCGCTCGAGCAGTAATCCAGTGCCAGTTTTTCGGTAATCGGGAGCGCATCCATATCTGCGCGTAAAGCAATATGCTCACCTGGTGCCTGTGACGCCAGTGTTGCAACTGTGCCGTGCTCTGCGCAGGGCCGCCATGGAATCTGCCAGGCAGTTAATTGTTCACGGATACGTGCAGCGGTGTTTTGTTCCTGCCAGCTGAGTTCCGGATGACGGTGAAACCAGTGACGCAATTCTACCGATTCTCTGACAATAGTATCCCAGCTCATGAGCTAAGCAGCTCCATTGATATGGTTGAGTTCGTTTTATTACACACCTGATTTATATTGATAAATTATGAGCCTGTACTTAAGTGAAATTCTGATTTCGACACGGTGCAGAATGTGTCGAATATTAATACCAGGACGCGCCTGTACGAGAATACAGAAAACAGCAGATTAAAAGGTGAAATAAAGGTTATCGTACCATTTAAGCGCCTGATATTACAAATGGGCACATTTTTTGCCCGGTAGATGTGGTGTATTTAAACCGGCTAAGGGGCGGATGCTATTGTGGGAACTGATGTCGCATCATTAAGATGCGCTCTGTGATTTTCAATATATGTGTTTTTATGATGAATTTAGTAATGCGGAGGCGGTGTCTCGTCTTTCTGGTCCGCGACCTGAGATTCGCCGATAGCTTTCAGTCGTTTTTCCAGAATTTCCAGTCTCAATTTTAATGTGTCGATTTCATCGTGTTGCCTGATGATGGTGTTGCTCAGGCTCTCGATGTGTTCATCCTGATGGGTGAGACGAATTTCCAGTTCGGTAATGCGTTGTTCGGTTTTGTCACTCATGATTTTTTTCTTTGAGTTTTATGGTCAGGCGCGTTGCGCCGCAGACAGCGACGGGCATGGCGAGAAAATTGAGAAACGGAATACTGGTCATCACAAACACAACGCTGCCGAAACCCAGTGCGCGCATTCTGTTTTTTCTGTTGTATTCACGTACTTCCTTGAATAGCTGGTCGTGGTTGCCGAGCGGGTAATCAGTGTACTCCAGTGCATACGACCAGGCGGCATAAATAAACCAGGCTGCAGGCGCGATGATATTAAGTCCGGGAATAAAAGTGAGGATCAATAAAGGAATAAGCCATTTGATAAAGTATATTGTTTTTACCAGTTCGGAACCTATGCTGCGCAGCGCAACTTTCCAGACAGCGTCGGAATTAATTTCTTCGCCTGCATGATGACTGAGCATGGCCTCGACACGAGCGGCGAGCAGACTGTTGAACGGCGCCGCGATCAAATTGGCCAGCATGGTAAAGCTGTAGAACACAATTAAAAATATAGTAATCGCAAACAAGGGCCAGAGAATAAACTGAAGAAACGACAACCAGCTCGGCAGCAGGTGTTCTACCCAGACATCGATCTGTTTGCTAAAAAAATAAATCGCAGTGGCAAACAATGCAATATTGACTACCAGCGGCACAATGACAAAGCGCCGTAGCCGCGGGATTCAGGATCAGTTTGAAACCTGCGATGCAATCAGATGCACCTTTGAAATATGAAAGCATAATTCCTCAAATATTTTTCAGGCGTGTATTCCAGCCCTGTTTTGCAAGTAAGGCAGCGCCAAAGCTGGCTTCGCTGTGTTCTGGTTTTAATACAGGTATGCCCAGTCTGGTCTCGCGTATTGTACGCCATGGCTGATTCACGCTGCCGCCGCCGGTGGTGTACACCTGTTTTGCTTTTGATGCGCCCAGTTGCTGTAGTTTCGCATAGCCTTCGGCTTCGATGTCAGCGATACCTTCGAGCATGGCCTGAAAAAAATCCAGATCATCGTCGGGCCGTGGTTCCAGTATCGGTGCTTTGTCCGGATCATTGTGCGGAAAACGTTCGCCCGGTGACACCAGCGGATAGTAATGTAAACCGGTGCTGTTTTCGGATGCAGTTGTGGTGTCATGGTTTCGAGCTGTTGCTGACTAAAATATTTGCGTAACACTGCGCCACCGCTGTTGGATGCGCCGCCGACCAGCCAGCGATCGCCCAGTTTATGACTGTAGATTCCGTGCGCAGGAGAAAACACCGGTGTTTCTGAAATCAGTTTGAGTACCAGCGTGCTGCCCAGTGCGGTCACGGCATCGCCGATCTGGCTGGCGCCGGTCGCGATCAGTGCTGCAATGCTGTCGGTGGTGCCGCTGATGACCAGGCAGTCTTCGCTGAGACCGAGTTGCTGCGCGCGTTCGGGCAGTACGCGGCCGATAACTGTTCCCGGGGCGACCACCGCTGGCAGCAGATCTTTGCTGATGCCGCAGTCGGCCATCCATTCAGGCCAGCACTGCTGTACAGAATCGTAGCCGAGCTTGAGGCAGTTGTTTTCATCCGCAATATCAAAATGACCGCTGAGCCAGCCCTGTAGCCAGTCGGCCTGATGGCAGGCGTGCGCAGCCGGGATATCCGGGTGCGTCTTTGGCAATAATGCTTCCAGCAAAAACATCAGTTTCGCCAGCGAGCTGCTGGCGCCGTGCGCGCCGCTGTTCTCCGGCGCGATCCGGGCGATGCGCGCGGCCTGCTCACGCGCGCGGCTGTCGTTGTACATCAGCGCCGGGGTGAGCGCTTCGCCGTGCTGGTCACATAATAGAATCGTGCTGGAGGTACCATCGATCGCTATCGCTTTGATCTGGCGGGTATCGATCTGCTGGCTGAGCTGTTGCAGCAGCTCGCCGAGCGCTTCTCGCCAGCGCTCGGGCCGGGTTTCTTCACAGCGGCCATTTTCGGCAGGGGCAGGGCTGAGCGAGATCGCGGCTGTCGCCAGTTCCTCGCCGTTCTCATCAATAATGCTGCCGCGGGCGCCCGAGGTACCAAAATCGATGCCCAGAAAATAGGTGCCGCTGTGGCTAGCCGGGTTCAGGGTCAAACTTCTACTCTGAGGTGTAAGCCGAGGCTCTCGATGATTTTGGTAAAGCTCGACAGTTTTGGGTTGCCTTTTGAGGACAGTATTTTATACATGCTTTCGCGGCCCAGGCTTGCTCGTGCTGCAAGACCCGAGATGCCATTCTCCTGCGCTTCTGCAACCTGGCGTAAGGCCATGAGAATCACGGCCGAGTCACCATCTTCGAGAGCGGCATTTAAATATTGCGCTGCGATTTCGGGGTCGCGCAGTTGTTCGCTGTGAGTGTCTTTAATTTGACGTGCCATGTGGGTGCCTCGTTCTGTAATCCTTCCAGCGGCTTTTCGCCAGTGAAATATCGGCCTGCTGGCTGCGTTTGTTGCCTCCGCCAAGAATCAGCACTATGCGTTTTCCCGGTTTGCCATAGTAAACGCGATAGCCGGGGCCGTAATGAATCCGCAGTTCGCTGAGTCCGTCGCCGATTGGTTTCCAGTCGCCGGATAATCCCAGACGCATACGTTCGATCTGAAGCATGATTCTGGCTCTGGCGGTTTTGTCCCTGATTTTTTTCAGCCAGCGGGCATAAGGGCTGTGACCGTTGGTATCGGTATACTCATAAATCGTGAAATCCGTTTCAGTCATGCAGCATATTGTATCCTATAGGATACAATATACAAGCAGATTTCTAAGGCAGGTCGACCGGCACCGGTGGCTGCCAGGCAGGATCGCGGTGCTCAGCGACCACGCTGGTATAAATGCCGCCGCGAACATTGAATTCAGCGGTCAGGCGCATGAAGCGGGGCGCGCAGGCAGCGACCAGATCGCTCAGAATCTGGTTGGTCACATCTTCGTGAAAAGCGCCTTCATCGCGGAACGACCAGACGTACATTTTCAGTGCTTTCAATTCGATACACAGCTTTTCTGGCACGTATTCCAGCTCCAGGGTGGCGAAGTCCGGCTGGCCGGTTTTCGGGCACAGGCAGGTGAATTCCGGGATGCTGATGCGGATGGTGTAATCGCGCTCCGGCCGCGGATTGGCGAAGGTTTCGAGTTCTTTCGAGGGCTTGCTGGGCATGGGCTACTCACACAGAAAAATCGCAATTATACGCATCCGCTGAGCAGAATTCGCTGTCGATTTTCCGGCTTCGCTGCATGTATACTGAGCCCACTTTTTAGTCCCCTGGAATTGCTACACAAAAATGCGCCTGAGCAAGATTAAACTCGCTGGCTTCAAGTCTTTCGTCGATCCTACTACCCTCAATTTGCCCGGAAATTTGACCGGTGTCGTCGGCCCCAACGGCTGCGGCAAGTCGAATATTATTGATGCGGTGCGCTGGGTGATGGGTGAAAGCTCGGCCAAACACCTGCGCGGCGCCACCATGGACGACGTGATTTTCAACGGCTCGACTGCGCGCAAGCCGGTGAGCATGGCCATGGTCGAGCTGGTGTTCGATAATTCCGATGGCAAGGCCGGTGGCCAGTTTGCGCAATATGCTGAAATTTCGGCCAAGCGCCAGGTGTCGCGCGATGGCCAGTCGAAATATTATCTCAATGGTGCGCATTGTCGTCGCCGTGATATCGCCGATCTGTTCCTCGGCACCGGTCTCGGGCCGCGCAGCTATGCGATTATCGAGCAGGGCATGATTTCGCGCCTGATCGAGGCCAAGCCGGAAGAGCTGCGGGTGTTCCTCGAAGAAGCCGCGGGTATTTCCAAATATAAGGAACGCCGCCGTGAAACCGAAACCCGGATTCGCCATACCCGCGACAATCTCGACCGTCTGCAGGATCTGCGTGAAGAAATCGACAAACAGCTTTCACATCTGCAACGCCAGAGCCGTGCGGCAGAACGTTATAAAGAATTCAAAAACGAAGAGCGCCAGCTTAAAGCCGAACAGCTGGCATTGCGCTGGCGCGAGCTGAAGCAGAAACTCGACCTGCGTGATCGCGAAATCAACGAAACCCAGACCCGTCTCGAGCAGGTCATCGCCGAGCAGCGCGCGGTGGAAGCCAGGATCGAGCAGCAGCGCGATCAGCACGATGAAGCCAATGAAACTTTAAATAAGGTGCAGGCGCAGTATTACAGTCTGGGTGCCGATATTTCAGGTGTTGAGCAAAATATCAAACACCAGCAGGATATTCAGCAACGTCAGCAGACCGATTTGCAGCAGATCGAGACCATACTGGCCGAAGCCAGCCAGGCGCTGGAATCTGACAATGCCACCATGACCGAGATCAGCGCGCAGCTGCAGAGCGACAAACCCCAGCTCGAGCAGCTCAAGCAGGAAGAGGGCGAGCTGAACCAGCGTTTCCAGATCGCCGAGCAGGCGATGCACGACTGGCAGCAAAACTGGGATGTGGTCAATCAGCAATATTCCGAAGCCAGCCAGAAAGCCCAGGTCGAACGTTCGCGCATGGAACAGCTGGAACGCCAGGTGACGCAACTGAAACAGCGTTTGTATAAAACCGTGACCGAAATCGATGTGCTGCGCGGCGAAGACATTCAGGAACAGATCGTCGAACTGCAGGGCAAGCTGGCCGATATCGATGGTGAAAAACAGGCGCAGGAGCAGCAGTTGTCTGCAGTACTGAGCGCGATTAAAGACAGCCGCGAAAAAATTCTCGAAGCAGAACAGAATTCCGCCAGCCAACGCCGTGCGATCAGTGATGCCCAGGGACGTTTGTCTTCACTCGAAGCGCTGCAACAGGCGGCACTGGGCAAGACCGACAAACCGGTGCAGCAGTGGCTGGAGCGTCGTGGCCTTGCCGACAAACAACGTTTTGCCGAGCAGCTCGATGTCGCCAGTGGCTGGGAAACCGCGGTCGAAACCGTGCTCGGTGATCAGCTCGAAGCGGTGTGCGTGGATTCGCTGGACACAGTTAAATCCAGCCTGTCAGAACTCAGCAAAAGTAATCTGGCATTAATCGAAACCTCTTCAGCGGATGGCTCGTCACCGATTGATGCTCAGTTGCTCAGTGAAAAAGTGAGCTCGGCACTGGATCTGTCTGATTTCATGCGCAATGTGTACACCGCTGAAAATCTGGATGAAGCCTTTACCCGCCGAGCTGCACTCAAAGCAGATGAAAGCATTATCACTCGCGATGGTATCTGGCTGGGTCGCCACTGGTTGCGCATTGCCAAAGACCGCGATGAAAAGCAGGGCGTACTGGCACGCGAATCTGAAATTCGCGACACCCAGAAAAAACTCAGGGAGCACGAAGCCGAAGCGGAAGCGACTGCGAGTGTACTGATGGGTTTGCGTGAAGACCTTCAGGCGCACGAATCAAAACGTGAAGAATTGCAGGTCGAACTCAACCAGACCCATGCAAAACTCAATGATGTGCAGGCACAGATACGCGCACGCCAGACGCGACACGAACACAATACCAATCGCGGCCAGAATCTGGAAGCTGAAAAAGCCGAAACCGAAAAACTGATCCAGCAGGACAGTGATGCGATTGTCGAAGCCACGAGCAATCGCAATGCAGCACTGGCTACGATCGAACAGGTGGGGGCACAACGCGAACAGCTCGAAAGCCAGCGCGACAGCTTGCGCGAACAACTGCAGCAACAACGTGATGCCCTGCAGCTAAAAACGCAATAGCGCGCACGAGATTGCGATACGCATTGAAGGCCTGCACTCACGCAAAATAGCACTGGAACAGAATATCGAGCGCATGCAGCGCACCCAGGAACAGCAGTTGCAACGCAAACAGGAACTGGTTGCATTGTTGTCGAACGCGGCTGAGCCGATCGAGGTTCTTGAACAGCAGCTGGCAGAGTTGCTTGAAAAACGTCTGCAATCTGAAACCGCGCTCAGTGAAGCGCGTCGCCATGTTGAAGAAGTGACACAACTCCTGCGCAGTCTCGAACAGCAGCGCAACGAGCACGAACAGCGTAGCGAAGAAGTTCGCAACCAGCTCAACCAGATCAAACTGGATAGCCAGGAAATTCGTGTACGCAGCAAGACCGCGGAAGAACAGCTGGCTGAAACCGGGCACAGTGCAGAATCATTACTGGAAGCGCTGGACGAAAATGCGAACAGCGCTGACTGGGAACAGAGAATGGCCGATATTGCGCAACGCATTTCACGCCTGGGTCCGATCAACCTCGCTGCGATCGATGAGTATCAGGAAACACTCAAGCGCAAAGAGTATCTCGACGCACAGTTCAAGGATGTCACCTCTGCGCTGGAAGCGCTGGAGCAGGCGATTGCGAAAATTGACAAGGAAACCCGTGGCCGCTTCAAAGATACCTATGAGCATGTGAACAGCCGTCTCAAGGATATGTTCCCACGCCTGTTCGGCGGTGGTTCCGCGTATCTCGAGATGACAGGCGATGATTTGCTCAGCACGGGTATTGCGATCATGGTGAAACCACCGGGCAAGCGTATTTCCAATATCCACCTGATGTCGGGTGGTGAAAAAGCATTGACCGCGGTGGCGCTGGTATTTGCGATTTTCGAACTTAACCCGGCACCGTTCTGTATGCTGGACGAAGTGGACGCACCTCTCGACGAGGCCAATGTAGGTCGATTTGGTCAGTTGGTGAAAGAGATGTCCAAAACTATCCAGTTCATTTATATCACGCATAATAAAGCCACGATGGAGATTTCTGAACATCTCAGTGGTGTCACCATGCGTGAAGCCGGAGTTTCCAGGCTGGTTTCTGTTGACGTAGCAGAAGCGGCGACCATGGCAGCCGTCTGAGTTTAAGCGATGCAATACTTGCGCTGGATTCTGCTGGGTGCTGGTGTTCTTTTTGTTCTGATTGTGTATTTTATAAGTCGGCAACAACGACGCCGGAATACCTATAGTAACGATGTTGAGCTGGAATCTGATCTGCCCGAGATCAGTGCGCGTGACTGGGATAATATCGACGAGGGTGTCGGCAAAGTTCGAGTGGTAGCGACACAGGACGATATCGATATTCAGGACATCGAGCCTGAACGCGAACATGATCACGATCCTGAGGCAGATACACAGTCGGTCGATCAGCCCGCAAGCAAAACGAACAAAACAGCTAAAGCATCAGATAAGCCGCCCCGGCTTGATGATCTGGTGACTTTGTATTTACTGGCAAAAGACGATGCGCTATCGGGCGATATGATCAACAGCGCGGCATATGCCAACGGTCTGACCTTTGGCAAGATGAATATTTTTCACCGCCTTGATGATTATGGTGAACCGCTTTACAGTCTGGCGAATATGATGGAGCCGGGCTATTTCGATGGCGACAATATTCATAATCTGAAAACACGTGGCCTGGTATTGTTCATCCAGCTGGCGCAGCTAAAACATTCCGGTGAAGCATTGCATGACATGCTACGTTGTGGATATCGTATGGCCGAAATGATTGGTGCGCGTTTGTGTAACAGCAAGCGCCAGCCACTGACAGAAACAGATACTAATGCCTATCGTGAACTCGCGGCCAGATTCGATGACGAGTCGTGAGAAGAATAAATCCGTTATAAATAAAATCGAAAAACTGCGTGAACAGTTGCGTCATCATGCGCATGCTTATTACGTACTGGATACGCCTGAAATACCCGATGTTGAATATGATCGCCTGTTTCGTGCACTGGAGAAACTCGAATCCGAGCATCCGGAATTAGTCACCCCCGATTCGCCTACACAGCGTGTCGGTGCCGGACCGCTGGCGAGTTTTACCCAGGTCAAGCACCGCATTCCCATGCTGTCGCTGGGCAATGTGTTCTCGGACGAAGAGCTGCTGGCTTTTGATAAGCGAATTCGTGATCGTTTAAAAAACGATGCGGTGATTGAGTACGCCGCCGAACCCAAGCTCGATGGTCTTGCGGTCAGTATTGTGTATCAGGATGGACTTCTGGTTCAGGCGGCGACACGGGGTGACGGTACCACCGGTGAAGACGTTACCCATAATGTCAAAACCATTCAGTCGGTACCGCTGAAGCTCTCGGGAAAAAAATATCCTGCGTTGCTCGAAGTGCGTGGTGAAGTCTATATGCCCAAAAAAGGCTTTAATGCACTCAATGCCAAAGCGCGCAAGTTGGGTGAAAAAACCTTTGCCAATCCACGCAATGCCGCAGCTGGCAGTTTGCGCCAGCTGGATCCGCGCATTGCCGCGCAACGTCCTTTGGCGATGTACTGTTATTCTGTCGGCATTCATGAAGGCGGGACATTTCCGGACACGCACAGCGCAATGTTGCAGCAGCTGGGTTTATGGGGCCTGCCGGTCTGCGCCGAATCCGATCTTGTCGAGGGTGTGGATGGTTGCCTCGAGTATTATCGTGTTGTACAGAATAAACGCGATCGTCTACCGTATGACATCGACGGTGTGGTCTACAAGGTGAATTCATTTGCGCTGCAGGAAACACTCGGTTTTGTTGCGCGTGCGCCGCGCTGGGCGGTGGCGCACAAGTTTCCTGCCCAGGAAGAACTCACCACCATCACCGATGTGGAATTTCAGGTGGGGCGCACGGGCGCGCTAACACCGGTAGCACGACTCGAACCGGTTTCTGTCGGTGGTGTAACGGTGAGCAATGCGACCCTGCACAATATGGATGAAATCGAGCGCAAGGACATACGCATCGGTGATCGTGTTGTTGTGCGTCGTGCGGGCGATGTGATCCCGGAAGTGGTTTCGGCTGTGGTAGCGGAACGCCAGGGTACAGAGAAACGAATTATTTTGCCCGAATTGTGCCCGGTGTGTCAGTCCGCGGTTGAGCGTATCGAAGGCGAAGCGGTGGCGCGCTGTACTGGTGGTCTGTATTGCAAGGCGCAGCGCAGCGAAGCGATTAAGCATTTTGTCTCGCGTAAGGCCATGGACATCGACGGTTTGGGTGAGAAACTGGTAGAACAGCTGGTCGAAACGAATCTGATCAATACGGTCGCTGATATTTATACCCTGAAACTGGAACAGCTGACGGCACTGGAGCGCATGGGCGAAAAATCTGCCAGCAATCTGCTCGCAGCGATCAAAAAATCAAAAACACCCACGCTGGCACGATTTATTTATGCGCTTGGAATACGCGAAGTGGGTGAAGCAACCGCGATGAACCTTGCGGCAAGCTATACGGATATTTCGTCACTGGCTAAAGCATCGCTGGAAGAACTGCAGGACATTCAGGATATCGGGCCGATTGTGGCGCAGCACATTATCAATTTTTTTGCGCAGGCACATAATCGTGAAGTCATCGAAGCGCTTGCTTCGGTGGGAATAGCACCGCGGTCAGTTGTTATTTCAGCAGATAAGAAAGCTGCGCAGCTGGCAGGAAAAACCTTCGTGATCACAGGTACGCTGAGTTCGATGTCTCGCGATGAAGCCAGGGAATTTTTGCAGCAGAAAGGCGCAAAAGTCACCGGCAGTGTTTCAGCGAAAACCGATTATCTGCTCGCAGGCGAAAGCGCAGGATCAAAACTGAGCAAGGCAGAAAAACTGGGTGTCAAAGTCATTTCTGAAGAGGATCTGGCGGATCTGCTCAAATCCTGAGTAGAGCTGTAATTATTTTGACTTGTGAATGATGTGTAGCGCTGGGTGCAGATCAAAATAGGCATCCAGTCCCGGAAAATGTTTAGTGCCGTAGTTTTCCATTGGCTTACGACGCAGTAAACCAAAATTTCCGGTAGCCAGTATCTGTTTTAGATGTGACTGGTTCTTGCCTAGCGCATTGATGTAGTGACGATTTTTACCATCGAAATGCGCAACTTCAAATTTATATACCTCGCCGAACAGCTTGTTCAGTCGGCCATCAACCTCGTGTTCAAAAAAGCCAGGGGTCTTGCGTAGCAGGTCTTCAGCAGATTCATAAATGACCTTGCTGCTTCCGTCTGCTTCGACCTTAACGTCGAGGCCGCCCAGTACAAATTCCGGGTAGAGCCGGTCGCGGCATTTTTCGAGATAACAGCGATCTGACATCTGCGCGATCAGGTCAGCCGTACCCAGCATGTGACCGACCATATGTGTTTTGGCATCGGGCAGGCGGATGTTTTCGGGCAGTACTTCATAGCCGGTGTAGTGCACCATTTGTGCGCTGTGCTGAGCCTGTTCGCCCAGGCCGATCTTGTGCATATAACGCTTCAGAAACTCGGCGCTACGACTGACGTGCACCTGGGTGTATTCTGCGCCGTTGAAGTGGTGATGGTCGTGTTCGTGGCGGATGTAGCCGGAATCGTGGAATAGTGCGGTGATCAATCCCAGAATGGCGCGGTCTGCCCCGATGCGTTCACCTGCTTTCACGCTGCGGTCGTGACCATCGATCAGGCGGCACAGCGCCAGGGTCATATCCAGCGTGTGCTGCATATCGTGATACAGCGTATCGCAGGGTAAATAGGTGGGATATTCGCCGTGAAACAGGCGATGGACATCTTCAAACGCCTGTTTCAGCGGGCTTAAATCAGCCCCAGGGTAGGCGCTGCCAAGGATTTCGATGACCGCATCTCGAACTTCAGCTGCATCGGCGACATTGACCTGGTTGGTAACGTCGAAGGTTGTTCTGCGTTCTTTCATGGCTACCGTGGCGTCGTTGGGATACCCCATTTATAGCCGAAATGTGACGGAATGCACATACGGTTCAGGTGGTTTTGTGACCTGGTTCATAGTCTGAGTTCCGTGAAACAGCGTAGTTGAGCAAAAAATAACCATATTTTGCGTTGGGTTTATTTATTGGTATGGGTGAAGCTGCCATCCCAGTCGCCTTCTGGCGGGTTGTTGCGGAAAAACTGAATGCGATCAAGGTAGATCTGATAGACCTTGCGCTCGGGGTCGCGCTGGCTGAGAGCGAAAATTTCGCGTTCGGCCTCGTCCCAGTTCTGGTTACGGTAGTGTTTGAGGCCAAGATGAAAGCGCTTCAGGTCCTGACGAACTGTTTTGTCGACGGTTTCCAGCAGGCCCAGTGGCTCGTAAATGGTCACAGGCTTGTCCTTGCCCTTGACCCGCACCCGGTCGAGCTCGCGATATTCGTATTCAGGGACCGCGTGGCGGGTGAATTCAGAAGTGATGATGTCCACGCCATAGTGTTTGGTCAGGCCTTCGAGACGTGAGCCCAGATTCACTGCGTCACCGAGTATGGTGTAATCGACGCGGAACTCTGATCCTTTGTTGCCTACGTTCATTTCGCCGGTATTAATGCCGACACCGACATAGATCGGTGGCCAGCCTTTGGCGGCAAATTCTTCGCGCAGC
Source organism: uncultured Gammaproteobacteria bacterium (assembly GCA_963721085.1). Classification (GTDB taxonomy): domain Bacteria; phylum Pseudomonadota; class Gammaproteobacteria; order SZUA-229; family SZUA-229; genus JASBSR01. The sequence continues at coordinate 29,490 of CAVRHW010000011.1, forward strand.
GATTTCATTCGTTGTTCGATTCGAATCGCGGCGTTCAGTGCATGCAGGGCATGTTGTGGGTCATCCAGAGGTGCACCCCAGAAGGCCATCACTGCATCGCCCATGTATTTGTCGATGGTGCCGCGTTCTTCATGAATCACCTGCGTGATCGGGGTGAGGAAGCCATTGATAAAATCAGTGAGTTCTTTCGGCGCCATGCCTTCGGAGATGGTGGTGAAACCACGAACATCGGTGAACAGCACTGACATCTGACGCAGTTCGCCGTCGAGATTGATCTCTTCCATTTTTTTGCTCATTTCTTCCACCAGCTCGGGTGGTACGTATTGACCAAATAAATGTGCCAGCTGGCGTTTGCCGCGCGATTCGACAAAAAAGCCATACGTCATTTGCAGGATAAATAGCAGGATGACCAGCATCACCGGTGCTGCTACTGGCATCACCAGATGCAGGTCACTCCAGAAATAAAAATTGCTGCCAATGATGATGGCCAGTAAAGAACTGATCGCCACCGAACTCCAGGTGGCTGACAGCATTGGTAACAGGAAGGTGAGCAGCAGACCGATGACAGCGATAATAATAAATTCAAGTCCGGTGGTGTAACCGGGTCTGTGCATAATGCGATGATCAAGAATACCCTGAATGATATTAGCGTGAATTTCTACCCCGGGATAGGCGGGCTCGAGCGGCGTGGTTCGCAGGTCAAGCAGGCCAGGTGCAGAGGTACCGAAGATAGCAATTTTATTTAGCAGTCGTTTGGGATCGACTTTTTTGTCGAGTACATCGACAGCTGAAATATAGTCAAAACTTTTCTGACGACCTATGTAGGGTACCAGTACGCCAGCTTCATTATCCACCGGAATGAGCGTGTCACCAATTTTCACACCTTCAAGAAACTGCTCATTCGGATTGCTTTCGTTGTTGAACTGCAATTAACTGAACTGGTGGTGAACCCAGTGCGGCACGAGTGAGTGCCAGTGCAAGTGATTCCTGTATCTGATCGCCATATGCCTGCAACAAGGGTACGCGCCGAAACACGCCATCATCATCGAGCATGGGGTTATCAAAAAAACCACCGCCGTATGCCGCATCCTGAAGAATTTTGAGATTTCCTGTGTAGCTGTCAGGGGTTCTGAATGGAATTCGACCTCTGGTCTGATTTATCCAGGACCCATACTGGCGGTGGTAAAGTGCCGGAAGAATGGCCTTTGCCATTTTCATTTTTGAACACAATACCCATGATCGTTTTGCGGTTTTTCAGAGATTGCGCAAAGATTTCATCGCGCTTCAGGCTGGGTAAAATTTTTCTGTATTCGGTCTGGAAAGCCTGGTCATTGCTGAGAGGGCCGTTGGCCATTTTATTCAGTGTTTTTCCTGTTTCGTCAATATCGGGTTCAGCAAACACGATATCGAAGCCGAGTTCTTTAATCTTGTAATGATCAAACAGAGAATCGACTATTTTGCTCATGACATCCCGATTCCAGGGCCAGCGTCCGATTTTTTGCAGGCTTTTTTCGTCGATATCGATAATGACTACTTTTTTATCAGTGACTTTGGGCAGGGTAAGACTGATCCGGGCGTCATAGGCGAGATGCTCCAGACTGGTGAGTACCGGGATATTTAACCAGCCTGCGACATGGAGCAGAAACACGAATGTAACGGCGAGGCTCAGGGCATAACGGATGATGCGTTGAATATCCACGAAGTTTCCCTTTTGGACGCCATGCTTTGAGCACGGCAGGTTTTATTATTGTTATGGGGGCTCTGAATAATTCATCCATGAATTCTCAGAGCACGAAATGGATGAAATTCGATTTCATCCATTTCTTCATTTTCAATAGCTTATCTGCTATCGAAAATGGCGATACATCCTGTATCGCGGAAACTCTGAAGTAATCAGAGTTTCCCTAGGAGGAAAATAGCAAACTTGGCCGCACAAAGCTATTGAAACAGGCATAGCCTTTTGATTTTATGTAAAATCCCTGCTTCCAACGACGAGGCCGTGATGGGACACAAGCATTTATTACTGGGCGTGAATATTGACCATGTTGCGACGCTGAGGCAGGCGAGGGGTACCAGCTACCCCGACCCGGTGCAGGCGGCCTTGCTGATCGAACAGGCAGGTGCGGACAGTATTACCCTGCATTTACGCGAAGACCGCCGGCATATACAGGACCGCGATGTGTTTTTGTTGCGCGAAGCCATGAGCACGCAGATGAATCTGGAAATGGCGGTCACTGAAGAGATGCTAAAGATTGCCGACCAGGTGCGGCCGCAATACTGCTGCCTGGTGCCCGAGCGGCGCCTGGAATTGACCACCGAAGGCGGGCTTGATGTGGTATCGCAGCAGAGCTGGATTGCTGAGGCCTGCCATCGCCTGGCTGAATCGGGTGTCAGAGTTTCGTTGTTCATCGATGCTGATCATGAACAAATCAATGCAGCGAAAGAATGCGGTGCGCCAGCCATCGAGATCCACACTGGCCACTATGCAGATGCGGCCGACGATTCGCAACGCATAGAATGGCTAAAACGGATTTCAGCTGCGGCCGATTATGCGTCTGAGCTGGGTTTACAGGTGAATGCGGGTCACGGTCTGAATCGAACGAATATAACCGCGATTGCAGAATTGCAGCCGGTGCAGGAGCTCAATATCGGCCATGCGATTATTGCAGATGCGGTGTTTATCGGGCTCGAAGCAACTATTGCTGAGTATCGAAGATTGATGCAGGCAGCGCGCGTATAAAGACTCAACTGAAATCAGGGATTGTTGACTGGAAATGCTAACAGGCGACTGATTTCGTGGCTCAGTTTGCTGGCGGCGACTGTGAGCGCATCATAGTGTTGCTTGTCGATGCACTCTTCCAGGTGTGCTACAGCACTGCATAATGCGGGAGTGCCGCAGCAACGCGCAGCACCATGTAGTTTATGGGTCTGTGATTTTAGTTCGGTATAATTTTTTGATTCCAGTGCAGCTGAAATTTTACTCTGATAAGCAGGTAACTCCGTTTTTAGCATATGTGTTAACTCAAGTGCCAGCGCCGTATTTCCTTCTGTAAATTTTTCGGCCTCTTTCAGTGAAAATATTACAGCATCTGTTTCATCATTAATATTTTCCTCTTTATCAGCAGGTGCTCCAGTGAGCCATTTTGAAATAACTGTATCCATCAACTGTTTGTTGATCGGCTTGATCATGATGTCATCCATGCCGCAGTCGTAAATTCGTGCTCGCTCGGCTGGCATGGCATTAGCAGTGAGTGCGATGATAACCGGTGTCTGCTCAGTTTCAATCAGGCGTATGCGTTCAGTGGTTGCGTATCCATCCAGGCCAGGCATATGAAGATCCATAAAAATAATATCAAAAGTATGTATTTCAATGAGCTGGATCGCGACATCACCAGACGGGGCGGTTACAACATGAGCGCCGTGCTGATCAAGGATAATTTCCGCCAGACGCAGGTTGATTGCATTATCATCTACTACCAGCACATGTATACCCGAGAAATCTGGTGATATTTCATGATGGATGGACTTTGTGTCTTTCTCCGAATTTTCTGTGTTGTTAGTTAATGTGCATAGAGCCTGAAATATCTGCTTTTGCGAGGTCGAAAAAAGCAGTATTCTTTCAGTACCTGTATTACGTACACATTCAACATCATCCGGGTTATTTGAGCCAATAATGACAAGATGGCGATGGTTCGAAACATTTTTTTCATAGATATCTTCACCTGCCTTGATTCTGGATATGTCTTTTTGATTCAGGCACGTGATGGTGATATCGGTTTCCAGGTTCATTGTGGAGCGGTTGTTGAGTGGGTCCGTAACGTAACAGCCCCAGTATTCCAGCATTGAACGTAAAGCGGAAAAACAGATGTTTGAGCTGGCGAAGATACTGGCGCTGAGTCCGGCCAGAGCATCGCCGAATTCGCTCACTTCGCTTAAGACAATGACAGGGATTTGAAACCAGAAGCGTGAGCCTTCGTTTTCGACACTATCGAAATCAATACTTCCTTTCATAAGCAGTGTTAACTTGCGTGATATAACAAGGCCCAGACCGGTTCCGCCAAAGCGGCGTGTAATCGTAGTATCAGCCTGTGTGAATGCGTGAAACAGCGTTTGCTTACTTGCCTGGCTCATGCCAATGCCGGTATCGATCACTGTAAATCGGATATTGGTGTCCTGGATGTCATGGATGCATTCGATATCGAGGAAGACGTAGCCAGTGTCAGTAAATTTGATTGCATTGCCTATCAAATTAATCAGCACCTGCCGAACCCGAACCGGGTCGGCTTTAATATGCCTGGGTGTGTCTTTCTGTAAATTGTAGAAGAGCTCAATGCCTTTTTCGTATGCTGTCGGACTGAGTAGATCGATAACTTCTTCTATAATGTGTAACAGATTGAATTCTACAGGTGCTATTTCAAGTTTTCCTGATTCAATTTTTGATAAATCAAGAATGTCATCAATAATGTTAAGCAGGTTATCCGCTGATTTCCGTATCGTTGTTATATAGTCCTTCTGTTGCGCATCAACCTGGGTGTTATCGATGAGTTCCGCGAAACCCATGATACCGCAAAGCGGTGTCCGTATTTCGTGACTCATATTGGCCAGAAACTCGGATTTTGCGCGACTGGCTGCGAGTGCATTTGAGCGAGTAATGTCAAGCTCGGCATTGCGTAGCTCAAGCTCTTCAAGGGTCTGCTGTAGTTCCTGGGTAAAGTCATCAATGCGGGACTCCATCTCCTCCTGGTATGATTGAAGTTCTTTAGCCATTGAGTTGACGTATGATTCAAGTACCCCCAGTTCTCCTGGCGCATCCTGGGTAACACGAGTTCTGAAATCGCCAGAAGCAATTCTTTTTACTGTATCGGTAAGTAACATAACGGGGCCGGCGATTTGTCGGCTCACTCGTATAGTGAATATTAATCCTGCTGCCAGGACAATGAACGTAAGTAAGGCGGCCTTGTTAAGAATTGAAATCTTATTTATATCACTGAAATAAGTGGTCACGTCCAGATCAACATAACCTATGATATCGGATTCTGTCTGCTGAGCTGTATTGTCCTGGCGTTTTTCGTTGAGATCATCTATAGCCACTTCCTGTGAAACAATGGGCACTTTAAAACTCAGAGTATGTGTATTAATCCATCTATTCCAGAAGGAGTGCGTATCAGGCAACGGTTTTTTGTCCTGCAATGATATTAATACCTGACCCTGTTTATCTGTAATAGAAATGGCTACGACATCCTGATCGTTAAGAGCATTTTCGAGTGTAGGCTTTATCAGGTCAGTGTTTCCAGAAAATACAGAATACTCTGCTGCTGGAGCAATCTGTTTCGCATTCGATAGACCGTGCTTGACGAGTGAATCATCAATATATTGAATTTGTGTATAGGTAAAATAGACTACCAGCCCCAGTCCGACAAACAATACTGGTAGCAGTGCCAGCATGATGATCTGTTTTCGAATGCTCCAGGATTTCATTGTTTCGCTTCCATGCGTTGTATTGATAGCTTTATTGAATTTTCGCTGGGTAGAAGTACGTATAAAGCATTAGCGACTTGCTTGTTAGTGCTAACCGAGAAATATTCCGGATATACCATTGCTTTATCCGGCAATGTTCCATTTTTCATTCTATCGAGAATGATTGTGACTAGCTGTCGGGCGATCTGGTCAGGTGATGAATAAGTTGCAGCGATTGCTCCAGCATTGACAAAATTGTCTGAGAACCCTATGACCGGAATTCTCAGGCGGTAAGCGGATAGCAAAATATCCTTAACTGAACGCCGGTTATATATTCTGTAGTCGGGTAATGCCAGGAGCACATCGCTATTCTGTAGTAATTTATCGATTGCCATCGGCAGATCGCCGTTAATGATCTGTACGGCGTTGATCTCAAGATTTAATTCTTTTGCGCAGGATTGCAATACCGCAAGCCTGCTGTCATCGGGGGTATCCATCAGGAAGCCAACGCGTTTCCAGTGTTTATTGAGGATTGATATTAGTTCAAGTTGTCTGCAGGGGGGTTGGGTAATTCTTACATTTAAGTAACTTGAGTTTTTTCGTATGCCGCGGTCATTGTCGTCTGTATCATTTATATAAATAATGTCGTTATTTAAGGCCCCCAGATCCGCATCAATTTCTCTCTGATTACCAATACTGAGAATCAGGTCGCCCTGATGAATGACTGAGAGATCGCCATTTGTGATAAATCTGACAGGTATGCTCGAAAAGACCTTGTTCAGATTTTCATTAATGGCTGATGCCAGTGATTTCTGATAACTGTTATTTGAGGAATAGTAGACAACTATGCCTGGTGCCGCTTTAGCGCAGGTATATGAGCCTGCAATTAGCAGGAATACAATGCAGATGACTAGTTGGCTAAGAAGTTTCATTCCTGTGATAACTTTACTGCTACAGTTTGAGACCTATAGAATCCGATGCGTTTATTTAATCTGTATCTTGAATTCCAGATAGGCCGTGAAATCCTGCACTATCAAAGGACCATTATCAGGTGTGCTATCGTAGTTGCTGTATTTTCCAAGTAAATTTTTCAGAACTATCGATGCGCTTGCCTTGCTGCCATGCATAGGAATTTTTCTGGATAATTTCAGATCGAGTGTATGATAGTTGTTGGAATTGTAACCAGATGCGTCAATCCAGGAAAAACGACCAACATAGTAGTAACCTGCGCTACCACTGTATAGTTCATTGAATTTCTTAACTGCCAGCATTGAGGCGGTGCTATGCGGTGCTGAACGTACCAGGCTTTCTGATCCACCATTGACGCACAGGATCATTGCTGCTTATATCCAGGAGGCTGGCACTGGCTATAACACGAAGTGAAGGATCGACGGCATAATCGGCTTCGGCTTCAATGCCGGTAACATTGGTGCTGTTATCATTGATCAGAATATCGGTCTGTCCGTCGCCGCGTGCAATGTATCTCCGGCATAAGGTACGCCTTCCGGTCTGATCAGATGGCTGAGCGTATCTCTGTAGATACGCGCATCAAACAACAGGTCATTATTGAGAAAACGGCCATAGTATCCAATATCACGGCTTACTATTTCTTCATTAGACAGTTTCGGTGAGGGCCCCACTTCCTGGTCTCTAATCACTATTCCAGTGGGTGCGCCACCTGACGTTAGTTCATGTGAAAGAAACTGGTTGCTATATTCTTCAAAGATAAACGGGCTTCTTATTGCTTTTGATATGCTGAATCGCAAACTGTGCAACGCGTTGAATTTGTGGATATACGCAAGTCTTGGTGAATTGGCAGTATGTCCGGTGTAGTTTTTTCCAAATAGAGCGCCAAGGTGGCTGGCATTGTATTTTTCAAGCAGTACACCAAAGTTGATAATATCGTTTCTTCTGACATGCCATTCGATATTGGTAAAGCCTCGATAGGTTTGACGTTTTATGGTGTCGTCTGTACCCAGAAAAAACGGCGCGGTCGCCAGATCCTGTTGTGCACTCAGTCCCCAGATGAAACGCAAGCTATCATTGACCTGAATATAATCGGTCGCTTCCAGATTGTGACGCTGGGATTTGACATCGAAATTCAGGTCTAATTGAAAGGGATCAAATGCAGGATGCCGAAATCGGCAGGACTAACTACTTTGACAGGGAATGATCGGTTGTGTCGAGTAGATTGATAATAATACTGCACGACCATGCGTATTTTTGTTGTTGAAGTTATTTTCATACTTTAAAAACTGATAGGCATTCATGTTTCCTGTATCGCGTACAGGTTTGATTCCACCGCTGGCATAATTCTGGTCGGCCTGTATATCGGTGTCTGTATAGCCACCCTGGTAGGTCAGTAGTGCTGCGACTGTTGACCTGGTAATCCATGCGGTAATCAATGGCTTTGCCATCCAGATCCATCGTGATTTGGCTGCCCGTCTGCACGATCCTGGCCATTATCTTTTTGTGTGGACAATGTGACACGATAATCCAGATCGTTTTCACTGCCACCGAATCGGTAGGTACTATCAACAATATTGTGATTCCCGACATTGACTTTAACCAGTTGACCCTGGTCTTCGATGGCGTGCCGGGTAATGATATTGACCACTGCCATAAATGAATTCGAGCCGTAACTGGCAGCATTCGGGCCACGCGAAACTTCGATACGTTCTATATCATCAAGATTGATTGGCAGCATATTCCAGGCAACGCCACCCTGTGCCGGTTCATAAATAGAGCGTCCGTCGATCAATACCTGCATCTGTCTTGAATACTGATTGGTATGGCCGTGGTAGGCGACTACGATTTTCGGTTGATCGCCATATTCATTCACGCTATTGCCAACAATAATACCCGGCACCAGTCTTAGTACTTCAGGAATAGTGCGTGCACCCGAGGCTTCGATAGTTTGTCGATCTATGATGCTGACTGCGACAGGCGTTTCCGATGCGGGTTGCTGGAGTCTGCTGGCAGACAGTACGATGGGCATGTCGAAAAACGGGTCATCCTGTTTTGCGGCATACAGTATGGATGGGCTCAACAACGGAATGGTCAGCATCAGGCTGAGGCGATAATAAATGTTCATGCGTTTTATATAATAGTTGTTGTGTGGGTCGAGTATAAATCTGTCCTGATTCAATAGAGCGTGATGATATACTGCACTTCGGTTGCGCCAAGTGTACCAGCTTGCGTCCCCCCGTTCACCCTGATAAATAATATAACTTGTTGATTATGAAGAACACTCATTACCCTGTTCTGGCCGACTGCATCGGTAATACGCCGCTGGTGAAATTACAGAAATTGGGTGCAGACAGTGGCAATATTTTGCTGGTCAAACTCGAAGGCAATAATCCAGCGGGTTCAGTCAAGGATCGGCCTGCACTCAATATGATCGCACAGGCGCAGAAACGAGGCGATATTCAGCCCGGGGATACCCTGATCGAA
>CAVRHW010000012.1:0-58777 GCA_963721085.1 uncultured Gammaproteobacteria bacterium
TCATGCACATCAGCGTGTTTCGGTTCAGAGCCGTGCACCAGCCGTCATCCTGTCGTGCCATGGTCATTCCGCCCCATTGATCAATTTTGATAAAGTGATCGGGCACCCCGGTGTCGGTCAGCAGCAGGACTTCCAGGCGACAACAACAGGCCTCGCAGCTGTCGCAGGTAATTTCAGAGTCAGGTCGATTTTTCACTTCGTAAGTCATGGCTGTCAGTATAATGATAAATCTGGGGTCAGGGCGAAGTTTCGACTAAGATAGGCTGCGCTTCCCGCTGTTCAGAAGCACATCGATCTGGCCGCCATCTAACTGAGGTATGCCCATGAGTGATCAGAAAATAGAAGTTCGTGTGACCGAAACCGATGCCATCATAAAAGTGCTGGTGTTCAGTAAACACGTAGAGAAGATCGAAGTGGTGCTGGGTGAAGGCGTGCATAGTGTGAAATGCGCACTGACACCGACACCCAGTGGTGCGGCCTACGTGGGTTCTGCCATGGGCCGCGAGATTGTGTATGAGCGCAGCCGTGAACAGGTGAAGGCTGATATTGAGCTGGAAACCCATGATTATCGTGATTCAAGACGCCGATAATTATTTATACTGGCGACACTCCACGATAGATTTCGCTGAGACAGCATTATGATAAAACTAGGTCAGACATACGAATTGATCGTGGTAAAAGCCGTCGATTTCGGTTTTTATCTGGATGCCGAAGATCTTGGCGAAGTTTTGCTGCCAGTTAAATACGCGCCTGCCGGTACTTCGGTGGGCGAGGATATCGAGGTGTTTCTTTACCAGGATTCCGATGGCCGGACTGTGGCTACCACGCAAACGCCCAAAGCCAGCGTCGGTGAATTTGCTTATTTAGAAGTGGTAGAAACGACCAGTGTCGGCGCGTTCCTGGACTGGGGCCTGGATAAAGACTTACTGGTGCCTTTTGGTGAACAACACCGGCCGATGGAAGCAGGCAAGTCCTATCTGGTATACGTTCATATTAGCAAGGCCGATGGCCGCATTATCGCGTCTTCAAAGATCGACAAGTTTCTGGATGATGAGCGGCCACACCAGTTTAAACCCTGGCAGCGGGTGAAACTGATTATTGGCAACAGCACCGATCTTGGTTACAAAGCAATTGTTAATGACAGTCACTGGGGCGTTTTGTACAAAAACGAAGTGTTCGAGCGCCTGAGTTTTGGCCAGACGGTCCAGGGTTTTATCAAGCGTGTACGTGAAGATGGCAAAATCGACCTGAGCCTGCAGGGCGGCCAGGTGACGCGCGATCAGTATTCGCAGACAATCCTGGACTATCTAAAAAAACAGAATGGTTTTGCGCCGGTGCACGACAAAACAGATCCAGCAGTGATATCACGCCTGTTCGGTATGAGCAAAGGCGCGTTCAAAAAAGCCATCGGCGGTCTGTATAAACAGAGAATTATTAGCATAGAAAAAGACGGGATTCGACTGGTCGATTAATTAAAGAGCTACGCACTATGAAAACAAAATTAATCCTGAGCATATTTGCAGGTCTGTTGTTATACGGCAGCCACGCGCTTGCTGACAAGGCCTATTTTGCGGGCGGGTGTTTCTGGTGCATGGAATCGGATTTTGAAAAACTGCCGGGTGTGACCGAGGTGATTTCGGGTTATGACGGAGGCACCATGAAAGACCCGACCTATTTTGGTGACCACGAAGGTTATTATGAATCGGTCGAAGTTCACTATGACCCGAACAAGGCTGAGTTATCAGGATCTGCTGGATTATTACTGGGTGCACATCGATCCATTCGATGACAAGGGACAGTTTTGCGACAAGGGGCATAGCTATCTCAGCGCTATTTTTGTGACTAATGAAAAAGAAAGAGCTCTTGCCGAGGCGTCACGCAAAAAAGTGGCCGGGGAATTTCCCGGCCAGAAAGTAGCGACACAAGTGCTGGATGAAACGACGTTTTATCCCATGAAAGGCAAGGAGGCTTTTCATCAGGACTATTACAAGAAAAATCCTCTACGTTATAAATTTTACCGCTGGAACTGTGGCCGTGATCAGCGCCTGAAAGAAATCTGGGGCGACCGAGCTTCACACCACTGATGGACCTGTCTTGAGCGCAGTGACAGATGCAGTTTCTGTGCATCCATCATGTTTTTTACCTGGCTTCGTAGCGACAAAACTGTTTTATTTAATATATCAATGCTGATGTTTTTTCCCGACACAAAGTAACGGCTGGCAGATGCTGGTGATTGATACATGCCCCGGCTTTTACGATCAAACAGCAAACAGGCGCGGTGTTGCGAGTTGGTGACTATATTGAAACGTTTTGTTTTCATGTTTTTTATTCTCTGTGGTTAATTATTCATTACTAATTATTCGTTTATGTGTTTAAGGGCGCTACGAAACATGTAGATTTTTTGTGAGAGCAAGAAAGCGCCACGCGCAGAACCGCAGTGTATGTGCCAATACATGAGGATTTGAGCATGGTGCTGACGCAGCTATCGCGGAAAAGATACATGTTTCGTGGTGCCCGTTAGTATTTACGTAGTTGTCCGACTAACACGCCCTGAATGCGCACGCGTTCGGCTTCGTAGACCATTGGTTCCATGCTCGAGTTGGCCGGAATCAGTTTGATATATCGGCCCTGATTGCTGCGTTTAAAACGCTTGAGCGTGGTTTCGCTTTCGTCGATCAGGGCGACCACGATATCACCGTCATTGGCGGTTTCGCGGAACTGGATGATCACCGTGTCGCCGTCGAGGATGCCGGCCTCGATCATGGAATCGCCCTTGACCTGAATGGCGAAGTTGCCCCTGCCAAAAAAATCGTTGAAGTCGAGTTCGTCCTGGCCCGCGATGGCTTCGATGGGTTTGCCTGCAGCGATCTGCCCCAGCAGGGGCAGGGTGGATTCGGCCCGGTGCGGGTTGTTGCGCAGCAGACGGATACCACGGTGCTGGCCGGGGCTGGTTTCCACGTAACCGGCTTCGATCAGCGCCTGCACATAGCGATGGGCGACGCCGCGCGAGCGGATACCAATGCCGTCGGCGATCTCCTGGAGCTTGGGTGGCACGCCGTGGGCCGCGCTGTAGCGCTCGATAAAGTCGAGTACCCGGCGTTGCTGATCGGTGAGTTCGTTTGTTCTCATAATGTTCTCATAGTATAGGCATAGTCTGCTCCGATGCAAGTAAAATTTTTCTCGTATCGGATGGCTGGCGTCAGAGCTGTCGCCAATGCGTGTATCTGCTCGGGCAGTGGCATATTGCCGATAAGTTGATACCGCTTGCTGGCAGTATTGGTCAGCAATCTGCTAGAGTCATAAACATAATAAATAAAAAGGCAGGGCGACGTTCGGCATGGCCAGCATCACTTACGCAGCAGCAACCCATGTGGGTAATGTGCGCGATCATAATGAAGACACCTATGTGGCAGATGAAAACAACAGGCTGTGGTTGATTGCCGACGGCATGGGCGGTCACGCCGGTGGTGAAATTGCCAGTGCGATCGCGGGCGATGTCGTCAGTCGGGGCATTGAACAGGGGATGGCGCTGAAGGATGCGATACAGAAAGCGCACGAGTCGATTCTTGACGCAGTTAAAAGCGGCGAAGGCAAGTACGGCATGGGCACGACCATTGTGGCTGTGCATATGTCTGATGATCAAACCTATGAAGTCGCCTGGGCCGGCGATAGTCGCGCCTATCTCTGGGATGACGGTTTAAAACAGATCACCAAAGACCATTCCTATGTGCAGACGCTGGTCGATCTTGGCAAGATTCTGCCGGAAGAAGCGCGCTGGCATCCGCAGAAAAATATCATCACCCAGAACCTGGGCAGCGAGTTTATCAATACCGTAATGACCGATGTGATTCAGGGCGAACTAAAACCCGGGCAGAGACTGCTGCTGTGCAGCGACGGGTTGAACGATGAACTGGATGACCGCGCTATTGCTGACATTATCAGAGCGGGCGATAACGATCAGGAAATTGTTGATACGCTGATCAATACCGTGCTCGGCGGTACCGCGCGCGACAATGTCACCGTGGCTTTGATCAGCGCCAGCTAATACGGAGGGTTTATTGCCTGGCTCTTAGTAGACGAACACCTGTCATTGCCTGAGCCGTAATACGCAAAGAACGCTAAAAACTCTGGTGTCATTAATTCGCTTCTTCGCATAAAACGCTGCATCAGAGTGACAGATGTTTTATGCAGTCGCTTAATGTTTTTTGGGAATATACAGATCGGTAATCGTGCCTTCGGCAACTTCTGCGGCAAAATTAAAGGTTTCCGATAAAGTGGGATGCGGGTGCACGGTGAGTGCGATGTCTTCCATGTCGGCGCCCATTTCCAGCGCGAGCACCGCTTCCGCGATTAACTCGCCCGCGTTCGGGCCCACCATGCCGGCACCGATGATTTTTTTGCTGGCCTTGTCGAACAATAACTTGGTCAGACCGTCATTGCGCCCGATGCTGAGCGAACGCCCGCTCGCGGCCCAGGGGAACACGCCTTTTTCGTATTCGATACCGTCCTGTTTGCACTGTTCTTCGCTGAGGCCCATCCACGCCACTTCCGGGTCGGTGTAGGCCACCGAAGGAATGGTCTTGGCGTCGAAGTAGGATTTTTGTCCCGCAATCACTTCGGCCGCGGTTTTTCCTTCGTGCGATGCCTTGTGCGCCAGCATCGGCTGACCGACGATGTCGCCGATGGCATAAATATTCGGCACATTGGTTTTTTGCTGTTTATCCACTGGAATAAAACCGCGTTCGTCGACGTGCAGACCTGCGGCTTCGGCATTGATCGCGCGACCGTTCGGGCTGCGACCGACCGCGAGCAATACGCGATCAAAGGTATCGCTCTCGGGTACTTTCTTGCCTTCGAAAGAAACTTTCAGGCCTGATTTCTGCGCTTCGATCGCGCTGACTTTGGCGTTCAGCCAGATGTTTTCGTAACGTGCTTTGACGCGTTTTAACAAAGGGCGCACCAGGTCGGGATCGCAGCCCGGTATCAGGGTTGGTGATAATTCCACGATCGATACTTTCGAGCCCAGCGCATCGTACACCGTGGCCATTTCCAGGCCGATGATGCCGCCGCCGATCACCAGCAGACGTTTCGGGATGTCGGCGAGCTCGAGCGCGCCGGTGGAATCCATCAAACGAGGATCGTCATACGGCAGCCCCGGAATTTTGCTGACCGAAGAACCGGCCGCGACAATGCAGTCGTCGAAGGAAATCGTGGTGACACCCTCTTTGCCGGTGACTTCGATGCTTTTCGGCGAAGTGAATTTACCGACGCCAGTAATAATTTTCACCTTGCGCTGTTTCGCCAGCTGCGCAAGACCACCGGTGAGCTGGCCGATGACCTTATTTTTAAAACCGGCCAGTTTATCCAGCTCGATTTTGGGTTTGCCAAAGGTGACGCCGTGCGCCGACATTTCGCTCGCTTCGGTAATAATCTGCGCGGTGTGCAACAGTGCCTTGGACGGTATGCAACCCACGTTGAGGCAGACGCCGCCGATACTGTCGTAACGTTCGATCAATACCACCTGCTTACCGAGATCGGCGGCGCGGAATGCGGCGGTGTAACCGCCGGGGCCGGAACCGAGTACCACCACTTCGGCGTGGATATCACCCTGAACCGTGTTCGCAGTAGCGGGTTTTGCTGCGGGTGCAGCGGCAGGTTTTGCTGCGGGTGCTTCAGCAACTGCATTGTTGGTTTCGGCGGCGGCTTCAGCCGGTTTGCTGGCGCCAGCAGTATCTTCGATTTCCAGGGTGAGAATGACATCGCCTTCGGAGACCTTGTCGTTCACCTTGACCAGCACGTCTTTGACCACGCCGGCGGAAGGCGAAGGAATTTCGATCGTCGCCTTGTCGGATTCGAGTGTGATCAGCGCGTCTTCGGTAGCGATGCGGTCACCGGCCGAGACCAGCACTTCGATAATATCGACACCGGAAAAATCACCAATATCAGGGACTTCGACTTTAACGATTTTGCTCATGATCAGCTCTATTGTATTCCGCAAATGAACGCAAATAAACGCAAATGAAATAATGATAGTTTGCATGTGATATTAAAAGTTCTGGCTGAAAGATTAACATGAATCTCTGTTCACAGATTAATGCGAATAAATACAGACGAATTTAACGTATTTTGCATGCGAATTATTTGCGTTTATTTGCGTTATTCGCGGACTTATTTGTTAGTCTTACTTACAGCAACAGTCGGCGTGTGTCTGACAGTACTTTATTCAGGAACGAAGTAAAGCGTGCGCCGTCGGCACCGTCGATCACGCGATGGTCGTAAGACAATGACAGCGGCAGTATCAGGCGTGGTACGAATTCACCATCGACATACACCGGCTTCATCGACGCGCGTGAAACACCGAGTATTGCGACTTCGGGTGAATTCACAATCGGTGTGAACGCAGTGCCACCAATACCGCCGAGGCTGGAAATGCTGATAGAGCCGCCCTGCATGTCGGCGGGGGACAGTTTTTTCTCGCGCGCGCGTACGCTGGTTTCGACCACTTCGTTGGCCAGTTCGATCAGCGATTTGCGATCACAGTCGCGAATCACCGGCACTACCAGTCCTGCCGGTGTGTCCATGGCGACACCGATGTGCACGTATTTTTTCATGATCAGGTTTTCACCTGTGGCATCCAGCGATGAATTAAAACGCGGGTATTCTTTCAGCGCAGAGACCAGCGCCTTCATCAAAAATGCGAGCACGGTCACGCGCGCGCCTTCGCCCTTGTGTTCGGCATTCAGCTGTTTGCGGAACGCTTCCAGCTCGGTAATATCGGCTTCGTCGAACTGGGTGACATGCGGCACCGTGACCCAGTTGCGGTGCAGCACCTGACCGGTGAGTTTGTTGATCCGGCTCAGTGGCTGAGTATCGATCGGTCCGAACTGGCTGAAATCGATTTCCGGCATCGGGGTGACATTAATGCCACCACCGGTGCCGCCGGAGGTCATGATCTTTTTGACAAAGGCCTTGACGTCTTCTTTAAGAATACGGCCCTTGTTGCCAGTGCCGGTAATGCCGCCAAGATTGGCGCCGAGTTCGCGTGCAAACTTGCGCACAGAGGGACTGGCGTGCGCGAGCTTGAAACCGGCTTCGTCAATGTTCACCGGCGCCACTGGCGGTGGCCGCACTTCTGCAGCCGGTGGTGCCGCTTTAGTTGCGGCGGTTTCGGTTTTTTCAGGCGCCGCGGTTCTGCTGGCGCTGGCTGCGGGTGCTTCCGCAGGTTTTTCTGCGGGCTTTTCAGCCGGGGCTTCAGTCGCCGCATCATCGCTGGCTTCCACGGTCAGAATAAGATCGCCTTCGGAAACCTTGTCACCAACCTTGAGCTTGATATCTTTGACTATGCCGGCGGCTGGCGAAGGAATTTCCATCGCTGCCTTGTCGGATTCCAGTGAAACCAGTGGATCTTCAAGCTTGATGCTGTCGCCCGGTGCGACCAGAATTTCGATGACTTCAACGCCTTCGAAATCACCGATGTCAGGAACAAGTATGTCTTTAGTATTGGCCATGGTCCTGTTCCCTTATGAAACGATCGGGTTGGGTTTGTTGACGTCGATACTGTATTTCTTGATCGCGTCTTTAACCCTGGCGGCTTCGAGTTCGCCTTCATCGGCCAGCGTCTTGATTGCTGCCAGCGCAACATAGTGGCTGTTGACTTCAAAGAAACGACGCAGATTTTTGCGATTGTCGGAACGCCCGAAACCATCGGTGCCAAGTACTGTGTATGTTTTTGGTACAAAAGCCCGAATCTGTTCGGCAACGTTACGCACGTAATCCGATGATGAAATCACCGGGCCTTCGCGATCTTTCAGACATTTTTCGACATAGCTGATGCGTGCAGTTTTGTCCGGATGCAGCATGTTCCAGCGTTCGCAGTCGCGCGCTTCGCGTGCGAGTTCGTTGTAGCTGGTGACGCTCCAGATATCGGCGACCACGTTGAAATCTTTTTCCAGCATGTCAGCGGCTTCGATCACTTCGCGCAGGATGGTGCCGCTGCCGAACAGCTGTACTTTTTTCTGGCCTTTTTTCGCTTTTGCTTCGCGGAACAGATACATCCCTTTGACGATGCCTTTTTCCGCGCCTTTGGGCATGGCGGGCTGCACATAGTTTTCGTTCATCGTGGTGATGTAGTAATACACGTTTTCCTGCAGCTCCATCATGCGGTGCATGCCATCGTGAATGATCACGGCCAGTTCGTAAGCAAAGCAGGGGTCATAGGCGACGCAGTTAGGAATGGTCGATGCCAGCAACAGGCTGTGTCCATCCTGATGCTGCAAACCTTCACCCGCCAGTGTGGTACGACCGGCAGTGCCGCCGATCAGGAAGCCGCGTGCCTGCATGTCGCCCGCCGCCCAGGCGAGATCGCCGATGCGCTGGAAGCCGAACATGGAATAATAAATGTAGAACGGAATCATGTTGACGCCGTGCGAGCTGTACGCTGTCGCGGCTGCAATCCATGACGACATCGAGCCGGCTTCATTGATACCTTCTTCCAGAATCTGGCCGCTCATGTCTTCCTTGTAAAACATGACCTGGCCCTTGTCCTGTGGTTCGTAGAGCTGGCCGATCGAGGAATAGATACCGAGCTGGCGGAACATGCCTTCCATACCAAAGGTGCGGGCTTCGTCCGGCACGATGGGGACCACGTTTTTGCCGACTTTTTTATCGCGCGCCAGGACGGTGAGCATGCGCACGAAAGCCATGGTGGTCGACATCTCGCGGTCACCCGAGCCTTCCAGCATGCTGCTGAAAATTGACAGTTCGGGCACTTCCAGCGGTGCGGCAAGATGGGTGCGCGAAGGCAGATAACCGCCGAGTGCTTTACGCCGTGCCTGCAGATATTTCATTTCTTCGCTGTCGTCGGCCGGTTTGTAATACGCGGCTTTTTCCGCCTGCTCGTCGCTGATTGGAATATTGAACCGGCGCTTGAATGTTTGCAGCGCTTCGGGGTTCATCTTTTTCTGCGAATGCGTGGTGTTCTGGCCTTCGCCCGCATCACCCATGCCATAGCCTTTCACCGTTTTGGTCAAAATCACGGTCGGCTGGCCGGTGTGCGCCACAGCTGCGGCATAGGCCGCGTAGACCTTGTGCGGATCGTGGCCGCCACGGTTGAGGCGCCAGATATCATCATCCGACATGCTCGCCACCATGGCCTTGAGTTCGGGGTATTTGCCGAAGAAATGTTCGCGCACATAGGCGCCGTCTTTGGCCTTGTAATTCTGGTATTCGCCATCGACCACTTCTTCCATGCGTTTGCGCAACAGACCGTCTTTGTCTCTGGCCAGCAATGGATCCCAGTAGCTGCCCCAGATCACCTTGATCACGTTCCAGCCCGCACCGCGGAATACCGATTCCAGTTCCTGGATGATTTTGCCGTTGCCGCGTACCGGGCCGTCGAGGCGTTGCAGATTGCAGTTGATGACAAAAATCAGATTGTCGAGTTTTTCGCGGCCGGCGAGCGAAATCGCGCCCAGTGATTCGGGTTCGTCCATTTCGCCATCGCCGCAGAACGCCCAGACCTTGCGGTTATCGGTTTTGGCAACACCGCGATGCTGCAGATATTTCATGAAGCGCGCCTGATAGATCGCCATGATCGGGCCAAGGCCCATCGACACGGTCGGGAACTGCCAGAAATCGGGCATCAACCACGGATGCGGATACGACGACAGGCCGCCGCCATCGACTTCCTGGCGGAATTTGTCGAGCTGGTCTTCGCTGAGTCGGCCTTCGAGATAAGGCGCGGGCATAAATGCCGGGCGCAGAATGGCCCTGCATGAATACCAGGTCGCCGCCGTGTTCATGGTCGGGTGCGTGGAAAAAGTGATTAAAACCAACATCATAGAGTGTTGCTGCGGACGCAAAGCTGGCGATATGGCCGCCCAGTTCGGAGGATTCCTTATTGGCGCGGACCACCATGGCCATCGCATTCCAGCGGATCAGCGAGCGGATTTTGTGCTCAATGCTTCTGGTCGCCCGGAGTGGCTGTTTCGAGATGCGTCGGGATGGTGTTGAGATAGGCCGTGTTATTGGAAAACGGCAGATTGGCGCCCGAGCGTCGCGCGTTGTCGATCAGCTGTTCAAGCAGGAAATGGGCGCGTTCGAGGTTTTCGTTCTCGATAACAGCATGCAGGGCATCGAGCCATTCCTGCGTTTCCTGGGGGTCATTGTCGAATATTTCGCTCATCTCAATCTCGCGCGTTCAGGAAAAATAGCTGCAAATTCATGCGTTTTGCGCGCTTTTATGCCTGTATTTTGTATGTATTGGCTGTAAGGAGTGATTGTGACAGGAGATTTTCCTGCCGCCAGCCCTGTTTGCAAAACCGGAATTATAGAAGTTAAACAGGGCGTAGTCGAATCTAAAAAGCAATGAATAATTAATAACGAATATTGAATAATGGAAAAATATGAGAAAACAGGCTTTTGAGGCCGTGACTTTTCCACTATTCATTATTCATTGTTAATTATTCATTCGGCTTTTACAGATATAATGCGCATCTTTGTACGCAATTCCGGAGCCGCCATGTCCGCCAAACAAACCAAGCATCAACAAAGCCGTCCTCGCTTATTCGGGTGGATTAGACACTTCTGTCATCCTCAAATGGCTGGAAGACAGCTATGGCTGTGAAGTGGTGACATTTACTGCGGATATTGGCCAGGGTGAAGAAGTTGAGCCCGCGCGCGCCAAGGCCAAAGCCATGGGCGTGAAAGAAATCTATATCGAAGACCTGCGCGAAGAATTCGTGCGCGATTATGTGTTCCCGATGTTTCGCGCCAACACTATTTATGAAGGCGAATATCTGCTCGGCACTTCGATTGCGCGCCCGCTGATCGCCAAACGGCTGGTCGAGATTGCCAATGAAACCGGTGCCGATGCGATTTCGCACGGTGCCACCGGCAAGGGCAATGACCAGGTGCGTTTCGAGCTGGGTGCGTATGCGCTCAAACCCGGTGTGCAGATCATCGCGCCCTGGCGTGAATGGGATCTGCTGTCGCGCGAAAAACTGATGGCCTATGCCGCGCAGCACAAGATTCCGGTGGATTTCAACAAGGGCAAAAAGTCGCCGTATTCCATGGACGCGAACCTGCTGCACATTTCTTACGAAGGCGGCATTCTGGAAGATCCCTGGGCCGAGCCCGAAGCGGATATGTGGCGCTGGACCGTGTCGCCGGAACAGGCGCCGGACAAGGCGACCTATATCGAACTGACTTATGAAAAAGGCGATATCGTTGCGATTGATGGTGAAGCTAAATCACCCGCCGAAGTGCTGAGCGACCTCAATCAGATTGCAGGCGCCAACGGCATCGGTCGTCTGGATATCGTGGAAAACCGTTATGTGGGCATGAAATCGCGCGGCTGCTACGAAACCCCCGGCGGTGTGATCATGTTGCGCGCGCACCGCGCGATCGAATCGCTGACCCTGGATCGTGAAGTGGCGCATCTTAAGGATGAGCTCATGCCGCGCTACGCCAGCATGATCTACAACGGTTACTGGTGGAGCCCGGAACGCAAGATGATGCAAACCATGATCGATGCTTCACAGCAAACCGTGAACGGCGTGGTGCGTTTGAAACTGTACAAGGGCAATGTCGAAGTGGTCGGTCGTAAGTCCGAAACCAATTCTTTGTTCGATGAAAGCATCGCCACCTTTGAAGACGATGCCGGTGCCTATGACCAGAAAGACGCAGCCGGTTTCATCAAGCTGAATGCACTGAGATTGCGCATCGCGGCGAAGCTCAAAAAATAAAGCTTTAAAAGCTGCACCACAGAGACACGGAGAACACAGAGAAAAACTATTCTTTGTATTAAAACAAAGATAAGCTTTTAACTAAAGCAGTTCTCCGTGTTCTCTGTGTCTCTGTGGTTTCGCCTGGATGTTTTTAGCTTGTATCTTTTGATTCTGACTTTTTAGCGTTTTTGTTGTCACAGGTCAGAGTTATTCAATATCGACAGGAGTATGCTCATCACGATGCAATATATCCGACCTTTCTCAGAAATTCGTAACACCGATGTCGCCAGCGTGGGCGGCAAGAATGCCTCGCTGGGTGAAATGGTCAGCCAGTTATCCAGCCAGGGTGTTCGTGTTCCAAACGGTTTTGCCACCACGGCCGAGGCGTATCGACATTTCCTCGAATATAACCAGCTGGATAAAAAGATTGCCCAGGAGCTGGGGCAGTTAAATACCACCGATGTCACCGCGCTCGCCGAGAGTGGTAAAAAAATTCGCAACTGGGTGATGCACGGGACCCTGCCGCCTGAGCTGGTCACAGAAATTACCGAAGCCTATCAACAGATGGCCGCCGAGTACGGTGCTGATCCCGCGGTAGCGGTGCGCAGCTCTGCCACGGCTGAAGATCTGCCCGGTGCTTCGTTCGCGGGGCAGCAGGAAACCTATCTGAACATCAGCGGGCTGGAAAATTTACTGGTGGCCTGTCGGCGCGTGTTTGCGTCTTTATATACCGACCGTGCAATTTCTTATCGTGTTGATAAAGGTTTTGAGCACAGTACGGTCGCGCTGTCTGTTGGTGTGCAGAAAATGGTGCGTTCAGACCTGGCTGCTTCCGGCGTGATCTTTACCCTGGATACAGAAACCGGTTTTCGCGATGTGGTGTTGATTACCTCGTCGTACGGGCTCGGTGAAAATATCGTTCAGGGCATGGTCAACCCCGATGAGTTCTATGTTTATAAAAATACCATGAAAGACGACCATCGCCCGATCCTTCGTCGGCAGCTGGGCAGCAAAGCCATCAAGATGATTTACGGCAAGGATTCCAGCACCGGCTTATCAACACATAATGTTTCTGTTACAGAAGCACAGCGCAGACAGTTTTCGATCAATGATGATGAAGTGCTGGAGCTGGCGCGCGCCGCTATGACTATCGAGCAGCACTACCAGAAACCCATGGATATCGAATGGGGAAAAGACGGTGAGAGCGGTGAGTTATTTATTTTGCAGGCACGACCGGAAACCGTGCAGTCTGCACAGACGGATCGTTCACATGCCGAAGTATTCCAGATCAAGGAACGTGGCGATGTGCTGTGCACAGGCAAAAGTGTGGGCAATCGTATCGCCACGGGCAAGGCGCATGTCATTAATGAAGCGGCCTCGATGCACGAGCTGCAACCCGGCGAAATACTGGTTACCGACAGCACTGACCCGGACTGGGAGCCGGTGATGAAAATTGCCGGCGCCATTGTCACCAATCGCGGTGGTCGCACCTGCCATGCCGCCATCGTCGCGCGCGAACTGGGTATTCCAGCCATCGTAGGTTGTGGCAATGCAACTCGTAAAGTTGCCAACGGTACACCGGTCACGGTGTCCTGTGCAGAAGGTGATGCCGGCTACGTGTATCAAGGCGAACTGGAATATACGCGAGAAGAGTTTGATTACAGCACACTGGAGAAACCCAGAACACGTATCATGCTCAATCTTGCTAATCCTGAACAGGCGTTTGAACTGTCTGGCATGCCGGTAGACGGTGTCGGCCTGGCGCGGCTTGAGTTTATTATCAATAACACCATTCGCGTGCATCCGCGTGCTCTGATTGAGTTCGACAAACTCGATGCCGATTTGCAGAAAGTCATCAGGCGCGAAACCTCCGGTTATTCCGATCCGGTCAGTTTTTATGTCAAAAAACTCGCCGAAGGTATCGGCACCATAGCTGCCGCGTTTTATCCGCGACAGGTGATCGTACGCCTGTCCGATTTTAAATCTAATGAATACGCCAGCCTGATCGGTGGCCAGCAGTTTGAACCCAAAGAAGAAAACCCGATGATCGGTTTTCGTGGTGCTTCACGCTATCCCTCGGATGAGTTCAAACAAAGTTTTGCGCTGGAGTGCGAAGCACTGGTGCGTGTGCGCGAGCACATGGGGCTGGATAATGTGGATATCATGATACCGTTTACGCGCACAGTTGAAGAAGGTCAGCGTGTGCTGGAACAGATGGGGCAGAACGGATTAAAGCGCGGTGAAAACGGACTGAAAATATTTATCATGTGCGAAATCCCGGCGAATGCGCTGCTGGCAGATCAGTTTCTCGAATACTTCGATGGTTTTTCGATAGGCTCGAACGATCTGACCCAGCTGACCCTTGGCGTGGATCGCGACTCGGGTATCGTCACCTCGTTCGATGAACGCAATGAGGCGGTGAAAATGTTGATGCAGATGGCGATCACCGCCTGCCGCGCGCAGGATAAATATGTTGGTATCTGTGGCCAGGCGCCTTCGGATTATCCCGAAATCACACGCTGGCTGGTCGAGCAGGGCATCTCATCTATTTCGCTGAATCCCGATAGTGTTTACGCGATGATACAGGAAGTGCTGAAGGTCGAAGCCGGGGGCTGACTTTTAATATCAACGCCAGCTTAAGCCGCGCCGATCGAGCGCAGCGAGTGATACCCTGGCTTGAACCGTTTGTTGGCCACCATGTTCTTGCGATTCACCTGCGGCGAAGGCGGTAAAAGCGAGGCCGGGCTTTTTGCACAAAACGGGGCGCCCCGGTCAAATCGAATGCTTCTTCCCCGGTGATCGTCCATCCGTCATAAGCCTGTTCGATCTCTTCCCGACTGATGCCTCGCGGCAGAGGGCCTCTGCGCCCCGGTGAGAACGCGTACATCATCAGCGTGGCGTCCTCGGTGGCCAGCGCCGTGACCTCGCGGCTCACCGCCCGCACCTGCTCGGGCGGGAGGCCATGCACGACGCCAAAGTCCAGGATGAGATGAAATCCCGAGCCGATGCCTGCGTCTGTGAGTGCTGTTATGCTTCCTTCGACGAATGAGGCCTCAACACCGGCCCCACTTGCGCGTTTGCGGGCGGCGCGAATCGCCTTCGGCACGATGTCGACGCCGGTTACCTTCCACCCGCGTTGAGCCAGGCGAACCGACCAGAACCCGGTGCCACATCCGAGATCGAGCGCGCGCCCGTAGGGGGGATCTCTATCGCTCTCCTCCTGGTCAAAAAGCGCAACGGCCTGTTCGCCTATAGGAAGTGACGGCATCCGTTCCCATGGTGTCATGCCGACCAGATACTGGAATTTGTAGAAAAGGCTCATGCAACCTCCCGGTAACGCCCTGACGGCGCGTCTTGTACGTCGGTCGAGTTGTTAAGGGTTCCTGGCTCTTCTTATGTTGTCTATGATAAAACCCAAAAGACCATATGTAAAAGGCCATCAGTATCCTTGCACGCAATCCAAAAATCGGCGGAACATAGTTTTGTCCCTTGTTTGTGCTTGTTATGCTGACTTTTGCTTCATAACTTTTATGCTTGCCTTCACCAGCTTCTTTACCAACGCCCTGGGTATTGGCTCATCAGCCGGAAAACTGACAATAGCCTTCGTTTTGGCATAGGCGGTAATTTCTTTACTGTGCTCTTCGAGGACTGGCGGGCGCACATGGAGACGGATAAATGGTTTCTTGTAGCTAAACCAGGCAAACATTCCGTTGTAGTCGTAACCTTCGTAGAAATAGCCTGGCATTTGAAAGTAGCTGACTGTTTCAGAGCTACCGGGAGCGGCGCTTTGAACGGCCTCTCTAATCTCCTCCAGTTTAGCGCGAATCTCTTTAGGGCTGGCCTTGATGTACTCGTCAACTCCACCAGGCACAACGACTTTCGTTGCGTTACTAGATTTTTTCGCCATAACTTTTCTCCGAGCATGGGTGGAAATTTATGCAATGTTAACCCGTATGTTAGCGGTACACATGAAACTAATAACAATTCAAAATATCAATTAATTATATTTCCGTTGTTATTCACCAATTTCGCTCGAAACTTGTTCAGTTCTTCAGGCGTTTGCTTTGTCCAGTCCGATGCTTCACCGACAATTTTCAGTGGTGATTGTGATCGGTATGAACGAGTCGGGTTACCTGGAAACTTTTTGTTTGTTACATTTGGATCATTCTCAAAGGCTCCTGTAGGTTCAACGATATAAACTCGTTCTTTCCCGCCACCTTTTGCTAATGCTGCAGCTAATCCGGCTCCACTGACGAGGGCAGTAAAATATATGTGATTCATTTTAAGGTCGCGCTTGTAATTAGAATTTCCACCTGCCGTCAGAAAATCGCCAATATGTAAATCGGCTTTCGTCCCGTGATAAAACGGCCCTTTATCAGATGGCTTATCTATAATTGAATTTGCTAGCTGATAGTTCATGCTTGCTTTCCTGGCGTCACTCATGTCTTCATAACACCTGGCTATACTTGAATATAGAACAGGGAAAGCGCTTTTTACTGAGTCATCATTAATCTTTAATCCTAACTCCAAAGTCGTCTCAAGCCATTTAAGTTTCTCAGAAATATTGTTTTGATATCGAGCGACATAATAAGCTGAAATAAATTTTTCAAAGTCGTATTTAGCTTCACTCCATGCCTGAAGGAAACATTTGCTTGCTTCATTAAGCAGTCCTTTTTCTTCCATAGCCATGCCCTGGAGGCAGCGCTGTACGACTTTATTGCCTGGGTTGAATTCCATAGATCTTGTATCCCCGAATTTTTAACAGAATTTAATATTCCGACGGATAAGAGAGGGTGCGCTTGTATAGAAGGAATAACGTCCGGTTAATTTGTGCCGCGCTTTTTGCGGCGTCAAATTGAACCGTTTGTCATACGTCGACTTTATATTTAAGATCAGTGGCCTCATCACCAGTAATGCCTCTAAAACCCCATTGATAAGGCGCTTGTTCTTTGATTGTAATTTCAACATCAACCGGAGCCAGTGAGAGCTGGGTTTCCAGCTCCTGAAACAACTCTTTGATTAGACTTTTTTGAGTTTCAGGTTTACGACCAGCCATCATATTTATTTCTATGACTGTATAAGCGTCACTTCTGCCACCAGGATAATAGAAATCTTCTTTTTCTAGTGGTATGAAACGATGCGCCCGTTTATCTTCTGGCATGCCAAGAATGCTCTGCATACATTCATGAATGACATCAGACAGCCTTGCTTTTATAGGGTTTAATTTTTCTTTGATTCCATATACTACGATCATGTTAATTCCTTAAGACGTATAATAGTGAATTAGACTGCAAGCAGGAATATCAGATATGCGGAATTCAGATATAGCCCACATTAAAATTTTGAGAATGTAAGGTAGTTGACTGGATCCATCAGGATAATTTTCTCCTTTTGTTGAGCAGTATTCCATGAAAGACGGGATACTGCCTTTCGTTTTTTTGCTATTAAAAAAGCACCGGATCTCTAGTTGGCTCAGGTATTCGCTAACAGGGGCGGCATCGGGCAATCGAGACTGTCAGCAATGGCGCGCAGCAGCTCATGTTCGGTGGCGGTAATGACCTTGTCTGCACTAATCGCGGCAGCGCAGGCTTTTAACAGCGCGGGTTTCTGCAGTGGTTTGAGCTGGTTGAGTTTGTGTATGGCTGCATCCAGTTTATCCAGGCTGAGTGTGCTGCGGTCCTGAAGCTGCAGGCCGTTTATCCCAAGACTGTTTTGTGCCAGCGTAAACACATCGTCGTCATTCATGTGTTCCTGTTTGCAGGCGTGGATCAGAAACGATAATACGGTCTCACATTCCGGCAGCGTCTGGGAAATGTGCAATGTGGCGTTGGCTGTTTTCGTTTTCTCGAATATCGGCGCAAGGTGATGTCTTAGAATTCTTTGCAACGACCATTCGAACAGGCTTATTTTTGCATCCATTCTGATCAGTGCATCCAGATTATCCATAAACAGCGCATATTGTTTGGCCGACAGCTGGCGTAATGCCGGAATACACATATCAATCAGTGGCAGACGCTTGTCGTCACTGAGCGAAGACATCCATCTCGATAGTTTTACGCACTCGGAATAGACACCGGGATCGGCATGCGTGCCCAGGTATGTCATCTGTTTTTCACGGATGCTGTCATCGTCACCAATCAATAAAACATAAATCAGCGCGCGTGCGCCGTGTGGTTCGTGCGCGGACTGTTTGATCACGCTGGGTATTTCGGCCAGCAGGTTTTGCGCTTGCCGCAGATGGGCGGCCTGAGGATTGCCGATATGATCGAGTATGGCCGCCGTTGTGAATACGCCGGCCAGCTTTTCTTTTTGAGAGGGTTGTTGCGTGGTTCCTGATTTTTGCTCTGTTGCCGGTTTCCTGCCTGTGCTGACAACGAACTCGCCATTCCAGTTGGGTTCAATCGCGCGAATGCGTGCTTCCAGTGGTGGGTGCGTGGCAAACAGGCCGCTTAAAAACGTGGTCACGCCCTGGCTGAAAAAGGTATGACTGATTTCTGCTGCGCCAGGATTTTCGATGAGCGAACCTGCGCTACTCGCGCCAATCTGTTTCAGCGCACCCGCGATACCGTCCGGGTTACGGGTGAACTGCACCGCACTGGCATCGGCCAGGTATTCACGCTGACGACTGACCGCGGCCTTGATCAGGTTGCCGAAAAAGGTGCCGGCGTAGCCGATGACCACCAGGCCGATGCCGAGAAAAACAATGCCGCCAGCATTGTCGTTTTTGCTGCGTACCCGAACCCGGCCGCCATAGGCTGCGGAGCGCAGGATGAAATAACCGACCATGCCGATCACCAGGATGCCGTGCAGAATGCCGATGAGACGAATATTGAGCCGCATGTCGCCATTAAAAATATGACTGAACTCGTGTGCGATCACGCCCTGCAACTGTTCGCGCGACAGGGTTTCAATTGCGCCGCGGGTGATGCCGATGATCGCGTCGCCCGGTTTGTAACCGGCCGCAAACGCATTGATGCCTTGCTCGTCAATCAGATACACCGCGGGCACCGGCGTGCCCGAAGCGATCGCCATTTCTTCTACCACGTTCAGGATTTTTTGTTTGTTGATATCGCCGCTGTCATTGACCACGAGTTCGGCGTTCATCATTTCGGCGACGCTGGCGCCCCCGCCGGAGAGGGCGGCCATTTTGTACAGACTGCTGATGCCTACCACCGCAATCACTGCTGCGCTGATCAGCATGAAGGTTTGCCAGTCCAGGTTGTTCTGCCAGCCCTGTATAGTGCCCATGCTGTTGAGCTGCGCGGGCTGAATAACCCCCATGGCGACCGCCACCAGAATATTGGTGAGCACGATCAGGCAGATGATCGCGAGCACGAACAGCACAACCAGACGGGTGGTGTTCGTACGCGCGTTTTGCTGTGATTCGAAAAAATTCATTGCAGGCACGCAGCTGTATACGATCGAAGACCGGAATTGTTCGATGCGTGCAGCATGTGAATACGCTGTTTAGAACGAAACTTTGGGCGCGCTCTGTATGGCTGCACTGTCTTCAAATTCCAGCAGACTGGCATCCTGGGCGTGGCCAAAGCTGGCAGCCAGTATGACCTGGGGAAAAGACTGTTTATACGTGTTGTAAGCCATGACCGCGTCATTGAACGCCTGGCGTGAGAACGCGACCTTGTTTTCAGTGCTGGTCAGTTCTTCGGACAGCTGCATCATGTTCTGGTTGGCTTTTAAATCCGGGTAGGCTTCCATCACCATGTTGAATCGGCCCATGGCGCCACCGAGATTTTTTTCCGCACCGCTGAGTTCCTTGATGGCATTCGCATTGCCGGGATCGGCTGCGGCGGCCGCGAGATTATTGGCGGCCGCGTTGCGCGCAGCGATCACGGCTTCCAGGGTTTCGCGTTCGTGCTTGATATAGCCTTTGGCGGTTTCAATCAGGTTAGGGATTAAATCATAGCGTCGTTTCAACTGGACTTCGATCTGTGCGAACGCGTTTTTGTAACGGTTACGCAGGCTGACCAGCGAATTGAAGATGCCGATCACGTACAGCACGAGAACAGCGATGATTACCAGTACCACAATAGTTGATGTCGCCATGTAAAATCCTCTAGTTATTACACCAAAAACAAAGTGGCCAGGCCAAGAAAGGCAAACAGGCCAACGATGTCGGTGACCGTGGTCAGGACCACACTGCCGGCCAGGGCCGGGTCGATATTCATTTTACTCATCACCAGCGGTAACAATACACCAGCAGTGGCCGCTGCGACCAGGTTGATTACCATGGCGGCCGCAATCACCAGACCGATTTTTACGCTGCCAAACCAGAACAGTGCTATCACCGCGACCACAAGCGCCCAGCCAAGGCCGTTGAGCAGACCGACAATAACTTCTTTTGTCATTAACCAGCGCTTGTTGCTGCGACTGACCTGGCCCAGCGCGATGCCCCGGATCACCAGCGTCAGGGTCTGGGTGCCTGCGATGCCGCCCATGCTGGCGACCACATTCATTAATACTGCGAGTGCGACAACTTTCTGCAGAGTGTCTTCAAAGTTGGATACCACCCATGAGGCCATAAAAGCGGTGAGCAGATTAAAGCCCAGCCAGATGGCGCGACGGCGTGCACTGGGTACCACGGGTGCGAACAGGTCTTCTTCTTCGTGCAGGCCGGCCATGCTCAACACTGAGTGCTCGGCTTCATCACGAATCACGTCGACCACGTCATCGACCGTGATGCGGCCCAGTAGTTTCATGTTGTCATCGACTACCGGCGCGGATACCAGGTCGTGCGCCTGGAATATTTTGGCGACCTCGACATCTTTCATGTTGGCGTTCACTATTTCGGTGTCGCGCTTCATGACTTCGCCGACGGTCATGTCCAGCGAAGAGGTGAGCAGGGTCGACAACGGTAGCACGCCGACATAGGTGTTCTTGCGCGTGGTGACGATCAGGTTATCGGTGTTATCGGGCAGCGTGCCAAGAATGCGCAGATAGCGCAGTACCACGTCCAGCGTCACCTGCTTGCGCACGGTGACAGTGTCGGTGTTCATCAAACCGCCAGCACTGTCTTCCGGATAGGACAGTACCGATTCCAGCAATTCCCGGTGCTGGGCATCGAGCGAAGTCAGTACCTGGGTGGTGACACGATCCGGTAATGACTGAATAAAGTCAGCCAGGTCATCGACATCCATGCCTTCGGCTGCGTTCACCAGGTCCTGCAGGGACATGTCGCGGATCAGGGTGGTGCGAACTTCTTCGCCCACTTCGAGCAGGACTTCACCGTCTTTTTCCGGATCAACCAGGTCCCAGATGATTAAGCGTTCGGTGTGGGGTAATGATTCCAGCAGGTGACCAATTTCTGCAGGCGACAGTTCGTTCAACATGCTGCGCGCATGCTGCATGGTGCCTGTATCCAGTGCATCGGACAGTGCTTGCAGCTGGACTGCGGTTTTATCTGAAATCTGGTCTGACATTTCTATACCCGCCGGCAAGGATCCGGGCGTGTTGACAGTGGCAAAGGCTGTGAGTTTAAAGTTTTATGTGCGCGCGATAAACATAACCCCGTTATTGTTGGATATAAGTGTAGCATGTCGTTCCGTGCAATCTGGAGCGAGGCAGGGAGAAATTCAAAAAGAAAAGGGTTGTGATCGGGAAAATTCCCGATCGAGCCTTAGCTGTTGAGTTTGGCGACGCGCGACTCGATCTCGGAAGAGTCGGTGGCTTCGAGTATTTTGCGAACCTTCGGACGCAGGCTCGACACCTTGCTGTTATTGATAATGTGCTTGATTTCCAGCAGCGCATTGGCCTGCACGCTGAAATAATCCAGCCCCATGCCCAGCAGCAACCGGGTATAGTTGGGGTCGCTGGCCATTTCCCCGCACATAGACACAGGCACACGGGCCTTTTTGCCGGCCTGAATTGTCAGATGAATCAGGTGCAGCACTGCCGGATTGAGCGGGTTGTATAGATAACTGACTTCATCATCAATACGGTCGAGCGCGAGCGTGTACTGAATCAGGTCGTTCGTACCGATGGACAGAAAATCCAGCTTGCTGGCAAAAGCGTTCGCAGCCAGGGCAGCGGCCGGGACTTCGATCATCGCACCGATCGGCAGGTCCTCATCAAAACGTATGTGTTTTTCGCGTAACGACTGCTTGGCGATATCAATGAGTGCCAGCACCTGCAGTATTTCTTCAATATTGGTCAGCATCGGGATCATCATGCGCACCGGGCCGAAAGCAGACGCGCGGAGTATGGCACGCAGCTGAGGCAGGAACCCCAGCGGTTCTTTCAGACAACGGCGGATGGCGCGCAAGCCCATGGCCGGGTTATGCGCCATCGGACCCTGGTCGATGGTGTCCTGGATTTCCTTGTCGGCCCCCAGGTCGATGGTGCGAATCGTAAGTGGCTGGCCTTTAAGGCGTTGTACTGCGCGCTTGTAATAATGAAGTTGTGTATCTTCATCGGGCCATTCGTTCTTGTCGATGAATAACATCTCGGTGCGATACAGGCCGATGCCGGTGTTGTCGAATTGCTGCAGCACTTTGATATCTTCGGGCCGGTCGATGTTGCCGTGCAGAATAATGGTTTTCCTGTCCTGGGTGATGGCGGGTTTGCCCTTGAGACGATGCAGCACCTGCTTGCGAGAAATTTCATCGCGTTTCAGCTTGCGATAGATTTTGAGCGATCGCAGGTCGGGAGTATTGATCACCGTGCCCTGCTGGCCATCGACGATCAGGGTTTCACCGGATTGAATCAGCAGGCGAGCACGGTGTACGCCGACAATAGCGGGAATACCCAGGTTGCGCGCCAGGATTGCGGTGTGCGACAGCGGGCCACCGAATTCGGTGATAAAGCCGGCGATTTTCTGATGCTGCATGGTAAGTGTGTCGGCCGGGGTCAGGTCATCTGCAACAATGATACGGCCCTTCAGCTGGGCGGCATCATGCAGATGGTCTGGAGCATTGGCGAGACAGTCCTGGATACGTTGCACCACGTGTTTGACATCGTCCTGTCGCGTGCGCAGATATTCGTCTTCGATTTCATTGAATACCTGCACCAGGCGTTCACCCTGTTTATGTAAAGCCCATTCGGCATTGCATGAAAAGGTTTTAATATTGTTGATGGTGCCCTCGTTGAACATCGGGTCTTCCATCATCAATAAATGAGTATCGATGAATGCGAGAATGTCGACCGGGGTCGTGGCTTCAAGTTTTTTGCGCAGATTACGCAGTTGTTTGGTGGCTTTTCTCTGGGCCCTGGTGAACCGTTCGATTTCCCTGGCCTGCTGCTTTTCAGTGATGGCGTATTCGACAATTTCACCGTGGTCACGCGTGTAGACAAAGGCTTCGCCGATAGCGATGCCCTTGGATACTGCAATGCCGTTAATCAGGATACTCATCTGTGCTCGCTATTCGTCTTCACCAAAACGGTCTTTAATAAGTTGCTCAAGTTTATCTATGGCTTCTTTGGCATCATCACCTTCGGCGTGTATGGTGATGCTGCTGCCATTGCTGGCTGCGAGCATCATCACGCCCATGATGCTTTTCCCGTTGACGCGTTGTCCTTTGCGCTCTACCTCGATTTCACAGCTGCAGGCTGATGCCGCCTGAACGAATTTGGCGGCAGCGCGAGCATGCATTCCAAGTTTGTTCACAATCATGATTTCACGACTTTGTTGCATTCATTGTCCTCATTGGTATGCAGCATGACGCCCTGCTGGCCACGGCTGACAGTTCTGTCCAGCAGGGCGGGTAAGGGAGTATCACGATAATTATCAAGTTTCGTCAACATGGGCAAGTTGAGCCAGCCGAGTGGCCGACTATTTCCTGATGTTAACGAATAACAGAGCAGCGCTCATTCCGGATCGATCGTTTATTAAAGTTCGCGATGTCGGATTGATACATTGCTTATTTCAGAACTGAAATCATCACACAGTTTTTGTGCGATGTACACTGATCGGTGCTGGCCCCCGGTGCAGCCAATCGAAACAGTCAGATAATAACGATTCTGCTGCTCAAATTTGGGAATCCAGTAACGCAGAAAGGCGCGTATGGAGTCCAGCATGCTGATTACATCATCCTGTTGCTGAAGATAGGCTGCGACTTCTGTATCAAGTCCAGTGAGTGGGCGCAGGTGGGGCTCCCAGTGTGGGTTGGGCAGGCAGCGCACATCAAAAACAAAGTCTGAGTCTGGCGGGGTGCCGTGTTTGAAACCAAATGACTGGAACAGCAGCGACAGGCTGCTACCTTCTTTTTTAATGATCTGTTCCTGTACCAGTTCGCGCAACTGATGCACGTTGGTGTAAGTGGTATCGATGATCAGGTCGGATTCTGCAGCCACATCGCTGAGTAGATTGCGCTCGACTTCGATGGCCTCGAACAATGGCAGGCCTTTTCGCGAAAGCGGGTGTTTGCGTCGAGTATCGCTGAAGCGCTTGATGAGTGTGGCGTGTTCGGCCTGCAGGTAAATGACGTCGAGCTGTATGGATTTTTGCCGTAATGAGCTGAGTATTTCCTTGAATTTTCTCAGATCATTGGCGTCACTGCGGGCATCAATTCCGACAGCAACATTATTATAGGGTTGCAGGCTGCGGCTGAGCACGCGATCGATGAATTCCGGCAGCAGACCCAGTGGAAGATTATCGACACAGTAAAAGTCTTCATCTTCCAGAGTATGCAGTGCGACGGTTTTTCCAGAACCTGAGAGACCGCTTAGGATAACGACTTTCATATGTTGTGATCTGTCAGCCGGTTTAACTGTGTGGGTCTGAAATAGCTCGTTGTTGCATCTCAATGAACTGTTCGGTGGCGTCCTGGCCTGCATGGCGCAGAATATGGTTGCGAACCGCGGCTTCGACCAGTACTGCAAGGTTACGTCCCGGGGCAACCGGGATTAATATTTCAGGGATTTCAACACCAAGGATTTCACGTTTGATGCGATTGCCGTAAAGACGGTCGAGTTCTTCGCGATCTTTTTTTGACATGCGCATCAGTTGAATGACCAGGCGCAGATGTTTTTTGCTCTTAAGTGCGTTGTCGCCATACATCTCGCGAATATTCAGCACGCCGAGACCACGTACTTCCATGAAATCCTGTAATAAGGTGGGGCTGCTACCATCGAGCAAATCCGGACCAATTCGGGTGAACGTGGGTGCATCGTCTGCGATCAGGCGATGGCCGCGTGATAATAGCTCCAGTGCAAGCTCACTTTTACCAACGCTACTCTCACCGGTAATGAGCACACCGATTCCGAGTACTTCCATGAAGACCCCGTGCGCGGTCTGCTTATCGGAAAACATTTCGTGTAAATAAAACCGTGCAGCATCGACAACTTCGTTGCTGTCCGCTTTGCAGCTTAAAAGCGGCACATGGTATTCGTTGGCAGAGTTAATGAATTCCTGAGGTATCTTTATACCGTCGGTGATCAGTATTGCCACAGGCGCACTTTTGAATAACTGCTGCAACATGCCATCGCGAATATGCGGGTCTGAATTATGCAGATACTCGCATTCGGTTTTGCCCAGTACCTGGATGATATTTTTGTGTATCAGGTTAAGGTGGCCAATCAGGGTGGCGTGATCGCTGACCTTGACTTCATGGAGCGGGCTGTCAGGGTCTTCTTCACCCGCGACCCACTCGAGCTCAATCTTGCTGGAAAGATTGAAGATGATCGATTCGGCTGAAAAAATCTCACTCATGAGGCCTGACTTGTAATCTGCCAGGTATTGAGTCGTTTGAAAAGTTCCTGTGAGTTGTTTGCGTTACGTAAAGTCTGGCAAAAGTTTTTATCATTAAACAGGCCGGCGAGACCGGCCAGTATTTTGAGGTGTTCATCGGTGTAGTGTTCAGGAACCATTAGCGCAAAAATTAAATCGGTAGGCACATGATCGGGACTATCGAAGTCAACGCCCTGGTCGAGTTTTATAAATGCCCCAATGGCGCGATCACACAGGCTCGTCCTGGCATGGGGCAGGGCGACGCCGTGCCCCAGCGAGGTTGAGCCTAATTTTTCACGTTCCGTAAGAAGTTCAAAAATAGGAAGAGGGTCATCAGCCCTGATTTCATGCCCCAGTAATTCCGAAATAACTTCGAGAGCACGCTTTTTGCTGGTGACATGATCGCAGTACAGAACTGCATCAGGGCTGATAAGTGTTTCTAAATTCATAGATCTTCGACGACTTCGCTGGATTTTTTGTGATGGTGGTCCTTGAGTTTTTCCTTGTGCTTTTTAACCTGACGGTCGAGTTTGTCTACCAGTGCGTCAATGGCTGCATACATATCGTCTGCGACTGCATCGGCGAATATATCGTTGCCACTCATATGCACTGTAGCTTCGGCCTTGTGGTTGAGATTTTCAATCTCGAGAATGACGTGGGTATTACTGACCTTATCAAAGTGACGCTCGAGTTTTTCCATTTTTTCGTTTACATAACTCCTGAGTGAGTCCGTGATATCGATCTGGTGTCCGGTCAGGTTAATTTGCATAAATGCCTCCACTGATGATTAATAAGCTCGAGCAAGTCGCTCCTTGCCTTGCCAGGGCGCGCGAATATTTGATTCGCATGGGTCCAGTCAGTCACTGTGACTGGTGATTGCGGCAAGCTACCTGCACCGCTTTTACAAAATTCCTGATAGTTGCCAGATTGCAACATGCTATCAGGCAAGACGCTTGCGCTCGTTTGACGGAGGAATTGACATCGACTCCCTATATTTTGCCACAGTTCGTCTTGCTACATTAATGCCTTCTTTGACCAGAAAGGACGATATTTTGTTATCGCTCATGGGTTTTCTGGGATTTTCATTATCAATCAGCTTTTTCACCATGGCGCGGATCGCGGTGGCCGAGCATTCGCCACCATCGACAGTGCGTACATGGCTGGAAAAGAAGAATTTGAACTCGAAAACACCACGTGGTGTGTGCATGTATTTATGGGTCGTCACGCGCGAGATCGTGGATTCGTGCATTTCGAGTTCTTCGGCGATATCGCGTAAAACCATCGGCTTCATGCCTTCATCACCGTATTCCAGGAACAGTCGCTGCCGGTCGACGATGGCCTTGCCGACTCGAATCAGGGTGTCGCTGCGGCTGCGCAGGCTTTTCAGAAACCAGCGCGCTTCCTGCAGGCTGTTTTTCAGATACGCGGCTTCTTTGCAGCGGTCACGGTTTTTGACATGGTCGGCATAAAACTGGTTGATTCGTATTTTGGGCGCGGCTTCGGGGTTCAGTTCGACCACCCAGCGATTTTTGCGCTTGGATACATAAATGTCAGGCACGATATATTCGGGCTTGCTGTTGGATATGGCTGCACCGGGCTTGGGGTTCAGTGTCTGGATAAAGGCCAGAGCGCCATTGAGCTGGGCTTCGGTCAACCGTGTTTTGCGTTGCAATCGGGCATAGTCATGGCTGCCCAGCAGTTCCAGGTACTCGCTGACCAGCATGCGGGCATCTTCCAGGCCGGGTGTGTCCGCTGCGAAAGCATCCATCTGTATCAGCAGGCATTCGCGTAGATCGCGCGCTGCGACACCGATCGGGTCAAAATGCTGCACCCGTCGCAGCACGGCTTCGACTTCTTCGATATCGATGTCGATATCACTCACCAGGCTCTGGTGGATGTCTTCCACGGATTCGGTGAGATAGCCGTCTTCATTGATCGCATCGATGATGGTGACCGCGATCAGAAAGTCATTTTCGCTGATCGGTGTATTTCGTAATTGCCAGAGCAGATGATCAGACAGAGACTCGTCACCGCTGCTCTGGTTCTCCAGAAAGTTATCGCCACCTTCATCGGTGCGGCTCGGGCTGCTGAGCCCGGTGCCGCCGCTTTCATAAATATCGTCCCAGTTACTGTCCACTGCCAGTTCCTCGGGGATGTCCTGCTTGCTGTCGAGATCGATACTGATGTGTTCGTCAGCGCTCGGGGTGGTTTCGCCGTTGGCCTGGTCTTCCTGCGCGCGTTCCGGAGTGTTGGCGCTGGCGGCTTCCTGTGCCTCCGCGTCATCAGCAAATTCCAGCAGGGGGTTTTCCTCGAGAATTTGCTGGATCTCGGTTTGCAGTTCGAGCGTCGACAGTTGCAGCAGGCGGATAGCCTGCTGCAACTGGGGCGTCATCGTTAGATGCTGTCCAAGTTTTAGCTGGAGTGTGGGCTTCATTGGGTTTCTGGTGACATCAGGCATGCCGTGACAGTGTTGTTATTGCTGATTTTAACCGCCAAATGTGGTTGCCGCTGCATCTCCTTAGTATGTAAAGCCTGTTAACTAGTTTATAGCCGAAAATCACGCCCGAGATACACCTCACGGACCTGTTCGTCGGAAAGTATGACCTCTGGGGCGCCTTCTGCAATAATTTTACCGCCGCTCAGGATATAGGCGCGATCGCAAATACCCAGGGTCTCACGTACATTATGATCAGTGATCAGCACACCGATATTGCGCTCGGTCAAGTGCTGGATGATTTTCTGTATTTCAATCACGGAAATAGGGTCGACTCCGGCGAAGGGTTCGTCGAGCAAAATAAACTTGGGCCGTGAGGCCAGTGCGCGCGCAATTTCGACCCGACGACGTTCGCCACCGGAAAGGCTGATGCCGAGATGGTCGTGAAGATGTTCAATTTGCAGCTCTTCCAGCAGCCGGTTGAGCTCGGAGATGCGCTGTTCCTTGTTGAGTGATTTTTGGATTTCGAGCACGGCCATCACGTTGTCAGCAACGCTGAGTTTGCGAAACACCGAGGCTTCCTGTGGCAAATAACCGATGCCTAACTGGGCGCGGGCGTGTACTGGCAGGTGGGTGATGTCGCGCTGGCCAAGTGAAATCTGGCCACTGTTGGCCGTGATCAGCCCTACCACCATGTAAAAACTGGTGGTTTTACCCGCACCGTTCGGGCCCAGCAGGCCCACGACTTCGCCACTGCGCACCAGAAACGAGACGCCGTTGACCACCGAGCGTGCCTTATAGCTTTTGACCAGATTATCGGCGCGTAGCAGGCTTTCGTTATTCATACTCAGGGTGTCCGCTCTTTTTTAGGGGTGAGGATGATGTTGACCCGGTGGCTCGGGTCAATGGTGCTGGTGTCGCTGGGAGACTGGCCGGCAAGTATGATTTGTTTTTTGGTGTCGTAAAGAATCTTTTCGCTCTGCACCAGGCGATCACCCTGTTCGAGCCGTGCTTTGCCCCGCATGTCGAGCTTGTTATCTTCCACCCGGTAATTCATGTGGGTGCTTTCGGCAAGGATACGGTTGCTCACACTGGTGTCGATATAGCGTGCAGGATCGCCTTCTATTTCGACTTCATTAATACTGCCGTTTTTGCTGGTGACGGTAACGGTATCACCATGGATCTCGATCTTGCCCTGGGTGAAACTGACATTGCCGCGGTACACGCTGCTGCCCGTGTTGACGTCCAGCTTCATGGAGTCAGCATGAATCAGAATCTGTTCCTTATCGTCAGCGCTCACCTGGAAGCTGATGCTGACAAGACAGAGCAGGATGGCAAGTCTAAGGTACTGCATAAACACCTGTGACCTCGGCCAGTAGATCGAGTTGCCCCTTGAGGTTGTCGAGCCGGATGCCCTGTGAACTGAGGCTGACATGTTTGTAGTCGATCAGGGTCAGCTTATCTGACGTCGCAAGCTGCCTGGTGGTGTCTATGTCGAGACGTTCAGTACGCAGGCGCACCCCGGGCTCGGCTGTGTTATCTGCATCCATCTTTGCTGGAAGCTGCTGCATGACGACCTTGTTGTAAAGCACGATCTTGTTCTGGGCATCGTTGATCTTGCCATTTTCAGCACTGAGCTGCCATTTTGAATTCGCGTGTTCCAGGTCCAGTACCGGTTTTTGCAGGGTGGCGATGTCCTGGTCATTATAGTGTTTGAATTCGTGGGCGCGCAGAATGTATCCCGGCTTGCCTTCTGCGTTCATCGCAGTGAGTTTGAAGTCGTTCATATAGGCATCGATGAAATGCGGGTTGACTCGGGTGATCAGGTTTACCGGGCGGTCGTCGACCAGCCGAAACCACCAGATCACAAGCGCGATCAGTACCAGGCTGAGCAGAGTAAAAAGAGACTTCAGGCGCATGTGTATTTAGAACTTATGGCTGCAGATAACCGGCCAGTTTGTCTGCCAGCAGGCCACGTGCTTCCAGCATCATTTCACAAACATCGCGCACCGCGCCACGGCCACCGTTGCGCGGCGTGATCCAGTGTGAATGCTGTTTTACAAATGGATGTGCATCCTGCACCGCAATCGCCAGTCCCACCTGAGACATGATCGGCAGATCGACCACATCGTCACCGACATAGGCCACCTGGTCGGGTTTCAGCGCGACCGACTGTAACAATGATTCAAACGCCGGGCGTTTGTCGCGATAGCCCTGGTAAATCAGGGTGACACCCAGATCTTTCATGCGGTGTTTCACCACCTGGGAACTGCGCCCGGTAATAATCGCTGCACGAACACCGCCTTCCTGCAACATGCGCATGCCATGTCCGTCCTGTGAATTAAAGGCTTTATATTCTTCACCGTTATCGCCCATGAACAAACTGCCATCGGTCATCACGCCGTCAATGTCAAAGATGACTAATTCTATGTTTTTCGCTTTTTCCAGTATGTCTTTCATATATAACTCAATGAATAATTAATAACGGATAATGAACAATTAGTGTAATGACTCATGATCTGGTTTTAATTATTCATTGTTAATTGTTAATTGCTGTCAGACGACGCCCGCGCGCAGCAGGTCGTGCATGTTGAGTGCGCCCACCAGGCTGCCATCCAGGTCGACCACCAGCACTGCGCTGATTTTACTGTCATCCATCAATTTGAGCGCGGCGGCAGCAAGATCGTGAGGATGCACGCGCTTGCCACCGGCAGTCATGACCTCGCTGATCAGGGTGCTATGCACATCGATATTCTTATCCAGGCTGCGGCGCAGATCGCCATCGGTGTACACCCCCAGGACCTTGTTCTCGGTATCGACAATGGCGGTCATACCGAGTCCCTTGCCGGTCATTTCCAGCAGTGCCTGCGACACGGTCGCGTCTGGACTTACCTGGGGAATGCCTGCGCCTGTGTGCATGATGTCTTCGACATGGAGCAGCAGACGTCGACCCAGGCTGCCGCCCGGATGTGATAGCGCAAAGTCTTCGGCAGAAAAACCTCGCGCCTGTAACAGTGCGATCGCCAGCGCATCGCCCATCACCAGCGCCGCGGTAGTACTCGCGGTCGG
This sequence comes from uncultured Gammaproteobacteria bacterium, assembly GCA_963721085.1. Lineage (GTDB taxonomy): Bacteria > Pseudomonadota > Gammaproteobacteria > SZUA-229 > SZUA-229 > JASBSR01. The sequence goes on from CAVRHW010000012.1 coordinate 30,911, forward strand.
TGCCAGTCCCAGCGGGCAGGCTTCCTGGCATCACGCTGACATCGAGATTCACCTCGGCGGCGGTCGCGAGGCTGGAATCAGGATTGCCGGTCATGCTGATCAGTGGCACCCCGAAGCGTTTGATAATGGGCACGATGGTCAGGATTTCGCCGGTGTTGCCGGAATTGGACAGCGCCAGCACCACGTCTTTGCGAGTGATCATGCCAAGGTCGCCGTGGCTGGCTTCGCCCGGGTGGACAAAAAAGGCCGGGCTGCCGGTGCTGGCCAGGGTGGCTGCGATCTTGCCGCCAATGTGGCCGGATTTACCCATGCCGGTGACCACGATGCGACCTTCGCAGGCGAGCATTAATTCACAGGCATGATTGAAGCTGTCACCCAGTCGGGACTTGAGTGCTTCCACAGCAGCAAGCTCGGTCTCGATCACAGCGAGTCCGAGCGCGGTGTAATTTGTCTGTTTGTCCGTCATGAGTGTGCTCCGGTCACGCCGTAAAACAACAGTGCCTGGTAGGCGAAAAACGACAATAGCAGAAATCCGCCTTCGATGCGGTTGATCCGTCCGGCCCTGTTTTTGTTAAAGCCATAGGCCATGAGCGCCAGTGCGATAGTGAGCGCGAACATCACCGGAAAATCGCGCGTCAGCACACCGGGTTCGAGTTTGCCCGGCGCCAGCAGGCCGGGGATACCGAATACGGCCAGCATATTGAACAGGTTCGAGCCGACGATATTGCCGATGGCGATATCGTGCTCGTTTTTGAGTGCACTGGCTACCGTGGCCGCGAGCTCGGGCAGGCTGGTGCCGATCGCCACCACGGTGAGACCGATCACCAGATCACTGACACCAAAACTGGTGGCAATATTCACCGCGCCCCAGACCAGTAATTTTGAGCTCGCCAGCAGGACCACCAGCCCCAGTACCAGCCAGAACAGCGCGCGCGACATGGGCATCGCTGCCGGCAGGTCTTCTTTGTATTCAGTCAGCATGATATCGGGTTTGCGATTATGCAGGGCCTCATGAGTCAGCCACCACATGATGCCCACCAGGCCGAGCAGCAGGATCAGGCCGTCCACACGACCGAGTTCATTATCCAGCCCCACCAGCACCAGCAGCCAGCCCCATCGCGCCCAGCAGCATGGGTATCTCTTTTCGCAGCAGTTTCGAGTGCACATCGAGCGGTTTGACCAGCGCAGCGGTACCCAGCACCAGCGCGATATTGGTGATGTTCGAACCCAGCGCATTACCGATGGCCAGACCCGGGCTGTGATCCAGAGAGGCCATCACCGCAACCAGCATTTCGGGCGCCGAGGTGCCAAAGCCTACGATCACGATACCGATCACCAGCGGCGAAATATTAAATGTTTCGCCACCGCTGCTGTGCCGCAGATAAAACGGTCGGCACTCCAGATCAGAAGCGCAAAGCCGGCGAGAATAGCGAGGGAATCATAGAGCATGTGTATTTAATCTGGCAGCATTTTTAAAACTGCGTAATGGCTGGTGTTGCATCGCGTTGGATTGTACATGAGCGCCCCTGGTTTTGGCCGAAAATCTCGAATCAGTTTACAGTGTAAACGCCGAACCCTGCTTGCGCGAAAGAGTCTGTATTGCGGGGTATGGTCTGCTTTAGCGTGCACTGTTCACCAGATACGCATAGAATAGCGCCCATTCACCACCGGCTGCGAGAATTCGCGCCCATGCTCGCTAATAAAACAGGTAACTGGTTTGAGTGACACGCTCGTCAAAATACGGAATTTACATTTCAGCCGCGGAAGCAATGTTATTTTCGACGGTATCGATATGGATATCCCGCGCAAGGGCGTGACCGCTATCATGGGCCCCAGCGGTACCGGTAAAACCACTCTGCTGAAACTGATCGGTGGCCAGCTGCGCCCCGATTCCGGCAGCATCGAAGTCGATGGCCAGAACGTGCACCGTCTTAAAACATAACAACTCTATGCCCTGCGTAAACGCATGGGTATGTTGTTTCAGAGTGGCGCCTTGCTGACCGATCTCAGTGTGTTTGAAAACGTCGCCTATCCCTTACGCGAGCATACACGGCTCAGCGAAGCCATGATCCGTTCCCTGGTGCTGCTCAAACTGAACGCGGTGGGCCTGCGTGGCGCGGCCGAGCTGATGCCGGCCGAGCTCTCGGGTGGTATGTCGCGTCGTGTCGCGATGGCGCGCGCGATTGCACTCGACCCGATGATGATCATGTACGATGAACCCTTCACCGGGCAGGATCCGATTTCGATGGGTGTGCTGGTAGAGCTGATCAAGAACCTGAATAATGCATTGCGTGTGTGCAGCATCGTGGTGTCACACGATGTTGAAGAAACCATGAGCATCGCAGATTATGTCTACCTTATTTCTGCAGGCAAGGTGGTCGAGCATGGTAGCACTGAAAAAATGCAGAGCAGTGGTTCCGAGTGGACGCGTCAGTTCATCGACGGTCTGGCGGATGGCCCGGTTCCATTTCACTACCGTGCGCGTCCCTTATTCGAAGATCTGTTCACAGCAGGCAGCCGCTGATGTTACTGAACAAGATCGAAGCACTGGGGCGGGTCACGCTGGGATTTGTTCAGCGACTGGGTCGCGGTAATCTGTTTTTGCTCCAGGTGCTGTCCAGTCTGGGCGGGGTCATGTTACGTCCTGCATTGCTGGTCAAGCAGATGTACTCCGTGGGGGTGCAGACGCTGGTGATCATCGTGGTCGCCGGCCTGTTTGTCGGCATGGTGATGAGCCTGCAATCGTATTATGCGCTGGTGGATTTTGGTGCCGAGGATTCGGTCAGTGTCATGGTGGTGCTGTCCCTGTTCCGTGAGCTGGGACCGGTGGTGACAGCGCTATTGTTCGCCGGTCGTGCCGGTTCGGCCCTGACCGCCGAGCTGGGCCTGATGAAAGCCACCGAACAGCTTTCCGGTATGGAAATGATGGCAGTGAATCCGCTGGAACGCGTGGTTGCACCGCGTTTTCTGGCAGGGGTTATCTCCATGCCGCTGCTCGCGGCTTTGTTCAGCGCGGTGGGTATCCTCGGCGCTTATCTGGTGGCGGTGCAGTTGCTCGGTCTGGATGCAGGGGCGTTCTGGTCACAGGCGCAGGCCAAGGTCGATCTGATCGACGATCTGGGCAATGGCATGATCAAGGCGCTGGTGTTTGGTTTCCTGGTGGTCTGGATTGCGGTGTTCGAAGGTTATGACTGTATTCCCACTTCCGAAGGGCTGAGTCAGGCCACCACGCGCACCGTGGTGCACAGCTCGCTGGCGATTCTGGGAATGGATTTTGTTCTGACTGCTTTAATGTTCGGCAAATAAGATGAATGTACGTTATGGGGAATAAACGATGAATTCACGCACACTAGAACTGATGGTTGGACTGTTTGTTGCGGCAGGTATTGTTGCCCTGTTCTTGATGGCGATGACGGTGAGCAATCTGGCCAGTTATGCCAATAGTGGCGGCTACGAAATCCAGGCGAAGTTCGATAATATCGGTGGGCTCAAGGTGCGTTCGCCCGTGTCGGCCAGCGGCGTGCGTGTCGGGCGCGTGACGGCGATCAATTATGACCAGAAAGATTATGAAGCCGTGGTCACGATGTTGATCGAGCCGCAGTATAATAAGTTTCCGATCGATACATCTGCCAGCGTACTGACCTCGGGTCTGCTGGGTGAACAGTATGTGGGTCTGGAACCCGGAGCTGAAGACGCCTATCTAAAATCCGGTAGCAAGATAGAAATTACCCAGTCAGCGCTGGTGCTGGAACAGATTATTGGTCAGTTCCTGTACGGCAAGGCCGACAGTAAAAAGTGAGGTACAGATACATGATCCGCATTCAAAAACAGTTTTACCTGCTGTTGTTGCTGACGCTGGCGTCATCGACGATGTTGTTAACCCCTTTGCGTGCTGAAGCTATCGAGTCGCCATCGGTGGCGCTGAAGCGTACCTCAGATGATGTGATCAAGGTGCTGAAAGAAAAGCACGACGAACTCGCAAAAAATCCTGACCTGGTGTACCAGATCGTGGACAAGTACATCCTGCCGCACCTGGATGATGTCACCATGGCCAAACTGGCGCTGGGTAAAAACTGGCGCACTGCCACCAATGAACAGAAAATTGCCTTTGTCGATGAATTCCGTGATTTGCTGATCAGAACCTACAGTAAATCCCTGCAGGAATTCAGTGATCAGACCATCAACTTTTCCCCTACTGATGTAGCGCCGGGTGAAGACAGAGCGGTGGTGAAATCCGAAGTGGTGCAGAGCGGTGGCTCGACCATTCCCGTAGCGTATCGCGTACGCCTGAAAGACAATGACTGGAAAGTGTACGACATCAGTATTGATGGCGTGAGTCTGGTCACCAGCTATCGTGGTACCTTCACGCAGGAAGTTCGTAAAAGCGGTATGGATGGATTGCTGAAGTTATTGCGCGATAAAAACGCGGTGATTCCTGCCGATAAAACAAAAACGGAGTCCTGAGCAGGTGACGACAGAGGCCGCTGAAATCAGTCAGCCGAGTGCAGACACTGTTGCGCTAAAAGGTGTGCTGAACTTTGATACCGTGCCTGTGCTGATGAAACAGGCGGAATCTATGCTGGCGCAGAGCAAGGATGTCAGCGTGGATTTTTCCGGGGTAGAAAAAACCAATAGTGCAGGGCTGGCCTTGCTGCTTGAGATGGTGCGTTTTATGCAGCTTCGCAATGCCAGCGTCCAGTTTAAAAACGTACCCGAACAAATAGCCATAGTAGCACGTGCCTACGGAATCGATGCCGCGCTCGATTCCCCGGAATTTGCCCAACAGGCTGCAGCGTAGATATAAAACATGAATAAACTTTTGATTCAGGGCGGCACTCGCCTCGATGGTGAGATTCGTATTTCGGGTGCGAAAAACGCGGTGTTGCCGATACTGGCTGGCACCTTGCTCGCACACGGCCCTGCCATTGTAGAAAACGTACCCCATCTGCACGATGTCACCACCACAGTGGAATTGCTCGGCTGCATGGGTGTGCACGTGGTTATCGATGAAAAACTCAGTATCGAAGTGGATGCGTCGACGATCGAAAATTACACCGCGCCTTATCATCTGGTTAAAACCATGCGTTCTTCGATCCTGGTGCTGGGGCCGCTGCTGGCGCGTTTCGGCCAGGCAGAAGTATCCTTGCCCGGTGGTTGTGCGATCGGATCACGCCCGGTCAACCTGCATATCAAGGGCCTGCAGGACATGGGTGCGGACATCGAAGTCAAAAATGGTTATATCCACGCGCGTTGCAAACGGCTGAAAGGCGCGCGCCTGGTGATGGATATTGTGACTGTGACCGGCACCGAAAATCTGATGATGGCCGCGACCCTGGCGGATGGCATCACGGTGATCGAAAATGCTGCGCGCGAACCCGAAGTGGTCGATCTGGCCAATTTCCTGATTGCGATGGGCGCAAAGATTAGCGGTGCGGGTACAGATAAAATCACCATCGAAGGTGTAGAAAAATTACACGGCACACGTTATCGTGTTTTGCCGGACCGCATTGAAACCGGTACTTATTTGCTCGCTGCCGCGATCACCGGTGGTCGCGTCAAGCTCAAGGACACCAAACCGAGCCTGCTCGATGCGGTGCTCGACAAGTTACGCGATGCGGGCGCGCATTTAACGGTCGGCGAAGACTGGATCGAGCTCGACATGCACGGCAAACGACCTAAATCGGTGAATGTTCGCACTGCACCGTACCCTGCTTTCCCGACCGATATGCAGGCGCAGTTCGCTGCACTCAATACCATTGCCGATGGCACTGCGACCATTATCGAAACCGTGTTCGAAAATCGTTTTATGCACGTACAGGAATTACAGCGCATGGGTGCGGACATCGAAGTCGAAGGCAATACCGCGATCATCCGTGGAACGGATAAGCTCACCGGTGCGCCGGTGATGGCCACCGACCTGCGTGCTTCCGCAAGCCTGATTCTGGCTGGACTGGTCGCCGAAGGTGAAACCGAAGTACAGCGCATTTATCATATCGATCGCGGTTACGAAATTATTGAAGAAAAGCTTTCGCTGCTTGGGGCGAACATCAGGCGAACACCGGCTTGAATGCAATGAAATAATTAACAATGAAAAATGAATAATTAATAGCGGAAAAAGCATTATGGATGATGTTTTGAGATCAAAAAGCTATTCTTTGGCGCTTAGAGTTGTTAGATTGTATAAGTATCTTGAAAGACGAACACAAAGAATATATGTTGAGTAAGCAGGTGTTGCGATCTGGAACAGCAATAGGTGCCTTGATAAAAGAAGCGCAGTTTGCGCAATCAAGAAAAGATTTCATTAATAAACTCAGTATTTCATTAAAAGAAGCAGGTGAAACCGAGTACTGGTTGAATTTATTAAAGGACTCAAATTATATTTCTGAAGAAATGTACCAGAGCATAGAGCTGGACGTAGTGGAAATTATTAAAATTCTGACATCGAGCATAAATACAACCAAAGACAATATACAAGAAAAGTCATGAACAATTATTCATTATTCATTATTCATTATTCATTGCCTTTATGATTACAATTGCACTTTCAAAAGGCAGGATATTCAAAGAGACGCTTCCACTGCTGAAGGCGGCAGACATCGTGCCCGCAGACGATCCGGAAACCAGCCGCAAACTGATTCTCGATACCAATCACAAGGACATCAAGTTACTTATCATTCGTGCGACCGATGTGCCCACCTATGTGCAGTTTGGTGCTGCTGATATTGGGGTTGCAGGTAAAGATGTATTAATGGAACACGGCGGTGAAGGTTTGTATGAACCTGTTGACCTGAAAATTGCGAAATGCCGTTTGATGACTGCCGGCCTGGTGAATGCAAAACCGCTCAACGGCCGCTTGCGCGTCGCGACCAAATTTACCAATGTGGCCAGACGTTATTTTGAATCCCGCGGCGAGCAGGTTGAGGTGATCAAGCTTTACGGTTCGATGGAGCTGGGACCGATCGTGGGTCTCGCGGATTTGATTGTCGACGTGGTCGATACCGGTAACACGCTCAAGGCCAATGGTTTGAAACCGATCGATCATATTGCTGATATCAGTTCACGACTGATCGTCAACAAGGCGGCGATGAAAATGAAACACGCGCAGATCAGTCGCATTATCCAGCAAATAGAAGAGGCTGTGTGATGCGCGAACTGGATGCTTCTGGCAAAGATTTCTGGCAACAGCTCGACGCGGTGCTTGCCTGGGATGATTCCATAGACGGTGGTGTCAGTAGCACGGTGAGCGCAATTCTTGCCGATGTCAAAAAACGCGGTGACATAGCTTTAATTGAATACACCAATAAATTTGATCGCATGAATGTGCAGTCCGCGGGCGAGCTGGAATTACCGGGCTCGCGTTTGCAGCAGGCACTCAAAAACATCAATGCCGAACATCGTGAAGCACTGGAAGTGGCGGCTGAGCGTGTCCGCGCATATGCCGAACATCAGAAAATGGAATCCTGGCAGTACACCGAAGCGGATGGCACCGTGCTGGGCCAGAAAGTCACGCCGATGGACCGCGTTGGTTTATACGTGCCGGGCGGCAAGGCGGCGTATCCATCTTCTGTGATCATGAATGCAGTGCCCGCCAAAGTCGCGGGCGTGCCGGAACTGATCATGGTGGTACCCACGCCCGATGGTGTGCTCAACGAACTGGTGCTGGCAGCCGCAGCCATTTCCGGTGTCGATCGTGTGTTTACGGTTGGCGGTGCTCAGGCAGTCGCGGCGCTCGCCTATGGTACCGCCACCATTCCGAAAGTCGATAAAATCACCGGCCCGGGTAATTCCTACGTCGCCATGGCCAAGCGCATGGTGTTCGGTACGGTCGGCATCGACATGATCGCCGGGCCTTCCGAAATTCTGGTGGTTTGTGATGGTAAAACTGATCCCGACTGGATCGCGATGGATCTGTTTTCTCAGGCCGAGCACGATGAAGAAGCGCAATCGATTCTGGTGTGTCCGGATGCAGCATTCATCGCGCAGGTCAAAGCCAGTATCGATAAATTACTGGTCGATATGCCGCGCAAGGATATTATTTCCACTTCGTTGAAAAATCGCGCGGCTATTATAAAAGTGGCTGACATGGAACAGGCCATCGAAGTGGCCAACCATATTGCGCCCGAGCATCTTGAGCTTTCGATCGAAAATGCCGAAGAATGGGCGCAGAAGATTCGCCATGCCGGCGCGATCTTTATGGGGCGTTATACCGCAGAAGCGCTGGGTGATTATTGCGCGGGCCCTAACCATGTTTTGCCGACCTCGGGCACGGCGCGTTTTTCATCACCGCTGGGCGTTTATGATTTTCAGAAGCGATCGAGTTTGATTGGCTGTTCTGCCCAGGGCGCCTCTGAGCTGGGTACATGCGCAGCAACGCTGGCGCACGGTGAAGGGCTGACTGCGCATGCGCGTTCAGCGGAGTATCGGATTAAAAAATAAACCGGATAAAAACAAAGGCCCGCGATGCGGGCCTTTTTATTCAAGCATGCAATATGCTTTTAGTGCTTGACCGAAATGCGTCTTGCCAGCGCAACTTCCTTCTTCGGTATGGTTACCTTAAGCACGCCGTTTTCGGAATGTGCTTCGATCTTGTCTGCGTCCGCCGTGTCCGGCAGGCTGAAGCGACGATAGAACATGCCGTACTGGCGTTCAACGCGACGGAAGTTTTCCTTTTCGGTTTTTTCTTCAGTCTTGCGTTCACCTTTGATGGTGAGTACGCCGTTGTCCATCGAAACTTCAATTTCGTCAGGCTTTACGCCCGGAATATCTGCGTGCAACACGAAGGCGGTATCGTTTTCGGTGATGTCGACCGAAGGTGCCCAGGTGGCGGTGGCGATATTGCCGTCATCGTCTCTGTTGGTAACCGACAACGGATTGTTCAGTTCATGGTTCAGCTGGTCTAACAGGCTCCAGGGATTGTATCTTACAAGGCTCATGGTTCTTACCTCCCAATGATGTTTGTTCTCTACCGATATAGTGAGGACGAATCAGCAATATTCAAGTCCCCACTCGTGTTTACGGCTGGCTGCCTATGCCGCCGGTCTGCTACTATGTGCGGCATTCAGGGGGTGTTTTTCAAGCCCCGTTTTCAAAAAAAATTCAGGTGTTGACGTGAATCAAGAATTGCTCAAATGGATTCGCCCGGAAATCCGTGCGCTCAAGGCCTACCACGTTGCCGAGGCGGCTGGCATGGTCAAGCTGGATGCCATGGAAAATCCGTACACGCTGCCAGCTGAATTGCTCGAACAGGCACAGGCCGGTTTGTCGCGCGCGGCAATCAACCGCTACCCTGATCCTGCGGCCAGAGTCTTGCGCGCGCGCATCGCCGAAGTGATGCAGGTTCCATCCATGATGCCGAGACCGTGCTGGGCAATGGCTCTGACGAACTGATCCAGATGCTGGCGATGGCGGTCGCGGGTGAGGGGCGGAGCATCATGTCGTTCGAACCCGGCTTCGTCATGTACAGTATGATCAGCCGTTTTGTCGGGGTCGATTATGTGGGCGTGCCGCTGGCCGCCGATTTTTCTATCGACATGGCCGCAACTGAAGCGGCGATCGCCAGGCATCAGCCTGCCATCATTTTTATTGCTTACCCCAATAATCCCACCGGCAATCTGTTTGCAGCAAAAGACATCGAACGTATTATCGAACTGGCGCCGGGACTGGTGGTGGTCGACGAGGCCTACCAGCCTTTCGCGCAGCACAGCTTTATGCCGCAACTGGAAAGCTATGAACAGTTACTGGTGATGCGCACGGTTTCCAAGATGGGGCTGGCCGGTTTGCGCCTCGGTGTGCTCTGCGGTCGCCCGGAACTGATCACCGAGATCGACAAAATCAGACTGCCTTACAATATAAACGTGTTAACGCAACATACCGCGGCTTTTGCGCTTGAGCATATCGAAGTGCTGGAACAGCAGGCGGCCGACATTCGCGAGCAGCGCGAGTCCATGCTGCAAAAACTGGCGGAGATGAAGGCGATTGAAGTGTTTCCAAGCCAGGCGAACTTTATTCTGTTCAGAATTTTACAGGGCAGCGCGGATGAGATATTCGACAGTCTTTGCGCGGATGGGGTGTTGATAAAAAACATGAGGGCCAGCGAAGGCGCGCTAAAGAATTGCCTGCGGGTAACGGTGGGCACCCGGATGAGAACGACAGGTTTCTGGAAGCGCTGGAGCGCGCAATGAAAAATGAACAGTGAAACACTGCCGAAAAGTACGCGAAAAACGCAAATAGATTGGTGATTTTAAAATTTTTCATTTCGCGAGCTTTGCGTATTTTGCGGCAGATGTTTTTCATTTTTCAGATATTGCATGATTCAGAAGACATCAAAGTTTCGACTTACTCGCTTCTCAGCGGCCTTTGGCCGAGGGTCGCCTGAAGGCTAAAACTTTCGCGCTGGCGCAGGCCGTCGATGGTAAACAGATCACCCGGTTTGCCTGCGGCGACAATTTTGACAATGTCGCTGGTCCCCCGGATGGGTTGTTGATTAATGTGGGTGATAATGTCGCCGGGTTTCAGTCCGGCCTTATCGCCGGGCCCGTTCGCATCCACACTGGTCACCAGAATGCCCTGCACATTGGGCAGCCCGATTCTGTCCAGCGATGCGGGCAGAATATCCTGGCCTTCAACCCCCAGCCAGCCGCGCACGACGTAACCGTTGCTGGCGATCTGTTTGAGTACACTGATCGCGAGATCGATCGGGATCGCAAAACTGATGCCCTGGAAATTGCCGGTTTTGGTGTAAATCAGCGAATTGATGCCAATGATTTCACCCGCGACATTAATCAATGCGCCGCCGGAATTGCCCGGATTGATCGCGGCATCGGTTTGCAGAAAATTTTCATAGGTATTGGTGCTGACTCGGGTGCGCCCGGTCGCGCTGATGATGCCCTGAGTGACGGTCTGGCCAATTTCAAACGGATAGCCGATCGCCATCACCACATCACCGATACGCACTTTTTTGACATCACCAATTCTGGCCTGCGGCAGATTCTTGAGGTCGATTTTGAGCACCGCGAGGTCAGTGTCCGGGTCTTTGCCGACCAGTCGGGCCTGCACGCTACGGCCATCGGTGAGGGTCACCTGCAGATTATCGGTATCTGCGATCACATGGTAATTGGTGAGGACATAACCCTTGGCGTCGACGATCACGCCGGAGCCGGAGTTCACCCGTGTTTCAATCCTCGGGGCCTGCGGAACAATCTTGCCCAGGAAACGATCCAGTGACGGGTCGGTTTTTGAACTGGCTGTGGCATCGACAAAACGCAGCGAGCGAATACTGACCACGGTAGGTGAAGCCACCGCCACCGCGCTGGCAAAGCTGGTCGTGCCTTGCCTGTCGTCTGCACCGGCTTCATTGTGGCCAATACTGAGGCCGAGCAGGCTAAGACGCCCCTGGCCACTGACAAGCAGATACAGTACGCCAAAAAATAGACCGATTACAATCCAGTTCAGGTAATAAAGCAGTCTTTGTTCGTGTTTCATGTGCTCTGTATCTTAATGTTTTTATGGTGCTTTTCATAAAAAACTTGGCGCATAGATGAACATACGTTATGCTATGCGCCCTTTATGACCGCCAGAAAAGCGTGCGGTCTACCGAACTGATTGTTGTTTCGGAACCTGCATGATTTAACAGCGGTTTACTCCCCAACACAACAGTAGCGAATTTTAATCTTCGTGGAGATCTTCAAAATGTCTACTGACGCTGTCGATAAAGACAAACGTCGCTTACTGACGCTGGCCACTACCGTGGTTGGTGCAATTGGAGCAGGATTTGTAGCGGTTCCTTTTCTGGAATCGTGGATGCCCAGTGAGCGAGCAAAGAACGCAGGCGCACCGGTATCGGTGAATATCAGCAAAATGACTGACGGCCAGCTGGTAACCGTTGAATGGCAGTCCAAGCCAGTCTGGGTGGTAAGACGATCAAAAGTAACGCTGAACAATTTACCCAAGAATGATCCTCATCTGCGCGACCCGAAATCCGAGGAACCCCAGCAGCCGCCCTACGCGAAAAATGAATGGCGCTCACGTAAACCAGAGACACTGGTGCTGGTGGGTATCTGTACCCATCTGGGTTGTTCGCCCACCTATCGCCCCGACATTGCGCCGGCCGATCTGGGTGACGACTGGTTAGGTGGCTTCTTCTGTCCCTGTCATAGCTCGAAATATGACATGGCAGGTCGCGTTTTTGATGGCGTACCTGCACCACTCAATCTTGTTGTGCCGTCACACTATTACGTGACTACAGATACAATTCTTATCGGTGATGACGGAGGCGCAGCATAATGGCTAATAAGCTAATGACCTGGATAGATGATCGCTTCCCGCTGACCAAGTTGTGGAATGAACATCTGGCGGAATATTACGCACCAAAAAATTTCAATTTCTGGTATTTCTTCGGCTCTCTCGCTTTGATGGTGCTGGTGATCCAGATTCTCTCCGGACTTTTCCTGACCATGCACTACAAGCCAGACGCTGCGCTTGCATTTGGCTCGGTCGAATACATCATGCGCGACGTGCCTTACGGCTGGTTGATTCGATACATTCATTCGACCGGTGCGACTGCGTTTTTCATCGTGGTGTATCTGCACATGCTGCGTGGTCTGATGTACGGCTCTTATAAAAAGCCGCGCGAACTGATCTGGCTGTTCGGTATGTTCATCTACCTGGCATTGATGGCTGAAGCCTTTATGGGTTATCTGTTGCCCTGGGGTCAGATGTCTTACTGGGGTGCGCAGGTGATTATTTCTCTGTTCGGTGCCATTCCTTATGTAGGTGATGCGCTGACATTGTGGATTCGCGGTGACTTCGTTATTTCCGACGCCACCCTGAATCGTTTCTTCGCGTTGCACGTGATTGCCCTGCCACTGGTACTGATCTTCCTGGTGATAGCGCATATTATCGCTCTGCACGAAGTGGGCTCGAACAATCCAGACGGCGTTGAAATCAAGAAAAACAAAGACCCGGTGACACACATACCTCTGGATGGGATCCCGTTCCACCCGTATTACACAGTGAAAGACATTGTGGGTGTGATCGTGTTCCTGTTCTTCTTTGCCACCGTGCTGTTCTATCTTCCTGATGGTGGTGGTTATTTCCTCGAGCACAACAATTTCATTCCAGCGAATCCGCTTAAGACACCTCCGCATATTGCGCCGGTATGGTACTTCACACCGTTCTACGCGATTTTGCGTGCAGTGCCCCAGAAGCTGCTGGGTGTGAGGGCGATGGCTGCTTCAATCGTGCTGTTGTTCTTTATGCCATGGATCGATCGCTGCAAGGTGAAATCGATTCGCTATCGTTCAAGCCTCTACAAGATTAATCTGTCAGTATATGTGATTAGCTTCCTGGTGCTTGGCTGGGCAGCGATGCAGCCTGTGACTCAAAATATCACTTTGATATCACGGATATTTGCAGTGTTGTATTTTGGCTTCTTCATTGTTCTGTTTATTACATCTAAAAATGAAGTGACTAAACCAGTTCCAGACAGGGTGACAACACGATGAAAAAGTTAATTATTGCTTTACTGTTATCTGCCATTGCGATCAGCAGCGCTTATGCTGAAGAGGAAATGAAGCTTGATTCAGTCAAAATCAATCTTGATGACAAAGCTTCGTTGCAGCGCGGCGCGAAAGATTTCGCGCAGTACTGCTTTAGCTGTCACTCTGCGCACTTTATGCGTTATAACCGCATTGCCAAAGACACAGGCATGAGCGAGGCTGAGGTTCGTAAGGACTTCATCTTCACCCGTAATAAAAAGGGCGTCCCTACAAAAATAGGCGCCCTGATGAAAGTGTCGATGACCGAAGACTATGCCAAGCAGGCGTTTAACACAGCAGTGCCTGATCTGAGTGTGGTAGCACGTGCGCGCGGTGCGGACTGGTTGTATACCTATTTGCGTTCATTCTACATAGATCCTACTCGCCCACCGGGATGAATAATACGGTGTTCCCGAGTGTTGGTATGCCCAATGTGGTGTGGGAGCTTCAGGGTCTGCAGAAAGCGGTGTACAAAACCGAAGAGCGTGATGGCATCAAGTTCAAAGTCATTGATCATCTTGAGCTGGTTCAGCCAGGCAGTATGACCGAGAAAGAATACGATGCTTTCACGACCGATCTGGTGAATTTCATGGTGTACATGGGCGAGCCAGCGCAGCTGCAACGTAAGAGCCTGGGCTGGAAGGTATTGTTATTCCTCGCAGGTTTCTTTGTAGTGGCGTATCTGCTGAAGAAGGAATACTGGAAAGACGTGCATTAATAGCCATTGCGCATGCACATTGACAAGCTGTCATCTAATTAACCCGAGAAATGAATGAACATATATACCACGGCCACATCGATAGAATGTCATCGCACTCGCATTGTGCTGGCTGAAAAGGATATTGCGCATAAGTTACATCTGGTTGATGAGAAAAAAATTCCAGAGGATTTACTGGACCTGAATCCGTATGCCAGTCTTCCGACATTGGTCGATCGTGACCTGGTGCTGTATGACTCGCGCGTGATCATGGAATATCTGGAGGAGCGATTTCCGCATCCGCCCTTGATGCCGGTAGGGCCGGTCGCGCGCGGGCAGTGCCGTCTGGCCCTGTTCCGGGTGGAGCACGACTGGTACCCGCTGGTAGACATTATTGAAACCAAACCCGAGAAAGCAGCGGCCAAAGCACGTAAAGACCTCGCTGACAGTATTGTCGCCACAGCGTCTGTGTTCGCGGCCATGCCTTTCTTTTTGAGTGAGGAATTCACCCTGGTCGATGCCAGCATCGCGCCTATACTCTGGCGCCTGCCGCACTACGGTATTGAATTACCCAAGGGCACCAAGGACATTACGGATTATATGGACCGTATTTTTGATCGAGAAGGGTTCCAGGCCAGTCTCACAGAAGCCGAGCGTGAATATCATCTTTGACGGCCCGGTCACAGATCACGTTTTTACTGCCAATAGGCTAATATAAGTAGTATGACTTCCAGCCGTCCATACCTTGTACGTGCGATGTATCAATGGATTGTAGATAATGGCACCACACCGTATTTGCTGGTGGATGCCGATGCCGGTCCCAGCCAGTTACCGAGCGAGCATATCCAGGACGGTAAAATCGTGCTCAATATTGCACCCATGGCGATCAGCGGCCTGGTTCTGGGCGATGAAGAAATCACTTTCAACGCGCGTTTTTCAGGTAAGCCGCGCGCTATTCATGTACCGATACAGGCCGTGCTCGCGATTTACGCGCGCGAAAACGGGCAGGGTATGATGTTCACCGAAGATGACGGCGCACTGGCCAACGAGTCGGACGGTGACGACGATCCGGATCCGGACAAGCCGAAACCTACGCTACGCGTCGTCAAATAAGACAATGAACAACTAATAATTAACAATGAATAATGGAGAAAGCTAGAAACGCGGGTTTTCAAATTATTCATTGTTAATTACTAGTTATTAATTACCGTTAGTTTCATTGTCCAAGCAGCTGGTGGTCTATCAGGTCACAAAGACAGTGAATCACCAGTAAATGCACTTCCTGGGTACGCGCGGTTGAATCCGACGGTACGCGAATTTCCACGTCATCCATGCTGAGCAGGTTTGCCATGCGACCGCCATTTTTGCCGGTCAGTGCGACGATGCGCATGCCGCGGTCGTGTGCCGCTTCTATTGCCTGGCAGACATTGCCTGAATTGCCGCTGGTGCTGATCGCCAGCAGGATATCGCCCTGGGCGCCCAGCGCGGTCACCTGCTTGGAAAAGATGTATTCATAACTGTAATCATTGGCGATGGAGGTCAGCGTCGAGGTGTCAGTGGTCAGCGCCATCGCAGGCAGTCCGGGGCGCTCCATTTCAAAACGATTGAGCATCTCCGAAGAGAAGTGCTGGGCATCACCTGCAGAGCCACCGTTGCCGCAGGAGAGCACTTTGTTGCCGTTGAGGAGGCACTGGGTCATCGATTCTGCTGCACGCGCCACAGGCTCTGCCAGGAGCTCGGTCGCCAGCTGCTTGGTGCTGATACTGTCCTGAAAATTCTGCTTAACCCTGGTGATCAGATCCATGGCGTTTCCGGGATTCGTTTAAAAAGCATTTTTGACCCATTCGTAGTTGTATTCATCGGCGGCGCTGCAGGCGTCATTGTCCGGTTTTTTCGACATGCCGACAACGTCAATTCGTGCATTTTTGTATTGTGGATGCTGTTGTAGAAAAAATTCGGCGGTGGTCAGAATGTGCCGCTGTTTGAGTGGTGTGATACTCGCCAGCGCACCACCGTAATCATTGTTTTTCCGGTAACGGACCTCGACAAACACCAGGGTTTTTTTATCCAGCATGATGAGGTCGATTTCACCCTGGCGACCGCGAAAATTTTTTTGCAGGAGTTTCAGGCCCTGGTTTTGTAAAAATTTGCAACATGCCAGCTCGGCATCTATGCCCTGGTCACGAGTCGTCGTTTTCGTCATGCTCGATTTCGGGCTCAGACGGGATGGTGGTATCCATGTACACCGGAACACCGTGCTTAAATTGCGCCCAGATCAGTTCGCGGTGCAGGCGATTATTGGCACCGAGATAGATATTGCCGGTTTCACCTGAAAAACGCGCATAACTGTTGTGCGTTAAATAACTCATATTCTGCAGTAAATGATAGGCATCGATACCCAGCGCGAACAGACGGGTATAGTTTTTCTGGTCGGGCCAGTCGTTCATAAATACCTTACGCAGCGGGTTGTCTGAAGTCAGATCCCACGGAATATCACAGAAAATCATGCCGTTCAAATCCAGGTCGGCTCTGCGGTCTACATGACCGGTGTAAACGCTGGAGGTTGAATACACGGGCAAATTTCCAGCATGGTGGAATTTGAATGCAGGCATGATGCTGCGTGCAGAACGCGGCGTGGCTGCAAGAAAAATCATATCAATGTCCTGGCGCCGTCTGGGTACAAATTTGACCCGGGTGCTGAGCAGGTTTTCAATACTCTGACGTCGGGCTTCGCTGTCAGTGATATTGAGCATGTGCCGTATTGGCCAGGAATACTGGTCTTTGTCCGCAGCGTACAGCTGGGTGGCCATCACCTTGCCACCGAGTTCGGTGTAACGCTGGCTGAATGCTTTGGCAATACGCTGTCCCCATTCGCCATCGGGCACCAGCACAACCGCCTGTAATTTGTGCTGGTGAATCGCCAGTTCAGCGGTCTGGCGCGCCTCGTCTTCTGGCAGTAAACCAAACTGGTACAGATTGCTGGCATTACTCAAAGGGTTTTCTGAATAATTCAGGCTGAGCACCGGGACCTGGAGTTCGGCCTGCTGGGCAAGACGGTCGACCACTGCTTTATCGAGCGCGCCGACCACGGTACTGGCACCGTCAAGGATCGCCTGTTGGTACTCCTGCATGAAATTGGTATCGCCTTCGCCACTGTCATAAAAGCGAACAGTCGGTACTGTTACGCCGGGTAGCTGGTGGCTTTTTTCCTGATAGTAGGCACTGATAAAACCGTTCTGAATCACTTCGCTGGTGGTTTTGAGTTTACCGCTCAATGGCAGCAGAACAGCGATACCGCCCGTCATGGTATGAGACTGGATGTATTCGTTCAGCATCGAATCGATAAAAGCATTGCTGACCGGGTGCTGGGGAAAACGTGTGCCCCAGTTGAGTATGGCTGTCTGCAGCCCGTTAATATTCGTCTGTGCGTTGCGCATGATGCGCGCCAGCTCCAGCCAGCCCTCGGTGGTGGCGTCAGTGCTGCTGGCATTTTTTAAATTGATAGTCGGAAGCGCTGACAGTGCGCGCCAGATCCTGTGGTGATTGCGTTCGCGTTCTTTGGGATCCAGCAGCTGCCGATCAAGCGCGATGCGCGCCAGCGCAGCCTGCATGAAATATCCATTGGCAAAATCAATGTCAGCGCGAATTTTCCTGGCTTCCAGCTGTTGTTGCGGGGTCAGCTGATCATCAGGCGGAATCAGCGCCGATGCCTGGTTCGGGTTATTGCTGGCAACGGCGATTCGAGCGGCCAGTAACTGGATGTCCTGCTGGCGCTGTGCTGCCAGCTGGTCGGGTTTTAAATTCGCCAGCTGACTCTGTGCCGTGGCCAGATCGCCGCGCTGATAGAGCAGCTCGGCGGCTTTGAGCAGATATTGCTGGCGCTCCTCGCCCTGGCTTTGATTGGCCAGCTGAATGTAATACTCGGGACTGTTCTTGTCCTCGATGACCCCGGTTTCGGTGGTCGATATCACCTGGTCGAGACTTTGTTTTCGGGGCTCGACGTGTTCGCAGGCCGTGATCATCAGGCACAGGCTAATGACCAGCAGGCTGAGTCGGGTTCTGGATGAGGAGGCGGGTATTATTCTGGACAAGAGGGTCATTAAGCTACAGTATAGGTTTTTTTCGCAGAGTGCTCTGCGTCGGTAAGTATGTTTTCCAGGACAGATCGTGTCAATCGAAAGTTCCCCCACAGAAGCGAAGGGCTGCCTGTATCTGGTGGCCACCCCTATCGGCAATCTTGCTGATATCAGCCAGCGTGCGATCGAGACCCTGCGTCAGGTGGATGTCATCGCCGCCGAAGACACCCGCCACAGCCAGCATTTACTGAATCATCTGGGCATTAGCACTCGCTCACTGGCGTATCACGAACATAATGAAGACCGGCTGACCCCGCAGTTGATCGCGCAGCTGCAACAGGGCGGCCAGATTGCACTGATTTCCGATGCGGGTACGCCGCTGGTCAGTGATCCCGGTTACCGCCTGGTCGAGCAGGCGCATGCGCATGGTATCCGGGTGGTGCCGATACCCGGCGCCTGCGCAGCGATCGCCGCACTGGCCGCTGCCGGGCTGGCGACCGATCGATTCGTGTTCGAAGGTTTTCCACCGGCCAAACAACAGGCGCGGCAAAATTATCTGGCAACACTCAAACACGAAACGCGTACCCTGGTGTTTTATGTATCCTGCCATCGCATCCTTGAAACCCTGCACGATATGCGCGACATGTTTGGCGCGACGCGCGAGGTCACGCTGGCGCGCGAGCTGACCAAGACCTTCGAAACGATTCGCAAAACCACGCTGGCAGAACTGTGTGACTGGGTAGAAGCGGACAGCAATCAACGCAAGGGTGAAATGGTGCTGGTGGTCGCGGGCGCTGCCGAGATTGTGGACGATGCGGCGGCGGCACGCGTGCTGGAAATTTTGCTCGCCGAACTACCGGTCAAACAGGCGGCCGGTATTGCGGCAAAACTTACCGGTGGCAACAAAAACGAGCTTTACCGAACCGCATTAGAAATAAAAGAGAAACAATGAGATACCTGGCACTGATCATTGCTGTATTGTTCAGCTTCAATGTTCAGGCAGCGCAGGATCGCGGTCTGTTCTGGCGAGTGCAGTCGAAAACTGCGACGGTGTATTTGCTGGGTTCGATCCATTATGCGGATGCCAGTTTCTATCCCATGCGCAAAGCTATTCAGCAGGCGTTTGATCGTTCCGACAATCTGGTGGTTGAAGTGAATATGGACGCGGCCGGTGTCGCGCAGGCCAGGAAAATGATCCAGGAAGAAGGCATGTATCACGGAAATGACACCATACGAGAGCATCTGAAAGCCGATACCTACGCCAGTCTGCGCAAACAGTTACAGCAACTCAAAATACCGTATTCCATGGTCGAGCATCAGAAGCCCGGGATACTGATCATGACCCTGACCGCAGCACAAATGACGCAACTGGGATTCAGGGCGGATGACGGGATTGATGTTCATTTTATACATCGCGCCGAAGCACAGAAAAAACCGGTGCTCGAACTCGAAACCATACAACAGCAATTGAATGTGTTGCTGAAAATCGCCGACGGCGATTTATTGATACAGGAAGCCCTGAGCGATTTTGAACAGACCGATGACACCATGCATACGCTGGTGCAAAGCTGGAAGCGGGGCGATGAAAAACAGCTTGATAAGATCCTGTTCGATGATGTGCTGACGCAGCATCCTTCCTTTCAGTCTCTGTACAACCAGTTGTTTTTCAGGCGCAACACTGCGATGGCGAAAAAAATCGAAGGCTACCTAAAAACGGACAAGCGTTATTTCGTTATTGTCGGGGCAGGGCATTTGATTGGTGATAAAAGCATTGTGGCCTTGCTCAACAGGAATGGTTACAAAGCAGCACGGTTTTAATTGCAGACTCTGCGCCGGAACCTGGTTCCGGCGCATCATCTTTCAAAGCTAGAGTCCGAGTTTTTTCTCCAGATAATGGATATTGGTGCCACCAGTCTGGAATGCCGAGTCGGACAGAATGTCTCGGTGCAGATCAATATTGGTTTTAATGCCGAGAATACTGATTTCCGATAACGCACCCTGCATACGTGCAATCGCAATATCACGATCGTTGCCATACGCAATCAGTTTTCCAATCATCGAATCATAATAAGGCGGCACGGTATAGCCACCATATATATGTGTGTCTATGCGTATACCGGGGCCACCGGGCGGGTGGTAACGTTCGATCTTGCCGGGCGAAGGCATAAAGGTTTTTGGATCTTCGGCATTGATACGGCATTCGATAGCATGACCGCGAATCTCAATATCGCTTTGTTTGTAACGCAGTTTTTCACCCGATGCGATGTGCAGTTGTTCCTTGATGATATCCACGCCGGTAATCATTTCAGTCACCGGGTGTTCCACCTGCACGCGCGTATTCATTTCGATGAAATAAAAATCGCCATCCTGGAATAGAAACTCAAAGGTGCCGGCGCCGCGGTATTTCATTTTGATGCAGGCATCAACACAACGCTGACCGATTTTTTTGCGCATCTTTTCAGTAATGCCGGGTGCGGGCGCTTCTTCAACCACTTTCTGATGGCGGCGTTGCATCGAACAATCGCGTTCACCAAGATGGATGGCATTGCCCTGGCCATCGGACAACACCTGGATTTCGATGTGGCGCGGTGTTTCCAGGTATTTCTCCATGTACACTGCATCGTTACCGAAGTTACTCGCGGCTTCCTGTTTGGTGAGCGAGATCGAATTAATCAGCGTCGCTTCGGAATTGACCACGCGCATACCGCGACCACCGCCGCCGCCCGAGGCTTTGATGATAATCGGATACCCGATTTCTCGCGCCAGTTTCATATTGGTATCGTTATTGTCGCCCAGTTCGCCGTCCGAGCCGGGCACACAGGGCACGCCTGCTTCAATCATGGTTTTGATTGCAGCTACCTTGTCGCCCATGGTGCGTATCGAATCGGGACTTGGGCCGATGAAAACAAAACCGCTGTCTTCGACGCGTTCGGCAAAATCGGCGTTTTCAGAAAGAAAACCATAACCCGGATGAATGCCCACAGCATCGGTTAATTCTGCAGCGCTGATGATGGCGGGCACATTGAGATAACTGTCTTTCGACGGCGCCGGGCCGATGCAGACCGATTCATCTGCGAGGCGTACGTGCTTCAGATCGCGGTCGGCTTCAGAATGCACCGCCACGGTTTTGATGCCGAGTTCACGACAGGCGCGCAATATTCGCAGGGCAATTTCGCCACGATTGGCGATAAGAACTTTTTCCAGCATAGCGATCAGCCGATTACAAACAGTGGCTGGCCGAATTCAACCGGCGACGCATTATCGACCAGTATGGCCTTGATGGTTCCTGATTTGTCTGCCTCGATCTGATTCAGAATTTTCATCGCTTCGATAATGCACAGGGTTTCGCCTTCGTTCACCTGGTCACCCACCTTGCAGAACGCGGGCGCGGTAGGTGAAGGTGAAGTGTAGAAAGTGCCTACCATGGGTGATTTCAGAATATGACCACTGGGCAGGGCGTCGGCTTCATCTTCTGCATCAGCCGCGGGTGTTGCGGCAGGTGCGGGCGCAGAAACTGGCGCGGGTGCATAATGTATTTGTTGCGGGGCTGCGCTGCCGCTGCCGTAGCGTGAAATGCGCACAGCTTCTTCGCCTTCCTTGATTTCGATTTCTGCAATGCCGGATTCTTCCAGCAACTCAATTAATTTTTTTACTTTGCGTATATCCATGAGGATTAACCCTGTTTGATTTGTTGAAGCGCTGCGCGCAGCGCGAGTTCATAACCGAGTGCGCCCAGGCCTGAGATCACGCCTACGGCAATATCTGAAAAATAGGAATGGCCGCGAAAAGCTTCACGTGCATGCACATTCGATAAATGGATTTCAATAAACGGAATGTTGACCCCACTGAGTGCGTCACGCAGCGCGACGCTGGTGTGGGTAAAAGCCGCCGGATTGATAATAATAAATTTGACCTTGTTGATTCCTGCCTGATGAATATGCTCGATCAGTTCGGCTTCGGCATTGCTCTGCACCGATTCAAGACTGCAGCCGTGTTCACTGGCAAGCGTTTGCAAACGCTGGTTAATTTTATCCAGAGTGTCCAGTCCATAATGGTGCGGTTCACGCGTGCCCAGCAGGTTCAGATTGGGGCCATTGATAACGAGCAGATCGGGCATTATTGGTATATTTATAGTGTTGCAGTCGTCAGATGCGCTAGTCTGCCCAAATTAGACAAACTTGTCTACTATTTCGGCGAATTTGGTGCCAGTTTCGTGGAATTTTGCCTAGCCGTGAATCCCGAGCCGGGCCAGAATCAGTTGCGCCATGTCCGGTTTGATCGCGCCCTGGGTCACCAGCCTGATCACGCCCTCGCGATCGATGAACGCGGAAAAAGGCAGCACGCCGAGTTTATTGCCATAGCGTTTGGACAGTTCAGCCGCGTCGCTGCCCCCGATCAGGATCGGGTAATTCATCCCGTGTTTGACAGCAAATTGACTCACCGCCTGTTTGTTATCGACCGCAACCCCCACCACCTGTAGTCCCTGTGCGCCATAGGTTTTTTGCAACTGGATCAGCTCGGGGATTTCTGCAATGCAGGGGCCGCACCAGGTGGCCCAGAAATTTAGCAGTACCACCTTGCCGCGCCATTCTTTGATGTTACGTGTTTTGTCATTGAGGTCGCGTGCAGAAAAATCCGGACCCGGAATCGATAACGTGGCTTCAGCCGTTTTGTCCTTGTGTAACCAGGTTTGTACGCCGTAGCCGGCAGCGCCAGCAACCAGCATGGCGAGGGCAAAAATCAGACTATTTTTCATGTGTACTCAGTTCAAACTATTCTGGGCGCTGTAGCTCTACGCGTACAGCACGGCTCCTGGCCGTCCTGAAGTGAAAGCTATTGTGACTTGAATGCGCGCTCTATATGGGCTTTGAATTCAGCGGCGGGCATGTATCCGACGACACGCATATTACGCATTTCAACACCGTCTTTATCAAAGAACATAATCGACGGCGGGCCGATAATACCAAAGTGTTTATACAGTTCGGTATCCTGCGCATCGTTCGGGGTCACGTCTGCCTGCAGCAGAACCGAGCCGGCCAGCGCCTGCTGTACCGCCGGGTCAGAAAAAGTGAAGCTTTCCATCTCCTTGCAGGAGACACACCAGTCAGCATAAAAGTCCAGCATGACCGGCTTGCCTTTGGCCGAGGCCAGTGCTGCGTTCAGGCCTGCGACGCCCTTGATCTGTCTGAATGCCAGCGCGTGCGTCGCGCTGGCGTTGCTGCTGCCCATGCTCAGTCCCTGCAGCGGCTGGAACAGATTACGGCTGCCCGAAGCCAGGCCGATCAGCAGGATCAGACCAGAGGCCAGTAACAGGATGCCGATACCCTTCCACAACTTGCGCCAGCCCGACGCCGCCGCTGGCAATGCGTCGACCGCGCCCATATAAATCGCCGAAACAATCAGCAGTGCGGCCCACAGGGACATGGTCAGCACTGCAGGCGCAACGCGCTCCAGCAGCCAGATGGCCAGCGCCAGCAGCAGCACACCAAACACGGCTTTGACTGCATCCATCCAGGCACCGGCTTTGGGCAGAAGTTTGCCTGCCGAAGCACCCAGCAATAACAGCGGTGCCCCCATGCCCATGCTGAGAGCGAACAGGGCCATACCGCCGAACACGGCATTGCCGGTATCCGCGATATAGATCAGCGCCCCGACCAGCGGTGCGGTAACACAGGGGCCGACGATCAGCGCAGACAAAAAGCCCATGATGGCAACGCCGACCATGGTGCCGCCGCGCTGATTATTGCTGATCTGCACCAGCTTGTTCTGGATAGCACCGGGCATCTGCAGTTCGTAGAAACCGAACATGGAAAACGACAGAGCGACAAAAATCGCGGCAAAAGCACTGATGATCCACGGGTTCTGGAACCAGGCCTGGATATTTTCACCCGACAGCCCGACCAGCACGCCGACCACGGTATAGGTGCAGGCCATCGCCAGCACGTAGACCAGCGAAAGCATGAATGAACTGCGCGTGGTCTGTGTTTCACCCTGGCCGACGATGATGCCCATCAGGATCGGAACCATCGGGAATACGCAGGGGGTAAACGCCAGCAACAGCCCCAGGCCAAAGAACAGCAACAAGGCGGGCCATACATTACCGGCCTGCAGGGTCCGGGCTATCGAATCCTGTTCAGATAAATCAGGGCCGGCGTTCCTGCTCGTAGCTGGCGCAGTCGCGGCCGCTGGCGTCGCGGTGCTCGCTGCTGCCGCAGACACCACAGGTAACTTAACCGTGAATTCACGTGTCTGCGGTGGATAGCATATGCCGGAAATACTTGAACAACCTTGATAACCCACCTTGAAAGTCGCGCTTTTGCCCGCATTGCTAGTGAGGTAGGGCAGAGTCACATCGGCGAAATGGTGGTAGACCATTACCTTGCCGAATTGTGGATCGACTTTTTCTTCTGCGGGCGAAAGCTGTAAAGGCCCGGTGGTGACATCGCCGCTGGTGGTGGTGATGTGCATTTTGTCATGATACAGATAATGGCCGTCGGCGATGACAAAATGGGCCTTAAACCCGCTGGCAGTCGATTCGGTAGTAAGATGGAAGGCCTGGTCGGGCGTGAGAATACCGCTGTCATCACTGAGGCCCAGGCTCACGCCGAGCCCGTTTGCATCATTCCCGGCGGCGAGGACGGAACTCGCTGGCAGTAATAACATCGCAAACAGCAGGCCGTAGACGCTTAATAGTCGTTTATAAGTGGTCATATTCCGGAGTTTATCCTGATGAGCGGGTGGCGGTGAGGTTTTTAGACACAAAAGCGGACACCGGGTTCCACCTGATAACAGCATCTTCGAGTAATCTGGGCATAAGCATAGCAAAACTCGGCATACATCGGGCCTTAGCCCGGGCAAAATTCATACACTAGGTAAATATAAACACCATGATACGTTTCTGGCCATTATTATTCATCGTGATCCCGCTGACCGAGATCTTTCTGTTTGTCGAAATCGGCAGTCGTATCGGCGGGCTCAATACTGTGCTGATCGTATTGCTCACCGCATTCATTGGTGTCAATTTGCTACGTTATCAGGGCATTACCACACTGCGTCGCGCGCAGCAGCAGATGGCGCAGGGCCAGATGCCGGCCCAGGAGATGCTGGAAGGCATGGTGCTCGCAGTGGGCGGCGTGCTACTGATCACGCCGGGGTTTCTCACCGATACGCTGGGGCTGATCTGCCTGCTGCCACCGACACGTCGAATATTGCTGCGCATTATCCTGGCTCGCGCCACGGTTCAGATGCACAGCCAGTTCGGTGCCGGACAGGTGCACGATACCGCCACCCAGTCACCGCCCGAGCACAAAGGGCGGACCATCGAAGGCGATTATCGACGCGATGATTAAGCATGGCGCCAGCGCTGGCGACAAAATATTTAGCCCGCAGACCTTGTATTCCAGCTGAGCAACCCCACTATTCACGCACAACCGGAGACCACGCCAGCAAGGCGCTTGACTCTGGCATATTCGTCATTATCATTAGCACTCACTTTATTAGAGTGCTAATTTTTCCAAAGAGGGTAGAACCAATGAAAATTCGTCCGTTGCACGACCGTGTAGTGGTTAAACGCGTAGAAGAAGAGCGCACCAGCGCCGGCGGTATTGTGATTCCTGATTCCGCAGCCGAAAAACCCCAGAAAGGCGAAGTAGTTGCTGTGGGCAATGGCAAGGTCAATGAAAACGGTGATGTACGCGCACTGGATGTCAAAGTCGGTGACAAAGTTCTGTTCGGCAAATACTCCGGCACCGAAATCAAGGTGGACGGCGAAGAAGTGCTGATCATGAAAGAAGAAGACATTCTTGGCGTGCTTGCAGCTTAAGCACATCAACAACACAGATTTAAAGAGGAAATAAATATGTCAGCTAAAGATGTACGATTTGGCGAAGACGCGCGTCACCGCATGGTGCGAGGCGTTAATATTCTTGCCAATGCGGTAAAAGTCACTCTCGGTCCTAAAGGCCGTAACGTCGTTCTGGATAAGTCCTTCGGCGCACCGACAGTCACCAAAGACGGTGTATCGGTAGCAAAAGAAGTTGAGCTGGAAGACAAGTTTGAAAACATGGGCGCACAGATGGTGAAAGAAGTCTCCAGCCAGACTTCAGATATCGCCGGTGACGGCACCACCACAGCTACCGTACTGGCACAGGGCATCGTGCGTGAAGGTATGAAGTCAGTATCCGCCGGTATCAATCCAATGGATCTGAAACGCGGTATCGATAAAGCTGTAACTGCCGCAGTTGAAGAACTGAGAAAAATTTCCAAGCCTTGCGCAGACAGCAAAGCGATCGCACAGGTCGGCACTATCTCGGCTAACTCTGATGAAAGCATCGGCAAGATCATCGCTGATGCCATGGACAAGGTCGGCAAAGAAGGCGTCATCACTGTTGAAGAAGGCACTTCGCTGGATAACGAACTTGATATCGTTGAAGGTATGCAGTTCGACCGCGGTTATCTCTCGCCTTACTTCGTCAACAAACAGGAAAGCATGAGCTGCTGAACTGGACGATCCTTACATCCTGCTGTTCGACAAAAAGATTTCCAATATCCGCGAACTGCTGCCCGTACTCGAAGCTGTTGCCAAAGCCAGCCGTCCGCTGCTGATCGTTGCAGAAGATGTTGAAGGCGAAGCACTGGCAACACTGGTGGTCAACACCATGCGCGGCATCGTTAAAGTTGCTGCGGTTAAAGCGCCTGGTTTCGGTGATCGTCGCAAAGCCATGCTGCAGGACCTCGCTGTTCTGACTGGCGGCGTTGTGATCTCGGAAGAAGTAGGTCTGTCACTGGAAAAAGCTACGCTGGACGATCTTGGTTCTGCAAAACGCATTACCGTTACTAAAGAAGACACCACTGTTGTTGATGGTGCTGGTAAAACAGCCGACATCGAAGCACGTGTTACTCAACTGCGTACCCAGATCGAAGATTCCACATCGGATTACGATCGCGAAAAACTTCAGGAACGTGTCGCTAAACTTGCCGGCGGTGTTGCCGTGATCAAGGTTGGTGCTGCAACTGAAATGGAAATGAAAGAGAAAAAAGCACGCGTTGAAGATGCACTGCATGCAACTCGCGCTGCGGTTGAAGAAGGTATCGTCCCTGGCGGTGGTGTTGCACTGATTCGTGCGCTGAAAGCCGTTGATAAAGTCAAAGGCGACAACCACGATCAGGACATCGGTATCGCTATCGCACGTCGTGCCATGGAAGATCCATTACGCCAGATCGTCACCAATGCGGGTGAAGAAGCTTCCGTAATTCTGGCCAAGGTTGCAGAAGGCAAAGGTAACTTCGGTTACAACGCAGCCAACGGCGAATACGGCGACATGGTTGAAATGGGTATTCTCGATCCAACCAAGGTTACCCGTACCGCACTGCAGAACGCAGCTTCGATCGCAGGTCTGTTGATCACCACCGAGTGCATGATCGCAGAACTGCCTAAGGAAGAAGCCGCTGGCGCACCTGATATGGGTGGCATGGGCGGCATGGGTGGAATGGGCGGCATGATGTAAGTGTTGCTCATTCTCATGAGTGTTTAAAGAAGCCCCGCTGGAAACAGCGGGGC